>CAZDZV010000003.1:94746-150889 GCA_964510025.1 uncultured Methanosarcinales archaeon
ATGAATGCAACCTGAGCTGCGGCGCAGAATGCGTAGATGATTCAGGGTGCGATGATATGGATAACGGCACCAATGACGCTTGCATAGGCTGTAGATGTGTACATACTATGGACTGTGAAGACTATGATGGGGATGGATATAACATAACAGGCGGGATATGCGGCCCTATAGACTGTGACGATAACGATACTCTTACCTATCCAGGGGCACCGGAACTATGCGACGGCAAGGATAATGATTGTGACGGCCAAATACCAAATGAAGATGACAATGATGAAGATGGTCTTTTGGCATGCGAGGATAACTGCCCTCAGGTTTATAATCCTGATCAAGCAGACGCAGATTTTGATGGCATAGGTGATGCATGTGAGAATGAATGCGAGGACGGACTTGATAATGATGGCGATGGCTATATAGACTACCCTGATGATCCAGGATGCGGAAGCAGCGACGATGACAGCGAGGACAATAACGATGCACCCATCATAATCTCTGACCCTGTGGATAACTTCAGGCCCCAGGATGAAAGATTCTGTTCCTTATACAGGTATGATGTAGATGCAATTGATCCTAACGGCGATTCAATCATGTATTCATTGATAAAAGCTCCCGTCGGGATGACAATCGATTCAAATACTGGTCTAATTGAGTGGGAGCCCAAGAAGACAGGCACGTATGAGATTGAAGTAAGGGCATCAGACGGTCTTCTTCATGATACCCAAAAATATATCCTTTCAGTAATGAATGCAAGGAAAGATACACTACCCAGGCAAAAATTCCTTATAAACAGCATCAGGACCAACCATCTTGTCTATGATGAGGTCGATGCTGGCGATATCCTGTTCGTTGATTTACGATTTGAAAATATCGGCAGAAGAAACGTGAAATACGCGACTATAAGAGTGACTGTTCCCGAGCTGGGGATTTCAAGGAAGCTGGGACCCTTTAGGGGACCGGACATTGAAGAAGCGATGAGCAGGGGCGTAATGCTGGAGATACCGGAATATGCACCTGCAGGTGTTTATTCAATCAGAATCTCGCTGTCGGACCTCAGCGGTATCAGGAGAACAAGGTATAGGGATTTTAGAGTAACAACTTAAAGATAGTTAAAGTTATTAACTACTATTATATACTAAATAAGCGAAAAGTTTATATATAAGTTGCGTATTACACCTGAGTAGCAAAAAAATAAGCTTTTCAAAAACATTGGGGGTAAAAAAATGAAGTTAAAGATTATCGGTTTGATGGTTTTGTTTGTAGTCGGCCTTCTAGCAGTTTCAGGAATTGCAGCTGCTAGCGTTGAGATCAATTCTGTGGAGGTCGAAGGCCGGGAGTTTGAAGAGGGCGATGTCATAATTCTGGGTGTTGAAAAGAATGACGAGCTTGAAGTCAGAATAACAACTACAAGCGACCAGGACGAAGAGGATGTCCAGGTTTCCGCGTATATAAGAGGCAATGACAGAGATCTTATCGAAGATGTCACAGATACCTTTGATATGAAAACAAATGTTTCATATGTAAAAAAGTTGATGCTGGATTTGCCCCAAAGAATGGATCAAAAAAGATATACCCTCATTGTAAGAGTTGAAGACAATACAGGCAGTCTGGCAGATGAGCTTGATTTCAGCCTTGAGGTCGATGCGCCTAAAAATGAAGTTCAGATAAGGGATGTTATACTTAGCCCTGAGAACTACGTGAAAGCAGGAAGAGCTTTAATAGCTGCTGTAAGAGTAAAGAACAGGGGCGAATCACAAGAAGAGGATATCAAGGTTAAGGTAAGCCTCCCTGAGCTGGGAATTTCAGCTTCAGACTATATCGACGAGCTGGATCCAGAGGACTGCCCAGACGGCGATGAGGACGACTGCGACGATTCAACAACTTCAGAGGAGCTTTATCTGAGAATTCCAGACTGTGCAGAACCAGGCGAATATACCGTAAGGGTATGCGTAGAATATGATGATGGCGATGAAGAAGAGTGCGAAACAAGAAGCATAGATGTTGTTGAAGGAGACTTATGCCCAACAATAGAGCCTAGCGAACCATCTACAGAATCCAAGACAATAATCACAATAGGGCCTGAATCACAGGACATTACAGCAGGTGAAAGCGCAGTATACTCAGTTACCCTGACCAACCAGGGCACAGAATCCAAGACCTATTCAGTGTCTGCAGATGTAGGTGATTGGGGAGAAACCACAATAACACCAACAAACGTAGCTGTCTTAAGCCCCGGGGAATCAAAGTCGGTGCTTATCAATCTAGGAACAGACATCAATACCGCAGAAGGAGAACAGATGTTTTCAGTGACAATCAGCAGCGGAGATAAAGTGCTTAAGCAAGTACCTTTGAAGGCAAACATAGAAAAATCTGCAGCTGCAGGTGGCTTAGGAAGCATAAAGAGAGGATTGGAGATAGGATTGATCATCTTGGTAGTGCTCCTTGTGATACTAGGTTTGATCATCGGCTTCAGCAAGCTTCGCAGCAATGAAGACGAAGGAAAAGAAGAGCAAACCTATTACTAATTTTTTTTTATCTTATTCTCGACAATTTTCAATACCTCACTAGGAGGGATATGCTTAAAATGCTGCGAAACAAACTAATCATACTGTTTTTTTTTATCCTATTGGCCCTTGAGGCTGCAGCATATTACACCATTGAACTGGGCGAATATCATGCCTCTGCAGACAGCATCCGAAGAGATGATTTTGATTTCCATGCATACCAGGACCCATATATGCTCTGCGCAGGAGAGAGGAAGATAATACCTATCTGGATAGTCAATAAGGATGAAACTAAAGATTTCTTTTTTAGGCTCAAAAATATCGACTTTGCGGGGATGTCAGGAAGCGGTCTTGTCTTGGATCCGGACCAGGAAGCTGTTCTGTTTGTGGAGCTGCTGGCACCGCAAAACCTAAGGAAGAACCTTACTTTTTACCTGGAGATATCAACAGATGGACAGCTGTCGCTTAGGCTGCCCATCAGATTAAATGTACAGCAATGCTACGGCGTGGCAGTGGACATCAATGAATCTACGGTCCATGCATGTGCGTGTGAATCAGAGCGACACTATGTTCATGTGACGAATACAGGCAAGTCTGATGAGCTGTTTAATATATATTTAGATGCACCATCTTTTGTGAGCATCGCGAATTCTTCAGCTACCATAATGGTTCCGGCGGGAAGCACAGAAATCGTGGGCTTCGATGTTGGGCCTTCCTGCGAGACTGAAGGCAAATACACGCTCAGGATGGCTGCCTCCCTAGCAAGAGGAGAGAGCATCGCTGACTATGATGACGTAGAGATACGCGTGCACAGGCAAAACAAATGCTATGAACCTGCTGTTACAGCCACCGACTTTACCTCGGACTACGGCAAATCCTATCATCAAATCGAAATAGCCAATAAAGGCGCTAAAGAGGCTGAATACGCTCTTGCGATTGAAGGTGCTTCATGGGTAAGCATCGACTCTGAGTCCATTATGCTAAGACCAGGTGAGAAAAGAGGCCTGAGCATTCTTGTGGAACCTCCGACAGATATAACAGAAGGGGAATATCCTATCAGACTTTTGATGCAATCCCAGGGCCAGGAGTATTTTGCGGATTTCCAGGTCAGGCTGAAAAGAGGCAATTCCTTTTTGGATAAGACCATGAGCCTTATACACTATTACAGGTTCTATATATATCTGGGACTGGTCCTTTTGGCGGTTCTGCTAGCTATCATGATAGCCTATAAGAAGATGCCAAAAAAGCGAAAATTAGACAAAAAGCGGTGGTCATGGGGTGCAATACCAGCAGCTATAATCATTTTGGTTGCAATGATCATTATCTTCTTTAGGCCCATATTTTCTTTTGTTTCCTACTACAGATACTATTTTTTGGCAGGAATAGGATTTATTATTCTTCTAGCAATCTTAGCCTTTCTGCCAAAAAAAACTACCAAGAAGGTTGCCAGAAAAAGAAACGTCTGGTCGTTGCTCTACGCTACACTGTCTGTACTAATCCTAGCCGGGCTGGCTGCCTACCTATTATTCAACTATCTTGAGAATATAAAATCCTTTTTTGGTTCATATTGGCTATTCATCCTGATAGGGCTCGGTGTTTTGGCAGTTGTACTTTTCATATACTCTCTTTCAAGAAAGATAAGGCTAAACAAAAGATCCATCAGGAAGATGATAGCTGCAGCGGTTACTTTATCTGTGCTAGCAGCTACCATATATGCTGTTTTTTATTTTGACTGGATACCTTCACTGCAGGAATTTTTTGTGATCTATATGTATTATATCATTGCAGGATTTGCAATACTTGTTCTGGTCATACTATTGCTCACCTATTTTAGAAAAATAGTAGATTTTTTCTGGAAAAAAGATGAATAATGGGGACGCTGGGATTTGAACCCAGATCCACCGGTTTCTTCATCGGCAAAAAGCCTCATCGCTCCATGACTGGAGCCGGCAGTAATAGCCAGGTTATACTACGCCCCCAACCTATGTGCTAGAATTGGTCTATAGTTTTTAAATATTACTGAAAAGAAATTATATCGCCTATCCTAGACGTCCCAGCTCTTCCTGATACAGTCTCTATCAGATAGCTGGCCTTACTTTTGGGAACATAAAAGCTGAAAGGTTTAAGATTCCTTTTTATTTCGACAATCTTCCTGGCCTTATCTAGATATATAAGATCGATACTATAGAAAACAAACAACATGTGTATGGGGATGACTTGAGCTTTATCGAAGCAAAAAATCAGGCCCAGATCATCATCTTTTCCGGAGAACATCAACCCAAGACATTTAGAGGCAACTGTGCGGCATAGCCGGGTTTTTTTTGCTATTGCTAAATTTCTTGTCTTATTCATGATAGGCATAACAATATGTTCTATAGACAAATATTTAAATACATATCTGTTTTCAGCATGCATATGAATTACCTGGTTACTGGCGGAGCTGGATTTATCGGCAGCCATATAGCTGAGGCACTGGCAGAAAAAGGAGAGAACGTCAAAATAATTGACAATCTTTGCGAGGGAAGCCTGCGAAACCTTAAGGATTTTAAGGAAAAGGTCGAGTTTGTGAAAGGCGATATAAGGGATTTTGATAAGCTAGCTGAAGAATTCAAGAACATCGACTTCATCTCCCATCAAGCTGCCTTAAGGAGCGTGCCAAAGTCTGTTCAGAATCCTGAAGAGTTTAATGATGTCAACATCAACGGCCATCTTAATGTTCTGAAAGCTGCATTGAAATGCAAAGTTAAGAAGGTTGTATTTGCCTCATCTTCCTCTGTTTACGGTGATCCTGAAAAGTTTCCAGAAAAGGAATCGTTTATGCATGATCCGAAATCGCCATATGCCTTAACAAAAGTATGCGGAGAGCATTACTGCAGGTATTTTTGCGAGCAGTATGGTTTAGAGACAGTCTCACTAAGATATTTCAATGTTTTCGGGCCCAGACAAGACCCAGATTCAGAATATGCAAATGTGATCCCAGCGTTCATAAAAAGGCTGTTGCAGGATGAGCCTGTCATTATTTACGGTGACGGAAGCCAAAAAAGGGATTATACGCATATACGCAACGTAGTAGAGGCAAACATGCTTATGTTCCAGCAGAAGCTTGACGGCAGCGCCTTCAACGTATGTGACGGCATATCTGTCTCAGTGAATGAGCTGGCTGACAAGCTAATGGGCATCATGGGCAAGAAGATAAGGCCTGCCTATGAAAAAGAAAGGCAGGGGGATGTTAGGAGAACACAAGGCGATCCCACTAAGCTAAGAAAACTTGGCTTCAGGACAGCTGTTAGTTTTGATGAAGGGCTTAGGGATACTGTAGAATGGTTTAAGAATACGAAAACTTTATAAATAACCGGTCTTATTGATAAAAAAAGGGGTTATTCATTAAAAGAGGTGTTGTTTATGAAGCTGAAGTTTAGTCTTGCATTTTTGTTCGCTATTCTTTTTTGTGCTTTGAATGCTTTTTCTGTTCTTGGTTTAATCAATGTCTCTCTAGGAACACCTGCTAATGAATACAATTCTACAAACAGGACTATAATTTTTAACTGTACATCTTTTGTCGACTATGAAGGAAAATTTGATTATGATGCCAATATCACAAACGTCTCATTATACACTAATTTCACAGGCAGTTGGTTGCCCACCTCACATAACAGATCTGGCCCGCTTAACAATACATTTACTTATTTTGTTAATACAAGCTCTGCAGACGGGCATTACCAATGGAACTGCTATGCATGCGATAACAACAGCGCCTGTAATTTCTCTATATCAAATTACACAATGATAATCGATACCCTCCCTCCGGAAGTACGGCCAATAACCCCTTATAATATAAGTACAGAAGCTACAAATTTCACAGAATTTCCTGTCCAAATTATAGCAAATGTTACAGAAAATCTTAGCTATATAGATTCAGCTTGGTATATAATCAATACCGGATTCTGCATAGATATGGGGATAATGGGAATTGACTGCAGCACGATCGGGCAGAACCAATCTGATCTGACCTACCTTACTTCTTACAACACCAGCGCTTTTACACGTACTTATGCCAATAATTTAACAACCAACTTTTCAAGCAGCTGGACCGGACCAGGACCACATAGCATATATTTTTGTGCAAATGATACATTTGGAAACTCTGCATGCAATAACATATACCCCTTAAACGGTTCCTACCCTTCTGGGTTCTTGATCAAAGGCGGAAATGCTACTGACATGGAGAATAATTTTCCTCTGGGTACTTTGAACATAACTTATGAAAATGGAACCGATGTACCAGAAAATGTGATGGTTGTACCGCCATTATATAGCTATACCATGAAGATTAATGTTACATATAATAAATTTACTTCAATAGTCGGTTTTGAGATAAATGAGACACAGTTATCAGGCATGAACAGCGTGAATATGTCATCAAATCCTACTGATCAACTCAGGGAGGCTGTAGGTGATGGGTTTGATGTGGAGATGGCATGGATCAACGTTAGTGCGTTATTACCTCAGGAGGCGCTTTATAAATTTGGTATTTTTGAACTATCCGGCATAGGCTATGATACCCACAAGATGTGCAACGGAACACCAAGCAATCCGACCTGCTGGACCATTGACAAGTGCAACAGCACTTCTGTCAACTTAACTAACCACACCAGTGTAATCCCAACAGATTCAGGGTGCTGGCTTGAATCAGGAGGAAAGACATATATCTACGTAGATCATTTTACCGGCGGTGTAGGGGGAAACGATACCACTGCCCCCAATATAGTTATCAATGCGCCTACAGCAGGCTATAATACTACAAATACAACGCCACTGATAAATGTTACATTTTCGGATCTGAACGGAACTGGTGTTGATAACAGCACAATAAATATAACGCTTATAGGTACAGATTACATAGGCAATTATACTGTTGTAAATATGAGCTGTACCTCAAATTCCGGGAATATGTCCAACACAACATGCTCTTTTGTTGTCAGCAGAACCTTGCCTGACGGCACATTAAATATTACAGCTGAGGCCCTGGATGGCAGCAATAATTCAAACTATAATATAAGCTGGAGAGAGATCAAGATAGACACTAAATCCCCTATTTTGATGCAAAATCTGACAAACTCTACCAGTGTGGCGGCAAACGGCCATGTGGATGTAGGGGCTATCTTTGCAGATGCGACAACAGTCTTGGACTGGGCATGGTTGACCATAAATGGCACCCAAAACACAACCAATTCGTCAGGTATCCAGAATAATACGGCAATCAATTTTACCTATATAGTTGGCATAGCGGATATAAATAAGCATTTGAATCTCACTGTATTTGTAAACGATACAGTCGGGAATGTCAACCAAAGCGATACGCTTACGATCTTAGGCACTGATTCAGTACCTCCAACAATGGTGTTAAACAGTCCTGTGGCTGGATATAATACAAGCAATACCAATCTCTCAATAAACGTAACAGTTACGGATAATGTATATACAGCACTATGGTGCAATCTTACTATACAAAATACGTCTGATATGATATGGAAGGAATATGACCTAACCAGCAATGCAGCTACACTCATATATCCTCCATCCGATCTTGATGATGGTTTCTACCAATGGAACATAACATGTAATGATACACTTGAAAATCAGAATACTTCTCTTACAAGGAACTTTACAGTAGATACGGTCATTCCGAATAAAGATAGCTATATGTTAAGTGTTTCGGATCAAAATTTGGATGGCAACATAGAAATCAACTGGACACAAGATTCAAACGCATATATGTATGGAATATTCAGATCAACCAGCGAGATAAACAACGGGACAGATCTGTCTACAGCTACCAGGATTGCTAATGTCTCCACTCATCCGACAGGGCATTCAAATTTTACAGATAATATCACCAGTCATGGGGTAACATATTGGTATGCTATAACAACCATAGACTATGCCGGCAATGAGAATCTAACTGTAGTTAATATCTCCCTGAACATAAATAACGTAACTGCGAATGATTCAATCAGGCCCAATAATGTCTTTGGTGTGACTAATTCCACATCAGGTGACACTGTGACTATCGGATGGCTTGAGGTTGTTAATGACACATACGGCAATAATGATAGCTTTGGGATGCAGTATGAGATCTGGAGAAGCCTAAATTCAGCAAGCACCAATAAAAGTGCACTTCAGGTGAACGAAACCTCAAGCGGCTATTCGCTGCTAAAGACAGTTACAGCCAATTCGACCACAGATACAATAACAGCCACGGGATTATACCACTATATTGTTGTTTCAAAAGATGATGCTGACAATACAAATTATACGATCACTTATGGTGATGGCGGCAATTACTTCAACACAACTCTTACTGCCAGCAACAGCGAAGAAGGTACAAGTACAAGTTCCAGCAGCGGCGGAGGCGGAGGCGGAGGCGGAGCTGCCACTGCAACAACTGCAACCTCAGAATCAGTCAACACCGGCAGGATAGCAGGTGGCCAGACCGCAAAGGCAGAATTCAGCGCATCTGATCTGGTAGTTACAGATATTGAGATAACTGTCAGGAGAACGGTAACGGCTTCGACTATGACTGTAATAAATACAGGCCAGGACAAGGGAGTGGCTACTGAGGCAGTATCATCAAACGAAGATTTTGTCGTGCATTCTTACCTTAAGATCATAGCAGGCAAGATCTCTGATTCAAACCTGGAAAAGGCCTTCATCCGGTTCAAGATAGCCAAGGATTCCGGATATGACCCTAGCAGTGTGGAACTAAGAAGATATGATGCCATTGACAAGAAATGGATATCCTTGGACACTGAGCTTGATTTCCAGGATTCGAGCTATTATTATTTCAAAACAGAGACCCCAGGATTTTCCATATTTGCCATTGTAGGTAAAACACTTTCGGGCTCTGCTGTTGCAGAAACCACAGAGACCGAAGTCCAACAGACAGGGGAAATCAGCTGTGGCGATGGCATCTGTGAAGGAGATGAGGACCAGGACAGCTGTCCGGCCGACTGCTCACCACCAGTACAACAACCTGTAGAGGAATCTGAATCGGCTCTTCCAGAGCAGGCGCCAAATACACTATGGGTTATTTTGGGAATAGTGGTTGTATTGATACTGCTGGCAGTGATAATCATCTTTATTTACTATAAGAGATAAAAGCGAAATTTTTAAATAACTATCTCTTATATACCCTTTAGAAAAAGGGGTAGGATGATAAATTATAAGATATTTACACTGTTTTTATTGCTTTTTTTCCCCATAAGCACCCATGCGCTTGTGAATACCTCCCTTAATTATCCCAGTACTGGGCATTCCATAGGTAATAGGACCATAGTCTTCAACTGTACCTCGCTTGTCGATTATGAAGGCAAGTTTGCCTATGACGCAAATATAACGAATGTTACCCTTTATACTAATTTCACAGGCAGCTGGGTGCCTACATCCCATAATCGATCAGGCCCATTGAATAATACATATACCTATTTCCAGAATACCACCTCAGAAGAAGGCCATTTTCAATGGAACTGCTACGGCTGCGACAATAACAGCAACTGCAATTTTTCAATAGACCACTTTACCTTAATTGTAGACACGCCGCCAAGCATAGAGATAAATTTCTATGATGAGAACTTCAACATAAGTTCCCAGTATCCATCCTTCAATATAACCGCTACAGACAATCTTGTGGATGATTTTTGGTGCAATCTCACCATAAACAGCGTTGTCAACAGGACCATAGCCTTTACAAACGGAACTTCACCAAATATAACGGTGGGCAACGCCATGGCCGACGGCTACTATAACTGGAGCATCTCCTGCAATTCCAGCTCTGGTGCCTGGAACTCAACCTCGACCAGGAACATAACCATAGACACAAAAGCCCCTATCATGGGCATAAACGGAACAAACACTACTTCTGCATTCAACGGCTCCCACGTTGCAGTATGGGCCAACTTCACAGACAATCTCACAAATGTAAGCAATGCCTGGCTGATGGTAGATGGTATCGTTAACTCAACAAATTCTACAGGTGTGTCTGATCACCTTATTATCAACTTCACATACATAGTGCCTATCTCATTTACAGGGGCCTCTATCAACCTGACCATTGTGGTCAATGACTCTGCCGGAAACAGCAACCAGACAGATACAATTTACATCAACATAACAGACGTAATTGAGCCCCACGTCACACTTAACGAACCGATTGAATCGTATAATGTGAGCTCTGAGAATATCACCTTTAATGTGACAATCACAGACAATGTAGACCGTTTCATCTGGTGCAACCTCACTATAAACGATGTTGTAAACAGGACCTTTCTCGTAACAAACGGAACAGATAATATCACATATGCTTCAGGCAGCTTTGCAGACGGCTATTATCAATGGAACATAACCTGCAACGATACAGCGGGCAATGTCAATAAATCCATCACAAGGAACTTCACCATAGACACCAAGCCCCCTGTACTTAATTTCAACGCGACCAACAGCACCAGCGCCAATAAGAGCAGCAGCGTGCTTATCCAGGCCAACTTTACAGATGCGACCACCAACCTGACATGGATGTGGCTTGTGGTCAACGGAACAGTAAATTCAACGACTTTTGCCGGAGTTTCAGACAGCCTTATCAAGAATTTTAGCTATTACATCGCACCAGAGCTGGAGAACAACCATCTCAACTTTACCATACTTGTAAATGATTCTGCAGGAAATGTGAACCAAACCAGCACTATGATTATAAGGGTCAATGATACGACATTACCTTTTGTCACGATAAACTCCCCTATTGAAAATCTAAATTCAAGTTCCGATAACATAACCTTCAATTTTTCAGCATCAGATAATGGGGCAGCTGTATTGTGGTGCAATCTGACAATAAACAATGTGGTGAACAAGACCTTTTCTGTCGTTAACGGCACATCACCAAATATCTCTGCTTCGTATAATCTCTCAGATGGCTATTATCAATGGAACATAACCTGCAATGATACATCTGCCAACATAAATACAACTGCCACAAGAAACTTCACCATTGACACCATACCGCCTGTCCTGAACAAGAACGCTACGAATACCACAACAGCCCTTGTGGGGCATCACATTGACATATGGACCAACTTCACAGACACCACTACAAATGTGACATGGATGTGGCTTTTGGTGAACGGCACCCTCAATGCAACCACCAGAACAGGCGTAGGAGATGATCTTGCCGTCAATTTTACCTATATAGTATCAGCAGCTGAGGCAAGAAAACACCTAAATCTTTCCATAGTCGTGAACGATACCACGGGAAATACTGCACAGACTTACACACAATTAGTGACAGTAAGCGATAACTCTCCACCTGATACAATCCTTAACTTCCCATCAGACAACTGGAATTCAAGCGCTTCGACCGTGACGTTCAATTTCACTGTAACAGATAACCTGGATAGTGAGCTATATTGCAACATCACCATCAACAATGTTGCCAACAGGAGCTTTTATGCAGCGAGCGGTGCAGACACCTTGATAACAGTATCTGATTTCTTTTCAAACGGCAACAGCTACCAATGGAATGTGTCCTGCAACGACAGCATAGGAAATGTCAACATATCCGAGACATGGAGCTTCAATATTGATGCTGTCCTCCCTGCTACTGCCCCCAATATTACACATGTCAATGATTCAAACAACGATGGAAATATCGAAATAAACTGGACTGCTGACCCTAATGCCTTCAAATACGGGCTTTACAGGGCCAATTATGAGATTCTCAACAACGCAACAGGACTTGAGAGAATTGCAAATGTTACTGGCACATATTACGAGGACAATACTTCTGTCCACGGCACTATACACTGGTACGTGATGACTACGATAGACTATGCCGGAAATGAGAACAGCTCGATAGTAAACATAACAATTAACAGGAACAATGCAACCGCCAACGATAGTATAATCCCTAGCAGGGTGACGAACCTGAATGTTACTGGGGCAGGGGATACAGCAGTGTTAAGATGGCACCGGGTAAGGAATGACACCGAGGGCAACAATGATTCCATAGGGATCATGTATGAGATATGGCGCGGAAGCTATGTTAATTTGAGCAAAAGATGTGTCAATGATTCAGGAACATATCTGGAGCTCCTAGAGACCGTATCTACAAACACAACCACAGATACGGTTACGGATGGAGGCACATACCACTATGTGGTCATCTCTGTGGATGATGCAAACCAATCTAACAGGACCATAGTGATTGAGCCGGATGGCCATTACGGCAACACGAGCCTTGACGTTGAGGAATCCACAACACGCCTGGGCACACCCGGTGGCGGCGGAGGAGGTGGAGGCGGAGCAGCCACCAAAACAGCAACATCAGAGACAGTAAATACCGGGCTAGTCAGGGCAGGCACAACAGCAAAAGCAGAATTTACTGCGTCTGAACTATTAATTACAGATATTGAGATAACAGTCAAGCAGACAGTGACGGCCTCTACGGTTACAGTGATAAACACTGGACAAGACAGGGGCGTTGTACCTTCTGCGGTAGATGATAGCAATCTGGTAGTCCATTCATACCTAAGGATAGTGGTGGGCAAGATATCGGACAGCAATATTGAGCATGCAGTTATCAAGTTCAGGGTGGCTAAGGCAGAAGGCTACGAGCCAGGCAGCATACATCTTAGAAGATACGGTGGATTTGAGAAATCATGGGAGATCCTGCCCACTAAACTGCTCAGGCAGGATTCAGACTACTATTATTATGAAGCAAATGCCGAGGGATTTTCGGTTTTTGCAATAGTCGCCAAAAAATTAGAGATGCCTTCCAATGAGGCTACAACCATCTCCACCGGGGAGCTGAAGGAAGAGGAAAGTTGCAGAGATGGCGAATGTTCAGAGGAGTGTCCTGGCAACTGTGAAGAAAAGGAACCCAAAATCGATGAAGAGAAAGTTATCCAGGAAAAGGCGTCTAACATTATCTGGATTATTGTATCTATATGCGTAGTCATAGGCTTGCTGCTTGCGCTTGTCATTCTGTTCAAGAAAGACTAATGTATGGTGATTGAGCCATATCCAACTGCTGAACCATAATCTTTTGTTATGTCTCCTGAAGTATAGTAATGAAGCAGCTTCGCTTTTTTTGCCCCAAGCAGCCTTGAAAGCTCAATAGCAACAGCAATGGGATACTTTCCGCAAATAGTTGCCCCAGTTCTCATCACGTATTCCAGGAATCCTTGATAATCAAGATTTGCTATGTGCCCTATAGCTTTTTTATCCAGCTCATACATGTTCTTTTTTATGTCCTGCTGAAAAGGGAAGTAGCCATACGTTAAACCAAAGTGGGTAAAGTCACTGGATGCTATGATACATGGATTCAATTCAAGGTCTCTAGTCGTGTCTGCTATGGTTTTAGCAATCGTAGGCGGCGGGACGTCTGAAGATGCTATTATGGGCATTATGCTCAGCTTGTTTAGATTGTCTTTAGCTGAAAATTGAAGAAAAGGCAGCTGTACCTCAATGCTGTGTTCATTCCTGTGGGCCTCTTCATTGTTCATAATGCCTTTCTTGACAAGCGCTTTTCCAATCTCTTTATTTGTTCGCACAACCCCCAAAGGCGTTTCCCAATCTTCTAACGACAGGCAAGTTGGATGTCCTGCGTGAGACAGCCCCAGCAATATATATACATCAGGAAACCTAGACTCGGCTATCTCCTTATATGCCCAAGCAGCACAAGGACCTGAAAAAGGATATCCTGCGTGGGGGGCGACTATCCCTACAGTAGATTTTTTCCTGTCCTTCAGCGGCAGGGAACCAGGGCCCTGCTGCGCTGAGAAAGACCAGAGTATCGATTCATTCAGCTCCTGAAAATCAGACGGATAAAAGCTTCCTGCTACAATCGGCTTTCTTACCATAAATTCATGTATTTGAATGAGCTTTTTAAATCTTGTTGAAATTTTGCGAATGTTTAAATATGGATGTTTATTATAACTAAATATGCAGATGAAATACCTTATGTTGCTGGGATTACTGTTAGTGCCTGTCACCCTTGCAGATATCAGCTTGACTACTGATCTCAAGGACGAATATAACCTTGGGGATTCAATCATAGCTTCATTTGATATAGAGGCAGATGATGATATGGATGCATTATTTAAGATCAATATGGTCTGCGAGAGCTTTGATATAAATTATTATACCCTGTTGATTAACATCGATGCTTCTGAAAAAGCTGTAATAAATCCTCCGCCCATAAGGGCAATCAAGCGAATGAAAGGCGCATGCAGGCTAAGGGCTTTGGTAGAGACCCTGGACAGCAGCGTATTGGAAGATTACCAGTCAGATAAATTCGAGATTACAGACCAGCTTGCCCTGGACGCGGACATCGCCAACACAACAGCGCTGCCAGGCCAGACTATTGAAATCAAGGGCAATGTCTATGCATCATTTGATAATTTTGATGGCCTTTTTGCCTTAATTTCATTCGACGGTGAACAATATAACCTGTCTGTAGATGATACTCAGTTTGATTCAGAGATCCCGGTTAAAGGAGATATCGGGACAGGAGAGCATCTTCTTTTTTTGGAGATGATAGATTCTTTTGGCAATAATGGGGATATGAAGTTCTATGTTAATGTTAATCCCATACCCACAAATATTGGTATTGATATCAACAAGAAACTTTTCAGGCCTGAAGAAAGTCTCAAAATTAAGGCTGCTCTGCATGACCAGGCCGGAGAAAGAATCATCGACAGTGTAATCAATGTCCAGCTTTCCAAGGGGAAGAATATAGTCTTCACGAAATCCGTGTTTTCCAACCAGGAGATAGAGCATGTATTTTCAAAATATGCGGATCCAGGAAAGTATGAAATAAAAACAACCTATGACAATATAGGGTCTGAGGTTTCAGTTATTGTGGAGGAAGTCAAGAAACTGGATGTCAACTTGGAGGGCCATATAGTGCATGTATCAAATATTGGAAACGTAGTTTACAATGAACCTATAAGTCTGAATCTGCTTGGACAAGACAACAAGGATATGGTAGATGTCCAGATCAATCTAGCTCCTGGGGAATCTACTGAAGTCGATCTTTCAAAGTATGTGAAGGAAGACAGCTATTCTGTTGAATTTGTGGCAGAAGAAGAGACAAAGGAGCTTGCTGCTGAGGTACCTATTGAAGACAACAGGCCCCTGTTTAACAGAATTACAGGTTTTTTCATCGCTACCGGCGATGCCGGCAGCTTAAACATGAAGTCTATGCTGGCGCTTGTTCTTGTGGTGGCTATAATCGCGGCAGTCGTTGTTAGCCAAATAAAAAGAAGGAAACTCTAAGTTCCTTCATTCCAGGTAGATAAGTATTTTCTCTGATCTTCTGTTAGATTGTCCTTTTTGACACCAAGCGCCTTGAGCTGCAATTCTGCTATTCTATTATCGATGTCTTCTGGAAGGGCTATAACCCCTGGCTTAAGCTTACCTTTGTTCTTCGCAGCATATTCAGCAGCCAGTGCCTGGCCGCAGAAGCTCTGAGCCATCACTATAGACGGATGGCCTTCGGCAGCTGCAAGATTTACCAGCCGTCCCTCCCCGCAAAGGTATATGTTTTTTTGGCCTTCTAAAGTATACCTGTCAAATGAAGGCCTTATCCGCTCTACTTTCTTGGATATGTGCTTCAATCCATCTACATCTATCTCTACATCAAAATGTCCTGAATTTGCTAGAATAGCACCATTTTTCATGTCCTTAAAATGCTCCTTCCTAATCACGTGCTTGTTTCCTGTAACAGTTATGAAGACATCACCTATCTTCGCAGCAGAAGCTATGGGCATAACCCTGAATCCATCAGTGACAGCCTGCAAGGCTTTTACCGCATCTACCTCTATAACTACAACATTGGAGCCGAGGCCCTTTGCTCTTGCCGCAACCCCCCTGCCACACTGGCCATAACCGCATACCACTACAGTCTTTCCGGCAAATAATATCGAAGATGCTCTCAGAATCCCATCTATCGTGCTCTGGCCTGTACCTAGAAAATTATCAAAAAGGTGCTTGGTCTTAAGATCATTAACAGCTAAGATAGGGTATTTCAACGCCTTGTCCTTCTCCATTGCTTTCAGCCTGATTATCCCTGTGGTTGTCTCTTCTGCACCTGCAATTATATCAGGTATCAGCTTCTTGTGCTTAGCATGTATCTCCGAGACAAGGTCGCACCCATCATCTAGGGTATAGTTTGGCTTAAATTCTATAACCTTGTTCAGGAACCTATAATAGTCATCTTTTGTCTCCCCTTTGTATGCCCATATCTTTATTCCTTTCTTAGCCAGAGCTGCAGCAACATCATCCTGTGTGCTCAATGGATTGCATGCGCACAGTGCAATCTCAGCGCCGCCTGCGGTTAGAGTGTTGACCAATGCAGCTGTCTCCTTTGTAGGATGCAAAGCCATGCCGATTCTCATACCTTTCAGGGGCTTTTCAACCTCAAATCTTTTTCTGACCTCAAGCAAAGCGCCCATCTGAGATTCAGCCCACTCAATGTTTTTTCGGCCCTGTTCTGCTAAAGTCAAATCTTTCACTTCATAGTCCATTATCATCACCATTCATTTGTTTTCTTTCTGTCTTAATATACTTTTTCATATTCTTAATTAAATTTGTCCAATATTTTTCTAATTTTTTGGACAAATTTAGAAATATTTATATATAAGTTGGACATATTTCTTTTACCAATGGCTTTAGATAAGAAAGACCTGGCGATAGTTGAGTACCTTAAGGAAAATTGCAGATATTCGATCAGGGATATAGCCAAGAGAACAGGAATAAGACCATCAACTGTACATCAAAGAATCAACCAGCTTCAGAAGAGGGATGTGATCGAGAAGTTTACTGTCAAGCTAAATAACAAGGAAGTTAATGAGGGTTTCATTGTTTTCCTGCTAATCAAAACAAAGCCGTCCGCAAGCATCGATGAGACAATAATCAGCAGCAAACATGTCAAGGAGGTCTTTGGCATCACAGGTGAATATGATTTGCTGCTGAAACTTAAGTTTAAGGATATCGAGCAGTTTAACTCATTTATACTTAAATTCAGGAAGGAACAGAAAGTGGTTACAACCCTAACAAGCATAGCCACTCTTACATTAAAGGAAGAAATATAATGCTCACATATTGTGGGGGGTCGGGATGTTTGCTAACACCCCCAATGAGAATGATTCATTCTTTCTCCGGCATCCCGGCCCAAACCTTATCTTTCTCCAAAAATCAGCGAACCGATCCTTACCATGCTAGCTCCTTCCTGCACGGCAACTTTATAAGAATCAGACATTCCCATTGAGAGGATATTCATATCTACATTAGGAATCTGCAAGTCTCGAATACTGTCGAAAAGCCTTTTTGTTAGCCGGAAAAAAGGCCTGCTATTCTCAGGGTCCTCAAAATAGGGTGCCATCGTCATCAGACCCTTTATTCTTACGGAACCTAGCCTAGAAACCTGCTTAACGAGGTCAATGGTGTCTTCCGGCATGATGCCATTTTTACTCGATTCTTTTCCACTGTTTATCTCAATCAGAACCGGCATAATCTTTCTTCTCTGCCTGCATCTCTTATTAATCTCATTTGCTATTCTAGCTGAATCAACTGTCTGTATCATATCAAATATTTCCACAGCTTTTTTGGCCTTATTTGCCTGCAGATGACCTATGCAGTGGAACTGCACCTTTCCCTTTAGCTCCTGGTATTTAGCCTCAGCTTCCCGTACATAGTTTTCGCCAATGATGGATATACCGCCCTCTATGGCCTCAGTTATTTGCGTTACTTCCCTGGTTTTGGTGGCTGCAACTATGGTGACTTTAGGCCCTATATCATCTCTTATCTTTTTGATATTTTCATAGATTTCCATTTTTGAAAATTTTTTTGATCTCTCTCTTATTCACTTTTTTCAGTCTGGCTCCGATTTGCTGGACAACCTTTGCCGCAAAATAGCTGCCTATGTAACCGCTTTTTTTCAGATCATAATTTCGGCATAATCCATAAAGAAAGCCGGCAGCAAACATATCTCCTGCCCCTGTGGTGTCTATGGCATCTACCTTATACCCCCTTATCTTATAGATTGTCTGTCCTTGTTTGATGTAGGATCCTTTTTTGCCGACCTTAACTACAGCAATATCCGCCATATTAGATATCTCTTCAAGTGCCTTTTGTACTTTTTGGCTGGTCAGTGTCTTTGCCTCCTCTTCATTAGCAAAGACTATATTTGCGTATTTTTTGATTATTTTTATGATCTCTTTCTTATTTCTTTTCACAACACCCGGGTCCCCCAAATCTATACTGATTCTTGTGTTATTCTTTTTTGCAAAATCCATAGCATGCAGTGCCACACCCCTCAATCTCTTGTCTTCAAGCTGATAGCCCTCTATATGGAGAATCTTGCTGCTCTTTATATAGTCCAGAATGATATCTTTTTTTTCCAGTTCCAATGTTGCTCCAAGATGAACAGCAAAGGTCCTTTCGCTGTCAGGTGTTATGAAGGTAATGGCGTGACCAGTTGCCTGCTCGGATCTAACGAGGTTGGATTTTATGCAACTTTTTAGAGTTGCCTCACTATATGCCTTTCCTTGCTTATCCAGCCCAACTTTGCCGCAAAATATCACCTTGCCTCCCAGAATTGCAGCGCCATAAAGGGTATTTGCAGAGCTGCCGCCTGGAGATGAGATAATCTTATGTTTAGCCATGTTTTTCAGCAATTTCAAAGAGGATTTTTTGTCAATCAAATGAAAGTTGCCTTTTTTCAGCTTGAGTGCTACGAGTTCCTTATTGTCTATTTCAATCAGGAAGTCCATCAGCGCAGAGCCTATACCAAAAATGTCATATTTTCTTTTCATAAAGAAATTCAATCCAAAATTATATATAAACTTTGTCATGCTTTTTTAGCAAAAACTATTTAAATGATTGATAAACCTGACTTATTCAGGTCAAATATCTCTTTTTTTATTGGCTGATTTAAAATGAATATAGGTATACCAAAAGAAACAAAAATAGACGAATTTCGGGTAGCTTTAATACCTGATCATGTTAGACAGCTAACCAAGGCAGGGCATCATGTTTTTGTAGAAAGGGATGCCGGAAAGAAATGCAAGTTTTCCAACAAGCAGTATGAGCAAGCTGGAGCCATAGTCTGTGAAGACGTCTACTCCAGTGAAATGATAGTAAGGGTCAAGGAGCCTCCTTTGGCCACTGTCCGGAAGAACCAGGTGATTATGGCCTATCTTCATATCGAAAAAGGCCAGAATCCCAAGCTCCTAAGGAAACTAATTGAGCAGAATGCGACAAGCTACGCTTATGAGGAGATCAGGGATAATGACGGTAACAGGCTCGTTAACCTTGGCTTTGAAGCTGGTGTAGTAGGGATGTACGAAGGCATGCGTCTGTACGGGAAAGTCCTGAAAAAAATGGGATTTACCAACAAATTCAGGAAGCTTAGACCAATAAAGAATTATTTTTCCATCAATGATGTTTATACGGCTCTAGGGAGGAGCAGAATAAGCAATGATGTTAATGTGTATATATTTGGAAAAGGCCGTGTCTCGTCCGGAGCCCAGACAATTCTCAAATATACTGATATTAATCCTAATGTCCTATACCGGGACAAGACCATATTTGCAGAGAGATACCTACCCAAGGCCGACATAATTATAAATGCGGTTGACTGGTACCCGCATCAGCCGAGGATAATCACCAAAGATATGCTTAAGCTGATGAAGAGAACAGCAGTTATTATAGATATCTCTTGCGATGAGAACGGCGCTATAGAAAGCTGCATACCTACGACATGGCAGAAGCCGACTTATATTTTCGATGGCATCACACATTTTTGCGTTGATAATCTGCCCTCGGCTGTGCCGCGCGATTCCTCAATACACCTAAGCTCTATGATAATCAGCCATGTGCTTGAGGTGGCCAACGGCGGAAAGCTTGGTACAGGATTGATGACGGAAGGAGGCCAATTTGAATTCAGGCTGATTGAAGAGGCATTAGAATCTGGATTTATGGACTCTAATCTTGAGACAAGTATACATAACTAAATCTTCTTTCTCATCTTTATCGAATAGTTACTGAAGCCCAATTTGTGATAGAGAGATATTGCGGGCGTGTTAAGCTCATACAGCTCCAGCGTTATCTTTACGGCCTTTCTTTTCTTGAACCACTTTGTTATCTCAGAGACCAATTTTTTTGCAACCGCCTTCCTTCTAAACTCTTTTTTGACATAAAGATTGCTTATATAGCCGAATCTCTCATAGCCGGCGATATATAAGGTCCGGTATGTCCTGCCTGTTATCACACCTATGATCCGGTCTTCCTCTTCTGCTATAAGTACTATCCTCCATCTGCTTTTCAGATCATTTGCCAGGTAATCCTTGTAATATCTCTCAACTTTTTCGACAGGCATAAGCTCCTTGTTCCATTTTCTTTCTTCTTTTTTTGAAGCTAGTTTCAGCTTCAATATTTCGTCAAAATCCTTTTGTGTCGCTTTTCTTACTCTCATCTTCAGTAATTTGAGATGACCTCTTCTATAAAAAATCTGGCAAGGTTATATCTTCGCACCTTAGGGAAACCAGGAAAGGCATTGACCTCGATAAATTTTGCGGTTTTTTTGTCTGAACAGAGCATCATATCGACACCGCCAAAATTCAACCTGAGAGCCTTTATGGCATTTATTGCACTTTTTTTTGCAAAATCCAGCTGTTTTTGGGGCAGTGTTTTTTCAAAACTTAGCTTTTCTCCTCTCGCTCCCTGCGATATATTTGTGGTTATCCCCCTTTCGCTATTGCTTCTACCGTATGTATACAAGACTTTATTCTTAAATATATACATTCTCAGGTCAAATTTTCTTCCTTTTATCAAGAGCGGGTCTATGGCTTCTTCTATGATTATGTCTTTTTTCAGAACCTGTCTGAGAAAGTCTTTTTTCCCAGTGATATCTATAAAGGTCCAACCATAGTCAGATCTTTTGCTAATAATCTTTTTTTTTCTGAACCTGAAATTAGTCATCCATCTTCCTTTTTCAAGAAAAGTGATGCCTTTTCCCATGGAGCCATATCTTACCTTTATGAAAAGTTTCTTGTTTTGTTCGATTAGACTAAGAATATGGCTTATTTTTCTGGAAGCTACTGTTTTCGGTACCAACACTCCGTGTTTTTTCACCAGTCTTTTTGTGAGCTCTTTGTCCCGATCGGTCGCTAGATGCTTCGGATGGTTTATGTAGTCTATATCCTTATCCTTGTAGTATTCTTTTATTCTTTCTTCTACTATTTTCCAGAATTCTTTAAATTTTATGTAGAAGCTTCTATTGCCATATATGCCTCTGTACTTTCTGGGCTCTATATATCTGTCCCAATAATCGAAAGGAAAACAGAGAAAGACGACCAGCCTTTTTGTGCTTATTCTGGGAAGACTGCCATTGAGCAATGAATAATAATCAGTGCTGTTGAACCTAAAGCTGGTTTTATAGAAGAATCTTTTCTGCTTTCTTATTTTCTTGAAAGTATCAAAATCTTTCTCATCTCCAATAGCCAGGAATGTTTTCATAATCCGAGGACAAACCAACTGCTTATATAAGCTTTACTGCCAGACCCTTTCAAATTCATCTAAGTATCTCTGCGCGATTTCTGCGTTGTGTATTATCAATATGTTTTCATCATTCTCTCTGTCAGCATTCTGACTTGGATTGAAAGACCCAGTTACTACGATCTTTTTGTCGATTATGAACACCTTATGGTGCATATTTGCAGGATTTGTGTCCTTCTTCACTTCCAGGCCAAAATCCTTAAACCTATCATACTGTGAATATCGAGAACCTGCTTGGATTTTTTCAAAAATCCCCTTGATGACTATGTCCTTGAACAGTATGGAATCAGCTATACCTTCATGGGTAAAAGAAAATGTCATGAAATGAATACTCTCTTTTGCTTGCCCTATATTTTGGATAATCCTTTCAGCGCACATATCTTCCGGGCAAAAATAATTCTCTACTCTTGTCGTATTCAGATATACAACCGGATTGCTGACATTCTTGCCCTTTCCGAAGATACCTTGCCATAGCTCATCAAATTCATCCCTATAGTTGCTGGATATGTATCTTGAATTAATGATGACTATGTTATTGTCGTTCTCAGCGTTCCCCCTCTCTGTGGGATTAAATGATCCAGTAAAGACCACTTTCTCGTCAAAGACGCAGAATTTGTTGTGAGAGTACTGGCTGCTGGTGTCTTTTCTTAGGATTTGGGGAGGCAGCTGCTCCTGGAAGTTCTCATTATCAATGACTATCCTGACTTGTAGCTCTTTGCTTTTGTCTTCCAGGCTGCTGATCACATTTTTAAGGTCCAAATCAAAAAAAGCGCAGAAAATGCTCTCATCAGCGCTGTTGATCAATCCGATGAGATGATCGCTGCAGTTATCCACCTGACAAAAATACACTTCTGGTACCGGTAGATTTTCCCTAGGATAGACAACAGGCTTAGAAATATCTGCTTGGCACCCAGTTAAGAATATGAGGCACACTAACAGCTTACTCATAAATAATAGTTTTTTAACCACCATGTTGTTACTACTTTAAAATGCTCTTATTTCGAAAAATTTATATATTAGTATCATCTAACTTCCAAATAAATCTATCACCTCTTTTTTCCCAGCAGGATACTTGAAAAAGTATCTTGCTCGGGTTTTTATCTCTTCTTAGATTTTCGTCTTGGCTTTTTGTAGATGACCACCATAACATAAGGAATGAGTCCGACGGCAATCCCCAAGACAAATATCAGGTATCTCTCATCAATAAGAGAGAATACGTTTTCACTTCTGTCCAAGCTTTCAAAATACATATTGAAATTGCTTAGTTCTAAGGCGTATTCTGCATAAAGCAGAGCTGAGTAAAGATCAGATCCCTTAAGAGAATTTGCGTATTCATAGTAGGAATAAGACATTATCGGAAAGATCCCCTTCCTGCTGTCTTTTATTATATTTCTCTTCACTATCTCCAATTTTGTATTTAGTTGATCTTTTGTCTTATTTTCATTGAGTCCGATCAAATTCAGCACTATGTCAGCCTGGGCCTTTGCTATAGAAGCCTTGAAGAGGCACAGTTCGTACTCCTTCTTATACAGGTAGCTGTATGCATAGTCTATCTCCTGCTTCGTGTTTCCCAGCAGGGCAGGGAATAAAAGCTTAATATACTGATATCTTTCCTCTGCTTCTAAGATCTTGTTGAGGCAGGAAGCTTTTATCTTTTCTTTCTCTAAATCAAACCTTTTTCCATAATTAACAAAGAATTCATACCATGACAGCGCAGAATAGACTCGCTCGGAAGCATATGCCAGATTATATAGCGCATTATCCCACTCTTCCAGGCTTTCCAGGCTTTCGTTTATGTTATTCCTGGCTTCAAGAAGCCTCTCCTTTACCGCAGCATAAGACTCCAGGTCTGTTATTGTCAATATCTTCTTATCGCTAATTCTTTTATTTAGCGCCTCTATGCCTTTCTCAACTATCTCTGTACCTTTTATGATATCCTCGTCTGAAAAATTTTTTGCGACCATATAGAGATAGCTGAGCTTTACATTGGCCCCGAAACAATAACTTGCTGCTGAATAAAACTTTGATGATTCAAAGGCTTCTTTTCCTTTTTGGGTAAAGTTTAAGGCTTCTTCCTTCTCCTTAGAATAATTCTCTCCAAAACTCAGGTTTTCGATGTCATTCCATATCTTAGAGGTCCGGTTGCACAAATCAAGCGCCAATCCGCTCATTATTTCGCCATATTTTTCGTCAACTACCAGTTCTCCGTATTCTTCTTTGTATCTTCTACCAGTAAACTCGAAAATCGCATCATTTAACGTTGTAACTTCCTGAATCTCAATATTTTTTAGCTTACTGTATTCTTGGACAGGGATTTTCTCCTCGACTGTGAAATTATCCACCAATTCAACTATATCCTCGCCTTTGGGTATCAGAACCTTTTTTATTCCAGAAGCAGCTGCGGCATCGATCTTCTCCTTGATTCCGCCGACATGCCCGATTAATCCCCCTGAATTGATTGTTCCAGTGATGGCTACTGACTGATTCACTTCCAATCCGGCAAGAGCAGCTGCGGTTAACACGCTTGCAGCTGCACCAGCAGAAGGTCCAGCTATTATGGATGAGTCAGCCTGTATAGTATAGATGAAATCTTGCTTTCTGCAGTCCTTATCCAGAAAATTGCAGGCTATCTCTTTGGCAAACCTATTAGATATTTGCGTATCTACCTTTGTCAGCGGGAAGGTATCCAGGAACACCCTTCCAGTCCCTTCCCTAATCTCAAGAAATAAGTCAGCTGTACTGCCTTCTATCCCTGCTTCAGTTTCTTTAACAGCCAGAAGTGTCAGATGGCTTTGTTGGGATTCTACCAATGGGATAATCAGGACCACCAACAAAAGAAAGAATATCTTATTCATTTTTCAATCTTCTCGATATATTTGCATTTAGGGAAGCTAGAGCATCCATAGAAGCTGCCATAGATTGATTTTCTTAAAACCAATTTACCTTCTTTGCACTTCGGACACTCCTTTTCTATCTCTCCTTTAGCGACAGCTTTAGCCTCTTTGCCCGCTTTTCCTTCTACATACTTTGTTTTGCATTTAGGATTTAGGCAGAACTCATTTACCGATTTTTTCTTTACTTGTTTTACAATAGGATATCCGCAAACATCACATTTTTTTTCTGTGGATTTGATATTAGCTGCTTTCGGCAAGGAGATTGTCGTCTTACATTCTGGATAGTTGGAGCATGCAGCAAAAGCGCCATATTTGCCCTTCCTTTTCATAAGGGTACCTTTTTTGCAATTTGGGCATTCCCCTAGTGTATTCATGCTGTCTTTTGCTTCCCAATGAGCCTGCTTAAGGCTCTCACCAACCTTTTTTTCATGCTTTCTGAAGTCTTTGATTACATCTACTATCTCATCCTTTGCTTTTTTGAGAACGGCTGTCTTATCTGTTTTCTTTTCCCTTATCTTTTCCATCTCTTCTTCAAAATTCCTTGTCAACGCTTCATCTACAATCTTAGGCACATATTTTTCAAGCGTATCTATAGTATTTATCCCAAGCTTTGTAGCTTCAATTGACTTGGATCCGAAGATATAATGTCTTTGGAAAAGCGTATCGATTATCTGAGCTCGGGTAGCTTTTGTACCAAGATTACGCTTTTCAAGCTCTTTGATAATAGAAGCGGGGGTATATCTTTTTGGGGGCTGGGTTTCCTTGTCATGAATTTTTATTTTGTTGATTTTAACAGGATCATCTTTTTTTACTTTCGGGAGCTCCTCTTCCTTAAGCTTCACATAGTCCCCGTAATACAAAAACCATCCCCTTTCCAGGGTCCTGGTACCTTTTGCGACGAAGGTTTCATCTCTTACATCTATATTTATTTTCATAGTCTCTCTTTTTGCAGGTTCACCAAACGTTGCCATAAATCTGCGTACTATCAGATCATATATCTTCTTTTCTCTGCCTTCAAGGTTAGGGATAATGCCAGTAGGATAAATAGCCGGGTGAGCAGCATCGGTCTTCTTGCCGTTGTTTGGCTGCAGCCTGGTCTTGAGCAGCATATTGCAAAGCCCTTGATATGTAGGTTGCTTGGCCAGGAGCGAGAGTATCTTAGAATACCCTATCTTTGCCGGCAGCTGATTTGAAGAGGTCCTTGGATAGGATATGTATCCTGCAGTGTAAAGTTCCTGCGCTATTGATAGGGTCTGTTTTGGCTGGATCTTAAATACCCTGTAAGCTTCAACCTGCATGGAGGTGAGGTCAAAAGGATTGGGCGGGCTTTGGTTAAACTGCTTTCTCTCTACTGTTGCGACTTTTCCAGTTTTTTCGCCTTTTACCTTATCCATAACCTTATCAGCTTCTTTTTTATCCCAGAACTTGTCTTGAACATGCCAGGCAATTATGCTTCCCTGGTTGACAGAACCATCCAGCTCAATTTGCCAAAAAGGAACAGGCTTAAAGGAGCTAATCTCTTTTTCCTTTTCCACTATAATCTTGAGTGCGGGCCCCTGCACCCGGCCTATGCTCAATATCTTAAAGCCCCCGGTTGTCTTGTATGCTTCAGTCAGTGCCCGACTGTAGTTGATTCCATTGTACCAATCGAGAAAGTGCCTGGTCTCACCCGCGTTTGCCTGTCCCCAGTCCAGTGTACTGGACTTATTTTCATATGCTTCTACAAGATCATCCTTTGTCAAGGTAGAAAATTTCATTCTTGAAGCATCCTGCCTTTTGCATGCATATTTGATGACATTCAAACCTATAACCTCACCCTCTATATCATAGTCCGTGGCGACAGTGAATTCCCCTGCGTCCTTGCAAAGCTTTTTTATCGCCTGCAAGTACTTCTTTGAGTAGTCAGACCTTTTTTTCCTATATGAAGGCTGCCATTGTATGTCAAATACCGGAAATTTCCAGGATGATTCTTTTTGGTCAAGGCCATAGAGATGGCCTACAGCACAAGCTACCACTATATCCTTATCTTTACGTGTTATCCTGTAGTAGGGCGCTCCGAAAAGGTTCTCTTTTATCGGCTTACCCTCAGCTAAAGCATCAGCTATCTTTTTTGCAGCTGCAGGCTTTTCAGTTATTATTAGCTCATATGCCATTTTTTCGTCGTGAAAATTATTCCTACCAATAAGCTAAATGTAACATTCTATAAAAATATATCGGAAAACTACAGTTTCTTATACTCTTCTCTTTTCTGATCGTGCTTTTTTGGCAACATACCATACCAATCCAGAAATTTTTCCTTTATTCTTGCCAATATATTTTCTTTTTTTACAGGAATAGGCTCCTCATCACGGGATTCCTCTGAATCCTGATATGTTTCCGTAACATATTCCGGTTTTATTTCTTCGGAATCATCTATTTGCTCAATTGCCCCTTCAGCGTCCTGCAAGTCGCTGTGCTTTTCGATCTCTTTCTCCAAGTCACCTTTTTTCATGATTCAGTTTCCTATCTTTATATTGCCCACTAGCCGTTTAAGGGTAGCACAAGCGCTTAGGACAGCCATATGCGATGTCTTTGGATTTAGCGGAGATTTTATGTTTTCGGTAATGGTAGTCAGCTTTCCGAAAGTGCCAACAACCTCTATTTTATGGGTGTTTGTTTTTATATTGGGATCGACGACTATCTCTACACGGGTTTTGGAGGCGCCAATCCCTGCCAGGCTCAATATAGCTGATACATTGATATTTTTTGGGAATGCTTTTGTCGCTTCCAACGCTGTTCCCGTAAAAATGACTTTTGCTTTTTTTATTTTTTTCAGGTCTATTTTGTTCTCTCTAATATATGGGGCGCCTAAAAGGCTAAGGGGGGCTTTTGTCGTGGTGATCTTTGCTGAAGTGATCTGCTCGATATTTGCGGCCTTTACCCCATCGATCCCGCACACCGCCCCTGATGGGATGAACAAGCGCGCTGTAAGCTTAGGGAGCAGGTCCATATTAGGCAATAATCCCCCAACACTCATCACCATCAGATGTTTTTTAAGATCAATGCACTTCCTTAAGATATCAGCTACCATATCAGGAGCTGCAGCTTCAATTATGAGATCGCTGCTTTCTATCAGAGAGCCATATCCCATAACAGCCGGTCTGCTCCGCAGACTATTTGACAACTGCTCTGCTTTTTGTACGTCAATATCACACAAAGCGACAAGCTTGTTGTCTTCCAGTTTCTCATCTATAAATCCAGCTAATAAAGATCCGATCGCACCGCAGCCAATTATGCCTATCTTCATGTTATCTTCAGCTTGATGTCTAATGATCTTTGGGCCGTAGTGAGGTAACCCATGGAAACGACGTCCACGCCTGTTTTTGCATACTGATGTATATTGTCCGGAGTGATACCTCCGGAAGCCTCAATCAGGACATGGTCGAAAAGGCCCAGTTTTTTTAATCGTCTTATTATCTTCTTTATTTTCGCAGGCGCCATATTGTCAAGCATTATCAGGCAGGGAGTGCTTCTTATATCCAGCTGGCTGAATTTTTTTGCTGCTTCTATTGCCTGAGCCTCATCAGTAACTTCAATCTCTATAAATATTCCCTTCTTCCTGTTTTTCCAGGCCCTTTCGATGGCTGTCTCTATGATATCAGCTGTTTCCTTGCTCAGTGCTGTGAGATGGTTGTCCTTGATGAGGATGGATTCCCATAATGCCAGGCGGTGCGTAAGCCCCCCTCCTATGTATACGGCCTTTTTGTCAAGATAGCGCCACTGTGTCTTTCTTGTCGGGGCTATGGCAACCCTATTTTTTTTGATTAAAGTGTCAGTCAATGTTGCAATACCAGACATTCTTGAAAGTATATCCAGAACTGATCTTTCCAATTTTAGGATGTTTTTTTCATTTCCCTCTATCCTAAGTATTTGCGTGCCTTTCTTCATTTTTGAGCCATCTTTTTTTAATTGCTTTATCTTTATTTTATAGTTTTTTAACAATAATGAAACTTCTTCAATGCCTGCGATGATGCCCTCTGACCTTGAGTAGACCGCTGCCTTTACTTTTTTTCCGTTTCTTAACACGCTGTTTGAGGTGATGTCTCCCTTTCCAATGTCCCCTTTTGTCTCTTCAATTATGAATTTTGTGATCCAGTCTTTGTAGAAGCGGTTCTTCAATGTCAGGAGATGGCCCCTCTGGAATGCCTTGTTCAGCATATGTTTCCTGTTCATCGAGCAGCTTAATAGAAAAATATTTTTAAAGGTTTGGTTTTTAATGCCTTTGTACTGAAACTATGGGTCTTGCTGCATTTACTTGGGAAGCTTGCAGTACTTCCTGCCTTGATCTATGTCTCCAGTCATGGTATACTGGATTATCTGGCCCGTGTGCACTTGGTTTTTCTAATCCAGGCGGTGTCCACTTGGGCACATATTTGGGGTCAACAAGTATGCTCAGGTGTGCCTCTGCCCGGCGTACCGGGGGTATGTAGCTGCTCAAATTAGCTGCAAAGTGATGCTCGTTTACTCTATGGGGGTCTCCAGTCTCAACCTTTGCATTTGGATAGAATATCAGATAAAATCCTTCCTGTTCTTTACCGGGATAGTATGCATTCACCAGCACAGCTTCCTGGTAACCGTTTTTTACCGGACCCAAGGCACGGTGCCTAAGCAGCACAGGATTAACCAATCTTCTTGCCTCTCCAGGCCTTATATGGAAAGCCATATACTCAAAAGCAGATGGCAGCTCAGCCTCTAAGCCGGCTAAGGAAATACGCCTTTTTTCAGTATCAATTTCAAGAATGTCATCTATGCCTTCTGACCTATTGTCACGCCATTGAACCAGGATCGGGTCCAACTCCTTTTCGAACTGAATACGATACTCGTGTATATCGCTTAGCGAGGTGTTTATCTTGTGTGGGGTCCCCATAGCCTTTTCTTTGGCCATGTGGTTCTCTATCCTAGGCCATAAATACAGATATCCTACTCCAATTAAGCCCACTGCTGCAGCGGCAACAGCAGCCCAATAGGGTTTTTCTGTCATGACCTTAGAAATTAAGCTGCGTATTTAAATGTTTAGGAAACATCCAACATCCTTTGCAAAGCTTTTCTTGCCTTGTCCATTACGTCCTTATCTATCTCTATCCGGTACTGCTCTTTGGCCAGGCTGTCGTATACTTTCTGCATTGTTATCTTTTTCATCTGGACGCAAGTCTTGGGCAAGGGATAGAAGTTCTTATCCAGCACCTCAAGCTTAAGCCTGTGGGCCATGCCGCATTCTGTGGCTACAATAAATTCTCTGGCATTGCTCTGTTTTGCATGCTTAATCATCTGGGAAGTGGAACAGACAGCATCTGACAGGGCCAGTACCTCCATAGTGCATTCGGGGTGGGCCATGACCTCTGCTTTTGGATGGGCTTTTTTTGCCTCAGTTATCTCTTCAGGAAGGATCTTATCGTGGACATAGCAGTAGCCTTCCAAAGGGATTATCTTCTTGTCAGTCTGCGTCTGGGTGTAGGCAGCAAGATTTTTGTCAGGCGTAAATATTACCTGGTCCTGTTCCAGGGAATTGACAACCTTAACTGAATTGGCGGATGTGCAGCATATGTCTGAAACAGCCTTTACATCAGATGTCGTGTTTATGTAGCTGACAACAGCTGCTTTTGGAAATTTTTTTTTGTATTCAAGAACCTGTTCTGCAGTTACCATGTTGGCCATAGGACACATAGCCATCTTATCTGGATGCAATACCAATTTATCCGGATTAAGGATTTTCGCAGCCTCTGACATGAAGTCAACTCCGCAGAAAACAATGATGTCTGCATCAGTATTGGCTGCTTTCTTGGCGAGCTCTAATGAGTCCCCCAAAAAATCTGCAACTTCATAGATCTCCGGACGCTGGTAGTTATGGACAAGAATGACTGCATTCTTTTCTTTTTTCAGAATGTTTATATTTTCAATCAAGCGCTCCATGTAAGTTGTAGATTTCAGAGTCATATAAAAAACTTTAGTTTCAAAGCAATAAAGTTAAAAATATTGTTGAATTAGTACTGGCTATGGACAAAATTGACAGAATAATAAATGTTCTGAAAATGAATATCGGTCAGCACGGCAGCTTTGCGAAGATTGATGGGGCCAGACCAGTTAAGATATCCAGGCAAAATTTTCATAGTATATCGGATAATGCAAGCGAGAGAAAAATTGCTTTTGTCGATGGAGGGAATGCAGAGATACTAGGGGCTGCAAATTTTTCCCTGCAGCTAATCAGAACATACTATACTGTGTACAAAAAAAATCGAAGAATTATATCCAAGCGGTTTGAATTCTATCTGCTGGCATTATCATATGCAGAAAAAGGCGATATACGCTTCAAGTCTCAGATTTTTCCTATAAATTATGATTTTGATGCGATTGATATCAGCAGCCTGGACAAAACGCTTATGGATGGTGAAAATAAGGTGAAGATTTCAAAGGTCGGAGAGGTTGTCAGGAAGCTTGCTGAAATAAGCGTGGCTGAACAAGCGGTGAATGACCTAGCTAGCGGGGATTTGGTAATTTTGGACGGCGATCTGAAGGCTTCTGTAACCTACCAGAAAGAGTATCTTCACAGGCTTTACAAAAAAGCAGGCAAAAAGCATGCCACTGTCGCAGCCTTGTCAAAAACCTCGGACTTATTTACAGATACAGGTGACTCTCTTCTTGTTGCTATCAATAATATTGCTCCCGAATCTGAGTGGTTTTATTTTCCTTTGGCTGAAACAACCAATGAAAACCACCAGTCTGACATCTATATAGTGAAACTCAATAAAAAATCACAGCATGTTTTCAAGCTAGAAGTCTACAAAAGGAACAAATATGACCTCCAGGATATCCTCGCAAACCTGAAAAAGAATTCCACTGACCCTGTTTTTCTAGGGTATCCTTACGGGCTGATAGAGGCGGACAGAAATGCAAGAGTGTCCAATGAAGAAAAAAAAAGGGTAACCATGCGCTTCTTATATAAGTCTGGAGAAAAGGGGGCTGAACTAAGGCAGTATCTCAATACCGGCAACGCACACAGCATACTTGATGGGATCAGCGGAATATTTAAATAATAGCTTTGCTTGAGGATTCCTATGTATGATGTTATCGCGGTTGGATCATCGACGGTTGATGTTTTTGCAAGAACAGACTATTCTGAGCTGATCAAGATTTTTGACTCAAAAGGGGAGACAGACCTTCTTGCTTATCCAACCGGCTCAAAGATACTTATTGAGGAGCTAAATTTCACTACAGGAGGAGGAGCTACAAATGTAGCTGTCTGTCTTGCGAGGCTCGGCCTTAAGGTCGCATGCGTTTCCAAGACAGGAAACGGCGCTAACTCACAGAAGGTCCTTAGCCACCTTAAGAGGGATAATGTGGACACATCCCTGATGGTGCGCAGCAGGAATGGCAGAACAGGATATTCCATAATACTTGATAGCATCAGCCATGACCGGACAATACTTGCCTTCAAGGGCTCGAACAACGACCTTAAATACAAGGAGATTAAACTGAAGAAACTCAAGACAAAATGGTTTTATTTTTCGACGCAACTTGGGGAAAGCTACAGGACCCAGGAGAAACTTGCAAAATTTGCAGAAAAAAATGGGATCAAGATAATATTCAACACTTCTGAATATCTGGTGAAAAAGGGCGCAAAATATGTTAGCAATATACTTCGAAGAACAGAGGTCTTTGTCCTCAATAAGGATGAAGCAAAATTACTGGTCAACAAAGATAGCATCGAAGAGTTGCTTAAGAGCATCCACAATTTGGGCCCTAAGACAGTAGTCATAACTGACGGAAAGAATGAGTTCTTTGTCTATGACGGCAAAAATGTGTATTCTGCCATGCCAAACAAAGCTACAAATGTGGTGGAAACTACGGGCGCAGGAGATGCCTTTGCAGCTTCTTTCCTGGCAGGCCTTATAAAGAAAGCGAATACTGAATTTGCCATAAGACTTGCATCTGTTAATTCAGAATCAGTGCTGCAGCACCACGGGGCAAAAAATAAGCTGCTTACCTATAAGGAAGCGTTAAAAATAATCAAGAAGACCAATATTAAAATAAGAAAAAGAGCCCTTCAATAGCCAAATTTTCCTTTCAGCGGGACAAAAACAAATTCACCAAGGTTCTTCTCCTTAAGTTCACTTCCTAATTTAGTTATTTTTTTCATTTCTTGGCCCAAATGGATCGGACCAACAGGAGCAACTACTATTCCCCTGTCCTTAAGCTGGTCTATCAGTGATTTTGGGATATACGGTGCGGCTGCAGTAATCATTATCCTGTCATAAGGCGCCTGTTCATCATAGCCCTTACTGCCATCGTGACATATTACCTCCACGTTCCTTATACCAGCTCCCCTAAGATTCTTTTTTGCAAACTGCGCCAATTTTGGTACAATCTCAGTGGTTACTACCTTGCCTGCCCTGCCGACTATATGCGCAATCAACGCAGCCTGATACCCTGAACCTGTTCCGACCTCAAGCACCTTCTGGCCAGCGGCCAGTTCAAGTGCCTGCGTCATTATCATCACGGTTGTAGGCTGCGAAATGGTCTGACCCTCCCCAATCGGCAGGGGATGATCACCATAGGCATCTTCCCCAGAACCTATGAAAAGCTCTCTTGGTATTGACCTAAAAGCATCTATCACTTTTTTATCTTCTATTATACCGGAAAGGTCCCAGTATCTAAGCAGCTCAGATTTTGAACCCATATCAACAAGTTAATGGGCATATAATTATAACTTTTTCTCTTGAAAAACACAAACTTTATATATAGATAGACTAGAAAAATAAATGAAAAAGAGGTGTTTGTATGAATAAGGCTAGTGAGTTTATTCTCTGGTTCAATCAGGTCGGTATAGATGATGTTGCTTTCGTTGGCGGAAAAAACGCCTCACTTGGAGAGATGTACAGGAACCTTACAAAAAAAGGCATAAAGGTTCCCAACGGATTCGCAATAACCGCAAAAGCCTATGACTATTTTCTTGATAAAGGCATGATTAAACCGAAGATCAAGGAGATCTTAGGCAAACTGAAACTCAATGATGTTGCGGATCTGCAGGAAAAGGGACACAAGATCAGGGAACTAATACTGGACAGCTATTTTCCTACAGAACTGAAAAAAGAAATTGTGGATGCCTATCAGAAATTATGCAGACAGTCTTCAAGAAATACAGATGTAGCTGTACGAAGCTCAGCTACTGCGGAAGATCTTCCAGATGCAAGCTTTGCGGGCCAACAGGAAACATATCTTAATATCAGGGGAGAGAGAGCGCTGCTCGATGCCTGCAAGAAATGCTTTGCGTCATTATTCACGAACAGAGCCATCCATTACAGGGAAGATAAAGGGTTCGACCATTTTAAGGTGGCTCTAAGCATAGGAGTGCAGCGGATGGTAAGAAGCGACCTGTCTGTGAGCGGTGTCATGTTCTCCATCGACACAGAGTCTGGCTTCAGGGATGTTGTGCTGATAAACGGGATATATGGTCTTGGCGAAAATATTGTGCAGGGGAAGGTTACGCCTGATGAATTTTATGTCTTCAAACCAAAATTAAAAAAAGGCCATGTTCCAATAATCAGCAAGAAACTGGGCAGCAAAAACCTGAGGATGGTCTATTCCCATGAGGGCGCCAAAAATTCGACAAAGGATGTAAGCGTCCCTCCCGAAGAAAGGGATAAATTCGTACTTACAGATGATGAAGTTTTGAAACTAGCAAAATGGGCGTGCATCATAGAAAATCATTACGGCAAACCAATGGATATGGAATGGGCCAAAGATGGCAAGACAAAGGAGCTTCACATTGTCCAGGCAAGACCTGAAACAGTGCAAAGCAGGAGGGATTACAATTCACTTGAGGAGTATGCCATCAAAAAAAGAGGCAAGGTTCTGATAACAGGCAGAAGCGTAGGCTCAAGAATAGGGCAGGGAAGGGTCCATGTGATAAAGAGCGTGCACGAAATAAATAAGTTCAAGGAAGGTGATGTTTTAGTTACAGACATGACTGATCCTGACTGGGAACCAATTATGAAGATTGCCTCAGCTATCGTCACCAACAAAGGCGGGAGAACCTGCCATGCAGCAATAATATCCAGAGAACTAGGGATACCCTGCATTGTGGGGACAAATGACGGGACTAATAGGCTCAAAAACAACCAAAAAGTCACGGTAAGCTGCGCTGAAGGGGAAGAAGGTTTTGTATATGAAGGCTATGTGCCTTACAAGATAATAAAGCATAACCTGAAGGATTTCAAAAGACCAAAAACAAGAATAATGATGAATGTCGGCAATCCAGAGCAGGCATTTGAGCTTAGCTTTATACCGAACGATGGAGTTGGGCTTGCTAGGGAGGAATTTATCATAAATGAATACATCAAGATACATCCCAAGGCACTCATTAACTACCGGAAGATTAAAGATCATAAGATAAAAGCAAAGATAGATGGCCTAACAGTCGGCTATAAAGACAAGAAACATTTCTTTATAGACAAGCTTGCTCAGGGAGTGGCCACAATAGCCGCCGCCTTCTATCCAAAAGATGTTATTGTCAGAATGTCAGATTTCAAAAGCAATGAGTATGCAAACCTTATAGGCGGGCATCTTTTTGAGCCGCTGGAGCATAATCCTATGATCGGCTGGAGGGGGGCCTCCAGATATTACTCCGCCGACTACAAAGAGGCTTTTGGTTTGGAGTGCAAAGCTATGAAGAAGGTCAGGGAAGAAATGGGGCTGACCAACGTCAAGCTCATGATACCATTTTGCCGAACCGTGGAAGAGGGGAAAGCGGTGCTGAAGGAGATGGAAAAGCATGGTCTGAAAAGAGGCAAAAAGAAACTGCAGGTGTATGTCATGTGTGAAATACCCAGCAATGTCATCTTGGCAGATGATTTTTCCAAGATATTCGATGGATTCAGCATAGGGACTAACGATCTGACCCAGCTGACCTTGGGGCTGGACAGAGATTCTGAGCTGGTCAGCCATGTTTATGATGAAAGAAACCTTGCTGTAAAGACTTTGGTGGCAACGGTGATCAATAAAGCTAAAGCCAACAAAAGAAAGATAGGAATCTGCGGCCAAGCACCTTCTGATTATCCGGAGTTTGCGAAGTTTTTGGTGGATTGCCGTATAGACAGCATTTCCCTCAATCCAGATACTGTAATAAAGACCACCCTGAAGATCTTAGAGGAAGAAAGGAAGCTTAAGAAGTGACTACTCCTTGAATTTCTTATAGCCTATCCAAATAAGCAAGAACAAGGCTATCCCCAATATTATAAGCCTTGCATAATCCTGTATTGAGCCCCAGTAGCGGATAGCTGCGTAGAGCAATGTCAGTACGCCGCCACCCATCACACCTGACCTTACGACTTCTACCTTGGATTTCAGTCCTCCAAATAAGATCAAAATAAGTCCGACCACAACAAGGATAATAAATGAGGTTCTTGAATGAGTTTCTCTTGCATCTTCATACTCTGAATTGCAGTCATTGTAAGCTGGATTGGGCGCCTCACATCTCTTATTTCCACTTTGGTCCACTTCAAAGCATGAACATCTCTGGGGAAACCTGTCATCTGTCTGATTTATAGAATAGTTTTCGCAGCTGTTGACCTGGATAAACGGCCGGATATCTTTACAGTAGTCAGTAAGTTCCGGCTCATCATAGAAAAGATAGACAGCATACGCCACGAAGAAAACCGACAAGAAAGCAATTGCAACACCCAACAGCGCCTTGCTTATTTTGGAAACCTTAGCCATATCTATGGAAAAGGGTAATTAGTATATAAGCTTTTTTATCATTTATTGATATTGACAAAAAATTTTTAAAGAAGAATTAGTTACCCATAAGCATGGCGAGGGGGAGACCAATTAAGTCGCAGATCCGGCAGAACATCGTGGAAATTCTATATCATATGGGCAAAGGATATGGCTATGACATATTCAAGACCTACAAATCAATTTTTCCAGCAGTCACAATGAGAGTGATATATTATCATCTCAAGAAAGGAACAGCATTGGGCGAATTTAAGGTCAATGAGATCAAGAAAGAAGAAGGGAATTATTCATGGGGAAACACTGTTGAAAAAATCTACTATTCTCTCGGGGAAAAGGCAAAGCCGGCCATGGATGAAAGAGTCAAGGAGCATTTTGAGAAACAGTAAGATTATTCAAACTTTCTGAGGAAACCTATCAGGGCAAACGCCTCTCTCTTTGTCAGGAAAGATTTTCCAATCAGCCTTCTCCAGACCTTTTTTTGCGTCTCTTTTTTCTCTTCAGTGGAAAAGTGTATTCTATCTAGCAAACTGCTGATTATCTTTAATATTACCTCTTTTTCTTTTTTTGACGCTATTACAATATGATCATTGCTCTTTTTTTTATCTGATTTCTTAAAGAGCTCATAGAGGATGACTGCAACAGCGTGGCTTATGTTTAATGTTTTGTAGTGTGGTGAAGCCGGGATTGTTACAACGAAATCGGACCCCAGTATCTCCTGGTTTGTAAGGCCTGAGCTTTCCCGTCCTATCAACAGGCCTATCTTCTTCTTTCCATCCAGCTGCTCAAGCTTTTCAGCAAGCTGCCCGGGCGTAACCGGACTGCGGGGGATATTGTAGTCCGTTCCTAGTATTGCAGTTGTGGCAACGAGATAGTCAAAGTTCTTCAGATATGACTTTTCACGCAGTCTGGCATTTTTCAGAACATCATTAGCATGCTTGGCCCGGTTTCTTGCGGTCTGGCTCAGATGGTCGCATTTGCAGTCTATTATTATCAGGTCGGAAAAGGAGAAATTTTTCATCACCCTGGCTATGGCGCCAACATTTCCGGAATTCTTCGGCTCTATCAAAACTACCGACAACATATAAAACAATACTGCTGTTCAATATAAAAAGCTTTTTATATAATCCAATTCTGTCTTTTTTTGGGGATCGAAATAAATACGACAGCCTTGTACAGAGAGCACCTAAGCGCGGGGGCTAAGATAATAGAGTTTGGCGGTTGGAGGATGCCTGTCTATTACACAAATGTTATTGAAGAGCATAATAACACAAGAAACAAAGCATCCTTGTTCGATACCTGCCACATGGGCGAGATATCTGTAGAGGGCCAAAATGCTGCTGAATTTCTCCAAAAAATATTGACCAACAATATAGACAGGCTATCACCAGGGAAAGCCTTCTATTCACATATGTGCCTGCCTAATGGGGGCATCATAGATGACCTCTTTGTCTATATGTTCTCTGACCGCAGCTATATGCTGGTGGTTAATGCGGCGAACACAGATAAGGATTTCAGGTGGCTTGTTAGGCAAAAAGAAGGCAGCGTCCGGATATTTGACAGATCAAGGGAAACAGCCAAGATCGATCTGCAGGGGCCAAGTGCAGCTCAGATATTAAAGGAATTTTCTGATATAAAGAGATTTTGTTTTGCGAAGTCCAAGATTAAAGGTATCCCCTGTCTTGTATCCAGAACCGGATATACAGGTGAGGACGGCTTTGAAATCTATTTTAATGGAAACGCTGCTGAGATGTGGAACGGGCTTCTTATAGCAGGAGAAAAATACGGATTGAAGCCTGCCGGTCTAGGAGCAAGGGACACCTTAAGGATAGAGGCGGGCTACAGCCTATACGGCCATGAGCTAAGCGAGAGCATTAATCCTTTGGAGGCTGGAGTGGGGTTTGCAGTCAAGTTTGATAAAGATTTTATCGGCAGATCAGCCCTGGAAGAAATAAAAAAACAAGGCGTCAAAAGAAAGATTGTCGCTTTTAGAATGAATGATAGGGGGATCCCCAGAGCCGGCTATAAGATATTCATGACTGGTGCAGAGGTGGGCTATGTTACATCCGGAACAATGAGCCCAACATTCAGGATAGGCCTGGGCATGGCCTTTGTTGAAAAAGACAAAGCAGATATCGGAAACGAAATACATATAAAGATCAGAGAAAAGCTGTATAGCGCAACAATTGAAAATAGACCTATCTATCAATACAAAGGAGGTGGCTAAATGACAAAGGATCTAAAATATTCCAAAGAACATGAGTGGGTAAAACTTGAAGAGGGAACAGCTACTGTAGGCATAACTGATTTTGCTCAGAAACAGCTTACAGACATAGTGTTTGTGGAGCTTCCAGAAAAAGGAAAGCAGATTAAGAAAGGAGAACAGATGGCTGTTGTCGAGTCTGTGAAATCAGTATCTGATGTTTATGCACCTGTTTCAGGTGAGATTGTTGAAGTGAACAATAATCTGGCAGATAATCCAGAGCTTATCAATAAAGATCCTTATGGAGATGGCTGGTTTGTAAAGATAAAGGCTAAAGATGCTTCTGAGGCTGATAATCTCATGTCCGCCGAAGAGTATGAAAAGACCACCAAAAAATAAGAAAGTTTAAAAAGCACTCTCGATTAATAAGCTTAAAATGATGGTCAATTGCATATGTTGCTAGAGTTCTTTCATTGTGATAGTTAGGGGAGCGTGGCCAAGTGGCTAAGGCGATCGGCTGCAACCCGGTTATTCGTGGGTTCAAGTCCCACCGCTCCCTCTTTTAAAAATGAAAAATATACTGAAACATATCGGAAACACGCCAATCGTGAAGATCAACCATCTGAACAGTAATAAGAATGTCAATATTTATGCCAAGCTGGAAGGGGTGAATCCAGGCGGCTCTATCAAAGACAGGATCGCCCTGAAGATGATAGAAGAGGCTGAAGCGCTCGGAAAATTAACTAAGGAAAAGACCATAATAGAGCCAACATCAGGGAACACAGGGATTGGGCTATGTCTTGTGGCGGCAGTGAAGGGCTATAATATTGAGATTGTGATGAGCGAAGCTGTGAGCATCGAAAGAAGGAAGATGATGGAAGCATTCGGGGCACATATACTGCTAAGTTCAGCTGAGGAAGGAACTGACGGTGCCATAAGGATGGCTCATGAGATGGTAAGGAGAAGCCCGGATAAATATTTCATGCCTAACCAATTTGAAAATGAGAATAACTGGAAAGCACATTATGACGGTACAGCCAAGGAAATCGTTGAACAGCTGCCTGATATAGACTATTTTGTGGCTGGGCTTGGGACATCAGGCACACTGATGGGATGCAGCAGAAGGCTCAAGGAACATAATAGGAAGATAAAGATAATCGCAGCTGAACCAGTGGCAGGCCATAAGATACAGGGCCTTAAAAGCCTGAAGGAAGCTGTGGTGCCGGCAATATATGATGATAAATGGATAGATGAGAAGATTATCGTGGAAACATCAGATGCATATAATCTTTCCAGAGAACTTATGTCTAAGGAAGGCTTGTTTGTAGGTATGTCCTGCGGAGCTGCCCTTTACGCAGCCTTGAAAGTGGCTTCAAGAATCAAGAAGGGAAATATACTAGTTATCTTTCCAGATAGGGGAGAAAAGTATTTAAGCACAGCCCTTTTTATGAAAAACAGGATGGGATTAAAATTATTCAATACCCTAAGCAGGCAAAAAGAGGATTTTGTCCCGATTGTGAAAGGACATGTTTCCATGTATAGCTGCGGTCCAACCGTATATGACTATGCACATATAGGGAATTTCAGAAGCTTTATATTTTCAGACCTGCTTAAGAGATATCTTAGGTACAAGGGCTATAAGGTAACGCAGGTTATGAACATTACAGATGTTGATGACAAGACCATACAGGGCAGCCAGAAAGAAGGTAAAAGCCTTAAGGCCTTTACTGACTTTTATACCAAGGAATTTTTTGAGGATTTTTCAACCCTAAACATCGAAAAACCAGATATTGTGCCAAGAGCAACAAACACAATAGCTGATATGGTCACCCTTGTAAAGAGACTGATGGAGAAAGGGCTGGCATATAAGAGCAAGGACGGGAGCATTTATTTTGACATATCAAAATTCAAGGGATATGGAAAGCTCGCTCATGTCAAGATAAAAGAGCTTAAGCCAGGAGCAAGGGTGAAGCAGGATGAATACGATAAGGCATCTGCATCTGATTTTGCGCTGTGGAAAGCATATGATAAGAAAGACGGAGATGTATACTGGGAAACAGAGCTAGGAAAAGGAAGACCAGGATGGCACATTGAATGCAGCGTCATGTCAACAAAAAATCTCGGAGAAAATTTTGATATACATACAGGGGGTGTTGACCTGATCTTTCCCCACCATGAGAATGAGATTGCTCAAAGCGAAGGAGCTACAGGGAAGCCTTTCGTGAATTACTGGCTTCATTGTGAGCACTTGGTGGTTGAAGGAAAGAAGATGAGCAAGAGCCTTGGCAATTTCTATACCCTTAGAGACATACTGAAGAAAGGATATGGTGCAAGGGCAATAAGATACGAGCTGATATCCACCCATTACAAGCAACAGCTTAATTTTACCTTTAAGGGCCTGGAATCATCTGAGAATGCTGTTGAAAGGCTGCAAGAATTTGCAGATAAACTCAGGTTCATCGATAATGAAAAGGAAAACAAAGGAGTTTCCCTGCTTATAGGGGAAGCAAAAGAGGCATTCGAGCAGAGCATGGATGATAACCTAAACATTTCTGAGGCGCTGGCAGCCATCTTCGAATTTGTAAAAAAAGTGAATAAGCTAAATGACAGGATAGGAAGGAAGAATGCAGAAGATATTGTTGGATTCCTAAAGAAAATAAATTCTGTGATCGGTGTTATTGAATTTGAAAAGCAAGAACTATCTGAGGATATCCAGAAGAAGATTGATGAGCGGGAGGAAGCCAGGAAGAGGAAGGATTTTGGGAAGGCTGATGAGATAAGAGATGAGCTGAAAAAGAAAGGTATTGAGCTAAGAGATACGCCTGAGGGAGCCAGATGGAAGAGGGTTTAGTCTAGGGACATTCTCAAGTTTTGCAGCCCTTGCTCAAGCAGTCTATCTACATCATCAGCTGCTATCAGGTCTGCCTCTTTATCTTTGATTAAGCATTTGAGATAGGCTATATCTGGCTCTAGGAGTGATGTAACAAGCTGCCGGGCTTCTTCAAGATGTGCGTCTCTTAAAAGTGAATAAGCCTGGCGGTCAAGGAATTGTGACCTTAGATAAAATCTAGCAAATAAGAGATCCTCTCTTTGTCCTGCAACAAGATCTCCTAAATCCGCTCCCAAAACTGCTACTAAAGCCTGATTTCCATCAATCCCCTGTAAAGCGGTTGCTACATCTGCTCGGAACACCTCAAACGCATCTCTAACGTCATCCGGAATATGAGACTGGTATGCCTGCATCAGCAGCTCGCTTAATCCATCATCAGATTCAACCTCTGGTCTCACTGATGGCACATACTTGACTTGATGTTCATTTCCTTGACAAGAGAATAGCTGAAACCCATAAGGAAGATTCTCAGCCCATGCTACCTGATTAGAAGGCTGTCTCCAAAAATCTGTGTCTCTATCAGAACTGAGAGTTGCGGTTGCTAACGGCGAGCCCAGCCCTATACCATAGAGACTAAGGCCAATGCTGCCCTCAAATGGATTGTCAGGTATATCTGTGGTGTAGTATACGACGCGCTGACCCATCCCAGTAATATGCTGGAAAGCTTTTTGTATCTTTTCTCGCGGAAACAAAATAAAACACCTACCTTTGCAGCTGCAGGTGGAGCTGCCTGACCTGTTCTGTAAACGGTGCTGTGATGTCAAAATATCCTATTGTCTTGCCAACAACTTCAGGTCTCGTGGGGGGTTCTATTATCCTGGCTGCGTACAGTTCATAAAGCACATCATGCTGTTGAAGAGCGAATACATGGTCTATACCACCACCGCTGAATACAGGAGCATCCACAACAACAAAACAGTTTCCAGTGCCAAGCCGCTTATAGTCATCACCTATAATGCCGGCGCTTTTTAAGAGCTCAATCATCGTGCCTCCTGTGTCCCATATATCATCTCTTAAGACGACGATTTTTGAGCCTAATCTGGCGCTGATGTCAATTCCATGGCCTTCCATAGGCGTTATTGCTTCAATATGCTGCGCTTTTCCAGCCCTGTTTTTCTGGTATACAATCCAGGGGACCTCATAATCAGTTGGTATGCTTCCTCCCAATGAAGGATGATCCTTGAGTGCTTCGGTAAGATCCTGTGCAAAGAACCTTGTCTCTTCTTTTGAACCTTCATCAGGGCCAACAACAACCAGTTTTTCGACCAGCTCTGATGCGCCTCCAAACTGATTTGCAAGCTTCTCGACCAACCTGTCAATATATTTCTGCCGCATATCCTGCTGTTCATATACCTCAACAATGCTGATTCCATTTTGCTCATAGAAGCTTACCTGTCTATCGGAATGCTTTCTCCATGTGATTACCTGCGTAATACCAGCTAAGGACATCTGTTCAGCCCACCATCTTGATAGATTGCCTTCGCCGTAGGTTTTGTCCCTATCTGATCTGCCTTCTAAATATGGGATAGCCACACTAATGGAACGGGCTCTGTACTGATGCAGTGTTCTAGCAGTGATCATCAGCTCCTGCATCTGGTCATTGAATGATCTTGGTTTTACAATCCTTTCAAGATGGCTCTGCACTGAGTGATGCGCTTCCCTATCACTGTCGAATTCATTCAGGCTCATTTCTGGGTGGGATGCAACAAAGCATTCCAGAGCCTCCCAAACATCGCGAAAGTAGGACCTATTTATCTGGCCCCGTTCATTGCCATTACCATAGACAGCACCTTTTCGAAAATACCCCTGCAGTCTTTTTCCCATACTCTTCCTGGCTGATTCTTCCTCTGTTATCTCTCCACTAAGCCTCGCCCTTATCAATTCTAAGGCAGCATAGTGAGCTGGTCTTTGCGAGAACGGATCTACAAGCCTTTGCGCCAGGACTACATGCGTATCATTGAGATGGCCTTCTGCACTTTCTTCTGTTATCAAAGGAAGATCATCATTGAAGCCCATTCTTTGCGCTTCTGATTCGGTAAATAGTTTGAAATTAATGGGCTCATCAGAATAGGTGAATGGAACACCTGCAATCCTAGCTAGCTGAATTCCGCTAGCCGCTGCCAAATTTGCCCTTATATGGTCTGCCAGATCTGTAGCAGACCTGCAGCCTTCTATTGCTAAATACATGATACCCCCTTATTTACGATATAAATGCATAGTCATTTATAAATTTTACCATTGTAGAATGGTGAAAATTAGAAGCATAGTGTAAATTTCTATTGCTAAATCCTAATATCCACTTCGAAGTCGATATCTGACTTTTTGTCTAGTCTTTCATAGGCTATATTTTCAGCTTTTGTAGCAGCGATTATATCCTCCTTGGCAAGCCCAAAATCCTGCTCAGATATTCTTCCCCTGACGACCAGCTCCTTTATAGGGCTCTTCAAGCTCATGTTTTTTTCTGATTTTGCCTGTCTTGATTTCTGGACTGCATATATTGCTAGACTGCCTGTCTCATCTGCTTTTTTATCGCCCAGCACTGGACCAGGCCATTTTGAGATATGGATACTTTTTGATTTTTCCAGTGCTTTGAAGTAAAGCTGATATATCTCTTCAGTAATATGGGGCATGATAGGGGCCATCATCTTAAGTATAGCTAACAGGGCTGTATAAAGGCTGTATTGGCCACTTAGCCTGGCTTCCCTGCCTCTTTTGTCTGGATTATACAGCCTGTCTTTGGCTATTTCAAGATAATTATCGCAAAAATCATGCCAGAAAAAATTTTCAACATCTGCTTTTGTCTTGTTATATTCATATTTGGCAAAAGATTCTGTAGATGTCCTGATTATCTTGCTCAATTTAGATAATATCCATCTGTCGACTACCTCAAGCTTCCCTGGCTTCTGCAATTTGTAGTCTTCCAGATGCATAATAGCGAATTTAGATGCATTCCACAGCTTTGTGATAAATTTTTGGGCTGTTACAAGATCTTTTTCCTGGAACGGAAGGTCTTCTCCGAGTTTTGAACCGGCGGCCCAAAACCTTAAGGAATCTGCACAGTATTTCTCAATCATTTCTTGAGGCTCTACAACATTTCCCTTTGATTTCGACATCTTTCTGCCGTGCGGATCCTGGGCATGACCTGAAATTGCGACATCCTTCCATGGATTGATGTTGTTATGCAGCCTTGACTTGACAACTGTATTAAAAAGCCAGAAGGTTATTATGTCATGCGCCTGAGGCCTTAGTGACATCGGGTATACCTTATTCTGAAGGCTTTTATCCACCAAGCCGGCAGCTATCTGGGGTGTCAATGATGATGTAGCCCATGTGTCTAGCACGTCCTTTTCAGGCAGAAAATCTTTCGCACCGCATTTTGGGCATTTGTCCACAGGCGGCTTATCTTTTAAAGGATCCACAGGCAACTCCTTTTCACTGGCTAAGATGACTTCATCACAGTTTTTGCAATACCAAACCGGAAACGGAATTCCAAAATACCGTTGACGGGAAATCATCCAATCCCACTGCAGACCATCAACCCAGTGTTCGTACCTTGATTCCATAAATTTTGGATACCAGTTAAGCTCCTTTCCCCATCTTATCATATCATCCTTAAGGTCAAGGTATTTAATGAACCACTGTTTTGCCTTCAGATACTCTATCTCTGTTCCGCATCTTTCATGGACATTAACAGCATGCTTGATTGGTTCCTGAGAGATGAGGAGCCTCGCGTCTTTGAGATCCTCGATGATCATCTTTCTTGCAGTCTGTATAGACATACCCTCATATTTTTTTGCCAGGCTTGTCATCTTTCCGTCTTGAGTTATGGCCAGCTTAATCGGCAGGTCATGAGCTTTCTGCCATTCCATGTCTGTCTGGTCACCAAATGTGCAGCACATAACTATTCCGGTACCTTTCTCAGGATCAGCCCGGGTATCGGGCATTATAGGGACCTTAAAATCAAACAGGGGCACAATAGCCATTTTTCCCTTGTATTTGCGGTATCTCTTATCATCGGGGTGGAAGAATATGGCTACACAGGCCGGAAGCAGCTCAGGCCTTGTTGTAGCGATGATCAGGTCCTGCAGATCGCCGTTTTCATCCTCTACCTTGAATACTATATCATTAAAGAAAGACTCAAGCTCCCTATCCTGGCATTCAACCTGGGAGATGCCTGTTTCGCATGCAGGACACCACATTGTCGGAGCATCTTTGCGATATTCCCTACCTTTCTTATACAACTCAATGAAAGAACGCTGGGAGATTTTTTGGGAATGCTTGTCTATCGTGTCATAAAATATCTCGAAATCGCAGCTAAGTCCCAGCCTTTTCATGTCTGCAACATATTGCGGCTTAAGCTCCTTGTTGACGGTATCCAGACAGATCCTGGCAAATTTCTCTCTGCCCACCTCTTTTGCCTTTATGCCTTTCATCCTTTCAATAAGGCGTTCGGTAGGGACACCATTGTTGTCTGTGCCAAAAGGATAAAATATGTTCTTGCCCAGCATCCTTTGAAACCTCACAAGGAAATCCTGCTGTGAATAGCTGAAGGAATGCCCCAGGTGCATCTTTCCTGAGATTGTCGGGGGCGGAGTGTCTACCGAATATACCTCTGACTTAGAGCTTGGGTCGAAGCTGAAAATTTTTTCCTTTTCCCAAAACTTCTGCCATTTGGGCTCTGATTCCTTCGGATTGTAGCGTTTGGGCAATTTCATATGTATGTGGGGTACTGAAACATTATTTAAATTTTTGGGAAAAGCCGCAGATAGAAAGCTTTTTAAAGAAAATACTGTTTCCAAAGTCTTATGATGGGGCTATGGGGTAGCTTGGAATCATCCTTTCCGCTTTGGGTTTTCTAACAAAAAAGCGGACGACCCCGGTTCAAAACAGCCCATAATGATCGTTGGGGCTATGAAAGTCCGGGTAGCCCCATATCTAATACAAAATGGCCAAACAAATCAATATCGGTTCTACTCGAAGATTCGGAGCTAGATACGGCAGAAAGGTAAGAAAAAGGTTCGGCATTATCGAATCTGAACAGCGAAAGCTGCATAAATGCCCCTACTGCAGTGCTGTCAAGGCGAAAAGAAAAGCGGTAGGCATCTGGGAATGCAGGAAATGCGGCAGCAAATTTTCCGGCAAAGCCTATTCAATCAGGAAAAAAATTGCCTTCAAAGCTGAAGAAGAGCAGGAAGAGGCTCCTCAAGAGGAGGAACAATAAAATGGTAGAATACAAATGTTTTGAATGCAATAAGAAGGTCTCTGCAGATTATCTGCGTAAAAGGGTAAGGTGCCCTTACTGCGGAAGCAAGATTCTTTTCAAGTCGAGATCAATAGTTACTAAAGTAAGAGCAAGGTGATCAGTTTGGCAGAGGTTTCAAAGGAAACAGAGCAGAAAATAAATCAGCTGCAAATGTATGAGCAAAGCATGCAAAGCCTGCTCATGCAGAAGCAGCAGTTCCAGTCAAAACTTGTGGAGATAGATTCTGCTTTGGCAGAGCTTGACAAAGCGAAAGATGCCTATAAAATAGTTGCCAACATCATGGTTTCCAGCGACAAAGATGAACTGAAAAAAGAACTAAGCTCCAAGAAGGAGTCCTCTGAGCTCAGAATAAAGACCATAGAAAAGCAAGAACAGAGGATAAAAGAGAAAGCAGAGAAGCTTCAGTCTGAAGTGATGAAAAGCATGGAAAAATGAATGTACAACTGACTGATGTAATTTCAGTTCTTAAGGATTTGGATGAGGATGCTACTGTACCCAAGAACATAAAAACCAAGATCAAGGAGATAATGAATCTGCTGGCTTCTGAAGATGCAGAGATTTCTATCAAGGTCAATAAAGCCCTGAACCTGCTGGATGATATCGCTGACGATATCAACATCAAGTCATACACCAGGACGCAGATTTGGAATGCTGTAAGCCTGCTTGAGAAGGTCTAGACGATTCCGTCTTCCAGAAGCTCTCTTTCCTTTCTAAGGTAATCATCCAGGGTGATTTTATCTGTTATATAGTTGATCTGAAGCTGCTTCAGTGGCGTATCAACATACTCCAGGTTTATGGTGATCATCCCAAGATTTTCCGGCTTATCCTCCAGTTTTTCCACATAGCTTTTGCCCCAGTTCATGGTTATTGTTCCGATTACCAGAGCAAAAACCACAAGGATTATTGTGGAGGTAAGGGGAGATATAGCTTTTTTGTTCATTTTTTTGAAATTTCTTTCTGGATAAGCAACATGTAGATAAATATGGTTATTATTACAAACTCAAACACTGAAGTGAAAATCCTTGGAGTATTTGTGACGCCCAGGCTGTTCAGTATCGTAAGTATCTCCTCAACTATATAGATACAGACAGCAGCGAACAGTATCCTCCATGGCTTAAGCATCAGCTTTTTATGTCTGGTGCTGAGCAACCTGATAAAGAAATGCATTATGATAATGACAAGGATAAGATTATAGTAAGGTGCAACCAGACCTAAGCAGATATCCAGATATGCCATTTTTACCTTTTTCTAACTATGTTTATTTGAAATATTATTGCTGTCAGCAGCAAAGCCAGCATAGCAGTGGGAATGATATGAGTCAAGTACGGGCTTTCAAAAATCCCAAATGCCCTCAGGGCTCCCAATATTTCCTGCACTGAAAACAAAACCAAAGCCAATATCAGATATTTCCATGGCCTAAGCTCCTTTTTCCTATGGCTTACCCGGAATAGGCTTATAGCTATATATCCTGCTATTATTGCCAGAACAACATTCGCTATCTTGATAATCCCTTCCAGCTGCTGCAAAAATGTCACCTTTAACAGTACTGAAATCTCTAATATAAAAATCTTTTTATTTTAGGAAAAATCTTTAATAATAAGCTATATTACATAAACAAAAAAATGCCAACTAATGTTACTGCTGAATATACAGCAGCTGAGCAGGAATACCAAAGGGCTTCCGGTACTGCAGAAAAAATCACTGCTCTCGAAAAGATGCACCGGGAAGTACCTAAGCATAAGGGGACTGAAAAGCTTAGACAGGAGATCAAGACCAAGCTGGCTAAATACCGGCAGAAGCAGGAAAAAGAAAAAACCAAAGCGAAGGGCAGAGCGCTGACAATCCCAAAAGAAGGGGCAGCAACTGTATGCCTCGTCGGAATGCCCAATTCTGGGAAATCATCAATCCTTAAGAAACTTAGCGGCGCAAAGGCAAAGATTGCTGATTATGAATATACCACCAAAATGCCTATAGTCGGAATAATGGACTACCAGGGCCTAAAGCTGCAAATGATCGAGATACCCGCTATTTTTGAAGGCTATAATGAAAGCGAGCGAGGCCCCCAATTTCTCTCTATTGTCAGGCAGGCTGATTTGGTGCTGATAATAGCCGACAGAGCAAACCTGGACACCCTGTTTAGCGAATTTAAGAAAGCAAAGATAGTCTTCAACGAGAGGCAACAATATACCGAGACCCTCAAATCCTTTATCGTCATCAACAAGAAGGACATAATAGACATAGATAAGGTCCATCAGGGATTATGCAGGTATTATAATCTTGACTTATTCCGGATGTCTGTTCTCGACAACCAAGATATAAATGAACTAAAGAAGGAGATATGGGACCATCTGGATCTTATCAAGATACGGACCAAGCAGCCCGGGAAGAAAGTCAGCAAAGGTGAGCCTCTGTGCCTAAAAAAAGGGGCAACTATCAAAGACATGGCAAAGCATCTTCACAAGGATTTCATCAAAAGGTACAGGTTTGCCAGAATATGGGGCAAATCTGCAAAATTTGATGGTCAGCAGGTTGGCTTAAACCACCAGCTGATGGATGAAGATATCGTAGAAATACATCTTAGATAGCTGTCTCTAATTTTTTTCTAGAAGTTATGATACTTACATAATATTCATATTTATAGAAATATTTATATATCATTATACTTACATAGTATTTATTCCATGGAAATAAGGGAAGAAATACTGGCAGATATTGAAAAAAGCATAGTTGAGCTAGAGAAAAAACACAACCTAAGCTTTGATGAGATTCTGAACATCCTTAAGAAAAGGAACACAGACCAGAGCTCAAGGACCTTGCCTGTCTCTATCTTCAATAACGATTGTCTTTCTGCCCTTGAGGCAATATCCAAATATCTTAAGGAGAATCTAGGTTTAAACTATAAGGAGATAGCCACGCTTCTGAACAGGAATTATCACCCAATCGCTATAACTTACAGAAAGGCCAGAAAAAAAATGCCCAGGAGACTTGATGTCTCGTCTGCCAATAGAATCCCCATAAACATCTTTCGCAACAAGAAATTCAGCATTCTGGAAAATCTTACCGCATTTCTGAAAGAAAAGATGATGCTAAACTATCATGAGATAGCAATATTGCTGAACAGAGATGACAGAACAATATGGACTGTCTATCAAAGAAAAAAGAGAAAATGGAGAAGATGAGCACACCGGTAAAAAGGTTAGCGTTGATTTTGGCAGTAATAGCGCTGTCTGTGGTTGTAAGTAGCTATACTCCAAATGCTCCGGACAATATAACTGTAGTCAGAAATGATAGTGCTGCTATCACCACAGGATATGTGCTCAACACTTCAGGCGGCACCATAAGCGAAATCAATATAACAGCAACAACGCAAAACCAGAGATGGAAAGGTTATGTCGGAAATGTGAGCGGAGAACTCGCCTTGCTGGATTCTAGCTCAAACTCCCTGTTTACATGGTCACTAGAGACCATAACCGGGGAGCTTTATGCCACAAGAAATTCATCGACTCTTAACTGGGCAGATGTTGCATGTGCGGATGCAGGCATCATAACAGAGGAAGAAAGCGCCCTCAGCATTACAGCTGCAAATGAAGACAGCATTAGCAACACATTTGCCGGGTCTACTCATGAATCTTTCTATGCAGGGTCCAAACAAATCAACCAGGACCAATGCCCAGCAATAGCCCTTAACGTAAACAACAGCGGCCAGAGCACATATTTCCAAGAGGTGCTGCTCACTGACAACAGCAATCTGATCTATGTTTCATTGCTGGAGAACGCCACCTATGGATTCAACAACCAAACGTATGATTTCCAGATGATAGTTGCGGAGAACGCGCAGCAAGGCGAGGTGCCTAATACGGCATATTACTTTTATATCGAGCTGATATGAGATTAACAAACAAAAAAAGGGAAGCAGGAATTTTCCTATGTAGCCTGCTCCTGTTATTGGTAGTAACTGCTGCAGCAGCTGAGACGCTGCCAGAAGGGCCCACTAATATAACAGTCATAAATTCAACCAGAAGATCTGCAGCAGCAGCTGCTTCTGTATCGGCCTCTGCCGGCAATGTAACACAGATCAATCTAGATGGGACCACGGTGACTCAAACCTGGCAGGGCTATTATGGTAACATAACAGGAACCATCACCCTTGATGACTCCACCAACAATACGCTGTATGACTGGAATCTGGCTAATCCAAAAGGGGAGATATATGCCTCAACCTCAAGCAGCATCGATTTTAGCCAGGATAATATCATATGCTACAACTTTTCATCAGACGTGCCTGCGGCTTACACCTCATTAAGCGAGTTTGAAACCAGTCTCGGTCTTGATTCAGCTGATGTTGACGGGGTGAACGAGACTTTCTTAGAATACCAAAACCATTCATCCTTTTACACAGGAACAAACTTCGTCAACGGATCAATGGGAGCAAACTGCCCGAATGTAAGGCTGTACAATTCAACCGAAGAATCTACTGAAGGACTCTTCGAGGAAATCCTGCTTTATGATTTAGCTAACCATGAGGTTTTGTATACATCAATAATCGAGGATGACGAGATAGGATTTACCAACTATTCTATGGACTTCCAGATGATAGTGGGAGAGGACGGCCATAGCGGGGACAATAATCCAACCACCTACTATTTCTATATAGAGCTGGAATAAGCAAACATTTATATATATGTAATACATATTTTACAAAAATTACTAGTATTATATGTAATACAAAATGCGCATACAATCAGTAAGAAATCTGAATAAGGAAACCTGGAACAAGTTTGTGGCCTACTGCAAGCTGAAGGGAGTTAATGTGGGCGCTGAACTAGGTGAAATACTTGAAAGAGAAATGAAAAAGAAATTCAAAGAACTGCTAAGGTGATACAAATGGATAATGAGCTGAAAGACGAAGCGAATTTTTTTAACGATCAGATTGAAGACAGGCTCGGGCACGGCCATATTCCCGACATCAGAAACTGCGGCAGATGCGAATATTTCTATAATAATGTATGGAGGGATAAGGAGTTTGCCAAGCTCTATTTTGGAGAGGTTGTGGAAAGGGCAGTGAATTCTATCAGCACCCACCTAAAGAAAAATCCCAGGATCCTTGAGGTCGGATGCGGACCAGGACATGTCTCCCTTGAGCTTGCCAGGCATAAATTCGAGGTAAAAGGGATTGACCTGTCAGACAGCTGCATCAAAGCAGCCAAAAGAACAGGGAAGGACCTGAAGAACCTTAGCTACGAGGTGAAGGACTTTTTCAAAGAAAGAGGGAAGTATGATGTGATAATCTTTGTTGCTTCCCTACATCACTTTGACGCAAAGAGAGCCGCTGTCCAGATAAAAAGGCTGCTCACTCCGGGCGGCCTTGTAGTAGCAGATGAACCTTGCAGGGACCTGGTGAGTGCCAGAAATATCTGCCTAATATTCCTTATTAAAGGATTGCTGTCTGCCTCGGATTCCTATTTCCAGGAGATTGAGCTGCCTCAGAAGAAAGAAGAGGCGATCAAGAGGATATCAGATATGCTGAACGAAGAGAGATATATCAAGCAGGACGGCAGCAAAATGCAGTCAATAATGGATAATTCGTCAGGATTTTTTGATCTTTATCCAACACTATCCTCAGAGTTCGAGCAGCTTGAATACAAAAAGGATTATGCATTTTTTCATCAGATGATAGGTGGCTCCAGGCTCAAGACTCCAGAAAAAGAGCACAAACTAGCGAGGTTCCTTAAGATTATGGATTCGCTGCTGTGCAGCTTTGGGGCCATAGATGCCACAAACTTTTATTATGTCGGGAGGAAGAGGTGCTAACCAGCAAGTCATTCAGGATTGTTCCCTTATTGGTAGCTTTATTTGTCTATCTGGGGATATCCTATGCTGTTGATCCATCTGCCCCCACAAACATAGAGGTTGTACAAAATATGACGTCATCGCAGCTAAATGGAACCCAGCAAAACGGGACACGAGGATACATCTATGAAATGAACATAACTGAGTCACAGCCGACGATAAAATGGGTCGGCTATGTCGGCCATGTCTATGGTGAATTCGCGTTGCAGGATGCAAACGGGTATGCATTATATGATTGGGAGCTAGTAACAACAACAGGCGAGCTATATGCTACTAAGGAAACATATGACGCCGCAGGACCGAATGAACTGAACAATCCCTATGCAGGCGGCATCCCACGATGGGTGAACCTAAGCTGCGCAAACAGCACCATGATATCAGAAGAGAATACCAATTTCAACCATACTGCTTCCGATGAGGATTCTCTTTACAACACCTTTACCACAGACGGTTTTGAGAATCCCGGGTTTTTCGTCGGGGACAATCCTATCCAAGACAATGATTCCATATCATATCCTGCAGAGACCGAATGCTACGGAACATACCTTAACTATAACAACACAGAGTCAGACCCGCCGCATGCAGACGGAAACTGGACCCAAGTAGTGCTGACAGACGGAACGTTCCAGGCAGCAGGAGAGGGCGGAGATGCCGGAGAGAAAGATTATGATATAATCTATGCCAGCTTGATGAGAAATGAAAGTTGGGGATTTGATTATAACACCTATGATTTTCAGATGATCCTGCCCCAATCAGGGCTGGAAGGGAGCCAGTTGCCGGTGGCATTTTACTTTTATGTGGAGTTGGTATAAATGAAAAAAAAGACCTTAATGTGGATATTCTGGATATTTGTTGCATCTGTTATGGCAGCTGCTGCACCAGATGGCGGGGTAACCATAATACAAAATGCCAGTACCAGGGCTGCTGTCAGTCCACCATCTATCAGCGCAGCTTCGGGCAATATATCGTCACTTATACTCGATGGTGAGTCTGTCACCCAGTCATGGCAGGGCTATGTCGGAAACGTGACAGGCACTATTACCCTGGATGACCAGTGGAACTATACACTATATGACTGGACGCTGGCAGACCCATCTGGTGAGGTTTATGCTACATATCTGTCCACAGTGGACTGGACAAAGGGCTATATCTCGTGCTGGAACTGGAGCAATACAACAGCCGGCTATCTGCAGCTATCTGAACTTGAAGAGTATCCCGGGGCGGGAGCGCCGAATGACTTTTCGGGAATGTATGCAGATTCAGATGATGTAGACGGCATGAACGAGACATTCAACTATACTTATTTCAAAGGGCCAGGAATGAGAGAGCATACATCTTTTTATGTCGGTGAACAGCTTATCAATGGAACATTGGAGGCAGGAAGTTTCGCGCGAGGACCCGATGGGGGCGGAGGGCCATGTCCGAATGTCAGGATATACAACGGAACGCATCATGGCGGAGTGCAGTCTCCAGATGATGAGCTTCCATCTTTTGAAGAGGTTCTGCTGTACCAATGGAAGAATGAAGGAAACGGAGATGGTGTCATCTTTACGTCAATACTTCAGTCAGATGCAAACGGCTATAACAACCAATCATGGGATTTCCAGATGCTGGTGCCGGAGAACGGCCACAATGGAAATACAACCTCAACAACATATTATTTTTACGTAGAGCTGGAATAATTCATTTTTTCAGGTTGAGGCTTCTGGGAGGCTTCTTTAGCTCCTGTAGCCACATCAACCCGATTTTCTGCAGTTCCTTGTTGAATCTGTCAGAAAGCTGATATGTCTTCTTGTAAAGATCATAGTAGATTATGCCCATGCTCTTCATAGGGGTAAGTATCCTATCATAGAACTGTCTTTTGTTGTATGATAGCTTCACCTTTTTCCCCTTGTATTCTGGCTCGTTTATCTCTGTGACCATCTTTCCATCATGTAGCTGTGTAGCGATGAAAGACATTTCTGTTTTGGTGAGCTCTCCATCCTTCTCTTTCATTAATCTAATAAGAAGTTCGCCAACAATCTTCTGCTGCTTTGTAGCAAATATAATCTCGAAAATATTATCTGGCAAATTAAATATGTCAAACAAGATGACCACTTTTACACCCCCAGCTATAAGGGATAATTAAACTTGTATATAAATATTGCTTTTCATATATTGGTTTCATAACTACTAATCTGAGATATGCCTTTTCTCTTATGAATTTAGTGAGAATTAATAATATAAATATCATACATATGTCATACATATGTAATACAAATTAGATTAAAAATAAATTTCAGTTACAATTATAATACATATGTCATACATATGTAATACAAATCATAATGTTTTGCTTTTGTGGGCTAACGAAATATTTATATATGAGTTATTTATAATACGCTAGTAATACAAATAACATACATAAAAATGTCAAAGAATATCCAAATTCTGAACGTAAGGTTGCCTAAGGAAATCGTCTCCTGGATCGATTCACTGGTCAAAGCCAACATATACAACAGCAGATCAGAGGTTGTCAGAGATATGATAAGAGGGTATGTGAGGTCAAGCAGAAATGGGTAAAAATGTTATGATATCTGTCCGTATACCCACATCTTTAGTTGAAGAGCTTAAGGAATCTGTGAAAAAGGATCATTTTCTTGACCTAAGCGAAGCAGTCAGAAGCATAATCCGCGATAAGTATACTGAAGGAAAAGACCCTCAGGCTCATGAATTAAGAAGATTACGCAAAGAGATAGCCAGCAACATAGACAAAAAGAACCAGGCAGAGCTTATAGTGGAATTAAAAAAAATCCGGGACAGCATATTGAAAAATGGCCAATAGAAAAAAGCATTTGATAATATTTATTACAATATTAGCTATTTTAATCATATCTGGCTCCAGGCTTGGATTATGCGATGGGGGTACCGAACCTGATTCCAGTGCCGAAGACACAGCGGCTAGTCCAGATACCAGCGAGGGCACAAGTTCAGACGATACCAATGATAATAGCGGCGAGGGTTCAGAGGACAATTCAGAAGCTGATGGGGGGGCAAGTGAAGAAGACACCCCACCAGAAGATGAAGAGCCTGAAGAAGAGGACAATGATGGAGACAGTGAAGTGCCATCAGATGAAGACACCCCACCAGAAGATGAAGAGCCTGAAGAAGAGGACAATGATGGAGACA
>CAZDZV010000003.1:150989-168003 GCA_964510025.1 uncultured Methanosarcinales archaeon
CAGATGAAGACACCCCACCAGAAGATGAAGAGCCTGAAGAAGAGGACAATGATGGCAACGATCAAAAATCAGACAGTAATTCCGGCAGAAGAAACAGCGGAGACTCCGGCTACCATCCACAGCCTAACCCATGCGCCGGCGTGAACTGTTATGACAATGATCCTTGCACCAATGATTACTGTGAAAACGGACGATGCTATAACACAGCTATCCCTGGATGCAACACTACCATACAACACCCAAAAAATCCAGCTCCAAGCTTTGAACAGCTATCTCCAGAAAGCATGAAATATGTGTTATTAAACGAATTCCCAGGCGAAAGCTTTGGCATAGAAACAAGCAAAAAGGAATACGGTAAGAATGAAGATGTATGGACAACCATCCACGCACCAAGCGATTCAGATGTGGAATTGTCTTTTAACTATGACGGCTACAGGCAGTATATCAAAATACCAAAAGAAAAGGGATATCCTCTTGATTTTCTTCTACCCATCCCCAATAATATCAAACAGGGCATATATGTTATAAGGGCAGCAGTATATTATGCAGGGCTAATCATGAAGACCGATACCTATTTTGAGATTAATGAAGATACCATAAGGATATTAGGGCCAGAAAGGGAGGAACCGGTTTCAGCGGAGATCGGTAGCCAAGAAGAATACGAGCCAGCAATCTTGCCTCCGGAAAAAAACACCGAGGATATAACAGATAACAGATCCATTAAGGTCGCTCTGGACTATGGAACAGCTAGCGAATATGATGAGGATAATGATGGTATCGAGTCAAAGGACGGCATCATCGACCTTACAGCTAAGAGCACCAAATTTAGCTGGGAAGCTAATGAGGATAAACTATGCAGCCAGTGGGCAGTTGAAAGCCTTGATACAACCTCTGTCTCGAAGGTATGCTATGGGAGCCAACAATGCTGCGATTTTATCAGCCTGAAGCCCTCAAAACAGAGATGGAATGATGACTTATATCTAAACTACGGATCTTTGGGTGCAACTAAAAATAATCTTGTCAGTGTAAGGGTTATCCATGTAGATTACGATGTTGGACTGGAAAATCCATACTCCAACATAGTCTACTCTGATGTAGCCAAAATATCTGCTAATTTTGAAGAAGTTGAGGATAAGAAGTCCAATCTTAAGAATCAGCCTATAGTGGTAGATGAAGAAGTCAAGTGGTCTAAAGAGGTGGAGGTTGAGAACGCAGCTGAAAAGAAAATCGATATTGACCTTCTTGTTGACATTCCGGCAACTGCTAGAGGGATAAGGGTTATTGAGGGAGAGTCAGGAGAGATTGTTGCCAACTATCTATCCGGAAACGACCTGGTAATAAGGGACAGTCTGGATAGCAATGAGAATAAGGAATATGTCATTGAGTTTGAAACAGCGCCACCAAGAAAGGAGGAAAAACAGCCTTTAGAGTCTGGGACAGAGTGGAAAAAGGAGGTTGTGATAACAAGCGATTCTGAATATGAAGGGGATTATGAGTATAAGAATGTTTTAAGCTATTCAGACATCAAAGAAAGTGAAAAAGAAAACATCCGGCTGTACTGGGATACAGATTCCGGCAAGGTCGATGTAACAGATGCTGCCGAATTTAATGTTTCCTATTATGATACAAACAATAACGGGCTGATGGATAGGATAAGCTGGATTACGCCGCACCTTTCTACACAGGAATTTGAGATAGTAATTACTCTGACTGCAACAGCATCACCATTCGAGGAAGACATCTCAATAATACTCACTGAACCTAGAGGGGGCATCCATATGAACGAGAATCCACTGGGATTCAGGTTTTCAGTAACCTATAATGACAGCTATACAAATGTGGTGTGCAACCTTAGCGTGGATAGTGCTGTTATCAAGCGAAACATCCCAACAGTCACAAGCCAAAGCAGTGTCTGGACAAATCTTTCTGAAGGGCTTCATAGCTGGTACGTGGAATGCGGAGGAGATGATTCGGTATCGAGCACAACTGAAGAGTTCATTGTAGACATCACCCCTCCGGCTATTGAGCTTCTTAATGATGATCCAGACCTTAGCCTAGTTGATTCAATAGACCTTAAGTTCAGGGCTGCAGATAACATAGCAGATGACCTAGACTGCAGTCTTCTTATAAACGGGGAACTAAACAAGACAGATATCGCAGTATCCAGCGGTATCGAGGCTACGGTTAATGTAAACGCCCTTGAAAACGGGACCTATAACTGGGCAGTGCGATGCCAGGATGAAGCAGGCAACCTTAATACCAGTCTAACCGGAAATTTCTACATCGATACCAAGAAGAATTTTAGCATAAGGCTGGACAAGGAAGATTACTCACTAGGTGAAGGCGGGGTCTACATAATAACTGCCCCTCATCAGGCAGAAGTCACAATGGTAATCACGACCCCTAAGGAGACAACAATCACCAGAAGCTATTCTGGAGATTTTCCTGTTATCGACCAAATAGATTTCTTGGAATACCCAGGCACGTATGAGCTTAAAGGATTCCTAAACTACGGCGGCGCAATAAAGACAGATGCAGTATACCTAAATGCAAAGAACACACTAAGTGCGGAGATAAAGGTAGATAAGCACAAGGTAAAAAGCGGGACCCCCATCCAATTTAAGGGAACTGCGTCAGGAGGAATAGGTGATCTAAGCTATGAATGGGACCTTGGGGACGGATCAACATCTACAGAAAAAACGTTTTCTCACAGCTATTCTGAAATCGATACATACAGAGCAGACCTATACGTAACTGACAGCAAAGGTAACAGCATACGTACCAGCAGAAATATCTATGTAGAGCAGGATTATGAGGTAAAAGTATATGTAAGAGATGCAGAAACAGGTGAAGCAGTTGAAAACGCAAAGGTCTATCTTGAGGGCGAGGAACAAAAGACAGATAGCTCTGGTCTGGTCAGCTATACCGTGTTCAAGGATGAATACAGCCTACTGGTAAGACATGATGACTATCTTTCTTTTTTCAACACCACCCTGATTACCGGAGCTACTGAACTTATGGTAGAGCTATCAAAACTTACCGGAAATCTTACAGCAGAGGATTTGAATTTAACAATACCTGAAGAGCCTGAAGAAAAGGAATCGGAAATAACGGAAATAGCAGAAGAACCTGTTGAAGAGCCTGAGAGAGAATTTGCATCCAGCCTAGATTTGAACATAGACCAACTCATTGCGCAAGCTGAGCAGGCAGTCTACGCATACAATGATCTAGATAGCCAGGGAAAGGAGTTCTTCACTATCTTAGATATGCAGAGAAAGCTGGAGAAGGCAGAAAAAAGTCTACGCAGGTACAAGGCTGACCTATTCAACCTAGAATCCAAGGCAAGGGCAGATAAGGAAGAAGAGATAGCTGAGAGGAAGAAGGAAATCAATGAGAATGTCAACGATATTTATGAGAACACCGTTGTAAGCGTCGATGTCAGAAGCCATGATGAATATATCAGCTATCCAAATGAAGAAATCATAAGACAGCTTTCAATAGACTATCTTGATGCCAAGAACATCAGTATGTCCGAGAAGCAAATAGAACAGTTCATCAAGAACAATATGAAAATACAGAAACAGCTTAGCATGGAGACAGTTGTGAAAACAGGCGAGATACAGTTTCTGTCTGGAAAAAAGCAGGATGTTACGCTGGTTGCACATCTTACGGGCAATGACACTTCTGAACATCCTATAGTTGTTTCCATACCCAAAAGTATAGCAGAGGATATTGGTCAGATGGAGATTATAAACGACCATGAGATAGTGAACTCTGATCCCATGATCGAGTTCAGACTGGAGGAAACAGATAAAATTGTATATTATATCAATGCAGCAATGGATACAGAGAAGACAAAGGAAATACAAGCTGTACTGATGTCATCCCCTTCTGAAGTCAAGGTGAGAAACGCCGGCCTCAGCATCATAGGATACGCTATATTCTCGAGGATTACTGGAATAGAGAATCCGCTGATAATTTTCGAAATACTGGCAATCGTTATATTGCTTGCTGTCTATCTGGAGTATCAGTTTGACCTGAAGGATAAGATAAAGGGGAAACTGCTCTGCGCAAACAAGGAGCTTAGGCAGGTTACAGACCTGATGAACGATATCAAGGTATGCCTCGAGAACAACGAGATCGATAATGCGTCTGTGGTATATTCAGATCTGATGAAAGAATACAGGAAGCTTTCACCTAAGGCAAAGGCCTCTATACATAAAAAGATCATCGACATATATAGCCAGATTGCATTCTATAAGCTGAATGAAAAGATCAATATGGCCTTTGCTCTGGTAAAGGAAAAGGAGCTGGGCAAGGCAAAAGCCAACTACTCAGAGATAAAGGAGATATACAAAGGGCTTCCGGAAGATTACAAATTGCAGGTAACAGCGAGATGCAGACTTCTTTTTGAGAAACTGGCCTGATCATTCCTCCTCCCCTTCTTCCTTTTTTTTGAACATCTTGGTGAAAACTTCCATCCATTTAAACAGAGGCTTTATCCGTTTATTGTTGAACTCAGATATCTTCTTAAATACCTTCGCGAGGAAAGTGAATACTATCTTAGAGTATTTCGTCAAGAACTCAAATGCGATCTTAGCATACTTCACGACCAACTGAATAATCCTGCTTAGCTCCTTCATCGCTGTCTTCTTCGTTTCCTTGAACCACTTGCCAAGATATGCAGTTGCCTTATGGACAGGCTTCAGCAGAAACCTGATAAGCATCTTGACAGGCCGGATTACCTTCAATGTATGCTTCCTCATATGGAAAATATAGTATTCCCTATAATTGTAGAAGAGATTGCTGCATGCTTTCCTGATATTGCTAAAAAAAGGACCCAGAAGGCTTATTAGCGAATTTTTTGCAGAGTTGAATATCATCATTAAATACTTAAATATGGTCTTCCACCCAGTGAACAGGGGTTTGATAATTCTGTTCCTTTTTTCTTTGCCCTTTTTTGATTTCTCCTCTTTGTCCTTGAGCTGATCATAACGTTTCTGGTATTCTAGGTGCAGATTTTTCATCTGCGAAAGGAATTTTTTTTCAGCCTCCTTGCTGCTCAAATTCTCCTTTCTTGCATTTTTTTCCCCTAAGTCTTCATCACTGCCTAGGTTAGCCTGATATTCCTTAGAAATTCTTTCCTTTTCATCCTCATACCATTCTTCAAGCTCGTTTTCATCCATTTTACGAAAGCTATCTTTCCAGTTTGTTCTTCAGATCCAGACAAGCGACATAAATGCTTCTCTTTAAGTCTTTTGGCAGATCCCTGTAAGCTTCCGTAATCTTAGAATAAGACTTTTCAGCTTCTGAATATCTTTCATGCCTAAGCTGATCATAACAATCTTTTATTAGCTGCATGGTCTGGCTAAACCTCGAACCTTGTTCAGATTTTCTTATCTCTTCCTTTATCCCTTCCAGGATATTTTTTACCTTAAACAGGTCTTCTTTATCATATGTGACTTTTGTCATCCTAACCTGAGGACTGAAATCGAGAGTCAAAAGCTCGACCATGGTAGTGTCTTTGCCCTTTTTTCTCAACTCACTGATCTTTGCCTTTAGTTCCTGAAACTCATCATCCAAAGCCTGCAGCTCATTTTCAATTTTTTCGTCTACAGGCGGATTAATTACAACCATTTAATACACCAAAAGAAATATCAGTCCTTAAATATATAAAAATAGGGAAAAATAGTATCAAAGGCCGACTATCTTTTTCCAAGTTTTCTGAGCATGGTTTTTCTTGTTCTTACTCTTTTGATCCTGGTTGCCAGTTTTCTATCTCCTATCACATCCCTGATCCAGTTGGCAAAATCATTTTTTTCAGAGTTGCAATGGTAGCTAAACGTTTCATCGCTCATCTCGCCTTTCAGATGTGCCCTCAACTCTTGAAGGTTTTTCAGGATCCTGCCATCACGGACATAGAAATGCCTGGCATCATCAGCAATTTGTTGTTCCATAAATTACACACCTCCCTGAAATCTCTAGTTATCCAGTATTTAAACATTGGGCTAAAAACTATCAAATGGGGTTAAACTGAAGTGCAGAGAGAAAAATTTTAAATATAATATAATAAATACAAAAATTATGAGGAAAATTGGGCTGGTAATAGTGTGTATCTTAATTTTATCAGCCTGCAATTCTCCAGAAGAGGATAAGATAACATCCAATGTGGTTGCTGATGAGGTGCCTGAAGGTGAAATCGATGAGTCACCAGGAGATAATGCAGGCATAAGGGTCAGTGACTGGTATAGGAGTGAAAAATACGGCAGGGATGTTATAGACATAATAAATTTTGACGACAGGGACAGACAAATAAAAGTGACTACTGTATGCTATGATTCAGAAGACACTATCATCCCTTCTGCTGATTCAGAGGTTTTAACCTTGCCCGCTGAGCGCCAATGGACCTGGATACCTATGTGCCCTGAAAATACTGCTTCTTACACCATCGATATAGATGAGCTAGATTAGAGTATTAATTAGTGTCAAATAGGTAAACTTTAAATAGAGATCTAGAATTAGCTATGTAAAAAGAGGTTTTTACCTCTAAGATCTTTCTTAGAGCCATTAAGATGATATATTTAGTCGGAGTCAGCCACATAAAGGCAAATGCCAGGGCTGCAATAGCAAAGCTGGAGCAGATACCTATAGACAGCAGTACCACTGTTTTTGTAGAGCCAAAGAAGAATGTGCTGACAGGAAAAGAAAGCTGCACAAATAAATCTGTAGAATTTTTTTTCCTTAATGTTTTGGAGTATCTGATGTCAAAAAAAACTAAGATAGTGCCCTTAAATCCCAGCAATATGCCTTCTCATGAAAGCAGGATACTTGTGCAAAAATATGCCAGACAGCTTGCTGAAGAGGACTATATGCTGGACATAATAAATGAGATAGGCGAAAAGGATAAAGTGGTGATAATCGGCAATATACATGCAAGAAGGCTGAATAGGCAGTTCAACCTGAAAGGAACTGAGACAAGATATTTCAATCTGGCCCCTGCTACTCCTGATGATATAATATGCAACAGCTTGAGACGGGCTATAGATGGGGAAGCAGCCGAGTTCATCAATCTGGACTGGTTAAGGACAATAAACAAGGAGGTTGCTAGAAAGCTCTGCATAAGCGGAGCTACCAGGATTCAAGAAGCTTTCTGGTCTGATGAGATGCTCTACAGGAAATACCTTAGAACAGTCAATAGCCTGATGAAGGTATATAATCCACAGAAATTTAGAAGGAAAATAAGCAACGAGACTGTCATGGCTGCTGATCAAACGAGGCAACTGAGCATTTCATTATTAAAAAGAAACAAAAATTTTGATGATCATCCAGTGTTCGATTTCCCTTATTCTATAGATATCACGGCCCTCTCCAATTCCTAAAAACACAATTTATTTATATCACTATTTCCATAATCAGCTCAATATGGCTGAAATCGGTGATGACCTGACAGATGAGGAAATTCTTAAGGAAGACTACACACTCAGGCAGGATAAGCCAAAGAAAGGCATAGTTGTCTGGGGAATACTAATTGTGGTGTTGGTTTCAGCAGCTTTCTATTCTATGAGACTGTTTGGTCCAAGCTACACCGGATATGTAGTTACAGATGTGAATAAGCTTACCCTGAACGAGATGGCGTTCAAGGAGTCTGATTTCTTCATATCATCGCGAGATGGAGAGAATATACCCATTAAGTCTGTCAAGGTATCTGGCAGCATACACGGGGAAGGTGATGTCAGTATTTATCTGGACGGTCCTGATGACAGGAAACTGATATTCTCCAATTCCGACGAGGGGTTCAAGATGCCGCTGATAACAGGTTTTGCAGTAAGCGAGGTAGAGACCGACTATGTCGAACTTGAATCGTCCTTGAAGGTTGTGCTAGATGATGTGTCTTTGGAGGGCGAACATAATAATGCCCTAGGCGGAATCAGGCTCAGGTGCGAAGGTAATGAGAATGGGATGTATTCTCAAAAGATGACCATATCATGGAGCCCGAATCATGGAGAAAGATTTACCGGAATAGAGATAAATAACCAGCCCTTTTGGGGGGAAGAAGAGACAAAAGGATGGAGCCCAAGCGGAACACAGCCAAGCGGGGCTACTGTTACAGGATGGGACCAGACTTTTCCAAACAATGTGTTCAGAGAAATAAACTCAATCAAATTCGACTCGGATATGACAGATAAGCAGGTTACTGTCGAGATATTTTTCCATGACTATTTTACAGGATTCAGCATCGGACAGGAAAGGAAGCTGAAGATTTTTCTGGACCTTTCAGGCCAAAAAGAGTCATATGTTGAAGAAAAGGGAAAGAGCGTCCAGCGTTTTGTGCTCGAGAAAAGAGTGAAACCAGGCGGCAAAAGCGGAAGCAGCGGCAAATCTTCAGAAGATGGAGAAGAAAAAGCCTCAGAACAGGAGAAAAAAGCTGTCGAGGAGGAAAAAGAACCAGGATACGATTCTGTTATGGAGACAGAGGACGGAAAAAAACTGAAGACCAGGGCGCTTTCCTCAAAAGATATCCAGTTCGAAAGCATCCCAAACAGGGATATAGAGTTTCGCGTGCTCGAAAATACCGAATACAAAGAAATATATGAGACAAATCCTCAGCAAATAGGAGCAGAGGTCTTCAGCGAATGCCAAGAAACCTGCTTTCTGGACGATATGAACAGACAAGAATATCAGCTTTCTTTTGAAATTGACCAGGGAACTGCATTTAACCTGGAATCCATCGACTTTTCATAAGCATTTCTTTCCTTCTTCGGTTATCCTGACTATCTTATTTCTGCCATTTTTCCTGATTATGACTTTATTCATGTCCTGGAGCTTATTTATGCGCTTTCTGGTGGTAGTCTTTGTTATGCTGAATTCCTTGCTCACTTTCTTGAATGTGACCTTATCATTATTTGCCACAAAAACCAAAATCTCATGGAGATCATCCGGAAGGTCAGAATCGGCATGCAGCTTGAGCTTAGGGATTTCTTTGAGTTCCTGTTCAAGCAGACTTAATTCCTGTGAAGCTAGGGTGTTGGGATCTATATTGAGCATCAATATGGAGCTGCTCATAAGTATATCATCATTTATTGAATATATGAACTTAAGCACATTATTAAATCCATGGACATTTATCAGGTAATCAAGGCGATCCAACAAAACAACTGATTTTTTGTTGGACCTTATGAAATCACGGATTCTGCCCTTTACGGTATTGAGATTTACAGTCGTTGAGAAATCCTTGTTTTTCTGGTTTGTAAGCCATATCACCGGAGCGTTCAGGTCATACTTACCTTTGATCTCAGATGGATTTGTCCTGGTCACACAAAGGCAGTCGTAGCCCTTAGATAATTTCTCAGCCAAAAGCCCATAAGCCCGGTCCGGAAAAGCATCTTTAATGATATAAGAGTTCTTTTCGATCATTTCGGCCATGCTAAGTCACCCCGCAATAATCCTATATATGCTTATATATAAACCTTGTTTAGTATTAAATGGTAACAAACAGTAATATTATAACTAATAGGAACAGGTAAAGAAAGGATTAGATTTAAAAACTTATCCTGATTTAAGGTTGTCCAATGCACAAGAAATACATATTTTCCAACATAATCGGTATTTTTATTTTTAATGAACATTATAGGTTATTAGAATCTAAAGTGTTCAAAAATTATGAAGATGATAAAAAGGTTAAATTAGATCCTTTTTATAAGAACTATAGGAACCTTAGGGAGCCAACCGGTAAGGAGATAAGCAGAATACTGGAATTTTTTAAGAAAAATGAATATTTCAAGGAGTTCTTTGAAAAGAATGTTCTTATTACTAAGAAGGCAATTAAATCATCTGTCAAGAAAGATCACTTGGTTGTACAGACCATAAATAACCTTGCCGATGCAGAAAAAGTGACCAATACTCTGGTCAAAAGGCTTAGAGACTGGTATGAGCTTTTTAATCCTGAAATCTCAAAAAGTGTTCGCGACCACGAAAAATTTGTGGACCTTATAATCAGCAAAAGCAAGAAGGCTTTGCTAGCAGAAATTAATGTTGATGAGTCAATGGGCACTGACCTTCCTAAAAGCGACGTAAAGCCCATCATCGATCTGGCGAAGACTGTCAAAAGCATCTTTGAGCTGAGAAGGAAGCAGGAAGACTACCTTAAGAAAATGATGGAAGCTTTGTGTCCGAACATGCTTGCAATCACCGGAGCAACGATCGGCGCCAAACTGATTGCACAGGCAGGATCCATGAAGAAGCTGACAAGATTCCCCAGCTCCACGATCCAGCTGCTGGGTGCTGAAAGGGCATTGTTCAGGCATCTGAAAACAAAAAGCAGGAGCCCTAAATATGGCTATTTACATGAGCATCCCCTAATCACCAACAACAAGAAAAGCCTGCATGGAAAGATTGCTAGGGCCCTCGCTGACAAGATATCAATTGCAGCAAAAGTGGATTATTTCAAAGGAAAATTCTGCGGAGACAAATTAAGACAAGAGCTCGACAAGAGGTTTGCAAAGTGAGGAAATCTAAGGTATTTGAAGTTTATGAGGATAAGGGAAGGCTGTATACTTCAAATCTGGTCCCTGGAAAAAAAGTGTATGATGAAATATTAGCCAAGGAAAAGGGCAAGGAATATCGGTCATGGAATCCCAGGAAGTCCAAGCTTGCAGCAACCATCTTAAAAGGAAGTCCCAACATAGGCATCCGCAAGGACGACGTTGTCCTGTATCTCGGAGCAGCTTCCGGCACGACTGTTTCACATGTGTCAGATATGGTTGGAAGTGGGGGGTTTATATTTGCTGTAGACTTTGCTTTTGAAGTTGTCAGAGATCTGGTCTTTGTTGCTGAAGCCAGGAAGAACATTGCCCCCATACTGGCTGATGCAAATAATCCTAAGGATTACATCTCCAGAGTGTCTCAGGTGGATGTCATCTACCAGGATATAGCACAGAGAAACCAGGCGGACATCTTCCTGAAAAATGTGGATATATTCCTCAAAAAGGGGGGGTACGCCCTCTTGGCAGTTAAGTCAAGAAGCATCGACATAGCTAGAAAACCAAAAGCCATCTTTGAGGAAATCAGGCAAAAATTGCTGGAAAAGGTCACCATTGTAGATTACAGGGTACTTGATCCATATGAAAAGGATCACTGTATGTTCATATGCAAGACAAATTTTCAATAAACTTTATATAGGGGCTAATAATCCTAATTGATGGTTTATTCTTAAAATGAGAGACAAATCACAGAAAGGAACATATGTACTGAAAAAAGGACTGGCAGAGATGCTAAAAGGCGGAGTGATCATGGATGTTGTCACAGCCGAGCATGCAAAGATTGCTGAAAAAGCGGGCGCTGTTGCAGTAATGGCTTTGGAGAGAGTCCCTGCAGACATCAGGGCAGCTGGCGGAGTGGCGAGGATGTCTGATCCACAGCTGATCAAGGAGATAATGAATGCTGTTTCCATACCTGTAATGGCTAAGTGCCGTATCGGGCATTTTGCTGAAGCACAGGTTTTGGAGGCTCTAGATGTGGATTATATAGACGAGTCTGAAGTATTGACTCCAGCGGATGATAGAGCTCACGTCGATAAGCATAAGTTCAAGGTCCCTTTTGTGTGCGGAGCCAGAGACCTCGGTGAAGCCTTAAGGAGGATGAGCGAGGGGGCTGCTATGATCAGGACTAAGGGAGAAGCCGGCACGGGCAATATCATCGAGGCAGTAAGACACATGAAGACTATGAACGAGCAGATTGCACAATTAAAAAGAATGAATGAAAAAAAGCTTATGCTCAAGGCACGAGAGTATAGGGTGCCAAGAGAGCTCCTGAACAGAACGGCAAGGATGCAGAGACTGCCTGTGGTTAATTTTGCAGCTGGCGGAATCGCTACCCCAGCGGATGCCTCATTGATGATGCAGCTTGGGTGTGACGGCATCTTTGTGGGTTCAGGCATATTTAAGAGCAGCAATCCTTCTAAGAGAGCAAAAGCCATAGTCAAGGCCACTGCTCATTATAATGACGCCAAGGCGGTTGCCAAAGCATCTGAAGGCCTAGGTGATCCTATGAAAGGACTTGAGATATCCAAGATAGATACAAAGATGGCCGATCGTGGCCTGTAATTCTCACAAAAGCTTTACAGCATATGAAACAAAAAACTGAAAAATGAAAGTCGGTGTATTGGCATTACAAGGTTCTGTTCAGGAACATTTGAGGATGCTTAGGGAATGCGGAGTTGAACCAGTAGAGGTACGGCTACCACAAGATATGGATAATATATATGGATTGATTATTCCCGGAGGGGAATCTACAACAATAGGAAAACTAATGAAGGAATATGGTCTGGACAAGGAAATCGTAAGGAGGTACTCCAAGGGCATGCCGATATACGGCACATGCGCCGGTGCCATAGTGCTTGCAAAAAATATTCTTGGCAAAAGCCAGGATAAGCTGGGGCTGGCTGATATCACGATAAAGAGGAACTATTACGGCAGGCAGAAGGAAAGCTTCGAGACCATGCTGGATCTACATGAATTTGACAAGCCTTTCAGAGGAATATTTATCAGGGCACCAATCATAGATGCTGTTCATAACGGTGCGAAGATCATGTCGAGCTTTAAGAACAAACCGGTATTGGTAAGACAGGGCAACCTGCTTCTATGCACGTTTCATCCTGAGCTGACTGATGATAGAAGGCTTCATAAATATTTTGTAGACATGATCAAGAAAAGTGTGGTATATTGACTTTTGTCCCATAATATTCTAGTCTTTTGGACAATGTCCAAAAATTCAATCAAAATAGTGGACAAATCTAGTATTCAGACAATAGGGAACAGTATAATCTAATCTAGAATTTCCAAGATCTTACATGCATTGCAGATTTTACCTGCAGATGGCTCATTGCACCTGCTGCAGATGGCAGCTGCACCCTTATATTTTTTTTCCAGTACAGGCAATATCTCTAAGAGACTCCTCACAATGGAGTATTTTGTTTGTGCATGTGATTTTTCAAATCTATCAAGCATTTCGGCGATTTCTTTCCTGTATGCTTCGATCCTGTAAGGGCATTTGCTGTAGTTAACTGGAAACTGCATAACTTTCGAATAAAGCTCGGTTTCTTTTTCTGAACAGAAGTACAGCGGCTTAATTCTTGGAACAAATCCTTTTTGGCTTTTTGAGATCGGGCCCAGCCTCGCCATCAGAGGCATGCTGTTCTTAAAAAGGTTCATGATGATAACCTGAGCCTCGTCATCCAGGTTATGGCCTGTTACAAGCTTGGTTGCTTTCAGCTCTCTTGCTTTCCTGTTCAACAGATGCCTCCTAAGGATACCACAGACAGTGCATGGTTTCGGATATTTCAGGATTGCCAAGATCTGCGGCAAAGTATGGTTGAATTCCTGCCTAAAGGAGGATTCATGAAGGGCTATGCCCATGTTCTTACAAAAATTTCTTATGTTCCTCCTATTTGTACTGCTATAGCTACCTACATTCGCATCGATGTGAATGGCTTCCATTGAAATGCTCTTATTTCTTATTATTTTGTGGAGCAAATAGAGAACAGTAGTTGAGTCCTTGCCCCCTGAGCATGCTACCATCAGCTTTTCTTTCTTGGCTAGAAGTCTGTTGGTCCTGATAGTCTTCCGGACTTTTTTTTCAAAATAGGCCAGAAACTCAGTTTCTGTCATGCTTCTGCCGCTTGGAGCATCATATCTCATTTTTTTCTGTAGTTCTTAATGGCATCGTGCAGTGCATCTGCAGCCAGATTGCTGCAATGGACCTTTATAGGGGGCAATCCATCTAACGCATCCTTGACATTATCCCTGTCGATTTTCATAGCTTCATCCAGGGTTTTCCCTTTGGCCAGCTCAGTAATCATGGAAGATGTTGCTATGGCTGCTACACACCCAAAGGTTTTTACACCTATATCTTCTATTATCTCTTCGCCTTTGGCATTCTTTCCAACCTTTATGTAGCACCACATCACGTCGCCACATGTGGGATTGCCTACTTTTCCTATGGCATCTGCATCCTGAATCTCTTTCAAATTATGAGGATTCCTGAAATGGTCCATAACTTTTTCTGTATACATTTAATCACCTTTCCATAGCGGACTTACTCTTCGTAAATTCTTGACTATGCCTGGCAATTCTTTCCCGACATAGTCAATCTCCTCTTCAGTATTGGCTTTTCCAAGGGTCAGCCTTAAGCTGCCATGAGCATCGACAGGCGTAAGCCCTATAGCCAGCAGCACATGGCTAGGTTTAAGATCCTTGCTCGAGCATGCAGATCCAGTAGAGCCTGCAATCCCTTTGTCATCAAGATGTATCAACAAGGATTCCCCTTCTATGTATTTAAAGCCGAAGTTAGCATTTCCCGGCAGCCTTTTTTTTGGATGCCCATTGAGCCAGCTTTCTGGAATTTCTAATACATTTCTTATAAGCTTATCTCTCAGGGTTTCCTCTTTCTGAGCCCTATGCTGCATGTCTTTTTCAGCCATCTCAGCTGCTTTTGCAAATCCTACTATTCCAGGGATATTTTCTGTGCCTGATCTTAGACAAAACTCATGGTTGCCTCCATGCATGAAAGGCTGTATCTTCGTGCCTTTTTTTATGTATATGAGGCCAACACCTTTCGGCCCGTACAGCTTGTGCGAGGAAGCTGAAAGCAGGTCTATATTCATATCCTTCACATCTATGGGGATTTTTCCGAAGGTCTGGACAGCATCTGTATGGAAATAGACTCCCTTATTCCTGCAAATTGACCCAATGGCCTTAATCGGCTCTATTGTTCCTATCTCATTGTTGGCATGCATGACTGATACAAGGGTTGTCTCGTTTGTTATAGCCTTTTCTACATCTACTGGATCGACCAAGCCGTGCTTATCAACTTCAAGCCATGTGACCTTGAAGCCTTGTTTTTCCAGGAATTTAAAGCTGTTTTCAACTGCATGGTGCTCTATCTTTGTCGTAATCAGATGTTTCCCTTTTTTTAAATTTGACCATGCTATCTCTTTGATAGCCATATTATCTGATTCAGTGCCTCCGGAGGTGAAGATAATCTCTCTTGGATCCGCGTGCATAATGGAACTTACAGTATCCCGTGATTCTTCCAGTGCTTTTCTTGCCTCCTGACCATAACTGTGCAATGATGATGCGTTGCCGTATTTCGATGAAAAGTAAGGCTGCATAGCCTTGACTACATCAACATCTACCGGTGTTGTCGCTGCATGATCCATATACACCCTCATCTTTTGCACACCTCAGAGCAGTACTTCTTTACATGCTCGTCAACGAGCCTTATTAAAGGGACAATTGTATCCTTATTAAGCGAATATACCCTCTTTTTACCATGCCTGGAGAAGGTCAAGAAGTTACATTCCATCAGCCGCTTCAGGTTATGGGAAACCTTGCTTTGCTCTTCTTTAATGTCTTTAGAGATATCGTTGACTGACTTGGGAGATTCCATTAGGGAAAATACTATCTTTATCCTTGTCTCATTTGAAAAGTTTTCGAAAAAACTATAATATGAAAGACATTTCATATGAATAAGAAATCATATCTATTATATAAATGTTTTGTTATTCCAGCGCCTATAAAAAAACCTCATCATAATTAATGATGATTTCTTTTAAGGGACGGACACTCCATTTTTTAAAGCCATAATCATGGGCAAATTAGTTTAGTGTAAATATCTATGTGTCTTCGCTACAACCACATACCGGCAGCTCGTCCTTAACATAGCGATAAACATTGTAAGCTGCTATCACCCCTTCAGCTGCTCCTGTGATGGCCTGTTTAAATCTGCTGTTAACAACATCACCACAGGCATATACGCCAGGTATATTCGTGGCAGAGTTCTCGTCAGTTACAATCTCATTTTTTTGGTTCAACCTGACCCCGATGTCCTTGGCCAGCGCAGAAAGAGGAATATGCCCTATATTGATAAACAAACCATCCAGCTTTAGCTCATTAGAACCATTGAACTCGGTATCGAGGATTACCGAATTCACCAGCTTATCCCCTTTTATTTCCTTAACGTTGGCCTTGTTCACTACGGTAATTTTGTCGTTCTTCTCAACTTTAGACAGATTAACAGGTTCAGACCGTATCTTCTCCTTACGATAAATAATGAAGACTTTCTTGGCATACTGGGCCAACATTAAGGCTTCTTTTGCTGCTGAATCTGAACCGCCTACTATGCCTACTACCTTGTCTTTGTACAACGCTCCGTCACACAGTGCACAATAATGGACCCCTTTGTTGGAGAATTCCTTCTCTCCAGGGACATTCAGCTTTCTCCATTCTGTTCCCGTGGCAAATATTACTGTATTTGCCTCGAAAATATTGTGGCCAGAATATACCTTGAAGCAATCTTGGCATTTTTCCAGTTTCTCAACCTTCTTTTCTTTCAGGTCTATCCCATAGTCTTTTGCATGCTCCTTTATCTTATCAAACAGGTCCATTCCGCTGATTTTCCTGAAGCCGGGATAGTTAGAGATATCATCAGTCAGTATTATTGTCCCGCCTAGCTTGTCAGCCAGGACCAGAGTCTTCAGCTGAAACCTCCCTGCATATAAGGCTGCAGAAAGACCAGATATCCCTCCCCCAATAATTACTGTGTCGTACCTCATATGCTAAGCGCTTTCTTGATAGCTCCCTGGTCAAAACCTACGATAGGATCATTTCCTTCTATATCTATAACAGGAACGCCCATCTGGCCAGTCTTCTCGAGCATCTCGTTTCTGGCTGATTCATCTGAAGAAACATCCTTGTCTTCAAATTCTATGCTGTGTTCTTTTAAAAAATCCTTCACTTTATGGCACCAAGGACATGTTGGTGTTGAATACACTGTAACTTTTGGCATCTGCTTCACCTCCGAGATAGCAAAATCTTATTTCTTTTATAAAGTTGTTGAAAAAAACCATAGGTTTTATAAATCCACTAATGTTAATGAAATCGTTATTTCATAGATTAAAAGCACAACCTTACAAAATTAAAATATAAATAAAATACTGACGTTATAGTATTAAAGATTA
>CAZDZV010000004.1:0-128678 GCA_964510025.1 uncultured Methanosarcinales archaeon
GATGTATGCTGTTTTTGCTCCGCTTATAGGCTATTTTACCGATATCTTCTCTGTTTCTGCTGCGTTCCTGATGATGGGCATAGCTTTGTTCCTTTTCTTCATGTATTATTTGATTCTCTCCTTGATAAAGAGGTCTGCCGCTCTTTGATTCGCATAGGACGCGTAAATTAGAAATATTTAAATAAGAACCCAGCCCATGAAAAATCCATGGGGCAGGATTTATTCTGGGCAGACCAGATAGCAGGCAAGCTTGTCAGCAGGAACAGGTTCAGGTACAAGGATAAGGAGATAACAAACCCCCCTGTATTCACCATTAAGACATCTGCCTCATTGTCGGGCGTGCTCCATATCGGCCGACTGTCTGACACCATTAGGGGCTCATCTGTGGTCCAGGCGCTGAAGGATGCCGGTGTAAAGACGAGGCTTATCTGGGTTGCAGAGGACATGGACCCCTTCAGGAAGGTGCCTAAAGGCATCCACATATCTTTTGAGAAATATCTTGGGATGCCTGTGACAGATGTTCCTGATCCGCATGACTGCCACAGCAGCTATGCAGAGCATTTTAAGTCCCGGTATTTTGAGGTTGTCGATGAGTTCGTGTCTGTCAAGATGGAAAAATACTCCATGAGGCAGGAATATAAGAGAGGTGCATTTAAGAGATACATAAAGGAGATCATCAGCAATAAGGATTTTATCGTCAAGATCCAGAACAAGTTCCGCAAGGAACCTTTGGAGCAATGGTTTCCATGGAAGCCTATATGCGATAACTGCGGCAAGATAGCGACCACCAAAGTCATAGATATTGTGGATGACAAGGTGATGTATAAGTGCGAGGATTACAGTTTTGAGTCCACTACAGCCAAGGGCTGCGGCCATCAGGGCCTGAACGACCCTACGAAAGGCAACGGCAAGCTCCTCTGGAAAAGCGAATGGGCCATGGGATGGGCGCACTGGAAGGTTGTTGCAGAAGGAGCTGGAAAGGAGTACCAGGTGCCTGGCTCCGCCTTCTGGATAAACGCAGAGATATCAGAAAGGATCCTGGATTTCCCTGCCCCTGAGCCTGTCTTCTATGAGCACATAATGATCGACAACAAGAAGATGTCGGCATCTCTGGGCAATGTGGTCTATCCCAGGGACTGGCTTGAGGTTGCCTCTCCTGAGCTGCTCCGTTTTTTCTATAACAAGAGGCTCATGAAGACAAGAAGCTTTTCCTGGGCTGATCTGCCCAAATTATACGATGACCTGGACCATCACGCTCGTGTATACCATAAGAAAGAGAAGGTTGAGAATGAGAAAGAGCTTAAGCATATGCAGCGCCTTTATGAGATATCTGTGCCAGGGAAGGATAAGCCGCTGGACATGGCATATTCCCATGCCGCGATAGTCGCGCAGGTGTTTGAGGACCAGGAAGACATGATCAGGAGCCTCAGGATGACAGGCCACTATAAAAGAGGCCAGCATGCAGCAATACTCGACAGGATCGGAAAAGCGAAGCTATGGGTCATGAAATATGCGCCCGAGTCTGAAAGGTTCCAGATACAGCAAGATATCCCTGCAGGGCTGGAGCTCTCATCAGAACAGAAAAAAGCGCTGCACGATACAGCTGATATCCTCAGGAAAAAAGAGTGGAACCAGGAGGAACTTTTCAACATGTTTTATGAGATAATAAAGAGCAACGATCTCAGTCCTGCTGAGTTTTTCAAGGCTGGCTATAATGTACTTCTGAACAAGGACAGGGGCCCGAAGCTGGCCCCTTTTATCCTTACATTGGGTAAGGAAAAGGTGATCCAGCTGTTTGAGAGGGTCTAATAAAAATAATCACCAATCGGTAGTTAAAAATAGAAAAATTTATAAAGATACCCGGGCTCCAGATGAGCATGGATGACCTTCCGGATCTTGCAAGAGTGCCGTTGCTTCTGATAAGCTGCGGCACTCCAGGTGATATGGAGATAGTGCCTGTCCGGGAGGTTAGTTTCTGGTATCTTGGTCTGGATGACTGGGTGGATGTAAACCTTCCTCAAGCCACATATATAGCAGAGCTTGTCGAGCGCAATAAGAGATTCGGCCTTCATTACGTAAGCAAGGATATGCAGGCAGATGCTGCATACTGTCATCTGAATTCAGGTACGCAAACAGACAAATCAAGGCTGACTGGCCTGTTGGTGCAGATGTCTGATTTAGAGATACCGTTGATTCAGGCTGCACCCTACAGTGTTGAATGTGCTGTACAGGAGGCTTTTTCTTTTGGAGGCGGCTTGTTTGCGAGGGCTGGTGTAATGCGGGAACATATGAGGCAGGCGCCGGAACATCTGCTGTATACAGATGGCATCAACTGGTATGATGGATTCCCTGGCCCTATCCTGTCGCTGGCTGATGCCAGGTTCAAACCTGCAAAGTGATGTTACTATCTAAACAAAATGTTTTTAAATAGCTCTGATTCTAGCTTCTGAAAGCAGGTGAAAATCTATGATTGTGATGAAGTTTGGCGGAAGCTCTGTTAAGAATGCAGAAAGGATAGCAAATGTTGCAAATATCATAAGATCCAGGCTGAAAGAGAAGCCCATAGTGGTTGTCTCTGCTCTGGGCGGCATAACTGATATGCTTATTGATAGCGCAAACAAGGCCTTTCAGGGAAGGGATATCTCTGAAGACCTGGTAGGCATAGAAGAAAGGCATCATTCCACCTTAGGTGAGCTTAAGCTGGACACAAAGCTCGTTGACGCTGAACTTGAGGAGTTTCGTTCCTTGGCAAACAGGATCAAGGCTGTGAAGGAAGTGACCCTGGAGACCATGGACCACATCCAGAGCTTTGGGGAGAGGATGTCTGCAAAGATGGTGGCTGCCTATCTCAACAGCATAGGTGTTGTGGCAGAAGCCCATAATGCCTACGAGGTTGGCCTGATATCGAACGATGAGCACGGCAATGCTGAGCCCCTTGGGGAGACAGAAGCAGAGCTAAGGAAGCATCTTATAGACAAAAGGTCAGTTCCTGTGATTACAGGATTCATAGCTAAAAACAAGGCTGGCAAGATCACAACCCTCGGAAGAGGCGGCTCTGACTATACAGCTGCTATAATAGGCGCAGCTTTAGGTGTCAGGGAGATTCAGATATGGACCGACGTAAACGGTGTGATGACGACCGATCCGAGGATAATCAAGAAGGCAAAGACAATACCTGAGATCAGCTTTGATGAGGCTTCTGAACTGGCCTTCTTTGGAGCAAAGGTCCTCCATCCAAAGACCATAATACCTGCCATGGAGAAAGACATACCTGTAAGGGTGTTGAACACCTACGAGCCGGATAACAAGGGCACAGTGATCCTTAGCAGGATCAAGGGCAAGAAGCAGGATGTAAAGGCCATCGCCTGCAAGAAAGACAATGTTTTGATGAATGTTGAATCATTGAGGATGCTTAACGCCCACGGGTTTCTTGAAAAGCTGTTTTCGGTTTTTGCCAAGTATGGAAAAAGCGTAGATATGCTTGCCACTTCAGAGGTTTCAGTGTCTCTTACCTTGGATGATGACAGTAACATCGACAAGATAGAGGAGGAATTGAGCAGGATAGCCAGCATCACTACCAAGAAGGGCAAGGCGATAGTGTGCGTTGTTGGTGGCGGCATGCATAATTCCAGGGGGATCATAGGGAGCATCTTTTCAGCCCTGAAGGATGTCCGCATCGAGATGGTGTCAGCAGGTGCATCTGAGATAAACATAAGCTTCCTGGTCAGCAACGAGGATGCTGATAAGGCCGTAAAGGCCCTGCATAAGAAATATTTCGAATGAAATTTGACAAGGAAAAGAGGCTTTTTCGCAGAAAGATCCTGTTTCTGCTTGTTATCTTGCTAAACGAGGCGATGATATGGTTTCTGGGAGACGAATATTTTCTCGGCACAAGTATAGCACGAATCGGCAGCTTCATCAGGATATTGCTGGCCATATTGCTCCTGATATCTGTCGGCCTCTATATAAAGGAGAAGATTATCGTTTCCTGAGGCTGTAGAAGACTCCGATATTAGGGATCCTGTTCTTTGATCTTGCATTGTTGAAGTACTGTATGGCCTTCATCTTGAGGAAAGACATCATGAACTTGTATCTCGTCCCCAGGCTTAGGTAATGCGTGAACATGTAAGGGTATACTGTCTTGTTCTCATCAAGATACCTGTAGTATGCATAATCATGCCTTGTGCCCTTGGCTGTCCTTGCTATGGGCATCACGCCGCAAAGGTAGAAATTGTTCTTTTCAAGCACCCTGCTTATGGCAGGCGCCTCTTTTCTCGAAAGGTCGACGAAATAGGCTCCCTTGCCCTGCTTTTTGATCATGCCGATCTCTTCCTGGACCTCCTTGAGCCTGTTCAGGTCTATCTTTCTGTATGCATCGTTTCTTATGATGACTATGCGCCTCCTGCACCTAAGGAAAATATATAGTATCCTTATGAACCAATAGTCTTCCCTGTTCACAAAGACTATATCTGCAGAATTCTCTATCTCCTTCTTGAAGTCCCTTACCAGAAACATAAAATTGTCATAGTCGCAGTTACCGAACCCCGGCTCACAGTAGCCGTAGTAATCCTCCATGCCCCCGATCTCGATAGCGCACGGCACACAGCCCCTTTTCTCTGTAATGTATATTGTTATCGGATGGAACGTAGTCACAAGATTCAGCGAATAATCGATACTATGTGTCCTTCCGTAGCTTGCAAGCCAGCTGTCAGCCATGCACGACATATTTTCAGCTATGCCGTAGCCCCTGTAGCCTGGATCCACGATCAACCCGGCAAATTCACAGATGTTAATCCATTCATATTCAAGCTCAAGATGCTTTGCGAATGCAAAGCCGATAACCTTGCCTTTATGGATCGCCAATACAGAGCCAAGCAGGTTGTGCATTATCTCGTCCCTGAGATGCTCCTTATCAGCATATGGTGATCTTGCATACGCCTTCTTCTTCAGCGCTGTTTTTGACAGCGCAGGGATATCATATCTTTTCTGGAAAAGCTCATGTATCTGCTCAAATATGCTGTCCTGGGTCAGGATATGGTTGCTGTCTGCAAGCTTGTATTCTATCATATATTCGTCCAGTATATGCGTGAGGTGGCATATCTCTTTTGTCAGCTTGTGCACAAAGTAGAATATCTTTGAATACCACACCTTCTTTGCTGCCCCATGCCTCAGGAAGCCGAAGAAGGAATATACCCTAAGCTTCCTGATTTCTGCTGCAAAATGGGTTTTTTGGAGCCTCTTCAGTATCTCATGAAACTCCTTGCATTGCAGCAGGCTGTCGATCCGATGATTGATGAAAGGGATCTCGGTGATATCCTTGTCATATGCAAAGAAGGCCAGCTTGACCAGGAATCTTTCGCTAAGCTCCATATCCTCAAAAGCCCTTATGAATCTCTCCATTCTAACGTACACCTGTCATCGTTACCCATTTGGGAACATCTTCTTCTTTGGCCACATCTATGTTCTCTGCAAAAAACACAGCAGCGAGCGCATAATCCCTCAACAGGCTCCTGTCATCTGTATCGCTCAGCAGGTCGATTATCCCTTTCTGCAAAAAATGCGTCGATATGGCATTGTTCCTGTAAGCCTCATCCTTCATTATCAGCTTGAAGAGCGGGATCGTCGTATCAACCCCGCTAATCTCAAATGAATCAAGGAATATCTGCATCCTCTTGATCGCTTCCTGCCTGTCCTGCCCCCATGAGATAAGCTTGGCAAGGAGGCTGTCATAAAAAGGCGTGACAATCGTGCCCTGCTTTACGCCTGTGTCCAGCCTGACATCTTTTCCCACCGGGGGCTGGTAGACAACTATCCTGCCCTCAGATGGTATGAAGTTCCTTGCAGGAGACTCTGCACAGATCCTGCATTCTATGGCATGCCCCCTATGATTAATATCGCCCTGATTGTAGCTTAATTTCCCTGTTGCCGCCACTTTTATCTGCTCCTTGACAATGTCTATTCCGGTGATAAGCTCTGTGATGCCGTGCTCTACCTGTATCCTGGTGTTCATCTCTATAAAATGGAATTTCTTTGCTGAATCCATCACAAACTCAACAGTACCTGCCCCCAGATACCCTATCGATTCTGCAAGCCTGACTGCATAGCTGCATACCTTCTCCCTTTCTGCATCCTCTAATATTGAGCACGGCGCTTCCTCGATCAGCTTCTGGTATTTCCTCTGGATGCTGCATTCCCTCTCATAAAAGTGTATCACGTTTCCCTTGCCGTCGCCCATGACCTGCACCTCTATATGCCTGGGATTCTCCATATATTTTTCTATAAATACCTTGTCGCTGGAAAAGCTTTCCATTGACTCCTTTTTTGCCTTCTCAAGGCAGTCGCTGAACTCATCCCTGTTCCTGACTATCCTCATGCCCTTGCCGCCACCGCCTGCACTGGCCTTTATCAGCACAGGAAACCCGATCCGCTCAGCTACCTCAATCGCCTCTTCCACCTTGTGGATGTCATGCTCGGTCCCAGGAACAACCGGGATCCCTGCTTTCCTGGCCATCTTTTTGGCCTCCAGTTTCAGACCTGTCTTTTCCAGATTTTCAGGGGTGGCCCCTATGAAACAGATATTGTTAGATCTGCACATCCTTGAGAAATCCGGATTCTGGCTGAGGAAGCCGTAGCCTGGATGTATGGCATCTGCCTTAGCCTTCCTGGCTGCATTGATGATCTTTTCCATGTTCAGGTAGCTTTGGCTTGATTCAGCTGCGCCAAGCAGCACTGCTTCATCTGCCTGCTCCTTGTGGATAGAATGCATATCTGCATCCGAATATACAGCTACAGTAGGGATGTCCAGCTCCTTGCATGCCCTGATTACCCTAACAGCTATCTCGCCCCTGTTTGCTACTAATATCTTCTTAAAAAGCCTCATTCCAGTTCCACCAGCATATCCCCTTCCTGCACCATATCTTTCTCTTTTACATGAACTTTCCTTATCCTGCATTTCTTCTTGGCCATGATGTCATTTTCTATCTTCATGGACATCAGGGAGAGTATCTTGCTCCCCTCTTCCACCTGCTGGCTCTCGCGGACATATACCTTGGATATTACCCCCGGCATTGGCGCCAGGATCCTGTCTTCAGCAAAGTCATCCCTGGATGATTGGACTGCCTCTTCTGCGATTTCCTCAAATGCTGCATCCATGATAAGGCCATCGATAAGAAGCCTGTAGTCATCCTTCTCCTTGCGGATCAAAGAGATCTCAGATAGCCTGTGGCTTTCATCCACCAGAAGATAGTTGGCATCCTTCTTTTCAGGCACCACCCTAAACCTGTCTCTACCTATCGTGACCTTGTATATGCCATCCAAGCCACGTATTACAGACACCCTCTTTTTTTTGTCATTCAGCCTGACATTTAGTAAGCTCATGTTGGAAAGGTAGTATGCTTCTTGGGATTAACCACAGATCTCTTGTTTATCAGCGCGTCAAGCACCCCTATCAACGTATCTCTTGCCTTGTCTGGATGGACTATCATGTCCACCGAGCCTTTGCTTGCAGCTAGATACGGATTAAGATACTCATATTTGTAGTAATGGATCTTGTCATCCAGCGCCTTGTTGGAGCCTGCCTTGTTCCTGAACAGTATCTCGACAGCTTCCTCAGCCCCCATTACAGCTATCTTAGCGGTTGGCAGCGCCATGACCGCGTCAAACCCGATGTTTCTGGAGCCTAGAGCGATGTAGGCCCCTCCGAAAGCTTTTCTCAGTATGACAGCTATCTTCGGCACTGTTGCCTTGGATAGCGAATGAAGGATCTCAGACCCTTCCCTGATTATGCCGCCGTGCTCCTGCTCAAGCCCGGGCATATAGCCCGGCACATCGACCAGGGATATTACAGGAATGTTAAATGCGTCACAGAAATTCACAGCCCCTGCTATCTTCTGCGATGACTTTATGTCCAGACAGCCCGCTTTCACCAGAGGCTGGTTCGATATTATCCCCACGCTTCTGCCGTCAAGCCTGGCGAACCCTACTACTGCATTCTTTGCGAAATTCTCGTGCACCTCAAGAAAGCTTCCTGAGTCTACCAGGTCATTTATTACGCTATGGATGTCGTAAGCTTTTCCCTCATCTTCAGGAATGATATTTGAGAGCTTTGACCTTTGCATCGTAGAAATCTTTTTCCGTGGAGGATACTCTGTGTAGTTGGACGGGATATAGGAAAAGAGCCTTCTCAGGAGCATGATGCTTTCCCTTTCGCTCTTTGAGACAAAGTGCGCAATTCCTGATGTGCTGCTATGCACCTTGGCAGAACCAAGATCCTCTATTGACACCTCTTCCCCGATGACCTTCTTTATCACCTTTGGGCCTGTTATGAACATCTTGCTCAGCCCATCCACCATGAAGATAAAGTCAGTAAGCGCAGGTGAATATGCTGCTCCTCCTGCGCAAGGCCCGAGAATCAGTGAAAACTGGGGCACGATCCCTGAAGCCTCTACGTTCAGGGAGAAGATCTTCGCATACTGGTCTAATGAGGATATGCCTTCCTCGATCCTTGCTCCTCCTGAATCAAGCATCGCTATTATAGGGCATCCAGTGTCGATCGCTGTCCTCATGAGCCTGGCTATCTGCCTTCCGTGCATCTCCCCCAGGGTGCCCCCATGGGAACCGAAGTCCTGCGCAAAAACAAATACCCGTCTCTTGTCTATGGTTCCGTATCCGGTGACAACCCCGTCTGATAGCAGGTTTCTTTTGCCCATGCCGAATTCCCTGCAGTTATGCTGCAGGAACAGGCCTGTCTGTATGAAGCTGCCCTTGTCCAGGAGAAGATCTATCCTTTCCCATGCAGCAAGCTTGCCCTTGTCATGCTGCTTTTTCTCTGACTCCTTTCTTGTCTGTTCTGCCTCTTTTAGTTTCCTGTTGAATTCTGACAGTGGCTTGGCCATGATCTCACCTTTGGATTTTTAGTTTATAAAGCTTTCCCTGCTGTTGTATATCTCCATTATCTTGTCATAATAAAGCCTTTTCTTGTCATCGCCTAGCTGCATGTAGGCGCTGAATAGCTGCTTATAGGTTGCCCTGAATTCATAAGCATCATGTATCGTGCTGATGTGTGCCAGCAGCTCCTTGATCATCTTCTCCCTGTCAGACAGCATGGCGTATCTTTTGCTGTTGAAGACCTCTTCGCCGACTATCCTGCCGTCTTTCAGTGTGATCGCCCTGTCCACGAATTTTCTGTCATCTGGATCATGGGTGACCATCACGATTGTTTTTTTAAGGTTGGTGTTTACATATCTGAGGTACTGCAGCAGCTCCTCTGAATTCTTAGAATCCAGGTTGGCAGTAGGCTCATCTGAAAAGAGTATCTCTGGATCATTGATAAGCGCCCTTGCAACCGACACCCTTTGTTTCTGGCCGCCTGAGAGCTCATGGGGCTTATGGGCAAGCCTGTCTTCCATGCCTAATATCTTCATCAGCTTTCCGGCCTGCTCTGTCGCATGCCCTGTATCGATACCAGCTGCGATGGCAGGAAGGTATATGTTTTCCAGCACGTTCAGCTCAGGGAACAGTATATGCTCCTGAAATATGAATCCGAACTTATTGAGCCTGAAATCGTTCTTCAGCTCTTCATTCAGGTCCAGCAGGTTTTCGCCTTCATAGATGATCTTTCCTGAGTCCGGGCTGTCTATGAGCCCGATCTGGTTCAGCAGCGTTGATTTCCCAGAGCCTGACTTGCCCATGATTGCAAGAAACTCGCCCGGATGTATCTCAAGATTGATGTCGCTTAGGGCATGGATAGGCACCTTTCCTACCATATATATCTTATTAAGCCCCTGGATGATCATGCCTGTTCACCCCACAGCAAGGCTATTGTCTTCTGGTCAAGCATCCGCCTGACAGGTATGATGCCAGCCAGTATAGCAACTAAGATAAAACCCACAGCTGGCACGATCACGAACTGCCATTTTATTATAGGCACTATCATCCCTATCGGAAAAGGTATGGGGTTATTGGTGAAATATGGTATTACAAAAGCGTACATGCATAATGTGCTTATCAGGATGCCGCAAATGCAGAAAAATAACGACTGCATGGTGTAGGACAAGACCACAGCATCCTTGCTGACACCTATGGCTTTCATCAGGCCGATATGCTTCTTCTTCTGTATAAGGTTAAGGTAAAGCACTATCACGATGGAAAAAGCTGCTACGAAAAGGCTGATCGTGCCCAGCACAAGCTCTATTATGGCAAAGCTGTCAGAGAGGTTTTCTGAAAGCCCCCGCCTCTCCCACCAGAAATATATCTTATCTGTGCCCGCGATGTTGAAGATATCCCTCTTTATCCTGAGCATATCCTGGTGCTTGGAAGTCTTTACAACCACAGCTGATGCCTGGTCCTGAAACCCTAGCAGCTCTTCGATCTCTTCTTCCCTGAAAAATATTTCAAGGTCGATATCATATATGTTTGCGTCCAATACGCCCTTTATCTCATATTCCTTCTCTGCACTGCCAAAATTAATTATGATCTTGTCCCCCAGATCTGCCTTCAGCGAGTATTCCTCAAGATAGGACCCGTATTTGCCCGAAACATCCTTGCCTATCAGCACCTCATCCCTGTCCATCTTCTCTAGGAACTCGCCGGCTACCAGTGTCTGCCTGAGATCTATCCCGGCTGCCGCATCTTCGTCGCTTATCGTCCTTGTGTCAAAGAACCTTGTCCTGTTCTCCAGTGTCGCAAATGCAGGGATGTGGTAGAAAGAGCTTACCCCGCTAACGCCCTTTATGCTTAGAATCTTTTTTTTCAGCTGTTCCACATCATCTATGAATTTGCCTTCCTCATCAGACTCGAGCTTTATATCTGAGGTCAGGAAATCCCTGATGTTCCTGTCCAGCCTCTCATTTACCCCCTCAAAAAATGACATGATAAACACGATATTGGCAAAAGCAGCAGATATTATGAGGATGATCAGGATGAGCGTAGCTTTTTTTGACTTTGCTATGAACTTCCATGACAGGAAAAGAGCAAGCTTCAGCTCATTAGCTTTCATCAATACCCCTTTTTTCTAACCAAATATGCTCCGATAGCTATACCTGCTACAGCCAGAACGATCCAGAACAAAACCAGGGCAAGCTTGAATCCTGACCTGACATTCACGCTAAGCTCGTCTCTTAGCGTATGCGAGCCTCCGTCATCCTTGTATGATATTGCTACCTCAACATTCTTATCGCCGAACCCTCTTGGTATGAAAGTGAAGGCTATCTGCTCATCCTCTTCGCTCTTGATATTTCCAAGATATGCCTTCTGCTCCTCGCCGTCAACTGAAAAGACCACCTCTGTATTCTTTGCATCTCCTTTCCCGTTGTTCTCTACAACAAGGTATGCCAGCGCCTCCATGCCGCTCCGCAGAATAGCAGGCTCAAATTTCAGCTTCTGCACTCCTAGCTCAGCTATATTCATGATCTCTATGCCTATGTTCTGCGTTTCTGTATAGCTGTTCAGAAGGTTGTCCTCATACTCGATCTGCAGCGGGATAAAGTAAGAATCAGGCGTTATGGTCTCTGACACGTAGAACTCAAGATCCACAGACCTTTCCTGATTGACATCGATCTCATCTATCAGGATCGTGTTGCTTCCCGCCAGCACAAAATTATCCGTGGTAGAGGTTATCCTTATGTTATTGGCGGTTCCTGTCCCTATATTCTTGAACTTCAGCTTTGCCACGAATCCCTCCTTCGGAGCTATGCTGCTTGCATCAGACTCATAGAAGAAGATGATGTCCGGCTTGCCTGTTATCTTGATATTTGCAGTCTTCTTTATCGAAAGCTGGTCGGCAGCGGTTATCTGGAAGACTACAGGATAGTTGCCTGATACTGCGGTGCTGCTTGCCCTGAAATAGAAGGTTACCTGCTTTGAGCACCCGATGCAGATCGATTTCTCGATATCGGTCGTATCCTTTGTCTTCAGCACAATCGGCCCTTCCACCCTGGGTGTAACTTCCACGTCGCTGATGGACTTATCACCGTTATTCTGAAGCTGAAGGGTCACTGTAAAGTCATTGCCTGGCTCCACAACATTCGGGTCGATATCCTCAACTATGACATTCAGGTTCAGTGTGCCCACATCAGCAGAAACGATACAAGAGGCTATAAGGACAAATACCAATATTCTGCAATTTATCATCAGTTCACCTCTTTTTAGACAAAAATGGAGATTATTATTTATTAATGTTTCTATATGCATAGAATTTTTTTTCTTTCCTGGCCATATCTCTCAGCAGCCTGCAGCATTCAAACCTGCTGCCGTATTTCCTTTCCAACGCACCTAGACGCATGACTATCTGGCCCAAGCCTGTCCTGTCCGCAAATCTCATAGGCCCCATCGTAGCTGGAGAAAATCCCATCCCGAAAACCATGGCTATGTCAAGCATCTGAGCATCATCTATGATGCCTTCTTCTATGCATCTTGCTGACTCGTTTACTATGGTGAGGATCATCCTTTCCAGATAGTCTCCCCCTTTCCTTCTTTTTATCAGCCTGTACACTGCCTTATTCTCCCTTCCTTGAATGAAAAAACTTATATTCCCTTGTGCCATCTTTTTTAGCAGCTTTACATTCTTAAATCTGGGCATGCGCGACAAGTTTTCTGCAACATCAGCGCAAAGCCTGCTGCCTAATAGGTCCATCATCTGAAAAGGCCCGGCCAGCATGCCAAACCTCTTCATCATCATATCTGCCTTCTCTATGCCTAGGCCGTCCTGCAGGCATCTCAAAGCCTCACTAAGATAGAATGCGTTTATCCTGCTGATAAGGAAGCCAGGCCCATCATTTACCCTTATGGGCATCTTTCCAAGCTTGTGGAGAAGATGCATCATAGCCTTTGTGGTTTTTTCGCCTGTTTTTTTGCCTGCCACAACCTCAACAATAGGCCTGCTGTCTGCCGGATAGAAAAAATGCAGACCTAAAAAATTGCTTGGGTAGCGGTATGAGCCAGCCAGCGCAGCGACAGGGATAGAGCTGGTATTTGATGCTGCTATAGCCCTGCCTTCTATCTTCCTGAAGACGCTTTTCTTTATCCTTATATTCTCAGGTACAGCCTCTATGACCAGGTCGCAATCGTCCATATCATAGCTTTCTGTGACCTCAACGTATTTTTTGACTTCAGCATGAGATTTCTTTCTGGAATTGCCATAGGCAGCCCCTTTTTCCAACAGCCTGTTTATCGTAGCTTCTGTCTTGCGTCTTACCTTGAGCTTGACAGGGATTTTCTTAAGGGCAAAAAACCTGGCTATGCTGCTGCCCATGAGCCCTGAACCTATCACGCATACCTTGCTTATCCTGTCATCAACAACCTCAGGCTTGATATACCGTTTTCTTAGAAGCATCATGCTGATGTATCTGACCAGGACATTATTTGAGAATATGCTGGAATTTCCTTTCATAATCCACACCTGTATTGTAAGGAAAATCATGATAAAGGTAGACTTCTGCCTTAAGCTTTCTCTGGATGGCCTTTTCAATCTTCCTAAGGATTGTTTTTTTCTTCCCCTTTTTCAGCTGAAATTTCACCTTTTTGCCTTGAATGACAAAATTGCCTGTTATGGCTTCAGCTACCTCATGGTCCCTGTATATGGCTTGCTTGATGTCATTTGCAGAAATCCTGGCGCTGGTGGATTCACTCCTTCTGTTGCCTACAGCTACGAAAGGAAGCTTGAATTCAGGCATCAGCTCATGGTAGCCATGCCTTTGCAGCAGCTCCTTCATCCTTTCATTTGTGATTATCATCCCGCAATCGTGCGAATTATATCTGATCAGCGGTATCTTGGATGAGCCCAGTATAGTAAAAACAAGCTCTGAATCCATGTTGTTTTCAGGCAGTGACTCCAGGAATATGCGGCTGGGGAGATAGTTGAAGATAAATGGCGCTGCATCTACCTGGCCAAACAGCGCATTTCTAAGCTTTTTGTCTTTTTGCGCAGCTTTCCTTATCCTTATGCACTCTGCTGTCTCCTGAAAAAGGCTAAGCCCTAATTCTGATATGCCGAATGTGGCAAAATGCTTGTTTTCCCCGACGATAGAAGCTATATATTCCCTGAAGCTCTCAGAGAACCACTCTCCCCCTATGATGAAAAAGACATTCAGCGATTTCCAGTCAAGGCCCGCATCCTTTCCATCCTCTACTATCTTCTTCAGATAGTTAGGATCTCCCACAAGGATTATTTGCTCAAAGTCATCCTTTATCTGCCTGATCAGAGCGATGACACTGTCGCTCCTTACACTTGTGTCTGTGCTTGGAAGTTCTGTATCGACCCTTACCCCCATGGGGTTGAAGTTGATAAGGTAGGTGCTGCGCCTGGATATCTCGAAATACATCTCAAGAAAGAGGTCAAGGGTCTTTTTTGTCATCTCCATCTCCCTTTCATCAACTGCTGCGTAGGAAAATTTTCCAGAATGGCCGCTGCTCAGCAGTATGGACCTTAGGCCGTCAAAACCTTTGACGCATAATTCCTTCAGCTTATATTTTGTGAACAGCTTATCCTTGTCCACTATGGGCACTTTCTGCTGAAAATCGGCCATGCTGCTGGCATCTATCCCATTGTAGATCTCATTGTAGGCTGCTGTTCCCTTCTTTGCCCTCTTGAATGCCCTGATGGCTTTCTTTTCGCTGCCTGAGCAGGGTGCCTGGCAGATAGACCTTCTGAAGGCATGTGCTTTCCTCGCTAATATATGCCGGTTCATTCTATCATCCTGTTGAAATTCTCCGCAAATATCTTCTCTTTTATCCTTCCTGGTATCCTTAGCTTTTTTATCGCCCTCACAAATTCCTTCATGCTGTGAAGCCTGCTTCCAAAAGGCGTGGGATAGTCTGTACCGAATATTATCTTGTCTTCCCCTATCCTCTGGATAAGGTCCATTGTAAGGATCTTAGCAATCTCATACGGGTAGGCAGCGGTGTCTATATATACATTAGGATGCTTCTCCACCACCATAAAAGCCTCATTGTGCCATAGTGTGCCAAGGTGGGTAAGCATTATCTTGAGTTCCGGAAACCGGTTCGCCACCTCGTCAATGAGGATAGGGTTTGCCTGGTCAAGCTTCACCATGTCTGCAAAAGGCGTGGATCCTATATGGAATACCGCAGGGATCCCAAGCTTTGATATCTTTTCGTACACAGGAAAAACCCTCTTATCATTGGGATAGAAGTTCTGCAGAGGCGGGTGGAATTTGCAGCCCTTCATACCATATCTTTTAACTGCCTTTTCCAGCTCTGCATCAGCATCCTCTTTCAGAGGGTTCACAGATGCAAAGCCTATCAGGATATCAGAGTCTGCCAGAGAGGCTACATACTCGTTCGATGCAGTCACGAGCGGAGCATCCACTGCATAAAGCACACATTTGGTTATGCCTGCTTCGTGCATCTGCCTGAATAGCATCTCCTTCTCCAGGTAAGGCATGACCTTGTCATAGTCCTTATATACAGGATTTGAACCAAGCGTATCCTTTACCTTGCCTGACAGTGCCTTCTTTTCTATCATATGAACATGCGCATTGATTATTTCCATCTTAGCACCTTGTCCCAGAACGGGTCAAAAAGAGTGTATTGCGGAGCGTAGGATATCCTCCCCATCTTCAGGATTATCTTGACTATCTCCAGGCTCATCATCACAGACGTAAGCCAGACCAGGGGCGCAAAGGCCCTGCCATGCTCTTTTCCCTGCACTATCTTATTGACTATGCCTTTTTCATAGTATTTTTCAGCGCCATGTATCTTTGTAAGGCCTTTCAGTACAGAAAGGGATTCTTTTTCCAGAGCGCCATCAAGGCTCCTGCCTTTTGTAGGCAGCTTATATACATCCTCAAGGCTTGGTGTTTTTTTTGTGTAGACCCTGATGTTGCCGTACGGTATCGCCCATCCCTCCACCAAAGGGACGTTCAGCTTCCTGGCTGCCCTCGAAAGCAGGATGCATTCCCTGAGCCCGTCAAGCGCCAACGCTGCTGCATCGCATCCTTTCACAATCTTCTCTGCCTCGGTATGGTCTGAAAATTTTTCTATCCTTATCTCAGGATTGATGTCCTTCAGGAACCTTTCAGCCACATCCATTTTTGGCTTTCCCAGGGTTGAGGCAAAAGCGAATATTTGCCTGTTCCTGTTGGACGAATCGAAAACATCCCTATCCAGTATCTTTAGATGGCCTACACCAGCTCTCGCAAGCAGCTCTGCAACACAGCCCCCCAGCCCCCCCAGCCCAAAAACACCGACACAAGACTTTCTCAGCTTTTCCTGCTGCCTCTTTGTGAGCATCCCTACAGTTCTCTGTACAAGCTCATGATAGTTCTTGGACCAGTGCAATTTATCTCCTCAAAAGGCTGTAGAGCAGCTTGTAGGTGCTGCTGATGTCATCAAGGCTTGCAATAGTGAACGTCGTATGGACGTTCCTTACCGGGACGCAGACAACTGTGCATGGGATGCCCTCCTTGGATACCTCGATATTTGTGGCATCGGTAGTTCCCTTGTCATTTATCTCAAGCTGATACTTAATCCTGTTTTTCTTGGCTATGAGCTTCAGGTTGCTGTTTATCTTGCTGTCTGAGATCATATTTGTGTCCTCCACTGTGATGGCAGGCCCGTTCCCAAGGCAGATGTTTGCATCCTCCTGGCTGTCGTCAGCATCTGTCACGTCTACTGCGATGGCATAGTCAGGATCCAGCTTATAGGCATATGTAGAACCTCCGCTGAGACCTATCTCTTCCTGTATCGAAAAAACATAGTATATCTCATGGGGGGACTTCTTCAGGCTTTTCGCCAGCTTCAGGAGCATGGCGCATCCTATCCTGTTGTCCAGCGCCTTAGAGCATACCTTGTTTCCCATCAGCATCGGTTGGGTCCTAAAGAAGATGTTTGAGCCGACCTCTACGCCTAAGCCAGTAAGCTCTTTCTTTGTCCGGCCTGTGTCAAGAACAATATCCGAAAGCTTGAGGTTTTCCTCCAGCGGATCCCCCCTGGATATGTTCCTTGTCGTCAGGACGCCGTTTATCTCGCCTCTGCCTGCTCTGACAGATACTTTCTCGCCGATGAAAAGGTTGAAGTCCGCGGCGCCTACCGGCTCGACCCCGATAAATCCGTCGTGATGTATATTTTTCACAAGAAATCCTATCTCATCCATATGCGCAGCCAATAGCACCTTTTTTTTCCTGCCCTTGTGCACCGCAATAAGGTTTCCGAGCTTGTCGATCCGTATCTCATCAACATATGGTTTTATCTTCTTCCTGATGAAGTCCCTGACAGCTGTCTCAAATCCAGAAAGCCCATTCAATGATAATAGCTTTAGCAATAGAAACCTGTCCTCTTTTTTCATCTGTCCACCTAAATTAAAAAAATTAAAAAAAAATTATCTTCTTGTTCTTCTCCTAGCAGTCCTTCTGGCTGTTGTTCTTCTTCCTGTGGTCCTTCTGGCTGTTGTTCGTCTCGCTGTCCTTTTTGCAGTTCTTCTTCCTGTCCTTCTTGTTGTCCTTTTTGCAGTTCTTCTTCTTGCTACCATTTTTTACCTCCTTTTTGTCTGGACTCGCCAAACATATAATTCCTCTCTAGAATTATGTATATAAATATCTTTCTATTTTATGTCTTCTATCCTTATCACAACTGTCTTTTCTTTTACAAAATCCTGCCTGTTTATTTCCTTCACAGCTTTTATCATGTTTTCTTCCATCGCATCATGGGTAGTCATGATCAGCGGAACTATCTTCTTGTTCGCCTCTTTCTGCTGCACCCCGGCGATGCTTATGTCGTTGTCTCCCAGTATCTTGGATATTTTTGCGAGCACGCCCGGCCTGTCTACTACCTGCGCCCGAAGGTAATACCTTGAGATTATTTTTTTAATGTCCTTTGTCCTTGCATGGCGAAAACTATGATCCATCCTCTTGCCTTTTGCTATGTCTATTATGTCGCCGACAACTACGGTGGCTGTAGGCAGCTGCCCTGCGCCTTTTCCGTACAGCATGGTCTTGCCTGTGTTCTCCCCTATCACATAGACAGCATTAAGCTCATTTTTTACTGTAGCCAGCTCATGGTCTGCAGGGATCATGGTGGGATGTACCCTTAGCTCTATCTCCTTGTTGATATTTTTTGCGATCGCCAGCAGCTTTATTGTGTAGTTAAGCTCTCTTGCATAGCTTAGGTCGTTCTTGCTGATCTTTGTTATGCCCCAGCTTAGTATGTCATCCTCAAGCCTGGCATCAAATGCCAGGGAAGACAGTATCACCAGCTTCTGTGCTGCATCCTTCCCCTCTACATCAAAGCTCGGGTCAGCTTCTGCGAATCCAAGCTTCTGCGCCTTCTTGAGCGCCTCCTCATAGGGCATGCCTTCCTCCATCTTGGTGAGTATATAGTTTGTAGTCCCGTTCAATATGCCGTATATCTCCCTTATGTTGTCTGAAAGATAGCTTTCTGTGATTGTCTTGACTATAGGTATGCAGCCGCCGACAGCTGCCTCAAACCCAAGCCCTGCCCTGTTTTTCCTTGCTGCCTCAAAAATCTCGTTGCCATACTTGGCAATGACTGCCTTGTTTGCCGTAACAACATGCTTTTTTTTCTTAAGCGCCTTCATGATGATGTCCTTTGCCGGATTGTAGCCGCCGATCAGCTCAACAACGATGTCTATAGAATCATCATCTAATATCTCATTATAATCTTTGCAGACCTCCTTGATGCCCAGCTTTCTTGCTGCTGCCTCATCAAGGTCGCATACCTTAAGATTTATATCTAGCCCGGCTCTCTTCTTGGTCAGGCCTGACCTCACTATCTTGACAACACCGGCTCCTATCGTGCCTATGCCTATTAGACCCACATTAACCTGCATTTTCTCTGATTATTCAACTTTTCTTTATAAATATTTTTATAGAATCAGCTGAAATACCCGCATGTGACATTGACATAGTACGGATTCCTGGCAACATGGTCTATGATCTGAGTTGCCTCTCTTACGGTCTTCGTCACGCCAGCCCATACATCTCCAAAATGATCATGATGCCTGGCTTTCGGCGCCCTGAACGGAAACTCACCATCGATGAAGCCGCCTGCCATTCTGTTGTAGGCCTCCCTTAGTCTTCCATTTTGCCTGAGATAACCGGCAACAGGGTTTTCCATAAGCCATCTTTTCAGTCTGCTCCTGTGAACCCTGAATCCTGAAAGCATTGCATTGCTTTCCATGACAGTTCCCTCAATACAGTAAGGTGCTACTGTTTCTGTGTCAGTGCCTATATAGACAAACAGTCTTTCTGTTGCGCGCCGCAGTCCTGTCTCGCCTACATCCATACTATCAGGCATATAGGGAGTCGACACCAGGATACTATTCCATCTTTCATATTCATGGAATGCCTGTGTAAAGCTTCCTGCACTTGCAACTGCAATCCGATGCTCCTCCAGCTGGCCGTCTGTTTGCAGGACATTGAAAGAAAGCGTCAGTTCAAGGTCATCATCAGGGCTAATCATATTATACAATTGCCTTACGACATCGTCTCTGGATGCTCCTGTAACCTTCACCCTCCGGATCTCTTCTGTGATAGACATGTGCATAGGAATCTCACCCTATTTATAAAAATTGCCGTGCGGGTGATGCAGTTTTTCACCACCATTTTGGGACGGATTTCTCGACGCAAATTTCAAAAAATTTATAAATCAGTGAAAAATTGAACCGTATAATATACGATTTACGGCGATCGAGACGCTACCAAAAACTGATTCCGCAGCGAGAATTTCTTTCTTAGATGATTTTATTGAATATAGACGGAGGGATATAAGATGAGACAAGCAGTGCAGTATGCAAAGTTTAGCAACTATGGTTTGAGCCAGCCAGATAGAAGTGTAATGGGTACACATGGACAGTTAGTAGCTGGCACAGCTTTTGCTGATATAAGGGCGCAAGCCTTGCGTTTTTCACCCGATGAGAGGGTGGAAATGCTGAACAGGCCTTACGATCCAAAGATTTCAGCAGGCCTTTGGTTCTGGTTTGGCCAGCCATCCAGATTCCATGGGAACTACAAGCATTTTCAGGATCCTGAAAAAATGGACTGGCTTGCCCAAAGGGTCGTGGAGATGTCCAAATATGGGCTTAAGGCAGTTGAAGCCCATGAGCCTTGGGAGATAAATCCTGGCAATCTAGATTGGTACAAAAGAATAAGAGAAGAAGCTGGAGTTGTCGTATCAGTTATTGCCGGTATAGGCGGAGATTTCAGGGCGACAGATGCAAGGCACGGCACCACATCAAGCCCTATTGGAGAGGTAAGGGATAAATATGCAACCCATACTGTAGATCAGCTGGAACTGGTGAAAAGGCTCTCTGAAGAACAGGGTCACCCTATCGTTGCAGTTTGTTGGCCGGGGATTGATGGATATACATACCCGATAGGAACTGATTTTTTTGATATGTGGGACAGGTTTGAAGCTGCTTTGGCAGAGGCAATGGACCGTGTTCCAGGTGTTCGTGTGGCTATTGAACCCAAGCCATATGAGCCAGCTATGAACAACATATGGAGGCACACTCCTAATGGGATGATCATGGCAAGGAATGTGGAAGCCAGGCTAAGGGATCCAGTCAATATCGAATTACTGGCGCAGGGCCACGCATTGGTGGGATTAAATCCAGAGATAGGTCACGTGAAGATGGGAATGGAAGATGTGCCATATGCATATGCCTCTGTGCTTCGGGACGGCAGGTTAGCACACACGCATATCAACGCGCAGCCAGCTGCTAATTTTGACCAGGACCTTAATGCTGGCGTTACCGGCTGGGAAGACATCGTCGGCCTTTTATATGTGGCCAGGATGTACGGATACAATGGATTCTTTGGCATCGACATAAATCCAGAGAAGCAGCCGGTTGAAGCCGCTATCGCGCATAACATCAACGCAATAGTGCATGCAAACGAAATAGTGAGCAACATGGACCATGGAAGAGTTCTTCAGTCATACCATCGGCCCGATCAGTTCCAGGGATCGATTGAAGATGCTGTCCTAAGGGCAAGAGCTCGGGGTATGGACCCAGCAAAGCTAATACCTCAGGAAGTTGTACAGGAACTAGAGCAAAGACAAGTGCCTTGGGCTAAAGAATAATTTTTTTCCTTTTTTTACAAAAGAGGTAACCTAGGGGTGAGAATATGGTAGTGATAGCAGAAGAATATGATTGGAAGAGTTTTGCACGACAGGATACTGTCCGGACTTTCCGCTTGGCCAACCAGAGACAGGGGGGCATATCTGTATTCCTGACGAATTTTGGGCCAACTGTCGTCAGGATCCTTGGTGTTGATGATAAGGGGCAACTGGAAGACCTCCTTCTGGGATACAGCACAGTTGAGGGATATCAGGAAGACAGCTCCTACCAGGGAAGAATTGCTGTGGGCAGGGTAGCCAACAGGATTGGCAATGCAGCTTACAATGATCCCCACTCTCGAGAAAGAGTGAGGTTGCCGGCTAACGACGGGCCGCATACGCTCCATGGCGGTCCGAAGGGATGGAGCAGCCAGACATGGGATGTGGACAGCTATGCCCAGGGAAGCACCTCTGCAGCCATAAGGTTCTCTTATCATTGCAACCATATGGAAGACGGATTTCCAGGAGATGTCGTAGCCTGGGTGACGGTGGAACTGACAAAGGATAATGAGCTTAGGTTCAGCTACATCCTGAACAATGAACAGGATCCATTCTGCCCGACGCCTGTCAATCTCACATTCCATGGCTATTTCAACCTTAACGGAGGCAATACAACTATACATAATCATTTTCTCAGGACCAATGCTGACAGGGTGCTTCCGGTGCAAGACCTGATCCCCACCGGTGCGATCGCAGCTGTCGGTCCGATAGAGTACGGAAGATATGATTTCAGGGATGGCAGGGAGATAGGCGATGAAAAATGGTTTAAAGGACAAGGCTATGACAACTGCCTTGTGTTCCCTGATGGAGAACAGGGCAAAGCAGAGCTGTGGTCTCCATCAACAGGAAGAAGAGTAACAATGACGACAGACCAGCCGGCTGTTCAGCTTTATACAGGGTTTTTTCTGGAAGCTCCTTTCAGGCAGTTCCAGGGTGTCTGCCTTGAGCCGCAGCAGCTTGTTGATGCTGTAAACCATCCAGAATGGTGGGACCGGTTTGGAAATCCGTTTGTTGAGCCAGGAGCAGTATACAGTCACACCACAACCTATAAGTTTGAAGTCAAGAAATAGATGTAATATGAACACAGGAGATATTGCTCGACTATTAACTGAAGGAGAGGATCTTTTTAGGAGACGCAAGCATCCTGTACAGCTTAGACCACCCAAAAGAGGACCGCATATCATAATAAGCCCTGAGCTGTCAGCCAAGGTCATGGCCATGTCTCCTGCAGAGGAATCAGAGAGTCCTTTTTTCGTTAGCCCCGATGCGATCAGGAAGCCGGATCTGGCAAGGCCATATCATCCTGAAGGAGGCCACAGGTGGTGGCCGCTTCCAGAAGGCCAGAAAGGCTGGTCACTATACTTTCCACAGGGCACAACCGATTTTACCATGGAAAACTGGAGAGTCCCCCACAGCTTTGATAAGGCAGCATTTCAGATTACAGAACAAGACATTGGTAGCGCAAAGCTTAGGGCTTTTATCAGTATGATTAACTCGATGGGAACCAATTTTGATACTATAGTCGACCTGGATTACAGGATGCTCGCCTGTCCTGATGGTTGTGCTACATCCGCCATGCTTGCTGAAGATGTTAAGCATGTAGGCTACTCCCAAAAAATAAAATTCACCAATGATGGAAGACAACCCTGGAATTCAGAATATGGGATGATCGCCCCTTGGAGCATGGCCATGCTGCGTTCTGGCGAGCAAGCATGGATAGTCATGCCTACCCGGCGTGGAAGAGGTGATGAGATTGTGGATTATGGTATGGGCACTTCTGGAAATGGGGAAGTTCCGTCCTCCAGGTTTTTACTAAGGGACGATTATGCGCTTATGAAAGCTGACGGAAGATACAGGGGAAAGAAAGGCCTTAGGCCGCATATATCAACTGGCTCTATTGCTGCAATTGATCTGGAAAGAGGCTGGCTTACAGTGATGCATGTTCCTGTAAGCAGGGCCGGAAGGTATCTGGACAATAGATGGGAGCCTGAAACCCGCTACCAGGGAACAGCCATAGACTGCTACAATGACAGTGGAGACATCGCAGCCGGAGGAAAGGAAAGCATGTTTGAGATCGAGGGGGTATGCCCTGTAAGGACTATCTCCCCCGGAAATAGCTTGTCCTTTACAGTCAAGCTTCATCATTTTCAGCTTACAGATGCAAGCAATATTGGGGTTTTGTACGAGGTCCTTAGGAATCTTGCAGGCGTCAACCTAAACAGGGAACAATACAGGGCATAGAATGAAAAGAGCACCAGGAAGGATAGAGTTCATAGGGAACCATACTGACTACAATGGTGGCTGGGTGATAGCTGCAGCCATAGACGCATACATCACAGCAAAAGCAGCGGCAAGAGATGATAACAGGATCTCCCTTGCCTCCAGGGCTCTGGATTCAGTGGTAGAGGTGCCGTCAGATATCCTTGATGCAGCGCCAAAAGATATCCAGGCGAGGCTGGATGGGGATCTGAGATGGACCCGCTACCCCATCGGTGTTGCCTATTTTATGAGGCAGGCAGGAGCAGATATCCGTGGATTTGACATCGTCTTTGACAATACCCTGCCCCCCAATTCAGGCCTTTCGTCCTCAGCAGCGCTGGAGGTCTCAACATTGATGGAGCTGAAAACACTGTTTCCTTTTGACATGACACTGGAGCAGGCGGCGTTGCTCTGCCAAAGGGCAGAAAACGACATAGCTGACGTCCCCTGCGGCAACATGGACCAGTTCGCCAGCCTTAATGGCGGATTGACCTATCTCGACTGCAGAACATTGGCCTATGAATCACTCCAGCTTCCGTCTGAATGGATGCTTGCCGTGCTGAACACAGGAGTCATGCACAACAACGAGGCCAAGGAAGGCTATCCTGCCAGAAGAAAGGAATGCTTCGAAGCTGCAGCCGCGCTTGGAGCAAAAGCCCTGAGAGATGCTGATATGGGATTGCTGGCATTTCATAAGGAGGATATGGGTGAGGCTAATTACAGGAGGGCCCGTCATGTGATCGGTGAGAACAGCCGGGTGCATGAGGCAAGAGCAGTGCTCAGGTGGCATGGTCCCCTGGAAGAAAGATACAGAAGGCTTTATCATCTTATGAGGGCCTCTCATGAAAGCTCAAGGGATGATTTCCAGAACAGCTGTAGAGAACTGGATGTCATGGCAGACATATGCTGGAGCAGAGGATTGGCAGCCAGGTTGTCTGGTGGGGGGTTTGGAGGGGCAGTTGCAGTAGTGCTGCCTGCTGCAAGGCAGCAGGAACTGTCAAGGATAGTCAAGGACTTCAATGCAGCTACAGGGGGCAATGCAACATCAGCAGTCTACAGGGTAGCGCAGGGAGCGTACAGGTGATAATATGGTAGCAAATATACTGGCGATCGATCCAGGAGCGACGAATACAAAAGGCGTACTAAGGCGATACTCAAGAACAGGAGATATAAGGCCGGATGTCGTCAGTAGCTATTCAGCTCCTTCAGCAACGGCCATCCAGGATGGCATTAGATGCGAAACAGCACCAGAAGCTATGTTTAAGATCCTAGCCGAGCTGCCTGAAAAAGAGAGGCAGAGGCTGAGGGCTATTGTCATCGCATCTCATGGAGCTACAGAAATCCCGATAGACAATTCAGGAAATCCTGTCTTTGGAGTTGTCTCGTATGATAATGGATGCTTCGATGAACATCAAGGAGAATTTTTTCAACGTTTCGGCAGCCCGGAAGACCAATACCTTATGACCGGCACAGCCAGCTTCCCGAAAGGGATCAATGCTGCCCAGCAGTTGTATTTCTGGGAAAAGGAAAGGCGCGCATGGTTCGAGACAGCCGCGCATCTGCTCCCATTATCATCATACATGGCTTTCCTCCTGACAGGGAACAGGTTTACCTCTCATACGCATACACGGAACCATGCTTATCTTGAGAATACAGATGGTAGCTGGAGCAGGCCTGTGGTTGCTATGGGCTGGCAGAGGCTCTTCCCTGGGTTCAGAAGGTCCTTTGAGCCATATGGCACAGTAAGCAGGGCGGTTGCTGCTGGCTATCAGCTGCCTGCAGATTGCATGGTGGTGGCTGCCGGCCATGACACTTCTGTTGCGTCCCTCCTTGCCCCCAACTATATCAACACAGGCACATGGATATGCAACACCTGCGTCGGAGCTGACCGTGAGCTGACAGCTGAGATGGCAGGAATTGGCCTGGTGGTCAATGCAGACGTATACGACAAAAACCTTATGACAATCATGGCAAGGCTTGGCCAGACAAGGGACGCTTACAGGGCAATGTACGGCAACAACCTTCCGGAGGATATTGCCTTCAAGGGGCTTAATTTCCTTGAGCCTGAGATAGTCCCGCTGGCTTTTATGGAGGGTGTAGGGGTATATCCTTCTTTGCCAGCTGCTGAGATACCCCTCTCCTTGAGGGGCAGCGGTGAAAAGCTGATCCACTCGCTATCGTTCTCTATCGCGATCGCAGAGGCTCTTTCGTCCATTATGACAAGCGACCCTGATGTGCCTTTAGGCAAAACACTAGGCGACCTTTTGACAGAAGGCTACAGCGCCAAAGATGTTGTTATCGGAGGAAACTTTGTGAGGGATCTTGATGATGGAAGGATGGGAACATTTACAGAATTTTTCAGGAGGCTATACCCTGGAAAAGTCGAAAGATTCACCTTTGCTGAGCCTACAAGCTTTGCAGCCCACATATGTGCAGTGGCTGCTCTTGAAGGTACAACACCAGCAGAGTTGTCTGGGCGCATTGTAGCTCCGACAGAAGACATAAGCTATGGTAATCATGATATAGACCTAGCCCAAAGGGTAAGGGCTTGGGAAGCAGACCTGGAAGATGTTGTGGAGGGATAAGAATGCCAGGATTGGTTGATATGCATCCAAAGGTTGGGATAAGGCCTACTATCGACGGCAGGCTAAGGGATGAGGTTTCTGTGAAAGAAACAGAAGCATGGGCTCAGGCAGCAGCCGAGTTCATTAGACAAAATGTGACATATACTGATGGCGAGCCAGTGGGGGTTTTGGTATCACATGTAATAGGCAATGCAGAAGAAGCTGCAAGAGCAGCCAGCCATTTCAGCAGGAATGATGTGGGTGTGGAGATAACAGCGACCGACAAATGGTGCTATGGTACTGAAACGGTCAGTATGGATCCAGTTACGCAGAAAGCGCTGCTCCCGAAAAACGGCACAGAAAGACCAGGAAGGAGCAGACTACCGCGCCTGCAGCACACTGGGGCCGTTGTACAGGCCCATCCAGCATTAAGATGGTAGCAATAAAAAAAATAGCAAGTTCACTGCGCAAAGAGCCCGGAGCTATGGGCTTTGCTGGAGGCAGTATGTCAGGATTTTGGCAGTCTGCTGTGGCGATACAGACAACAGGCGGATACATAGGGGCATCCTATGGCACCCAAAACCCGCTCTGGTGCTCCAAACAGCTGTATGGTGCGCTGCAGGGACAGCATGGTCCGGTAAAAGGCGAAAGGCTTGCAAACGAGCTCATGTATGCCCTCACAAAAGAGGTGCTGACCGCTCTTGCTGAGCAAGATATCTCAGCGCCAGAGGAAGCCATGCTTAGGGCTATTTCAGACCCTGCTATAGCCGATACGGTAAGGGCGTTTTACAGAAAGAACGGCCTTCAGGGAGAGCTGCCCTTCACATATATTCTGAATGCTGCGGTAGCGCCTGACCTTGCTGTGTGGATGGCAACTTCTCAGGCAAGAGGCATAGACAATTTTAATGACCTTACAGGACATAGGCTGTCGCACAGGGCCGAAAGGGTGGCTGTAATACCTCTTGTCTCATACGGCATACGTGAAGCCCAGATAGAAGATCTGATTGACCAGGGTTACAGGATATTCAAGACAAAGATGGGCGCCTATGATGATAGATATGAAAAAGGTTCAGTTGAGGATTTCATGAACATGATGAAAGTTGACAGAGAGAAGCTGCAGCTTGTGTCCAGGCTGACAGAATCCCTTGAGACCGACCTCACAGAAGATGGCCGGGTGCCGCTGTACCTTGACTTCAACGGCCGGATCCCCAGCGACGATAGAGGGGTCAATCTCCTGCAAGCCTATATGGAGGTTGCGGCAAGCGTAAATGCCCTTGACAGGATAATAGTGGTCGAGGAGCCTTTTGAGGATATGAAATCAATGGGCAGCCAGTTTGATGTATTCAGGGATTTCATGGACAGATATGGTGTTACTATAGTAGCAGATGAATGCGCGCATTCAGCTGAAGATGTGAGGGAACTGCTGGCTTTAGGGTGCAGGGGCTTTGCGCTTAAGCCAGCTGCAAAGACGCTGACTGAAACACTGAGGATGATAGATATCATAACCGGGCACAACGACGCCAACCCAGATGACAACGCCTATTGCTTCTGCGCAGACCTCACAGTTGTCCCATCACTGGTGGAATGGAACCTGCATGTCCAGGCAAGGCTTCCGCCATGGCCAGGGCTTGCTGAAGGGGTTAGGATGCTTGAATCAAACTGGATGCAGCACTATCTCTACAGAAATAGGTTGCCTGAAAGGTATCCCGCATCAGAAGTTGCATCCCCTGAAGGAGGTGTTTTCCTGCCGACAGCTGAGTGGTTCAGGACAGGGGGCAGGATCTTTCATCCTGGCGGACAAATGCTGGAAAAAATTATGGCCACCTTACACTAAAATGCAGAAGTATAACCTATTCACACCGACCAGCCATGTTGCAGTTACAGCTGAGGCAGGCATGCTTACTGCCAGGTTTGGCGATATCGAGCCTTTTGCTGTCGCCCCGTGGGTTGGGGAAGAACTTCCGGATTCACTGCCACCTTTGATAAGGTATCTCAGAGGGGACTTTGATACGATATGCGGTGCTGGGCCAGAAGAAGGCTACATGCCGCATGGAGAGCCTGCCAATGGCACCTGGCGGCTGATTACCCGGAAAACCGCAGGCAATGTTGCATTCATGCATCTCCACATGCACACCACAAAACCCGAAGGTGCTGTTACGAAGACTGTTGTCTTGGCAGATGAGCCTGTTGTCTACACACAGACAAGATATGTGATGGATGCCCGGATACCATATGGCCACCATGCCATAGTCCGCATTCCAGAAGGCCATTCTGCAGCAGATGTTTCTACATCAGATTTTGTCTTTGGCATGACCTATCCTGAAAGGTTCGATGGCGATGGCGGCACTCCCAGACTGGCAGTCGGCCAGGAGGTGATGTTAGCTGGGCAGACAATAGAGCTGCCTTTGTCAGATGGAGCCTATGTGCCCGTAGATCAATATTATCACCGGAAAGGGCATGATGACCTGTTTATGCTAAGCCATGACCCGAACGCAGATTTCGCATGGACTGCTATGACAAACCGTAAAGAAGGCTATGTCTTCTTCACGCTTAAGGATCCAGGGACCCTGGCATCCACGCTTTTCTGGCTTTCCCATTACGGTAGAAACCAGTCTCCATGGGGGGTTGACGGCCAACCAAGGCACGGATTTGTTATGGGGATAGAGGATGTTACAGCCTTCTTCTGCATGGGTGTCGAAGCCTCGCTAGGAAGAAATCCAAGGCATAGGCGATTATATGAAAGGCTGCAGGAGTTAGGGGTGAAAACCTCTGCAGCATTCTCAGCATCTGTGCCAAGGCCGATAAATTACATAATGGGTGCTGTTCCGGTAGCTGATGGGTTCACGGGGGTTAAGGCTATCACAGCAGATGGAGCGTCCATCACAATCATAGACAAGGGGGATACAGAACCAACAAGGGTTCCTGTATGCACCTCATGGCTTAAAGACGGAAATCTGGATGATATAATCGGAGGTAATTAAGATGAGAGATGATATTGCATTGGGGGGAGATTTTAGTTCTACTGGTGTCACTGTCAGGGCTGTGAATATGGGGACTATGGAGATTCTTGACCGTCATCAGATAGCTGTGGATGAGATTGCAGAAAGGATGGGTTACCGAACCCATGAAGGCATGCTGGTCGGGCCAGGAGGAGAATACACTCTGCCTGGCGAGGTGGTTGTGGAGGGTATTGAGACTGCTATGGATATGGCTGCGCAACAAAGCAGTTTCCGGCCTGATGATGTTGTTGCGATGTCATGGTCGTTCCAGGGGCATCATACTGATTGGTGGACAAGGGCAGCTATGGATATTCTCGCAGACCCTGATCCGGATGTGCGCTTGGCAGAGCAGCTGAAAGGAAAATTTAGCTGTGATGGCCCTACATGGAAAGACGCTTCAACAGCTGCGGAGACAAGGCAGCTAAATGAGGCCATGGCAGCTCATGGCAGGCCGGTGATTGTTATGGCTGAAAGGTTCCCTGGCCCGCAGATATTCAAAAGAGCAGGCACCCCTGCATACGAAGACGCTGCGATGATAACATGCGGCAATGCAACTGCATCATATGTCATAACAGGCATCCCGTCCTTCTCTGGTCCAGGAGACGCTGCTGCATCCGGCTTCGTAAATCTTGAGACACTTGCCCTGGACCCAGAATCCATGAGTTTGATCGCTGCAGACCTGCATACCAAGATCAGGCAGGTCACTCATTCAGGATCGGAGATAGGTAAAGCATCCCCGTATTTCCAGAGCAAGGGCTTCACAAACCTGAGGTTATATGTAGGTGACCAGGACAATATAAAGTCAGGAGCATATCTCTTGTTTGGGCCTGATGTGATACAGATCAGCCTTGGAACATCATATACTATTTCAATCGTCTCAGAAAGATATCTGCCTGGGTTTGAAGGCAATTTCGCAAGCAATGATGCTGAATTTCCCTATTTGTTGCTGCTCTGCAAGAGGATGGGATCAGACAGCATCTCAGAGGTCTTAGCCATGCATCATTACAGAAAAACAGATTTTGACCGTGTAAGCAGGTCGCTGAGGGCAACTCATGTCGGCAATGACGGAAGGATGGCTTTGCCTTGGTTCCAGCCAGAAATCATTCCATATGCCCCTCATGCACCAGGTATGATACGCGAGGGCTACTCAAGGCCAAGCTTCCGCCATGACATACGGGCAGTGATAGAGGGCAATTCTGCATCTATGCGTCTTGCCACTGAGCGCTACCTAACTCAGGTAGAAAGCATGCACGCTTTATCATTTGCAGGAGGAGCTGCTCAGAACCCGGACATAACACAGATATGGATCAATATGTTCGGGCTGCCGGGGTATTTCATGGAGCATGTTGAGGATGCTGCAGCGATAGGGGCTGCATTGACAGCTATGGCTGACCATCAGAACAATCATGGACAGCAGACTACACTATCATCTGTTGTGCAGAGATTCCTATCGGTAAATAAGCCCAGGGTGGTGCACCCAGATATGGATGCTGCTGGGATCTACATAAAAGAATATCTACCAATGTTTGAACGATTTGAAGGAATGCATGCGCAGGGGAGATAAAAAATGGTGAACGTTCTAGCAGAGCCGGAAGTTATAATAGCTGGATTTGGAGATGAATATTCTTATTTTGCAGAAGAGCATCTGGCGTTTCTTGGAGAGAGGAGCATCCCGATCTCCCTGAGATTTGTCAGCTTTGATGATGATGCCAGGCTCGGATGCCTTGATGGGCTTACCAGAGAGGAGTTCAGCAGACGCACAGCTGCGTTGAAAGAAGCAGGGAAGATCAAGCATGTGACCCAACTGACAGCTGATGAGCTTGATAGATATAAAGACATGATGCACCAGCATGGCGTGGGCGTGTGGGATATAGGCTCTGCAGTGGGCAAGCAGTATCTGGGCGATCCAGCTCATGCAGAGGAATATCAGCGCCAGCAGGAAAATACGATAAGGGTTGCCCATTTCTTTGGGACACCCAGGGTCAGGATGTTTAATTTCTATCCCGGAAGAAAAGGAGACCTTGCCCGGCCAGGAACCCCACAACGCCAAGAGTATGCACAGATGGCCTTAGGATATATCCAGGACCTGGCTGACCTAATGAGAAGGGAAGCCTTGGCCGGCTTTTTAGAGGTCGAGACTGAGCTTCTTGGGCATGACGGGGCTTCCCTGATGGACTTCTGGAAAAAGGTAGGCAGAGATAATATCTTTCTTTATTTCGACGGAGCCAACATGGTGAGACAGGATGAGCAAAGGCAGGGATTGTCTTTGCAGACCTACAATGACATGGTTCCTGGCCTTGGCGGGCTGCATATAAAAGATGCTGTCTACAGCAGACTGGAGCCTGGGCAGTCAAGAGAAGAAGCACCATGGCCTCATGTGCCGGTCGGGCAGGGCGATGCTGATTACGAGCTTGTGCTTCAGGATTTCAGGGAGAGGATCCATTCAGTACGGTCCAGGTTGGAACATGCGCGATTGCCCGGGTATGTGGGTGTGGTTCTTGAGCCGCATCTGAAAGCCCCTGGCCAGTTCGGAGGATTTACTGGTTCATTATACCAGAAAGCCGTAGATGCGCTGGTTGAGCAGTTGGGGATAGCGCATATTGGGCATCAGGATCTAGCAAGGTGACTATATGGTTCTGAATGTAGCTTTAGCAGGTGTTAAGCCGTGTGGCGTGTCAGCTGCTCATATGGACGCGATCGCCAGCCTGCAGGCTGAAGGCCTGGTAGAGCTGGTTGCGCTGGCAGAGATGAATCTCAGCAACCTCCATCCAGAAAGATGGAAAGGCCCGGCAAGGGCGCTGCTTGAGGGTGATGCTCGGCTGTATGATGACTTCAGCAATATGATGCAGCATGAGCGTGTAGATGCTGTCACAATAGCAACACCCCACCATCTCCATGTGCCTATGGCTGCTGAAGCTCTTGAAAATGGGTCCCATGTTTTTCTGGAAAAGCCGCCTGCACTGACCATGGGCAGCGGAAGAGAGCTTTTGTCTTCAGGCAAGACAGTAGGAGTCAACTATATGTATGCTGCTGCTGAATCTGCGCTAGAGCTTGCAGCAAGGATAGCTGACCTTGGAGAGCTTACCCATATCGTAGGCATCGGCAAGTGGATGAGATGGAAAGAGTACTTTTCTAGAGCATCCTGGGCTGGCAAAGCATTTGTTGATGATGTTCCTGTACTGGACGGCTGCCTATTCAACCAGTTTGGCCATCTGCTCAACCAGATCCTCATGTTTTCCGGTGCATCGCCTCAGGCTGTAAGAGCCGAGCTGTACAGGGGGCACACCTCGACAGAGATGGAAGACACAGCCTGCTTAAGCATAAGGACAGATGGGCCTGAACTTCTGTTATACTGCACTGTCTGCCATACACAGGAGGAGCCGTATGAGGTCTATATTTACGGCTCAAAAGCTAGCGCTCACTGGACTCCTGGCAGATATGAGATCAGAGACTTAGAGGGCCGGACAATAGAAAAAAAGACATTCAAAGAGACATGGGCCTCTCTTATCCAGAGGAACTACAGGGACTTCATAGCGGCAGTGCAGGAGCAACGAGAGCCGATTGTAGCTTTAGAAAGAGGATTGCTGCCGACCCTCATAGTAAACGCAGCCTATGTTTCTGCAGGCTATAGCATAAGGCAGGTGCCTGAGCACGCCATGGTTGAGCCCTACCAGGCAGAAAAACCAGGCACTACAGCCGGCATCCAGACAGACAAGGTTACAGTTGTCCCTATCCGCGCAGTTGGCCAGCTGATAGATGATGCATCCAAGATGCGTAGGATGTTCAGCGAGATGTCTGGCTTATCATGGGGAAGGCAAACAGGATATGTATCAATATCTGGTCTTGAATTTGATCCAGGGAGGTTAAGATGACGATAGATGTCACAGTAGGCGGGCTTGCATGCTTAGATGTTGTGCCAGACATATCCCGAAGCAGGCAGGTAGTAGAACAGATATTTGGCATTGATGCCTCAAACGTGAAGCCTGGGCAGCTATATTTCCTTGATAAGCCCATACCTGCTGAGAAAGCAACCCTTTTCTGGGCACTTGTAGGGGACGCAGTAGTAAATGCAGGCGGCATTGTCTCTAACACAGGCGGCTCTTTGCACAGGCTGGGTTTTGATACCAGACTGATGACAAGGTTAGGGATGGATACAATCGGTGAAAGGATAGCTGATATCTATACGCAAGCTGGCTATTCTGCTCAGTTTAGCAGAGAAGGCTCGACATCCTTCACTGTAGTTGCAAATCTGCCTGCTGGAAGATCATTCTTCCATTTTCCCCTGAGGCAATGGGGCTATGACGATATTGACTTCGATGTTGTCGGAAACTCCAAGTTTTTTTTGGCTGGCTACCCCAACCTTATACAAAGCCTTTGGCAGGGTAATGGAGAAGGGCTGGGTAGAATATTAACAGAGGCTAAAAAAAGGGGGGCAACCACCATGGTTGACTTCTCCAACATAGACCCGTCCAAGCCGCCCAGCCAGGGTGATTGGGCATCTATCCTGAGGAACTACACAATGGATATCTTTTTTCCAAGCGCAGAAGAAGGCATGTACATGCTGATGCCTGATAGGTACAGGCAGGTATGCGGCCAAAGGGACAGCTATAACAGCACCAGGCCGGAAGATGAGCATAAGTCCTTTGACAGCTTTGTCACATACGACGATGTCGATGAGCTCACAGGAATCCTTATCAGGCAGTATGGTGTATCCATAGCAGGCGTTAAGATAGGTGAAAAGGGATTCTACCTTAAGACAAGAAAGCAGCCTGTTGTACATGACCAGCTCGGCAGGGGATTAGAAGGGTTTAGAGAATATGGAAGGGAATATTATTTTCCAGCTTTCCAGCCGAGGCAGATAATGGGCACAACAGGGGCAGGAGATGCACTTATTGCGGGTTTTCTTGGCGGGATGAGCAGCCGCTATGAGCTGGAAGAAGCTGGCTTGTGCGCAGTCATGGTTGCAGCAGAATGCCTTGAAGCAGCTGATTCCACGAGCAGCATCAGGAGATGGGTAGCTACCCAGGACAGGATAGTGCATACAGGTCCGCTAGCTGCCCTTGATCTGCCCGGTTCTTTTTCAGCCAAGAAGATCAACAACAAGGGCTATCACGCATATCATAAAGATGTACGATAATTTCCAGACAGCAATTGCAGCAGCTGCATATATTACCTCTAGGATTGCTTCATCTTCTCCGGTCGCATTGCAAGACAAGAGGACATTAACGATTGGCTCTAAGAGGATATATCTCCCTGAGCTTGACGGCGCTTCAAGGCATGTCGTCGATGTAGAGGATATAGTCCTGAGAGTAACTAGTAACCACACTTTCGAGGTTGATGATTACCGAGATGATTACAGGCCAGCTGAGAAGGTAAGAAGGGCTCTTGCAAGGACCGGCTTCACTCCCCGATCAAGATTCAGCCGACGTCATGCGAGGAATCTTGAGAGATATGGCTATCTTTTTGACGAGCAAAGGTGGCACCGCCATCTTGAGCATATAGTAGAGCATAATCCTGAAGCAGAGCCTCTTGCCAAAGCTGCCCATGGCTATGATATCACAATGGTAAGCCAGGCATATATTGATATGCTTATCATAAGGGAGGGCTTCCTGCCCAAGCTGGGAAGGGCTGCGCTGGTTGCGGGCGCCGGAGCAGCTGCAGGAGCCGGTCTGGCAGCATTGCACCATATAAGCCCGGCAGTGCAACAGCTATGGGAGCATTATGTGGATCTGCTCCATTTCAGCGAATTTAGCTCGTATTGGGCAAATATGGGCGTAAGAGCAGCAGCCAACACCGCAACTGTGCTTGCTTCATTCCTTTTGGGAGATATTTGCGCGCAGTATATAGAGGGCAGAGGCTTTGACAGCAGACGCTTCGCAAATACAGCAAGGACAACAAACAAATATGGGATTGAATTTACAGCTGTCTATGAGCTTCTTAACATGATGCCAAAAGCCTTGCTAGGCAGCGAAGCCCTTGGCTCTCTTGCAAAGGCAGTAGTTGATGTTGTCGGCTACGGGTGCAGCATCGTCCATCCAAGGCATGTCTATCTTATGTCTCAGGAAAAGCCGGATTGGTTGTGGGGGCATTTCAGGTATGTCCGCTCCATACAAGCTGCGCTTAAGGACAGGAAGCTCAGGAAAAGATGGTGGATGATGAACAAGGGAGCGATGTTCTGGATCCCTTTCCAGACCTGGAACAGGGTTGCTAATGCGCCTGAGGAGGCTGTATTCTATGTTTCATTGGCAATGCCTGTCTGGACCGTATTCATGTCTTTGGTGTCCAACCAGAAAAGGGATCTGCTCGAGCTTGAGCAGGCGATGGCTCTGTTAGATAGGTAACAAAATCTTTATAAATGAACATTCTGTTCCAGAATATCGTGATACAATGAAGAAACTAAAAGTAGGCATATTCGGGGCAACAGGCATGGTAGGCCAAGAGCTCCTGAAGGTTCTTTTCGGCAGAAATTTTCCAATCGAGAAGCTCAGATTGTATGCTTCCTCACGCTCTGAGGGAAAGCATCTTGAGACACCCATGGGGACCATCACAGTGGAGAATGCAGACAAGGCAGATTTTTCAGAGCTTGACATGGCTTTCTTCGCTATCGGCAAGGGCTGGCCAAAGGAAAACGCCCCGAAGGCAGTTGAAGCAGGCTGCATTGTGATTGATAATTCATCTACTTTCAGGTATGATGACGATGTTCCGTTGATCATCCCTGAGATAAATCCTGATGCTCTAGCTGATTCAAAGCTGATAGCGAACCCCAACTGCACAACAGCCATAGCTGCTATCCCGCTATGGGTTATCTACAGGAACTTTGGGTTGAAGAAGGTCATCATATCCACATATCAGGCAGCAAGCGGAGCCGGGAACGGCGGCATGGAGGAGCTTGAGGCAGAGACCAAAAAAGCGCTGGATGGCGAAAAGCCAGGCAGCATGATATTTGCATATCCTCTTCCCTTTAATGTCATTCCGCATATAGACAGCTTTCAGGACAACCAGTACACAAGGGAGGAGATGAAGGTGGTCTGGGAGACGCATAAGATATTTGGAGACAGCAATATACCCATCTCATGCACCTGTGTGAGGATCCCCACGATGAGGACGCATTCTGAATCTATCGTGGTTGAGACTGAGAAGCCTGTGGACCCGGATAAGCTGAGGCAGCTGCTGAAGAAAACACCTGGCGTCAAGGTCAAGGATGATCCGGCAAACAACATCTACCCTATGCCTATGAATGCAACAGAGCAGTATGATGTAGAGGTGGGAAGGATAAGGCAGAACCTGATATTCAAGGACCATGGCATAGAGTTCTTCGTTGCAGGCGACCAGATCCTGAAAGGCGCTGCCCTGAATGCAGTGCAGATAGGGGAGCTTATTGTGAAGCAGCGCTTCGGGTAGGGTAAGCTATACTGTGCACTGCAGCCACAATCCTTGCTTCCGCCCAAAAATATTTTCTTTCCAGCCAGTTCATCTTGGCTCTGCTTATGCCCCAGACAGTGAAAAAACCCTCTGAATCTCTTGTCAGTGCAGTGTCATAGCCGCTGTCATCCAGCCTCAGCGCCAGATCCAGGCTTACACCATAGCTGTAGGCATCCATGAGCAGCAGGTTGGCTTTTTCTGCTCCATGATGCACCTGCCTGTAAGCCCTTTTCCAGGCTGCAGCCACCTTGTGTGTCAGTGGCAGCTTAAGGTATTTGAATTCCTTTTCTGAGAGCCTGTCGTAGCAGCATCTCTTCAGGTATACAAAATCAGCATTTTGCCTGGCTGCAAATGCAGCTGCATTGTCAGTGGCATCGCCGCAGGCCCGCAGCGCCACTACCAGCATCGGGCCAGCCATAGACAGAATATCCTCATAGGGCACAGACTCTGTGCCTCTTCCATAGGCAGCTGTTGCAGCTCCGCTGGTTGCAGCTATCTGGCCCCTGGTGTCTATTGTGCCGTTTAAGAAAAAGGCGTTTTGTATACCGAGCTTTAATGCTCTTCTTATAGCTGGTCCGTTCTGGTCGATGCCCAAAAAGTGGCTATAGGCCAATACATCCCTGAAGCCCTCCTGTACCATCTGCATGACATCTCCTTCTCCGCAGCATAGCTCAACTATAACAGAAGGCCTGTGCTCATCCAGCAAAAGAACTTCCAATACGCTTGAGTAGCTGTGCTGGTGGGGTATCCATATTTTCCTGTAATCTCTGAGCAGCTCATTTGTGGCTGCAGGTGCTTTTAAGCCGCTTACCATATCTGCAATCAGACTGCCCACTGACAGCTCTTCAGCGATATCATGTCTGACATATAGGTGTTTTCTGGCTTGCTCTCTGTCAAACAATCCTACGCTGTGTTTCAGCAAGAACTCTTCTGTATGCTTTAGCCTTCGCTCCAGCCTAGCCCTTTTCATGATTTTAGGATATTAGGCTCATTTAAAAAATTAACTATTAAGAAATAGTAAACTATTTTTTCTTCTTTTTCCTTGTTTTGCGCTTCTTGGCTGGCCTGACGCTTCTGAGCACTTTCTTTGCATTTGCTCCGATGATGGCTATTCCCAGGCCGATCAGCAGAAATGCCCACCAATACTCCTTGTTGAATCCAAGATACACAACAGCCAGGAAGATAAATATCAGGGAAGCAGAAAGATACAAATCTCCTATTACTGTTTTTCTTAGTTTCATCCTAAACCTCAGAATAAAAGAAAAAAAAGGTTTTATGGAACCTTTACGATCAATTCTCCAGCTGTAGACTTGTCAAAATCCTTTCCACCTGGGTCAATCGTATACTTCAAAGAGATTGTTGCTTGTACTTTTTCATCATCGTCAGCTAGATCATCGCATGTTCCAATTGAACCATCACGATCGAAAACCACAGTGCCAACATCATTTGTTCCACCTGTTTTATCAAGTGACACCGCTCCCGCCTGTGCCAAGCAACTATTAGTGTCGTCTTTTATCTCTGAAGTATCCAAAATATCCACATCATCATTCAGGGTGTTCTTAATCTTCAAGCTAAGTGTACCTGTAGTAGCGCTCCATTTGTCACAAAACAATCCGCTCCCGGTTGGCAGCGTACATTTCTCAGGCAGCATCTCTGTCGGCTTGATGAAATACATCAATGCGCCTATGGCAATAAGCACAACTAAAATAGCCCAGCCATAGGTCATCAAGAATTCCATAGCAGCTTGTCCTTTTTTTATCATCATTTTTTCACCTCTTTTATGGTATCTTAACAATCAGTTGACCTGCTGTGACCTTAGCGAACCCAACAAGTGAATCTGCATCTGCGCCTGCGCCACCGGGTGCGCTATCAGCCCCAAGAGAAATTTCATCTGTAAAATTCAAACTCACTTGCCCTTGTAATTTTTCGCCAGCAACTATAAGATCGGTAGCAGCACCATAGCAGGTGTCAGCTGCATCTTCATCAGCAAGTCCATCCCTACCAAAAACAACTGTCGCTGTACCTTCTTTAGGCAATTGAACAGATACATCTGATGGGTTAGTATATCCCACTAGATCTGAATCGACATTTGCATAGCACCTGTCCCCATCATCGTTTTCAATAAAAGACGTGGTTGATACATACAAAGGCTCAGTCATTGAGTTCTTAATCAATAAAGTAATCTCTGATCCAACTGAATCAGCGCCCCACTGTTCGCAAAATATTCCGCTTCCAGTTGGCAGCGTACATTTCTCTGGTATCATCTCAGTCGGCTTGATGAAATACATCAATGCGCCGATTGCAATTAAAACAACCAAGATTGCCCAGCCATAAGTCATCAAGAATTCCATAGCAGCTTGAGCTTTTCTTCTCATTTTTTCACCTCTTTTGTTGACATTTGTAGGAACATAACCTACTTACCTTATCTTTGGCACAACTTATATATAAACTTTTTGTTTTTGAATATACTAGTATAGGGATTATGTACCCCACCTCCAGACTCTCGCCTCGACAATAGTAGGCCCCCACATGAAAGGTATCCTGCCTATGCTTACTGTCTCGACATCCAGATCATTGGCTCCGAACTTCACAAACAGCAGTCCATCATCATCAAAATCAAGCTGGTCAAAAAGCCTGCATATGGCATTGTTTATGGCATCCTGATCATAGTCTGTATCGCAGGAAGTGAAAGCGTTGAATGTGCAGTTTGCAGAGCTGTTATAGCTGTTAGGTATAGGCACATCAGCATATGTCCCATCCTCAAATCCAAGCGTCCAGATGCAGCCCTCTGCCTTTGCAAAGACGCCAGTGTAGTTCATGTCCATCCTTATCCCTATAGTATATATAGCCATGTCATCTGCAGAGCCGATTGATACGTTATGGCTGCCCTGTGCTGTTGATATCCTGACAGTATTGTTCCCTGGTCCGAGCAGACCCACAGGGATATTAACTATATATGGGTCTCCCAGATAAGAGTACTCAACCCCGTAATCAGATATGTTATAGAATGTGTCCCATGCAGAGCCGTTCCACACAGATGCCCTGTCCGTCCATCTTTCTCCTGAATAGGATGTCAGCTTGGCATCATACAGCAGGACCTGGGGGGGCACTGTAAACGATCCCTGGGTTATATTGTTGCTGAACCTCGGGCTTTCGACGATCACAGGTATCCTTGCGTATTCAGTCTGGTTCAGCTCAAGGCTGTAGTTGAACTCGATGTATGAATCAGGATATAGCTCATTGCTCACGTTGCCTGTCACATTTGCTGTCTGGGCTGCAAACTGCAGCTCGATCATGTCGCTGGCTATCTGCCTGTAGATGTCCATCAGCTGCGCAGCATCATTGGCATCATAGGCATGGCTGCAGTCATCGCAGCATGCTATATCGTCCATCAGGCCTGTATCTGCTCCAGAGCCGAAAGCCACCGAATATATCCTTATGCCGAACCTGTCAAAAGCATCGCATGCCTTCTGCACAGCCTCGTCCTCTGCTCCGCTTAGGTCGTAGTTGCTCCTGGTGCCGATCCTTGTGTTGGCCTCTCCGTCGCTCATCACAAGCATGGACATGAACCTGTCATAAGACAGCTCATCGTCGCTCCACTTCAGCGTAAGGTTGAGGTTCCTGAACCTCCAAAGGTCATTGTCGTCATCTGTGTGCAGGCAGCCTGTTGTTGTGCCGGAAAACAGCCTTATCTCAACATCTGAGCTGTTCAGCACCATCACCGGAACATCTAGCAGAACCTCCTGCCACTCATTGTCTCCTGACCATCTTTGGTAGTCGATCCTTCCTATATACTGTCCGTTTACGTAAACGCAATCATAAGAATCAGGATTGACATCCAGCGCCTCAAATCTCAGCAGTCCTGCCCTTATCTGGTCTGTGCCTATGCCTGTATTAAAGACCACGCTGGACGACTCTGCCCCGTCATCCAGCACGACAAGGCTTGGATCAGAAAAGCTTGAATCATGAATCTCCGAGCTATGCTCCCAGGCTATCAGCTCAACATGCTTCAGGTCCCAGTCATCCTGTTCCCCTGCTGTGTCAAAGCACCCGTTTACATTTGCTCCTGTGACAGTTATATTATTGGTGCCTGTGTTGGCAACGCTGTAATTTATCTTTACGCTTTCCAGCACCGGCGTCCTTGAGGTGTTTGCAGTTGAGAGGTTTGCCCTCCACTGTATATATCTGGAATCTGCCTGGGCTATTGGCCCCGCATCATCATAGGCAGCGCTGCTCCATGCGAAATTATCCCACGAACCATCTGGAACAGCAACGTCTCCTGTCCTGATCTCAAGGTATATGCTTGTACCGGCTGGCAGCTCATTTTCCCAGCTTATGCTGCCCCAGTCAGCATCGCCCCCTGCATAGTATACCGGGCTCATTATCCAGCCGTCAGCTGAATATTCTGACGTGAGGTCCCCTTCCTCCATCTCTGGCCCAAAGCTGAGAAAGCTGTCATTCATCGAGAGGTATTGCGCAGCTATCCAGTCATCAGACCTCGCAGCGTTGGAAAGCCTGAGCTCATCTATCATTCCGTCAAGCTCCTCTTCCCCGCCTGTTCCGTCATGCATCCTGGTGTTCCCATAGCCTGCCCTGATGTCCCCTGAATGGGCATAGAGCCTCCTGCCTTCCCCAGCGCCAAATTCAGTTCCATCCAGGTATCCTTCAAAGCAGTCGCCGCAAAAATTATCAGTTCCGTCCCTGAGCCTCAGGGCCACATAATGCCATTCTCCTGTACCGATGCCTGTGCTGAGCCATGTGCCGTCCCAGTCGCTCTGCCCTGAATCCCTGTTCCATCCTCCAACATATGCATTTCCCGAGCTTAGGTATATATTCAGTCCTCTTGTGCCGCCTCCCTGCTCATATATGATATTCTTTGCACCTCCATCGATGGTGTCTGCCCTGAACAGCACCTCTATGGTCTTGTCATCCCATGGACCGCCATCGTTTATCTCATCGCTGTTGGCTATTGTGCTGTAGTCGTTGTTGCCATCATAATCGTAGGCTCCATCCACGATGCCTGAGCTAGAGCCCGGGCAGTTGCCGCATCCAAGATCATTGTTGAAGGAGCTGGAATCCTGGTCATCATCCATATGGTACACCCCGATGAAATCATCATCCCATACAGCTGCAGCATCCTGGTCATCTGGTGCGCCGTTGTTGCCGTAGTATACCCATATATAACCTGTATCAGAATAGCCGTCTATAGATGCCCTGACCCATACATATGAGCTCCCGCCTTCATCCCATTCCTCTATCTCATGGGCCAGCTGCGCTCCCTCGTCATCCACAAACCTTATGTCCTGTCCCATGTCCTGGGTTTCGCTGTAGTCTATCCTGGTGCTGTCCAGCCTCACAAGCACTGGAAAATCAGGCAACTCCCCTTGTCCTGAATTATCAAACGCTATCTTCCTCCTTTTCAGCCAGGCGCTGTCCCACCATGCGTCAGCCTGCTTCAGCACTGCGTCTCCGGGAGATGCCATGACATCCACAAGGCTCTCTGAGCATGCCTGGAAATCTGCCTGGGAGCTTGTGCTCCATTCCCCATATGCAATCCCTGAACTTGGCAGCCACTCCTCTTTTATTGGATATGAGCATGTATGCCAGCCTGTGCTGTCGTCGTCGTTTGACTCGCACATGCGTCCGAGATAGTGGCCGTTAAGGAACACGCAGTCCCTGTAGCCATCCTCAACGTCAACGCCTCTGCCGAACAAGGTGAGCCGTGATTTGACAAAAGCGCTCTTGTTGACATCCAGGTTGAAGCTGATCTCTGCAGACACAGGCCCTGTGTCCCCGAGATGCCTTGCTGTGCTGTCTGATTGCACCTTCATCTCGCTGCCATACAGCGCTCTTTTCTCAGTCAGCAGCTCTGCAGCTGTATTTATTCCGCACGATATGCATGTCCACCCGCACCATTCGTCGTAATAGTCATCGATCCTGGACTGCAATGAAGCGTTGTCCCCGGAAAAGGGATGGAAGGAGCAGACAGGACTGGTCCTTTTTCCGTAGCCTACCAGGCTCACCTCGTTGCCCGGGACGCTTAGCATCTCCTCCACGAATGTCTTGTCTGAACCCTGGGCAACCCTGTCTCTTCTCTCATGGCAGGGAGAAGATCCGTCGCATATTCCAGGCTCGCTGCAGTCTATATCAACATCGCATCCCCTCATAGAGCCGGTCCTGTCTGTTATCAGGACAGCATCTGATTTGCCGCCGTAAAAGAAAGTTATGTTCTCTATGCCCAGCCTTATGGGCACTGTTGCCTTGCTTATGGTGTTATAGTCCAGCGCCGCTGAGAACACCGAATCGTTGACAAATACGCTTTGCGGCACTGTTGACGTGCTTGTCTCGAACACAGTAACATTGCCCACTGTGAAATACACAGGAGTATTGGACATGAAGTGAAGGAACATGTTGATATTGTTGACCATGCCAGGTATGTAGAAGGAATCATAGATGTTTATGATGCCGTCGATGCCCGGAAAGAAATATCGTTTCCTGGTTATGTTGTTATAGGCGCCGAGCTCTGATGTCTGGAACTTCAGCTTGAAATATCCTCCTCCGATATATGCATCCTTTGTAGAGTTGAACGAAAAGAGCATGATGTTGTCTCCCGCGTCAAAATTCGATAGGTAGCTCTCGTTGATCACCCATTTGTCAGCTGTTAGGTTGTGGGGAGCTGGGCTGGGAGAGACAGCGTAGCTGCCTGAGAAGTTGCCGTTCACATACAGCTCAAAGCTCGAGCCTGCATCCAGCTCCATATACCCATAGTCGATAGATGTCAGGGATATAGGGAGCGACAGTATGCCTGTAATGTTCCCCTCTCCGATATATCCTCCGAAATACAGGTAAGCTGCAGAGGTCCGCTCATTTATTTCAGAAAGGAACACCCTGGATGTCAGGCCTTCCACAGCCCTGTCTTTCTCCATGCCGGTGACCATCTGCTTGGAGGAAATAAGCTGCGTGACAGGCCTGTCTGTCGATGTGAAGATCGGGTCATCATACCCTTCCACCCAGATGCCGATGCTGTAATCATTGGGTATCAGGGAGCCGATCGTAAGGTTTAAGAGCTGCCTTGCCTTCTGCTCGCTTCCCTCTATCTGGAACCTCAGGATCTGCTCGACCACTGTCCTGTTGAAATCTGTTACGTTCGTGTTGTTCAGGAAAGCTGCAATATCTGCATCATCAAACTCGCGCAGCTCCATATCAGAAAGCAGCTGTATCATGTCAGAGGAATAATATACCGCAGAGGTGGTGTCCTGCGCCCTGAGATAGAACATGGGCATGAGGATTATCACCACTATTATGAGCATGACTGCGATAAGTGCATCTAGACTAAATAGTATCCCGTTTCTGCCCATCTAGCACCTCTCATATCTCCCAGTTCAGTAAGGTCAGGTTATACCTTTCAAGATGGCCTGAATCCAGCTTTACCCAGTCAGGCGTGAAGTTGATCCTGTAGTCTCCGTCTCCAGAATCTGTCCAGTAATGATAGTCTATTATGCTGCTGTCCCCATGGACGCTGAGCCCCTGTTCGCTTACTTTTATCAGGTTGACCATGCTCTCTATGCCGCAGCAGCCTGAGCTTGTCAGGTTGTTCTCGAATCTCATCAGGAAGCTCGGTGCATCCCCGCTGTCCACATAATATGAGTTCTCGATGTGCTCCATCAGGTTGCTGACGTTCCATTTAACCTTCTTGAAGGTATAGTTGCCTTGATAGGGTGTTGCATTTATGACATTGGTTATCCTGCCAAGGCTGTAGACGATATACAGGGGATCCTCAAAGCTGTTGATCTTTATCTGGGACTCTATCTGCTGCTCCCTTCTCCAGGATGCGATGCCTGCCGTGTCATCTATGTAAAAAGAGATATTTGTCCATACGACCACATGCCACGGGTCTGTCTGGAAGATATCTGTTTCATGAAGCACCATGCTGACATTTATCTTCAGCTTGTTGGATTCCAGCCTAATATTCTCGAGCCATTGGGGCAGAGTAGAGCCTATCATCAGGGTGGAATTGGTGCTGTTCACTGTCCCGTACAGCAGGGCTTCCATGAACATCTCCTCAGTATTGTTCAGGAACTTCCCTTCCCTTATGATATACTCCTCCAGGGCCATCAGCGCCCTGTATGAGCTGATATATATTCCTCTCTCGACGTCCCTCTCAAGGTCCTTGACAAAATCATTCATCGAGTCTACTCTCATCTCTATCACAGACATCCTCTCGTTTATCCTTTTGTAGCTCGGCATCATGAACACAAAAAGGAAAACAAAAAGGAAAGCTATCGTCATCAAAGTGAAATACATGCCTTTTTTTTTCATCTCCACACCCTCGCCTCCACAACTGTGGGCCCCCACATGAAAGGTATCTTGCCTATGCTTACTGTCTCGACATCCAGGTCTGAGGGCCCGAATTTTGCAAACAATCTGCCGTCATCGTCAAAGTCAAGCTGCTGGAAGAGCCTGCACATAGCGTCATTGACAGCGTCATCCTTGAATTCTGCGCCGCAGTCAGTGCTATCTGTAAAATTGCAGTCCTTTGTGCCGTTGTAGCTAGCTGGTATCATCATGCTTATGTTTTGGCCGTCCTCGAACATAAGGCTCCAGTTGCATCCCTCTGCCTTGGAAAACACCCCTGAATAGCTCAGGTTTATCTTTATGCCGAGCGTATAGATGGCCCTGTCAGCAGGGCTTCCGCCAACCCATTCCACTGCGCCTGAGCCGGTCTGTATCCATACTTGATTTTCTCCCTCATGGGTATAGCTCACAGGGATGCTTATTATGAATGGGTCGCCTAGAGCATGGTAGTCATAGGACATCTCAGAAAGGTTGAATATATCTATGTAGCCTGTATCCAGCAGCCCCAGATAGCTTGCCCACCTGTCGTCTGAATATGATGTTACTTTTGCCTCGAGCAGCTTTGATTCAGATGGTACAAAGAAGCTTCCCTTTGTCTGGTTATTGTTGAATCTCGGAGTCTCCAGAGTCAAAGGTATCACTGAATAGTCCAGTGATTCATCTATATCCTGATAGACAAACTCTATATAGGATCCCCTTCTTATGACAGAGCTAACGTTGGATGAAAGGCTCAGGTTTATCACCTGGGATTCATAGGCAATCTCATAGGCTATAGTGCTGTATATCAGGGCAAGGTCCTCAGCGTTTGAGCCCTTGTAGAACTTGCCGTTCGAGACGTTCGCTATCTTCGCTAAAGTGGACGAGCCTGCGTCGCTGCCGAAGCCTTTCGTATATATTGTTATATCGTATTCCTTGGAGATGTTCTCCGAGAGGTTGATCGCCTCCTCGATGGCCGCTTCTCCGCATTCAGAGCCGTCCAGGCACACATTGGCCTCCCCATCAGTCATCAGCACGATGTATCTTTTCTCGGCAGTTCCGTTGTTGATGAGTATAGAAGCGCTTCTTTCTATAGCGCACGATAGGCATGTAAGCCCGCTATCTGCATGATATCCCTCGATCTCCTCATAAAGCATGGTGCGGTTAAGGCTGAGATTGGTGGCGCTGGTGACGCCTGTGCCGTACCTTACAAGCCCAAGCTGGACCTTGTCGCCCAGGATTATCTCGTCGACGAATTCCCGGTCAAGCTTCTTTGCCAGCCTGATCCTGACAGAATCGCAGATATAGCAGCTCCCGTTTTCAGCTATGCACATCTCGCCCGAGCATCCATATCTCTCGCCTATAGGCTCAGACAGGCCGGGGATGCATTGCTCTGTGTTTTCCGTAGCACCCTTGCAGTGGTCTTCTGTGTCACAGCAGGCATTGCTTGTATCTGTAGAGCAAAGGATCGCCCCGCAGCAATAGTCCATATATGTATAGCATCTTGTCTCAGTGCAGCATCTGACCTCTTCCTGCTCGCATTCATATTCAAGCGTTGTCTCATCGCAGCAGCACAGTCCGGAGCACAGGCTGCATTCGCTGCAGCTGACATAGCCCGGATCGCATGAGGCTTCCTCTGTGCAGTAGAAGGCTCCGTATCTTGTCTGGCCAGTATAGCATTCTGATGCAAGGCATGTGGGATTGAGGGGGTCTCCTGGATCATATGGCCTCCAGCTGATATCATTGAATATTGGATAGTATATTTCCTCTCCAGGCAGGCATTCATCTGGCGCGCCGCAAAATGGCTTATCCCTGTATACGCAGTTGCAGTAGTAGGCATTCCAGTCTTTTTCAGACGCGTTGCAGCTGCCTATGCCCGGCCTGCATAGACTGAACGATGTGACGCTATTGCCGTTCTCATCATATCCATAGATCAGCCCAAGATTATCGCATATCCTGTCCCCGTAGCTGTCCCTCTGGTACCAGGCACAGTCCTTATACTCATGGAAGCACTGTCCGTCCGGGCAAAACCCAGCAGGGCATGCTGCTGCACCGCATTCAACAAGCGTGTCATAGCTGAGGCTTCCGTTGGAATAAGGATGAGATGGCGGACAGTCTGTGCTGCAGTTGTCCATCCATAGGCACTCTCTGTCGCTGTATACTATTTTTTCAAAATCAGGTGCATCAAAAAAAGCCTCAGGCGCATAAGCCTCGTCTGCCACAGGCCTCTCTGGTGGGCAGTGCGATGTCTCGTACCTGCACCAGTCAGGCATATCACCTATGCCGTCATCAGGGCAGCTTGACTGGTTAAGGGCCATAGCATGAGACATTATCTCTCTGTCTGTCAGTATCCTTTTGTGTATAGCCAGCTCATCCATGCTTGCCCTAAGCTGGCAGCAGCTCTCACTGTACCTGTATCCGATATAGAGCATCTTCCCTATCTGGATGGTTCTTCCTCCCCCTGTACCGACCATATGGCCGTCTACATATATCTGGGATTCTGTCTTATTTACAGTAACGGCAATATGCTGCCATTTATCATTTTTCAGATAAGCTGACGGTGATTGCACCCGAGCATACCAGCAGATGTTTCCTTGTTCAGGGCAGTTGCTGGAAACATAATCCTGCAGGTACCACCAGTTGCCGTCAGCTCTGGCGTCGAGCAGGTATTGGGATCCCTGGTTCCAGTCTGCTTTTCTCATCCAGAACTCTATTGTCATCGCTTCTGGATCGCCCAGGTCATCCTCTATCCTTATGAATTGTGAGCCTGTGAATTCTGCAGAGCTGCCGATGACGCCCGTGTCAAGGCCCAGGGCCCCTGAGACATTGACAGTTCTGTTCCATCCTGATGAGTCCTGCAGCGGCATGCTGTCGAAATGCAGCAACAGCAATGTGTCCTGGTCCGGCCTGATCTCCCTTGAATCCATGCACTCCCTCATGCTGTTCGAGGTGTCTGTCACCAGAACAACATCAGATGTCGAGATATTTTTTTCAGCAAGCCCGAACCTGAATGGTATGGTCTTCTTTGACATTTCTGTGTAGTTAAGCAGATTGGACAGGGTATAGTTGGATATTGTTCTCTGGATAGTGCCGACTCCGGTGTGCTGGTAGACAGTGGTATTGCCTATATTAAAGAAAGTTGACACGCTGGCAGCCGGGTTTACTGCATAATCCAGGTAGACCTTCATGGATTTCAGCAGCCCCTGGACAAAAAAGGAAGAATAAAGGTTTATAACCCCGTCTATCTCTGGCAGCCAAAAGGTCTCAGTTATGATGTTCCCCCCCTCATATCCGCCGTAGCTGATGCAGCTGCCGTAGCCCCCGCAAATTATCTCATACTTGTCATAGAGGTTGGAGGTTGTGTATCCTACCCTTATGAATCCTCCCCCTATGTAAGCATCCTGGATATCATGGAAAGCTACTGTTACATAGTTATCTCCTGCATGGAAAAAGCTTGTGTTGGCCTCGATGATGGTTGGTATGGCCTCGGCAGTCTGATTTGTGGCATTAAACCTTCCCACAAATGCGTTGTTCACGAAAAGGTCAAAATCCTGGACCACCCTCATCTCTATATAGAACGAGTTCACGCTGCTTATCTCCCACGGCAGCACGATCTTTTTGGTGATATTGCCGTTGCCCACGTATCCGCCGAAGTACGAATAGACTGCAGATATCTTCTCATCCAGCTCAGACAGGAATACCCTTGAGGTGAATCCCTCGATAGCCTTTTCCCTTTCTATGCCTGACACCAGGGCCTTGGCTGAGATGAGCTGCCTCACCCTGCCCAGGGTGTTGTTGAAAACAGGATCATCATATCCCTCTACCCAGAAGCCGAAGTTGACCCGGCCAGGTATAACATCCCTGGTCGTCAGGTTCATCAGCTTTTCAGCTCTTTCATGATCTCCAGCTACCTTGAATCTCAGCACCTGCTCCATGATCGTCCTGTTGTAGTCAGTGACATTGCTGTTGTTAAGAAGCTCCCTGACAGCAGCATCATCTATCTCGCCTACCTTTATCTTTGACAGGGACTGCACGATATCGCTTGAAAAATACATTATCTGGGGATCCTCTTCCTGCTTCACATAAAACATCGGTATTATCACCAGTACAGATATTATGAGCACTGTGGCGATCGTTGCATCAATGCTGAAAAAAACACCTCTCTTCACCATACATACAGCACCAGTCTTATTATCTGTGAGTCGTAGTTGACAAACCTCAGGATCTTGATGAGCTGCTCGGGATCTGAATCCTTGTAGTTAGCGCCGATCTCATCCACTCCATCTATGTTCACTGTATTATTGTCCTTATCTTCAAATGTGACGTAGTAGTTCCTGTCTGTCGAAAGGAGCAGCCTCGACCTGTCATAATCAGCCAGTGCGATATTGTTGAAGTTGCCCACCTTGTTGGCATCCAGGTCCATGCTTCCGTTTGTAAGCCCGATTATCACCGCATTTCCTGGTTCCCAGTCTGCGGGATAGCCGCTTGAAACGAGATAGTTTGATACAAGCTTTGCATCGATCAGCAGGTTATCCATGCCCTGTTCCTTTACATCAAGTGCAGAGGTGCTGTACTGATAGAAGATATAGATGCCTACAGAGAATATCAGCAGCGCTATAGCGATGTCAGCTCCCCACATCTGCGCTTTAGTTGATGTATATCGTTCCATTTGTCTTGTTTATTATGTTTATGCCCTTGGTGATGGTCCCGGTGACATTAGGTATCTCTTTCCAGAAATCCTGGTTGTCGGCATGGATGATCACATATTTTCCTTCTATGGATATTGAATAGTTCTTGGTAAGCAGCTTCTCAGGCAGAGTGAATTCCCTGACATAGCCGTCTACGACCCTTGCGGCCAGATTTACCTCTTTCTGTATCTTGCTTACCACAGAATCCGCAACCAACAGGAACTTGTTCCTGTTCACTACAGTTGTGTTGTATGCCACTGCTCCCATCACAATGGCAAATATGAATAGCATGCCTCCCACAAGAAGCATGAATTCCGTTGATGCCTGCGACTTCATGTTGAGTTTATGAATACATATCCCTCGTTCGCTTCTACGCTTACATATTGGTATCCCTCTGATGTTTTTATGCTGCCCTTCAAAGGGATAGGAGACAAATAGAAGATATCAGATTCGCCCATCCTTGTCTGTACCTTGAAGGATATCTCATAGGCGACATCAGTCGGATCTGCAGGATCAAGGCTATTGAGGTTCACTGAATTTACCCCGCCCGGCATGTATATCTTGATGGTGGTTTTGGTCGGCGCGCCGTAGTAGTAGATGGATTCAGCAGTATCGACGATCTCCTTGGATATCTGGTCTATCTGGTTTGTATTTATCGTGCCTCTGACCTCAGACGAATAATGAGAGGATACAGCTATTATCGACAGAGCTATGAAAGTGGCCACTCCAACAACAAGCACGTATTCCAAGCCTACCTGTCCCAGCCTTATTTCTCGAGAAATTCCTATACACCTCTTGGTGGAATATATAAATTACTACTATATAAATTTAATCATATTCTCTCATCCAGCATCCGGAATATAGTCACTATCTCAGAATTAATACATAGCTTTAAAAAACAAATAGGCAGATAGTATAATTGGGTAGTGGTCAATATAGAATTTAGAATGGATGAGAAAAATATATCCGAAACTGAAAAAGAGCTGATAGGATACATACAAAAGCTGCTTTCTGAAAACCATACTAAGGATGATATCAAAAAAGCATTGCTGGAAGTGGGATGGCCGGAAGACTATGTAGCATCTATCCTTGAAAACACCGAAAAGCCGCTGATGCAGCCTGCTGATTCTGCGCCAGCTGACCTAAAGACCTATGAGACAGAATTTGATAAGATAGTGGATCTGGCAAAAGAAAAAGGGAGCATAAAGGTATCAGCTCTGGCAAAGCATCTGGGAGCAGACAAGAAAAATATCGAGGAGTGGGCCACTATCCTTGAAGAGCACAACCTTGTTAAGATATATTACCCGCTGATTGGCGAAGCAGAGGTAAGAAAGACAGACTATAAGCCGCCGAAAAAGCCGAAAAGGCAGCCAAAGAAGGATAAGCCAAAGAAGGATAAGCCAAAAAAGACAGCAAACAGGCCTCTTTGTGTCTCGATAATAGCTGTCCTGTTTTTCATCTCAGGCGGCTTTAGCCTTATTTACAGCCTTTTCCTGATGATACAGGGCGGGATGGGAGCTGCTTCAGCAAGCGCAGTGCCTATCGGCGGCCCGATCATAGCAGAGATGATTAAGGGATTCTACATCTTCATAGTATTTATCCAGGTATTGGTTGGCGCCTTTTCGATCCTCATAGGGTTGGGCTTATGGAACCTGAAGAACTGGGCAAGGATAACCGCTATAGTCCTTCACGCCATAGGTATGCTGACCATAATAATGATACCGATATCCATTCTGATCATATATCTTCTTTCGAAAAAAAGCACCAAGCAGGCATTCATGGAAGTGAGATAAGGTGGAAGAGATAGACAGGTATGAGGTAACTGCCGATGAGATAAAGGCAGAAGTCCGCATACTTGGCGGAAAAGGCATCATGAACACATACAACCTCATAGTGCCAACTGTCAGCAAGCCCACGATGGCACTCATAGAAGAGCTGAAGCAGGAGCTTATCATGAACGTGAAGGTCAGCGCTGCTGAGATCCTGGATCCGAAGATCATGAACAAGCTTAAGCAGAAGTTCAAGGAAGAGTCCCAGCAGATGCTTAAGAAAAAGGTGCCCACCTTGGATGAGGACGCAAGAAATTTCCTGGTTGGCATCCTTCTTCATGACATGCTTGGCTTCGGCAAGACAGAATTTCTCCTGAATGATGGCGACCTGGAGGAGATCATCATCAATTCCGCAACAGAGCCCGTGAGGGTGTACCATAAGAAGTTCGGCTGGCTGGAGACCAACATAAGCATCGAATCCGAAGACAAGATACAGAACTTCAGCAACATGATCGCAAGAAGGGTAGGAAGGCAGATCAACACCCTTAATCCCCTGCTTGACGCCCATCTGATCACAGGAGACAGGGCCAATGCTGTCTTTTACCCTATAGCAAACAAAGGGAATACTATTACCATCAGAAAATTTGCCAGGGACCCCTGGACTGTAACTGACTTCATAACGAACAGGACATCAAATGCAGATATCTTTGCGCTTATCTGGCTCGCCATGCAGTATGAGATGAACATAATAATCAGCGGAGGCACAGGCTCGGGAAAGACAAGCTTGCTGAACGTTTGCATGCCGTTTATCCCGCCAAACCAGAGGATCATAAGCATTGAGGATACAAGGGAGCTGCAGCTTCCTAAGTTCCTTTACTGGTGCCCTCTGACGACAAGGCAGCCTAATCCTGAGGGAAAAGGCGAGGTTACTATGCTTGATCTGCTCGTAAATTCGTTAAGGATGAGGCCAGACAGGATCATACTTGGAGAGATAAGGAGGAAGACAGAGGCCCAGGTCCTTTTCGAGGCAATGCACACCGGCCACAGCGTCTATGCCACCATACACGCGGATTCCACAAAAGAGACCATACAGAGGCTTATAAATCCGCCTATCAGCGTTCCCAAGAATCTGCTCTCAGCCGTAAACCTGAACGTGGTCATGTTCAGGGAAAGGAGAAGGACATTGAGAAGGGTCTACCAGGTCGGCGAATTCGTTGTAGGCGAAGAGGCCCAGAACATATCGGTCAAGCAGAATGTGCTTTTCAGGTGGAAGCCTTCCAACGATAGCATTGTCCAGCATTCGCCGTCGGTCAGGATCTACGAGGACCTGAGCAGGCACACCGGTCTCTCAGAATCAGAGATAAAGAAAGATCTGGAAGGAAAGAAGAAGGTGCTGAGCTACATGGTGAAAAATAAGATCCGAAGCCTGAATGAGGTGGGCAAGGTGATGAAGGATTTCTACCTGGACCCCAATGGAGTTGTTGATGCTGTGGAGAAGAATGTTCACCCTGAAAAGATATTAGGTAGTCACGATGTTTAAGATTCCATATGCCCTGCTTCCCGAGCCTGCATTGCAGAAAAATTCATCTTTCTTCATCGGGCTTGGCGCTGCGCTCGAAAAGTCATTTCCATTCCTTAAGCTGGCCCTCAAGCAGGCTGAGACAGACTATTCGCCGAGGGAATACCTCAGCATGTGCCTTATGGCCAGCACCATCTTTTTCTTTTTTTTCCTTTCCTTCCTGACATTTGTCCTGCTGATACTGGACGTTGATAACTTTTTCCTCATGGCTCTGATGGCTGCCACTGCGATAACCATGTTCGCATTTTTCCAGCAGATAAGCTATCCTAAGATACATGCGAACAGGCGGCTGCGGGATATTGAGAGGAACCTGCTCAGCGCCCTGCAGAACATCCTGATCCAGCTCAACTCTGGCGTGCCCTTGTTTGAGACAATGGTCAATGTCTCAAAAGAGGATTATGGTGAGATATCCAAGGAGTTCTCCAAGGCTGTAAAGGCTATAAACGGAGGCAAAGACCAGATAGAGGCGCTGGAAGATATGGCTGCAATCAACCCGTCATTATTCTTCAGGAGAGCTATTTGGCAGCTAGTCAACGGCATGAAATCAGGTGCTAATATGACCACGGTCATACAGGAGATAATAGACCTCCTCGCAGAGGAGCAGATCCTGCAGATCCAAAGGTATGGTAGCCAGCTGAACCCCTTGGCCATGTTCTATATGCTGGTAGTGGTGATTGCTCCCTCGCTGGGCATGACATTCATGCTCGTCCTTTCATCATTTATCAGCCTTCCGGAGGTCATGACAAAGATGATGTTTTGGGGGGTATACGCGCTGGTTACTTTCTTCCAGATAATGTTCATGGGCATCATTAAGTCAAAGAGGCCCAATTTGCTTCAGAGTGATTAGAAATGTATCAGTTTTTAGCCAATTTTTTTCCGAAAAAAGTACAGCAGGACTATGTTAACCTGTTGAGGTATTCAAACATCAAGATAAACCCTAGGCGGTTCATAGGCTTCGTTGGATTTTTCGGTTTTTTGCTGGCCCTTACTGTTGCGTTCTACGCATCATGGTTTTTTGGGCTTTCCTTCTGGCTGTTTTTCTTTGGATTCTTTGTTCTTGCGCAGGTTACTGTATATTTCTACCTGGTGTTGAGGGCTGATTCAAAATCAAGATTTGTTGAAAGCATACTTCCTGACGTGCTGCAGCTTATGGCATCCAACCTCAGGGCTGGCCTGACCACTGACAAGGCGCTTTTGCTTTCCGCAAGGCCAGAGTTTGGATCGTTCAAGGATGAGATAAACCATGTCGGCAAGCAGATAGCAATGGGAAAAGAGATAGGCGCTGCCTTGGTGGATATGAGCAAGAAGATCAAGTCTGAGAGGCTTGGCAAGACTGTTTCACTGGTAGTGTCCGGCCTTCAGGCAGGCGGCGAACTTGCTGCCCTCCTCGAGCAGACAGCGAAGAATCTCAGGCAGCAAAGCCTTGTGGACGACAGGATCAGGGCTAATGCTATGATGTATGTCATCTTCATATTCGTAGCCGTCTGTTTGGGAGCCCCTGGCCTTTTTGGGCTGAGCTCTTTCCTTGTGGAGGTCCTGCAGAGCGCGATAGGCACCCTTGACGTACCACAGAACATAGGGGCGTCGGTGCCGATCTCATTCTCTGAGATCTCGATAGGCAATGATTTCATTATGATGTTCTCTGTAGTCTTTCTGATAACCTCCTCCATAATGGGTTCGCTGATCCTCGGCCTGATATCGAAGGGCAAGGAGAGGGATGGCATCAAATGGATACCCATACTGATAGCTGCAAGCCTCGCTGTCTTCTTTATCAGCCGGATAGTCGTCAAATCACTTGTCGGAGACCTATTCCAATTTTAAATTCGTAAACTTTATATATCATGCACTATAGGTATTTTTTGATGGCTATAGAGAGGATAGCGACAGGCATAGCCGGGCTGGACGGCCTTGTGGGAGGCGGATTCAAGCGCAACACCATAAACCTTATAGCTGGAGCTCCTGGCACAGGAAAGACCATATTCGCTGTCCAGTTTATCATGGAGGGGATAAGGAAAGGGGAGCCCGGCGTCTACATAACTTTCGAGGAAAAGAAGAAAAATGTCTATGAAGACATGCTGGAATTTGGATGGGATCTTGAAAAAGCCGAGAAGGAGGGGAAATTTATCTTTATGGAATACACCCCTGAGCAGGTCAAGAACATCCTGACAGAAGGCGGAGGCATTGTTGAGTCAGTTATCGAGAAGACAAAAGCAAGAAGGATAGTCATTGACTCCATAACCTCATTCACCCTGCTCTATGGGGACGAGCTTACAAAAAAAGAGGCTGCACTTGCCTTATTTGAGCTGATCTCAAAGTGGAACTGCACCGGGCTTCTGACGTCCCAGGATATCTCCAAGGATGAACTTACGATATCAACTGCGCTGGAGTTTGAGGTTGACGGCATAATCCTTGTTTATCATGTCAGAAAAAAAGGCACAAGGATAAGGGCTATAGAGATACTTAAGATGAGGGGTACAAAGATACCTGAAAAGACATTCCAGCTTGAGATAACAAATAAGGGTATCAAGATCAATACCCAGAAGATAGAGATGCTGTAAAAAAAGGTGATAGGATGATAAAGGTTAAGGAACTGATGGTCAAGGATGTAATAACGATAAATGCTGATGAGAGCGCCTATAGGGCAAGCGAGATCATGGCTGACAATTCTGTAAGCTGCCTTATAGTGATGGAAGACAGCAAGCCTATCGGCGTTTTAAGCGAGAGAAGCCTGGTGCATGACGTCCTTCTTAAGGAAAAAAATCCTAAAGACACCAGGGTTTCAGACATAATGAAAAAGATCAGCACCATGGGCCCTGATGAGCATTTCTTTTCCCTGGTTGAATACATGAGAAAGAACAACCTCAGGAGGGTTGTCATCGTAGATAAGGGCCAGCTGGCAGGCATCGTCACAGAGACAGATGTCGTAAGGACATCCATAAGGCTCCAGAACTACCTGGAATCCAAGGCAATGGGAAAGGCAAAGAAAGGCGCTCTCATGAACAAGCTGGGCGACATACAGTTCGGCGTAAGAAAGATGAGCGCCGGATACAAGGACCTCAATGAGATCCTGCATGGAGGTTTTCCCTACAACAAGAGCATATTGCTGGTGGGCTCGCCTGGTTCAGGCAAGGGCCTGGTTGCTTTCACCTATATGAAGGAAGGGCTCATCTCGAAAAATAAGGTGGTTTATATCTGTATGAACGAGTTTCTCAAGGATATAGAGGGGCTCTTTGCATCTATTGGGGTGGATATAAACGATCATCTGAAGAAAGGCAATTTTGGCCTGATAAATATGTATAAGCAGATAATCGATGACCCAAAAAGGATATTTAACGAGGAAGACCAGCTCCTGCTGAAGGAGTTTTCAGTCATCAAGGAGACGCTTCTTAACATAATCAAGGAATCAGAGGTCCCTATAAGGTGCGTTGTAAATGTCATTACCCAGTCATTGGTACTCCACAAGGAAGGAGTGGTCTATAAGTTCATATTGAGGCTGAATAATCTCCTAAAGGAGAACAACATTACTTCCCTCTTCTTTATCCACAGGGGGAAGAAAGATGACCAGTTTTCGGTCTCTATGGAGGAGATCATGGACGGGGTCCTGGATTTCAGCACAGAGAATGTGGGGCCACATGAGAAGAGGATTCTTACCCTGAAAAAGATGAAGCCTGAATTTGCCCATCTCCCGCTATACTACTACTACCAGTTTGACCGCACCAGGAACATGATGATAGACAGGATGAAGGATTAGAAAGCATTAAATAGGATTAGCTGATTTAGGGGGCAAAATGAAAAAGACCATCATAGGACTGACTGAGAAAGTGACGATAATAGGAAAGAAGAAGAGCCAGAAAAGGCTCATAGCTAAGGTGGATACAGGCGCCACAAAAAGCTCCATGGATTCCCGGCTTGCTGCCAGGATGCATCTTGGGCCGGTCATAAAGACAAAGCTTGTTAAGTCAGCTCACGGCAACAGGCTGAGGCCTGTGATAGAGGCCCATATAAAGATTGCAGGCAAGAAGCTGAAAGCAGAATTCACCCTGGCAGACAGGATACACATGAAATATCACGTTCTCATAGGACAGAACATCCTTAAGCACGGATTTCTTATCGATCCCTCTAAAAGAAGCAAATGAAAGCAGGCTTAATATCATTGCAGAGCAAGAGTTCCCTTATGATAGTGGAGGCCCTCAAGAAGTATTTCACCAATGTGGATAGCCTTGATATCAGGAAGATGGAAGCTAACCTTAGCGGAAGGGACCTGGAGATACTCTACGAGGGCAAAGCCTTCAAGGAATATGACATGATATATGCGAGAGGGTCCTTTCGCTATACACCGTTGCTCAGGACGCTGACAAAGGCCAAAGAAGATTCTGCCTACATGCCTATACAGGCAGAGGCATATACAATCGGCCATGACAAGCTGCTTACCCATCTTGTCCTCCAGCAGTATAAGATACCTATGCCAAGGACATACCTTACAAGCTCTGCCAAGGCAGCTAAAAAGATCCTGAAAAAGATAAACTATCCTATCATCATGAAATTCCCTTCTGGCACAGGCGGCAAAGGCGTCATGTTTGCTGAGTCATTTGCTGCAGCTTCTTCCATGATGGATGCGCTGGAGACTCTTCGTCAGCCATTCATACTTCAGGAATATATAGAGACAGGCGGCACAGACACAAGGGCGATTGTTGTCGGAAACAAGGTCATAGCTGCCATGAGAAGAAAAGCGGTTGTGGGAGAAAAAAGGAGCAATATCCACGCAGGCGGCCTAGGAGAGCCCATACTGCTGGATGAGCATACCAGAAAGATCGCTTGCGACGTCTCTGCTGCCATCGCAGCCAAGATATGTGCAGTGGACATACTGGATTCACCCAAAGGCCCCCTGGTGATTGAGGTCAACCTAAGCCCCGGACTGCAGGGCATCACAAAGACCACAAAAGTAGATGTAGCTGATAAGACAGCAAAATATCTGTTTGAGGAGACCAAGAAGTTTAGGGATACAGGCAAAAAAGCAGACACAAAAAAGGTGATGAAAGAGCTAAATCTTGACTATAAAGAGGCAGAACAGAACATCCTGACTAACCTGGATTTTAGGGCTCAGCGTATTCTTCTGCCAAAGATAGTCACCGAAATAACCGGATTCAATGATAAGCAGGAGCTGCTGATCAAGGCTAAGAAGGGCAATATTGAGATAAAAGAGTACAATATAAACGACAAGTAATTTAAATGCAGCTGCATTCTAGGCCATTGGGGGTATAATTGAGACAATATCTGCTAGCTTTCATGTTTTTGATGTGTCTCTGCAGCATAGCAGCAGCCCAGCACTGGATAACCGGCCAGGTTCTGGATGCAATGGATGGGACACTTGCTGATGGTAGGAAAGTCGCTCTCTTCTATCCGGGCTCCCCGGAAATAAACGCCACAGATGTTATCGGTGAACAGGGCATGAGCGGAACAGGCAGCTATTATATGATTGACATAGAGAGCATAGACGAGGATTGGCAGCCGGGCGAGATTGTGTCTGTGAAGGTTGTGGAGAATAATAGCGGATATGCCACCAGGACAATTGCAGTCAACCTTAGTTCTGACAGCTTTGATGTGGCTGACATCATGACCCTGAAGAAACTGGGCGATGCCATAAGCTGGCTGTCGGCTATGCAGAAGGATGGGTTGGTCGATTCTTATGAAGGAGACGATGAAGATTATGCATATACATACGATCAGGCCCTGGCGGTCATTGCGTTTACGCTGGCTGATGAGACAGATAAGGCAGCTGCGGTGCTGGACAAGATGCAGGAGCTTCAGCTTGCCAATGGTGCATGGTACCAGTGTTATGATGCTGTAACCTCATCCATAGGGCATGGCGGCTGTTATCTTTACCCGACCGGCGACATATCATGGATAGTTATGGCAGTCAATTTCTATGAGCATAAGACAGAAGATGCTGGCTATCGGGAGATGGCGCTGAGAGCCTTATCATGGCTTGACAGCGTGAGAAACACAGATCCGTTGCAGGAAGACTACGGCTCATTAGATTTATGCAGGGGACCCGCATGCACCTACCCGGAAGCCATAAGTACAGAAAACAACTATGATGCTTATTCAGCCTACTATTACAGGGGGGTCCTGGATAGGAATGCATCCTTAATAGACAGGGCGCTTCTGATCAAGAAGTATCTTGTGGAAGAGATGTGGTCCAACTCATCTGCATCCAACGGCCCTTTTCATGACATAGGCGTCTTCTGGGTAGGATTTGACGATTTTGGGTTCTATACTGATCCGCAAAGCTGGGCAATACTGGCTCTGGGTTCAAAGGGGCCTGAAGGTGAAAATTTCACCCGGGCTCTGGAATGGCTCTACAGCTACGGGTATGGGTATGGCAGCACCCGCCACAACCAGACATATAATCCTGAGATAGACGGCTTTGACTACTGGACAAAGCCATCCAAAGACTCCATCTGGGTGGAGGGCACAGAAGGTGTTGCTGCTGCCTATTATTCCATAGGCGACAACGTGAAAGGAGACTATTTGCACGGACAGGTGCTGCAGGATATCAACGGCGGCCTGATCTATTCATTCTCAGAGACCGATCCTGACAGCATAAGATGGAATGAAAATTGGCGTCATAATTCAGTAGCCAGCACATCATGGTTCTATTTCAATGAGCAAAAGGCGAACCCATTTGTCCTGGATATCAGCTTGGATTCAGAGATCCCTCTCTCAAAAGGCTGGAACCTGTTTTCGCCACCTGGCGGACTGGATGCACAGGGCGTCAATCTTGAGGTTGAGGCTGGCTGGAATCTGCTGGGATATTCAGGTGAAGATGCATTTTACTGGCTTAATGCCTCTGTCTCCAACAGCTCAGAAACAAGGTCAGTTGCCGATGCCGATGAATGGCTCCAGCCGACCGTATATTACTTTGACGTCAGCTATAGGTTTGTGCCAGGAAATGACGATTATCTGCGGCGAGGCAGAGGATACTGGCTGTACAGCACTGTCAACCTGACTATAACATTTGACAGTCTGATGATATCCTCATTCAACTGGTCTAAGGTAAGAATAAGAAAAGGGGAAGTTGTCAAGACTTTGTCAGAAGCTCAATCATCAGGATGGCTTCAGTCTACAATATACTATTTCGACACAGCATCCCAGCAGTACCGGTTCATCCCCGATGACAGGGATATTATCGGTTCCTATGAGGGCTACTGGCTGCTGGCTTTCCAGGACAATCTTTCGCTGATATTCGAATTTGACATATGCCAGCACCTTCAGAGCTGCTCATATTCTACATACCTTAGATGTAATCCTGCTGTAGAAGCTCTGACAACAGAGGCCTTTGATGAAGATACCCTAGAGCACTTCTGGAAGGATTTGGCAGCTCTTGAGGATAGCGGCAGTCTAGAATCTGTTGAGCCCCAGGATATTGATGATGAATATGTTTACCTCACAGAGGATGAGCAAAAGAGGATTGTCGCAGCTGACTCAGCCCATGCTGTCTGGGTTGACAAGAATGGCCTTGTGCCGTGGAGATTAGCAGGCTATGACTACCAGGAGCTGTCTGGCTTGTTCAAGGGATTCTTCTCAGAATCAGGCTCAGGCTGTTATTTCCTGTCGTTGATAGACAGTAATCCGGCAGATGCATATCATTATATCACACAGAATGGGCTGCTGGAGGACAATAAGATAGGCACATTCTATGCGGTCTTGGAGGACATAAGGTCTGATTTCAGGCACGGCATATCCTCAAGGGACCCTACACATGAGCCTTATACTGTTGCAGAGGCTCTTACAGAATACGATGAATATCAAACAAGGGTCAGCAGAAGAGGGTGCCACAGCATGACCAGGATACTGTTGGCCTTGATGAGGAGCATCAACATTCCTGGTGAAGAGACCCGATTAGGTGTGTGGTTTGACTTCGGCCATTCCTCTGCTGCCTGGCCGTCATTGTCCAAGGTTCTCCCGCATGGAGATAATATCTACAACGCCCTGGTCAAGGCCACTCCTTCGGATAGGCTATTGCCTGACTATTCCTATTATGGGGAAGATGTCCTATGCGGCACCGAAAGGCCGTGCATTTCCCACAGGCATACATCCTTGAATGCAGTGACATACCCGTCCGCCTACACCAAAAACCGGTGCTGCAATCCTGCACAATATGAGCACACAGACTGCCAAGAATACCTGCATTACGAGCATGATCCTTACCTGACAGCTTATGAGATAGCTTCTGCAGCAGATGCGATATCAGCCCTGTGCCAGGGCCAAGCGATCCCACTAGCCTCTATCGAAGACCAGCCCATAGAATGTCTTGACTACATACCCGGCTACATACCCTAGATCCAGTTCTTTTTCTTGAAATAAGCGAGCATAGATACGCCCACAACAATCATCACGCCCCACACCACAAAGTATCCTGCCCTCCATTCCAGCTCCGGCATATACCTGAAGTTCATTCCATACACCCCTGCTATGAATGTAAGTGGGATAAAGATTGAAGCAAATACTGTCAACACCTTCATTACCTCGTTCATGTTGTTGGAAACAGATGACATGTACACGTCAAAGGTGTTGGAAATCGCCTCCCTCTGGTTGTCCAGAAGGTCATAGACCCTTATAGAATGGTCGTAGACATCCCTGAAGTAAGGGATTGACTTGTCAGATATGAACCTGTATCCTTTTCTCGCCAGAAATGACAGCTTCTCCCTTTGAGGGAGGATTGTCTTCTTGATCGATATTATCTGCCGCTTCAGATCAAGTATCTTTGACATGTGTCCAGGGGATGCTTTCTTGGTAACTGCCTCTTCAAGATCCTCTATCTCGTCATCGATCTCTTCCAGCACCGGAAAGAAATTGTCTATCTCGATGTCGATAAGCTGGTGCAGTATGAAATCCGTGCCGTTCTTCAGGAGCCTGCCCAGCTTCTTCTTGTTTTTCTTCAGCTTTTCGAAGCTCTCCAGCTCAGCTTTGTGGTTGGTTATGATGTAGTTCCTGCCAAGGATAAAGTCAAGCTCCACCAGTTCTATCCCCTTTTTCTTCTGGCAGCCGTAGAAGATGCAGAACAGATAGTCCACGAAATCCTCCACCTTGATCCTAGTATTCGGATTTTCTATGTCCTCAACAGTGACAGGATGCAGCTTGAAAGCCTTTTGCAGAATCTGAGATTCCTTGGCTGTAATGTCATACACGTCGATCCATAGCCTTTTGTTCTTGATCCTGCCTAGCTCTCCAATCTCCGCTTTCCGTAGTTTCCTGTCAAAATAAAATATCTCTATCATTTAAACAGCAGGTCCTTTCTCAATATGATCGTCTGGCTTCTTTTTGGGCCGACCGACAGTATGGATATTGGAACACCTGTAAGTTCCTCGATTTTCTTGACATATCTGAATGCTGCTTCAGGCAGCCCATCCAGGCTTCTTATGTCAGATATGTCAGAGTTCCAGCCTTCTGTCTCTTCATATACAGGCTCAGCTTTCTCGATGTCTGCTGTTGGGTAATCCTTTACTGTTCTGCCCCCTATCCTGTAGCCTGTGCAGTATCTTATCTTCTTGAAATCAGAAAAGCAGTCCAGCTTTGTGACTGCTATGGATGTCAGGCCGTTTATTTTTGCTGCATATCTGGTGATCACAGAATCAAACCAGCCTGTCCTTCTCGCCCTGCCTGTTGTGGTCCCGTACTCAGCTCCCCTTTTCCTGAGTACCTTGCCTAGGTAGTATTCCTCTCCCTGGTTGGCTTTTTTTATATCATCTTCTGACAGCTCGTCATCCTTGTTTTCATTGACCGTCTGCTCATCTGTTCCCAGCTCTGTCGGGAACGGCCCTCTGCCCACCCTTGTCGTATAGGCCTTTACAATCGCTATCACTTCATTGATCTTTGTGGGGCCGATGCCCAGCCCGGTGCAGGCCCCTCCTGCAGTAGGATTGGATGATGTGACAAAAGGATATGTGCCGTGGTCTATGTCAAGCATGGTTCCCTGCGCACCTTCCACAAGGATGCTCTTTCCGGACCTCAGGGCCTCATCCAGAACCGCATATGTATCCTTAACAAGGGGGCTCAGCTTTTTCGCTTCTGCAGTGTCTTTCTTCACAAAATCAGACATCCTCATCCCCGTCCGCTCTATCTTGGCCATGTAACAGGGGCCGATGCCTCTCCCTGTGGTTCCTACCTTCTTTCCTGTCTTCTTATCTTGCGATACCTGTTCCTCTGTGATGACATGCGCAGAACCGCTTATCAGTAGGTTAGTCTCAGAAATCTTGAATCCTTTTTCTTCCAGGTCTGTTATCTCCTTTATTATCTGTTTTGGATAGATCACCATCCCGTTGCCGCAGATGCTGAGCTTCCCGTTATGGATGATGCCTGAAGGGAGTAGATGGAACTTATATTTCTTATCATGGACAACCACTGTATGCCCGGCATTATTTCCGCCTGTTGCCCTGGCTATAACATCAGCCCTTTCAGCAAGAAAATCCACTATCTTGCCTTTGCCTTCATCACCCCATTGGGCCCCTACCACAGCTATTGTCTTGCCCATAGAAAAACTTAAGATATCATACTATATAAAGTTTTCTAACACTGGACAGCGCTTATTTTGCCGAATCAGGTTGTTACAGACACTGAAAAAGCAAAATTCACTGGCCACTGGCCACATGACATGTATGCGTCAGCTATTTAAACTAAAAATGCCAATAAATCCTATGTGATAGCCAATAGTTTTATCTTCCTGGACAAGATAGGCGAGAAGCTCGAGAAAAGCATCTGGCAGCAGGGTATCCTAAGCTGGGATCAGTTTCTGGCGGCAAAATCAGTCAAAGGCATATCAAGGAAAAGAAAGATGTACTACGACAGGATTGTTTTGCAGGCTCGCTCTGCATTGTATAGCCAATGCTCAGGATACTTCATAGGCAGGCTTCCGCAATGCGAAAACTGGAGGCTATATGATAACTTCAAAGATCAGGCTGTTTTCCTGGATATCGAGACATCCGGCATGAGCAGGTATGATGACATCACAGTGTTCGGCATATTTGACGGAATAAACACAAAAACAATGATCCGCGGGATAAACATGGACTACAAAGAGCTTAAGAAGGAGCTCGATAGGTATAAGCTTATAGTAACCTACAATGGCTCTACCTTTGACATACCTTTCATCAGGAAAAGATACCCAAGGCTCCTGCCGCAGGTTCCCAATTTTGATCTCAGGGTAGCTTGCCAGCGCGTCAACCTCACTGGCGGCCTCAAGGAGATAGAGAAGAAGTTCGGCATAGAGAGGAGCAAGATAGTAGAGGATATGTATGGGGGAGATGCACTAAGGCTATGGAAGATGTACAGGGTGACAGGCGACTCATACTATCTCAAGCTTCTTGTTGAATACAATGAAGAGGATGTCTACAATCTCAAGAAGATAGCAGACACTGTGACAGCGAGGCTCAAGCATGAATGTCTTGCAGAAGGTTAGGATACTTGGAGATGCTGGAAAATGGGATAGTTGCGCCAGCTCAAGCTCCGGAAGAAAGGTGCAGACAGATGACAGGATAGGCAATGCATCCAGCTGCGGGATCTGCCATTCTTTCACTGAAAACGGAAGATGCATCTCATTGTTCAAGACACTGATGACAAACAGCTGCAGCTTTGACTGCCGATACTGCCAGAATTCTTCGCATTGTGACAGGAAAGCAACAGCATATCAGCCTGAAGAGCTGGCAAGGGTCTTCATGCACCTGTATGTCCGGAATTTTGTCGAAGGACTGTTCCTCTCATCCGGGATTGCAGGGGATCCTGACAGGACAATTGAATTAGGAAATACAGGTTATTCAGATAGATTAAGAAAAGAGGCTCTTAAGTTGTTCAGAAAATATTATCATCCCCTTTTGATGCAGTTAATGAAACGGTCAGATTTCCTGGTGGTGTGGCGTGAGAGGAAAGGTTTAAATAATCTTAATAGTAATCTGTTCTTATGAAGTTAAGTAGTTTTATGATAATGATTTTCCTGGGATTTGTAATATCTATCCCCTTCTATGTGTACACTTCTATTGCTTACATGCTTTTAGCAAAGAGAACAAAGACCAAGAAGGAATGGGTAGCTTGGGTGCCTTTTTTGAGAGCATATCTGATATCCAAGATTGCTGATATGCGGTGGTGGCCCATGTTTTTTTTCTTACCTGGTGTTGTCACTGTAATCAGCTTTCTTATGGAAGTAAGAACTGGTCTGTTGTTCATCTTCTTTTTATTAAGTACGGTTTCAATATTCGTATTTTTGATATACTGGATCATCTGGCACTGGAAGATCTTTGTAAAAGTAGGAAGACCTGGTTGGTGGTCCTTAGCAGTTGCACTGCCTTATATCGGTTATTTTGTTTATCTTGTCTTTCTTGGCATAGCTGCTTTTGGCAAGCCGAAGAAAATCAACAATAGCTTTAACTTAGGACTTATGAGTATATTGCTGTTGATTCCATTTTATCCAATAATACTTCTGGTTTGGACCATTCTTAGTTCAGTCATGACTATTATATTAAGTCTGGTTGGTTTGGGTTTTGACACTTCCTTATTGGTGCCCTTGATATCATATTCAGTATTTCTTTTAGGCTCCGTGTTGGGTTATAGTGCTGTTAGGACAGCAGATGATAGGAAATTATCTAAAATAGGGAAAGTGATGGGCATAATTGGGCTAACAATGCACATCGGTATGTTTTTATTTCAATTATTTTTGTAATCTTCTGCAGATGGGGTATGTGAGCTGCGAAAGGTTTAAATAAAATGGTTCTTAAATATTGTTATGGCATGGAAAGAGTGGTCGACGTGGTTTAAAGGATTTATTATTGGGGGTATAATTGGGATGATTACTGGTTCCTTGCTGCTGCACTGGAAAAGCTGAAGGCTGCTGACAATAAGCTTGTGCCTGATCTTAGCTGTGATCAGCACCTATGGAAAACATATTATGATTCACAATATATCGGCCAGAGAAGAAACCTGAAGCTGATGAAGCAGATGATGCCCTTAAAGTTCAGGATGCCTGACTGCATAGAAAGTAAAATCGCCAAAAGATGCCAGGACCTCAGGAAGTATGTTTAGTAATCTGTACAGCAGTTATCTTGGCTGCCATCTCAGCTGCCGTGCCGCCAAGATTGCCAGGATGCAGGCATGAAGCCATACCTCCTGCACCCAGGCCTGTGAGCAGCATCCCCGGGTCAAATCCATACCTTAGATAAGCATCTATATAGCCTGCCCATGCGCCATTTCCACATCCCTGCATGCTGCCACCTGCCATAGCAGCCTGCTCAGTCATGTCAGGCACCTCAAGCCTGTAATCTGCTTCAGTGCTCAGCAGCAATGCTCCTGCGTGCCCCAATGTTGGGATCCACACATTGACAATCCCCCTTTCTGCTAGCGCCCTATAAAGCCGGGACGCTAATCCCGGATCTTCCTGATATTTTCTTCCTTCTCTCCTTGCCAGTTTCTTGAGTTGCCGGGTATATGGTTCTCCCTTCAAAACACACCCCTCTACCAGATAAAGCTCTCCCTCATTTGGTTTGAAGTCATCTGCAGCCAGCAGGGTTCTTAGTCCATCGCCCTGAAGCTTGTCTTTTGGTTCTCCTCCTGTCCTGATGCCAAAAGTCTTGCAAAACTCTATCTCATGCGCAAAATATGTCCTGTTGCATGCCTCTTCATCTCCAGCAGGAGCCCCACCGATCAGAGCGTATTTCATTCCTGGGTGCCTTGAAACAAATACGGTGAAATCCCTGTATTTCCTCAGAAGCCTGCTATAGTCCAGCGGCTCTTTGTCATGTAAACATATCGAGCCTGCCCTGTTGCCATCAACCTGTATGTTTATCTGTAAAGGCTGGCAGCTTTCCCTGTCGGTACGGATTAGATTTATGCCTGAAGCTTCTATTCCAGCTGCATAGAGGCTTCCATACCGATCATTGCCTATTAAGGTGCTTAGCGCTGTATTATGGCCAAGAAGATTAAGCAGGAACATTGTCATCATCGGATCTCCGCCAAGCGTGAAGCTAGTGTCTATCCTATCCATATCGAGCCTGCCATCTGCAGAATAAATGTTCAGATTGATGCAGATGACCCCATGTGTCTGTGAGCCCACAACATCGATTGGTGTCTCTGCAGCATGGGGCTTGTGGGTTTCTGGAACGAAATCATCAGGTTCCACAGTGCTTAGCGTTGATATTATGGTTTCCACTAAATCAGTTTCTTTTGCGCTGCCATCTGCATAGCCCTCTTCGAGAGAATCGCATAACCCCTTTATGTTGCTTAGGTCAGTACCCTGAAAACCATGCCTTAAAAAGAATAATGATGCATCCTGCACCTTTTGACTGTCCATAAGCAGCAAGAACAGACTATTATTTATAAACCTATTTATCCTTAACTATCAGCTGTTTGTGCATAATATTTAAATATATCCCGTTAATTAATGCATAAAATGGCAAAGATGGGTTTTGGGGCAATCAGAGACAGCAAAAGAGAATCTGACAGAGAATTGAAGAACGTAAAAGATGTCCAGACTATGCTTCGGGAAGAAATTATGGATTGTCAGCAGTGCGAACAAGCTTTGATCCAGGAATTCAGGGCAGTCAGAGACTTGGAGAGAAACCTTGCTGTAGTAGAAAAACAGATGGGTTTCATAAGGAGGCTTGCAGATGAAAAAGATAAGATTGCTACAAGGCTCTTCACTGAACAAGGGAAAAATAAGGACCAAGGTAGATATTGGAAAATGCAGAGAGTATTTTGAGATGATCAGGCATATAGACAGTGAGCTTGATCCCATGATAGCGCTAGTGGACAGAGAATTGAAGAGGTTCCATCTGAGCGAGACGCATGAGCTGTTCAGGAAAAAGGGCACTGCCAAGATAATGCGTGATATTAGCCTTAGGGCAAAAGAGATGACATCGGAATTGGTATTGATACAGAGAAGGACAAAATCATTTGGGAATGAGCTTCAGATGGTCCAGCAGAACTTAGATAAGCTGGAAGCAGAGAGGCAGGGCAGGGCTTTGCCAGATATCACAGGATTTGGGAAACGCTAACGTTTTTTCTTAACCCCTACCTTTTCACAATATCTTTCTATGTCGCATCTGCTGCAAAAAGGAGATATAGGCACACAGACATTCTTGCCATGATGCACAAAAACATCGTTTACCAAGAACCAGTGCTTCTTTGGCACCAGCTTCAGCAGCTTGATCTCTGTCTTTTCAGGATTTTTTGTCTTTACAAGCCCGAGCCTGTTGGATATCCTATGCACGTGTGTATCTACTGGTATTGCAGGTATGCCATGAGCATAGACCAGCACGCAGCCTGCGACCTTTCTGCCTACACCCGGGCATTTCATCAGGCCCTCATAGGTTTTCGGTATCCTGCCTTTGAACTCACCAACCACTATTCTTGAGGTCTCTATTATATATTTGGCCTTCTGACGGTAGAATCCGATCTTCCTTATTATCTTCTCCACCTCTTTCCTGTCAGCCTCTGCCAGCTGCCTGGCTGTCTTGTATTTCCTGAAGAGATTTCTGGCGATAGAGTATGTCTGCTCATCCTTGCTCCTGGCAGAAAGTATGGTGGCTATCAGGATTTTCCAGGCCTTTAGGTTGGAAAGAGAGGCCAGCATAGTGTTCCCGTAGTCCTTTTTCAGTATGTTGATTATCCGTAGTAGTCTAGTCATCGAAAACAATGAACGCTGCTATAGCGGCCAAGCTCAAGGCTGCCCCATAGATAAAAGCATAGCTGCTGCTTAGATCCCACAGCTTGCCTGCTATCAGTCCTGCAGGCAAAGCTGCAAGGCTCACAGCCATATGAAATGTGCCCAGGGCTGTGCCCCTATAGCTCTTTGCAGCAAGGTCTGATACATATGCTCTCTCTGTGGCATTTACCAAGGCATAGTTCAACCCAAAAAGCAGGAAAAGAATGACGAACCATACCAGTGAACCTGCAAATAAGAAACCCATGCAGACCAGTCCGAACAGAGAATAGCCTGCGAGCAGCACCTTCTTCTTTCCTATCTTATCAGCTAGATTCCCTGCAGGTATTGCAAATGCTGTGTAGCTTATGTTATAGAGGACATACAATAATATGGGTATGCCTATTGCCAGTTTCTCTGAAAAATAATCCTGGCTCCTCAATACAAAGAACATGTAGCTGAAATTTCCCAAAGCAAATATCGTTGCAATTATTATGAATACCCTTAGTCTTTTGGATAGCCTGGAAAATCCTATCCTGAGGTTCATGGCCTTCTTCTTGGTGCCTTTTTCCCTGACAAAGAATATGGGTATCAGCGATAGGAAAGCTATTATGCCTGCGATAAGGAATATTCTCCTGAAAGAAAGGCCAAGAAACCAGAAGAACAGGAATGCCAATATGCCCCCCAGGACGCTTCCGCCGCTGTCCAGCGCCCTATGTATTCCAAAAACCCTGCCTCTTCTCTTGCTTGAAGCAGCTAAGATAGCATCCCTTGAGGCAGACCTTAGGCCCTTGCCGAACCTTTCTGCAGATCTCAGGCCCAGGACCTGGGGCCAGTTCTGAGAAAAGCTGAACAGCAGCTTTGATATCGAGCTTATCAGATAGCCAGTAAAAACAAATGGTTTTCTCCTGCCAAGCTTGTCTGACCAGTAACCTGCCAGCATCTTGAAAAAGCTGGATATGCTTTCTCCCAGACCAGAGATAAGGCCCAGAGCAAGCCCCGCACCCCCGATTTCCTTGATAAACAAAGGCAATATGGGAAGGATGAGCTTGCTGGATGTGTCATTTATGAAGCTTACAAGACCCAGCCACCATACGTTCTTTTTCATATCTTTCCCTCGAGGTACATCTTCCTGTCTGCCAGCCTTTCTATCGCATACCTCAGCATGGTCCTCGGCATCTTTTTATAGTTTTTCTTTAAGAACCTTTCCAGTAGTGGTCTGTCCTTTTTCCCTATCTCCCTCAGCATCCATCCTACTGCCTTGTGGATAAGATCATGCCTATCACCCAGCAATATTTTGGATATCCTAAGCGTATCATCAAATTCATGGTTCCGGATAAATGCAGCTGTTGCTATTATTGCGATGCGTCTCTCCCAGAGGTTATCTGATTTGGCAAGCCTGTATAGGATATCCCTGTCTTTATCCAGAAGATAGTCGCCAAGAATTTTTGGTGCAGACAGGTCCACCAGGTCCCAGTTGTTTATATTTTTTGTATTCTTAAGGTAAAATTCTGTGATATCGTCTGTATCTTTGTACATCTCTATTAGCATAAATAAGGCAGAGAGCCTGTATTCATGGACATTTGTATCCATGAGTCCCTGGATCTCTTGAAGATTGAGCTTGTATTTCTTGGCTATCTTCCGCTGCTCAGGCACTGTCACGCCGAGAAATATGTCTCCCTCCCCGTATTCTCCTTTTCCGGTCTTGAAGAATCTCTGCAGATCCTTTGCCTTTTTCTTATCTGCTGCTTTGCCCAGCTCTTTCTTAAGATCAGAGACCTGCTGAGAATTCCTTGATCTTCGCTTCATCGATCTTTTCCCTGAGTTCAAGGGTCTTCACTGGCTTGCCGCTGAGCCCTTCCATCTCCCTGAATGCTTTTCCGTTGCTTCCGCTGCCTGCTGTGCTGAAAAAAGCCACATTTTTCAGCTTGTTTGTCTTGAGATAGCTCCTTATCGCAGGAGCCATGGTGCCGGCCCATATTGGGGTGCCGACAACGACAAGCCCATAGCCAGCTGGATTCTTTTTGTGCTCAATCCTTGTCTCTCTCTTCTTGAATGCGTCAAATCCTCCCCCCATAAACCCCCTGATGCCATCTCTTTTTTTCTTGTCCTTGATCTCGTCTATATCTGCATTTATCTCGGCTGCAATCAACTCTCCGGCTTTTCTGGTGTTCCCTGACCTCGAATAGAAGACAACTAGTTTCTTCATTTTAGAAGAGTTAAGCATTCTGAGCTTATAAAGATTTCTCATAAAGTTTATATATGCTGGCAGAAAAGTGACAGATGAGGTGGTCTTATGGCAAAGCAAAACCCATATGTTGCTATAGCAGCTGTGCTGGCCGGCATCTATCTGGCTATTGTAGTGTTGTTCCTTGTGTTTGAGAGAGGACAGCTGGCTCTGATATCAGGAATATTGGTCCCGGTTGCCTGGGCATTCACTGTGATGGCTGTATTGCTTGGATTTTTTGCTTCCCATAAAAAATAGTAATTACTTAATAGCAATCAAAACGAAAGATTTCTTCGAAATCCTGCAGACAAAGCATTACAGAGGGTTGCAACAGAGAAATCCTGGTACCCAGTCATTGGTAGCCTATGTTGCCAACGAGATGAATGCTCTCGCAAAGAAGGATATGCCCCTGGATGTGCGATTGGCTTTGACCATCAATGCCGGCGAGCTTGAATATGCGATTGATGCTGTACCTGTTTTGGGTGGTTTTTATACTCCTGGCTGGAAGCCTTGCCCTACGGCCAATCTTCTATAATCACTTATAGGTAGTTAAAAAAACACAAAATTTATATACTAGTGCCTGTTACATCATCACATGAACGTAGGAAAAATAGCTGACTATTTACCCTCATATGACAGTGTGCGAGCTGGCTTGCATAAGATAGCTGATTGCACAAGAACCGCAGCTAGGGTAGGTTTGGCAGCGCTTGTACTGGCAGCACCTGGCTGTGGGATCGACAGGCAGCCTGATCCTTTTCTCGGCCGCAGGAACGATGCTGTAGTATACAGGCACCATTTTGATTTGGTCGAGACAGGTAAAGATTATTATGTATTTGAGATCAGAGACGGCATGCATAAAGGCGAGAAAGTAAGGATAAGTCGCCAGGAATTAATGCATGAATATGGTACTGACTCACTGGAACAGGAACAAAGTCCGTCAGACAGGTTTGTCGACAGATGGTAAGGCCTGGATTTACACCCACTCCAATACCTTCTCAAACAGTCCATCTATGTGTATGAAGCTCTCCACATATGCTTTTGAATATGCCATGATTTTTTCCACATCCATATAATCTTCAGGTGTTTCAGGCTCGTTCTCCACCTCAACCATATCTGAAGCTGAAATTCCCAACTTGTTGCATTCTGAGATGTTTACGGTATTTATTGTTATATGGGTATCCTGCTCATCATGCAGATATAGCTGAAAATTATTGTCATGCGAATACAAAATGCTTTCATCAGAGCCATATTCTTTTTGGCCTATAATCTCATAGCTGCACAGTTCCAGTTCTTCATCAAAAAACCGGTATACCGCAACTTCTGATTCATGCTGTGGACCTATGAAAAATTTGGTTGTATCTCCGGTTATCGGCGGATTTCCCAGTATCTGATATCCGATCCCATCTAAGCTGTAATCCCGATTCGACCTTACTGTGTATACGCTTGATTCCGGACCGGTCGACTGTTTTCCTTCATCCTGCAGCTTGCAGCATGATTGCATGGATTTATGGTCCTCCAGTTGATTCATGCTATAAGAGACCTCTGTCTGGATCCTTGCGTTTCCTTCCTCGTTACTGATTATCCTGGCAGCACCTAGTTCTGGAGCGTCTTTCAGCCGGTAGAAATTGTCAACAAACATATCAGTTAGTGCTCTGTAGATCAAGTTGGCGGCCAGCTCCTCTTGCTGTATCTCGAGTGTGTGCTCTTTCGGTTCTGGTTGCCTGTCTTTCGGTACATAGTAGTCTACCACATCATAGCCGTCCAACGGATCAGGCTGATAATGGGCATATGGTATCCCAATGCCCACTGTTGGTTCTGTACGGGATACAAGCGTAAACTCGGTCATTGGGTGAACCTCAATTTCATCGACTATCTTGAGGTAGATGTTGCCCTCATGATATGATAGGATCATAGCTATATTTTCTTCAAATCTCTTGGACCTATCCAGTATTTCACCTGTCCTGTCGCCATCTCGATAATACACTGTCTCTCCTGCCAGTTGTTGTATCTCTTGCTCACTGAAGAATAGGTCATCTGCATTGTATCCCTTCTTTTCAAACAGAGTGAGCAGTGCAGAAGGGAGGTGTTGTTTGACAGCTGAGGAAGTGGTGGTGAAAATGTCAAATTGCTTATCGGTGCCTGCAAGATCATAGAAGTAATGGTACCCCCAGATGTTTAGGTTTAGCTCAACCTGTTGCGGTGCTCCGCACATGTCAAAAGGATCAGTCTTATCCTCTACCTTGTATCTTGTATCCTTCAAACCAAGCGACAAAGTTATCTTGGAGTCAGGATCCTTATCCATCAGCACAGTATCAGTAAACTTCAGGTACCTTTTTTTCCACCAGCCTAATGAATCTTCGTCCACTGTTATGTCATTGCTGATTGTAATCTTGGAATTCAGGCTTTTCTTGTCTTCTATTTTAGAACATTCATCCTTGCCCATGAGAGTGTAGGGTATCTGCACATTTTCCAACCTTGCACAGCAAAACCTGGATACCGATATGAAATCTCTTACTTTTTCATAGATATCGTTGCGATACACTGCCGGGAAAAGATAGACCTCGCTCTTTTCTATATGCTGGGTTTCAGCAGGCAAATCCAGGAAGGCCTGTATCTCCTTGTTCCTCTTAAATTCTTCTGCTACCTGCATTGAGAGTTTTTCTATAAGACCGGCGTAAAACTCTCTGGAGATAGGACCCTCAGAGATCACTATAGGTTCCTTGTTCTTGACAGGCAACAAGTCGATTATGTCAGTATCTTCATCATATTTATCCGGATACATGGCCCTGTAGTTCTCTGCGTTTGATTCTTGATTTTTCAGGTCAAATCCTCTGGCTTTCAAGGTATGGCCCCTCACTTGATGATTTATCTCCAACAGCACCCTATCATTCCAGTCGCTCGATAGAGATTCCGAAAGCGTAAACCTGAATATGATTATATGTTCAAGATATAGGTCATCTCTCTGGCCGAATCCGCCTTCATGACGGATAAGCGGCCGGATCTCCTCTTCTGGATCAAGGTAGAAGAAATCCGTGATCCTATAGCCTGCCTCCTGAAACAGATGGAAGGAATTAATGATCAAAGCGTCCACAAATTCCTCGCTCTCTGCAAGGACATCGAAAATATTGATGCCGCCGAACCGATCATAGTATTGTCCCCCTACAACTATTTTATATTCAAAGCTCTCCGGCAAGGAGCAATCATACTTTTCTTCATGTGGCGCATCCTCACCTAAAGGAAAGGGGCTGGCTACTTCATCATATGGGCTTTCTAGACTGACTTCAATCTCTATATCTTTTGGACTTGACAGGAGATGGTCGGCTGCTGCTTTTCCTTCCTTGTCTATTTTTCGGGTGACGTCGATTGACATGTGGAAGCCTGCATCCAACCGCTGCCTTTCGGGGCAGACCCCCTGGATCTCACTGACATCCGCCCGGTAGTTAAGCGTGTGGTCGTCGTTGTAGCTGCCTGAGCACTCCCAGTTTGCCATGACATGCATAGCCTCATCATCCAGGAATGAATAGAAGAATGGGACATCGACAAATTGCGTAATATAGTCATTGCGGTACCAAAACTTATTGAAATCATGCTCTATTGTATTGAATACTGTAGCGTACGTGTCATCGGATTCCAGGTTTGCGCATGCATGCATATCTGGGTTGTAGACCCATGCTAGATCCCCGAAAAGGTCAACAGGGTAGTATATTGTATGCTTCAGTGTCGGATCCCAGTTCTGCCGCGGAACACCCAGACATCCCACAAGGGGCATCTCTTCTATTTCCTGGATATCTCTCTGCCAGGAATCTTGATATGGCTCGTCGCATCCTGTTGTTGTGGTTTCATAGTTACAAACACTGTCATGGCAATGGATATTTGACCTTACTGTCTGATAGCAGATATCGCTCCTGTCTTTCATGCGGTAGTTCTTGATTTGGCTTAGATTGCCTTGCCAGCCCTCAGTTTCATGGTGCACAAAAGACCATATTGTTTCATCAGATGAGTCTATGTAACGGTCTGCCCCATGATTGTTGTCTATAAGGTTTGTCCTGCAATGGCCGTGGTATCCGTCATCGTATTCAGCTAGCACTATAGCTGATAACAAGAACATTAGCGCCAGGCATAATAGCTGTCTTTTCATGCTACCTCAAATCCTATCTCATCGCTCCAGGCTTCATTTCCTGCCGTGTCATACACCCTAAAATAGGCGTCATAATAGCCTGCATCTAATGCCCCTAGCTCAAACCTGTATCCATCCTGGTCTGGTTCATAATCATAGTATTCCTCGCTCCATCCGCTGTTGCTGTTTTCCACATGCAGCACAAGCTCCCCATCAAAATCTTGTTCCTCAAAGCTGACCACTATCTCAATATCATCCTCGACCAGTCCTCCGTCCTCTGGATAGACAAACTCCAGATATTCAGGCTCCTGGGTGTCTATATGGACTGTCCTTTGTTCTGTGCTTGCCTGGAATTCGCATAGGTCATGGTCGTAGCCAGGGCCATCAGCGCAGTAGTTCATTATGGTTGCAGAAAACTGATAGGTTCCATCATCAAGACCGTAGACTGAATAGCTGTCCATGTAATCGCTGTAGTCGCAGTAGGCAGAATATTCCTCAGAATTTTCCACCATGTTTCCGTCCTCATCAGTCACATCATAGCATATGGTGCAGTACCCTACCCTGTCATCGCATATGCTCTCGACCTCCATATAGATCTCATCGTCATCCAGGTATTGCTCATCTTCTGGCTGAGTAATCTCTATCATAGATGATGAAGCTGGCGGTGCATTACAGGGCCGGCCATTGTTGTCAAAATCATGGCAATACCTGTCTGAGCACTCTTCGCATGTCAAAAGGTCTATATTATAGCTATTCTTCCTCAGGAAATCCCCTTCGAAATAATAGACAGTCCGACTTATGATGCAGGGCGAGGGTATATGGGCAGTGTACCTCAGCTCTGTTGAAATGGTGCTATCCTTGTCTATTAGCACCCAAGATGACTCATCGGGGTTGAAGACTGTGACCTCTGGTCTGGGATTTAGCGAGTAGTCCAGGATCGTCCCCCCAGGGAAAATCTCGGTTATGCCCAAAGTGTGCCTGTTTGATGCTATCTCAATCATTATTTCAGCAGTATTTCCTTCATAGGACACGATGCTGGTAGCTACAACCAAATCCTGTCCAAAGCTGACAGCTGACCCTGTTGTTTTGCAGGAGGTTAGCGATAAGAGTATGGCCAGCAAGGAAAGAATCAACAGTGAATGCCGCATATACCTCTTTTCTTTTTACTACTATAAATATTTTACTTAAATACCTTCCCTGTCTCCATGCTCCAGAACAGAAGGTCCAGCTCGTCCATGGGTATGTTTACCTTCCTGGAATAGTTGAGAAACTTCTTTTCTATCTCAAGATACCTTTTCCGGGTAACTGTCTTTGGGATCTCATCGATCACGTTAAGCTTGAGTAGGTTCTTCAGGATGTGCCTGTCAAGGATAGCCAGGTTCCTATAGCCTATGTTTCTCAGGAAATGGGAGGCCTCTTTGTAGCCAAGCCCCTTAACACTATTTACCAGGAATTCTCTTATTTTCCTGTTTTTTCCGGTATTTTCTTTGCTGCCTATATCTACCTTTTCTCTAATCTCAGCAAACCTTTCTTTCATCTCTTTAAGATAGCCTGACTTATTCTTATAAAATCTTGTCTTATCCTTCAGGATATCTCTTACGTCCAAATTCTTGTTCAGAAAATCCCTTTTCTTCAGTGCGCAGACGCATTCATCACATTTATACGCATTTGATTGGGGAGTGAGGAGACAGAAGCAGAGCTCATAGAAGATCTGATCGCCCTCAACTCTAGAAAATTCCTTAAGCCTCTGCTTTATAATGGTCTTGGTTGAGGCATATGCTTTCTTCATAAGAAAATAAGCAGGATATGCTTTTATAAATATATTGTTTAAATGATGAAACTGATGAAGTTCTTTGCAAAATAAGCTTCTACCAAAGCAGCCAGGAGCAGTATCCCGCCTGCCAGCAAGAATATTGCCAACCCGTCTGCCACCACGTGCTTGAACCTAGGAGACAGGAATCTCTCCCTAACAGAGGCTTTGGAGATTATCCCACCTGATATGGCCACCAGAAAATAAGCAGCAGCCTCAGCTATGATATGGGGCAGCACCGCCACCACTGTAAGGAATATATAGACAAGGGGGTTTGCATTAGCCAGAAAATAGCCGTTCCTTATGATAATCCCCATTATAACGCCCCAGGCAGATGCGTTCCATGCAAGGATAAAGACAGCTCCGCTGCCGTATATGAACGAAGTGACCAGGCAGAAGAGCAGAATCCTGAAATTATTGGTAAACAGGTCCCAGAAATTGTCTGTCCAGCTTGTAGCTTTTCCTACCTCCCCGACAAGGCTCATCTGGTGCTCAAAGACATGGCTGGTGGTGAGTGGCGGAAAGAAAATAGAAAAAAAAGTGTATGTCAGCATGATCCCCAGGAACAGGAAGAGATATATCTTGATTATATCTAGATGGGACTCAAATAGGTGCACAAGATTAAGATTTATCTTCTTTCTTGCATCCTCGTTCTCTTCAAGCTCTATAAGCCTGTTGAGGGACGGCAGGATTATCAGTGATGTCAGCGCAATCGAAGCCAGTCCCACGTCTCTTGGAAATATCAGGATTGCGAGGAACAGTGCAAATAATGAATATGTGACCCCAAGCAGGAAAGTATACCTTGGCTTGCTTTTCAGCCACCTTATAGAGTAAATCTGCTCTAAGACCATTTTTGAAGCTCTTCTACCACCTTTACGTCATTGAGCACAAACAAGTGTACCCCTGGTGCTCCATACTGCTTCAGTTTCTTTATCATCTCTGAACAGTATTTGATTCCAAAGTCCGGAGCTTCCTTAAATCCATCTTTTAGCTCCTTGTTGACCTTCAACTTAAAAAACCTTTCGATTGACTCTATCTGTTTTAGGTTCCTTATAGGCCGTATCCCCGGTATCACAGGCACTGTTATGTTGTTCTTCCGCAGCTTTTCTGCATATTCCCGGTATTCTTCAAATGAGAAGATCATCTGGGTGATGATAAGCTCTGCGCCTGCCTCTATCTTTGCCCTTATGTGCTTGAGCTCATCTGCAAAATCATCTTCAGGGTGGCCGGCTGCGATTATGCAGAAATCTGTCTGCAGCCCTTTCCGAGACTCTTTGTCTATCCCTTTTCTGGGAAGATATATCCCCTTGTTCATGTTATTTATCTGCTGCATGAGCAGGTATGCGTATCTGTAGTCCCCATCCCAGGCTTCTTTTTTCTGTCCTGCTGGCGGGTCGCCCCTCAGAGCAAGGATATTGTTGATGCCCATGTAATAAAGGTCCATAAGGTCGTTCTCTATCTCATATTTTGTCCTTTCCCTGCAGACAAAATGGGCTATTGTGTTTAATCCGAACTTAGCCTGTGCAAAATAAGATATAGGCAATGTGCCCCCCCTTAAGCTTCCGCCTGCACCTTTGGTTATGCTTACAAAATCAACCTTATCCTTGAGAAAATCGAGCTGGCTGAAAATTTCGTCGCATGATGTCCCGTTTCTTGGGGGTACAAGCTCTACAGACCAGGTAAAGCCCTTCTCTTTCAATATCTCGGTTACCTTTTTCATCTTATGAGCTCATTGATCCTTTTTACAGCAACCAGAGCATCCTTTGCATATGCAGCCTTGATTCCGGAGGCATAATCGCTCGTCACGACAGCTCCGCCGACTATGACAGGAACATTGACATTATTCTTTCTTAATTCCTTTATAACATTTTCCATTTCTATTACAGTCGTTGTCATGAGCGCAGACAAGGCAATGATATCCGGCCTGTGTTTTATGGCCTCTTCGATGATCCTTTTGGTCTTGACGTTGACGCCCAGGTCTATTATGCTGTAGTTATGGCTCTCAAGCAAGGCTATAACTATGTTCTTGCCGATGTCATGGATATCATTTTCCACAGTGGCAAACATCACTTTTCCCCGCTCCCTGCCCCCTTTTTTGCTGAGCTCTTTCTTGAGCCTGCTGAATGCCCTTTTCATTGCATCAGCTGACAGCAGCACCTGCGGAAGAAAATATTCCTTTTTGTTGAATCTCCTGCCAACCTCGTTCAGCGCATCGATCAGTATATCGTTTATCCTGTATGCGTCTATGCTCTCGAGTGCTTTTTCCACTAGCTGCGCTATGCTGTCCCTGTCGCCGTAGAGAACGGCGTTGTACAGCTGTTTGTCCAGGGGAAGCCTGCTATAGTCCTTTTTCTTTGGTTTCCAGCTTATGTCTATGGAGGTGTCTGCCTGGAATACCTTATCAAGGGGGTTGAGTATGGCTAGGTCCAGCCCTGCTTTAGCGGCCTTTGTAAAGAATTTAGAGTTTATCTCTGACCTGTTTGGCAGCCCATGGGAGATGTTGCTCACCCCTAGGATTGTCCTGTAGCCAAGGCTCTTAAGCTCCTTTACAGCATCCAGTATTATCTTTTCGTTCTCAGGGTTTGTAGCAATGGTCAGCACCAGGGAATCAACTATTATGTCCTTCTTGGCGATACCTGCCTTTTCAGCACGCCTTATGATCCTCTTTGCTATGCTTATCCTTTTCTCCTTTGTCTTTGGTATGCCCTCATCATCCAAAGCAAGGGCGATTATTGCTGCACCGTATTTCCTTGCCAATGGGATCATTTCTTGCAGGCTTTTCTCTGACCCGTTTACAGAATTGATGAGCGGCTTTCCGTCTGATTTTTTTAGCGCAGCTTCCAGGGCTTCAGGATCGGAGGTGTCGATAACAAGCGGCGCATCAACTACGTTCTGTGCTGCCCCTATCGCCTTGGGAAGGCTCTTTGTTTCGTCCCCTCCCGCTATACCCACATTTATGTCTAGCAGGGAAGCCCCTTCCTCCACCTGCTGAAGTGCCTGGTTCCTTATATAGTCTGTCCTTCCATTTTTAATCTCATCGATAAACTGCTTCCTGTTTGTCGGGTTTATCCTTTCTCCGACGACAAGTGTTGGCCTGATCTCAACTGTCTTTGTCCTGGAGCATAGTTTTGTCTTTTCTTCGGCGTCTCTTTTGGCCGGTTCCAGGCCTTTTATCCTGCTAGATATGGCCCGTATGAAATCAGGATTTGTTCCGCAGCATCCTCCGACGATATTTGCTCCAAGATTGATGAATTTCTCTGCATATGCTGCAAACCTGTCGATTGGATATTCCCAGACTGTTTTCTTGCCTATTATCTTAGGTAATCCGGCATTCGGCTGCAGGCATATCGGCTTATTTGTGTTTTTTGCGATTATCTGGGCAGTTCCATACATGCCTTCCGGCCCGTCAGAGCAGTTTACTCCGATAATATCTGCACCTGATGCTTCTGCCACAGCCACGTATGTTTCAACATCTGTCCCTGTCGTAGTCCTTCCGTCCTGTATAGTCATCGAGCTTATGATCGGCCTGTCAAATACCTCCTTGACAGCTACCAGCGCTGCTTTCAGTATCCTCAGGTCTGATATCGTCTCAATTATGATCATGTCTGCCTTGGCTAGCCCCTTGGCTTGTTCTTTGAACACCTCATAAGCCTCATCAAAACATAACTTGCCCAAGGGCTCGATAAACTCCCCTAATGGCCCTATATCCCCTACAACAAGACATTCTGGGCAGGCGATCCTGACATTTTCAACAGCTGCCCTGTTTATCTCTTTAACCTTATCCTGCAGCCCGTATGCTTTGAGCTTCAGCCTGTTTGCCCCAAAAGTATTTGTCAGTATAAGCTCAGAGCCTGCGTCAGCGTATTCCTTGTGTATCTTCCTTATAAGCTCAGGCTTTGTCAGGTTAAGCTCATCAGGGCAGCCTTTCAGGCCATATTTCTGGAGCATTGTTCCCATGGCCCCATCTAGCAGAAACACCTTACTCTTCAGCCTATTGATGAATCCCATAGGAGCAGAGCTAAGGTTTAGTATTTAAAAACCTTTTTGTGAGAGATAGTATCATAAGAATATCAGCTTGATTCATGGATCTTCTCATCGACTATCTTCTTGAGAGCTTTTGCCTCCTGCTCTATCTTCTGGAGATAGCTGATATCTGCAAAATGCTCCATGGCGCAGCCTTCACAATAATAGTCACTTGAGCCCTTTATGCAGAAGACAGCATCTGCACCGCAAATGATACATTTCTTCATGAAAATTAGGCAGCCATGAGCTTCCTCTTCTTGAGGCGCATAAAAAGCATTCCGTTTCTGGCTTCAACCTGCTTATGAATATAAGAATTCCCGATTATCCTTACTATGTCTATCACTTTTTTTGTAATAATACCACCCCCCAAAAACAATACTATTCATCTGAGAAGCCCTTTAAATATTTTTGGGTTTCAGGACGCTATAAAAACTGGATTAGTATACAGATTTATACACTGGATCTTGACTTCATATCCTTTAGAAACTGCCTGAAGGCAGCATGGACTATTGCTGATATATGGGCAAAGATAAAGATCACGATGGCTGCCTGGGTATAGTACAATATCCTGCTGTTGAACAAGAAGTCTGAAAACGCCCTCATAAAGCCGTACTCCCTGGCTATGAAGAACATCACCGCAAAAGCTGCAGCCGCCATGTAGTATGCGTGCATATTGTTCTCCTTAAGGTCTATCCTCGACCTGCAGGCTATTATTAGGATAAGGCTAACATTGATGAGAAATGTCGGCACAGAGACTATGGGATAGCCAAGATATGCAATGGTCATCACCAGTATCAACAGCACGATAAATCCTATCATAAGCGAGATTATGGATGCTGGATATAAAAAGATTTCTAGCCTTTGGTATATTTTCCCATCAGCTCAGCTTCATCTATCTTGTGTGAATCCACCTGTTCATAGAATTCCTCTTTTGTCTCAGCTGCAAGATTTTCAACGTCCAGAGCATACAGCCTGAAGAAATACCTATGCACTCCTGAAGGAGGGCATGGCCCGCCGTAGCCCTCTTTTCCAAAATCATTTACGACCTGTACGCCAGGCACGCTGTTCTCTTCTATTTCCGTTGTGTCGGTAGTGATGTCCTTGACCAGCCAATGCACCCAGGTGCCTGATGGCGCATCAGGGTCATCAACAATGAGAGCAAGGCTTTTTGCCGCCCCTGGGACCCCCTCTATCCTAAGCTGGGGATTGACATCATCACCCTGGCATGTGTATTTTGCTGGGATCATCGTACCTTCATCAAAAGCATCAGAACTTATCTTCATCTCTACCACCTCCGGTTGTTGCACTGCTGGCTGCCCTGTTTCATTTGCAGTACATGCTAGCAGAAATATGCATAATGCCGCTGCATAAAGTTTCATATAGCTGACATAATGGGGCCAGATTAATAAACTTTTTTAGTAATTAAGAAGTCATGATGCGGAGAGGAGGATTCGAACCCCCGTAGGCACTAAGCCAATAGGTCCTAAGCCTATCCCGTTTGGCCACTCCGGCATCTCCGCATAATTTCTGAGAAATTCCTCTTATTTAAAAACATTACTGTAATTTCAGCTGTATTGCAAATTTCACAAAATTTATAAATAACTGTTGTTTTGCTGGAACAGATGAAATCAGCTGTGATATTGTGCGCGTTGGCTCTGCTAATGCTTAGCGCCTGCATCCCACCTGGGCCTCAGGATGAATGCAGCTCTTTGACAAGCATAACTGCTATAGACAACTGCTATTTCGAGAAAGCTATAGCAGCAGCAGATATTGAATTCTGCAAGAGCATCCAGCTTGCACCCTTGAAAGAATCATGCATCTCTGAGATAGGGATATCATTAGGTGACATTAACCTGTGTGAGGACCTGGATGAGGCTCCAAAAGGCAACTGCTATGCAAGCATAGCCATTGGCAACCAGGATGAGACAATCTGCAGGGAGATCGAGTCTGACTATTGGTATGATATCTGCCTTTATGAGGTTGGGATACTAAAACAGGATGAAGAAATCTGCTTTGAAATGCATAATATGGAAGATGCCGAGCCTTGCTTCAACCTGCTGGCACAGCAAAAGGATGACGAATGGATCTGCAGTCTCATCCTTGAGCCTGTAGAAGAGTTCAAATGCTACAGCAAGATGGCTTTGCAGAAGGACAATGTAAGCATCTGCTATCTGGTAAGGGAGACTGTACAGAGGGAAGGAAACTGCATAAAGAGATTTGCAGAAAAGACAGATAACGCAGATATATGCAATATGATTACAACCCCTAGGATCAGGGACGACTGCTTAAGGAAGTTCTGATTACTGCCAGTTATAGCTGCGAAGCCTGGCAGATTTGCCATAGCCGCAAGAGCTGCATTTGTTCCTTCTTAAGCTGTAGGTGCGCTTGCCGCATCTGCGGCAGTGTATCATATTCTTCTTTCCAGACTTCTTTCCCTTAGAAGGAGTTCCCTTTACCATAAGATCACTCTGGCGATATTACTGTGATTGTATCTCCGCGTATAAAGATGACGCCCAGTTTCCTCTTCACTTCCCCGTTCATCCGTTCTTCAGCTTCCTCAAGAACTACATTTATGTGTATGTCAAATGCTTTTAAGATCCCTATATACTGCTTGTTGTTTTTTAACTCAACAATAACTCTTTTGTCTCTTGCCCTGTTTAGGGCATCCAAAGGTCTTGATGCTTCAACCATATAATCCCCCTCCAAAAAATGGAATAGAAACAAGAATCACATGTTAGTATTTAAATGTTGCGAAAAAACGAAGAGTTTTTAAATTAGCATAAATTTCTCAGTGCTATGGCAATATCACAGGCAAGATCAAACAGGAAAGAGACAGGTTCGAGGTATAAGGCTCACAAGAAAGAGAGCCAGTATGAGCTGGGAAGAACCCCGTCTTACACAAGGCTCGAGAAACGAAGGATAAAATCTGTAAGGACAATGGGAAAGAACAAGAAGATGAAGCTTCTCAGCACAGATCTTGCGAATGTCTATGATCCTAAGGCCAAAAAGTATGAAAAGATTAAGATTAAGACCATAGTGGAAACGCCTGCTAACTCCCAGTTTACGAGAAGAAACATAATGACCAAAGGCTGCGTCATCGAAACAGAGAAGGGCAAAGCAAAGGTGACTTCAAGGCCAGGCCAGGACGGCACAGTTAATGCTGTTTTCGTGCAATAGCTTTTTATATTTCTTGTTCTGAATCCTTTCCATGAAGTCAGTATATAAGCTACTCTACAAAAGGTATGGTCCCCAAGGCTGGTGGCCGTTGACAGTAAACCATGTGCCAATCCACTATGCAGGAGATCCAAAAACAGAGAGGCACAGATTTGAGATTATCATTGGAGCGATACTGACCCAGAATACGAACTGGAGAAATGTTGAAAAGGCTTTGCATAACCTCAGCAAGGCAGGTCTCCTGGACATCAGGAGGATGTGCAGGGCCAGGGTAGATAAGATCGCCAGGTTGATCAGGCCGGCTGGATACTACAACCAAAAAGCAGAAAGGCTCAAGCTCATTGCCCGCTACATACTAAAGAACTACGGCTCGACAGTTTGCTTTTTTGACAAGAAGATATCTGAATTAAGGGAAGAGCTTCTGGGCATCAGAGGGATAGGCCCTGAGACAGCTGACTCTATCATGCTCTATTCTGCAGAAAAGCCCATCTTTGTGATAGATGCGTATACAAAGAGGATCTTCACCAGGCTTGGCCATAAAGAAAAAACATATGATAGCTGGCAGTATATGTTTATGGGCAGCCTTAAGCCAGATGTGCAGCTTTTCAAGGAATTCCATGCGCTTATTGTCCAGCTGGCGAAATCCAGCTGCAAAAACAAGCCAGAATGCCGGAGCTGTCCGCTGTCAAGCATCTGTTCATCTAAAAAAACCAAAAAGGTTTCGGAAAAATAGGCCTATATCAAAGACCTCCTGCTCTTGGCAGGCTCCTGCAGAGCATCCGTTGTCGCAATAGACGTTCTCTGATTCCACTTTTTCGCCGGCACAAAAATACTCAGTAAGAGTATCTCCATAGCTGTGATGGCAGTAGTCCTTGTATTCACCGTTCTCGCCCGAGGTAGTACCGGCATTATACGGGTCATTTCCGCCATCATCCTCGCTGCATGCTGGAGGAGCTGCTCTGGCAAGGTATTCCTGAGCATATGCCTTGGAAGGCGGAAGGAAGCCCCCTTCAGCCTTGGCAAGATATGAACTTCCTTCCGATGTTATGTAATAATGACCTTCTTCTGGTGGCAGATAAGCTGTGATTGTGCCGTGCTCTGTCTCAATTGTCACATCCTGCACACCCGCATCCACCATGTTCTGTGCATATATCCTCATAGTGCCTTGGATTGTGTTCTCTGGCCGGTTGTCATCTGGATAGCGGTGATATTCATTGTTTTCATCTATCCTGGCCAACTCCTTGATGAGATTTCCGGATTGGTCGACGATCTCTGCATGTACTGGCCCCTGGAAATTATTGACAGCCATCCCAAAGACTTCTCTCAAAGGCTCGAAGGGCGGCTCATAGCCTTCTGCTACTCCAAAGGCCTCGCATCTCTCGAGGTTTGCCTGGCCAAAAAAAGCTTCTTCGTTGTATTCAAACCAGTAATCGTCCGGGTAGCGCCATTGGGTGCTGCATTTCTCCAGCTCAAAATCCCAGTCTTCACAGCAGACAAGCGCTGGGCGTTCGATGCCCTGATACAGGCTGTGGTCATAGAGCGAAAAAAAGAAATGCATCCTGCTAAAATCCAGGTTCTGCTCCGTAGCTGATATAAAAGCAAAATGTATGTTCCCTGAATCTATATCAAAATAGTCTTTTGTCCTTACATCTGTGCTGTTTTTAAAGAGTGCCTGCTGATAGACATAAGATGTATAATATTGTTCTGCTTCGTTTCTTATATTGGCGTCTGCCCTTATACCTGGTACCTTCACAGAAGTAGGCCCGTCGATATACTGTAACTCGGAACCGTAGCTGAAATATCTGCCAGCATAGTGGCCCTCTGGGTCTTTGATGGAGAATAACGTGTATTTTCCATGGACTGCCGTCATGTCCATCGTCCTCATGTTGTCTTCGGGATTGAAATCTTCCGCTGTCTCGGCTACCGCTGTCAGAATGTGCTCTCCTTCTGAAAGGTTCAGGGCAATTTCCATATTCCTGTAATCATAGGTATCAAGGAAGCCTATGCTGTCAGAATATATTATAACCCCGTCCAAAATAAGCTCAAAGACAGTGTCATATGCTGCTCTGCCGCCACTGTTTTGGAGGCCGATCTCGATGGAGTTGTTTTCGTCCAGAAAGACCATCTGTTCACCGCTTAGCCACACATTCAGGTCTGGCTGGTCCGGAAGCACATCAATGTAGCTGAAATCCAGGTTGTTTCTGCTGTCTACATCATCTGAATTATTTACAAGGAACTGGAAAGCTATGCTGCCCAGCTCTCCTGCATAATAGCTAAAATTGAGCATTTTCTCCTCGCCAGGATTGATCAAGGGCAGCAAAGCCTGCTCATCGGTTTCAGCGAAAGGCTGAGCGATGCGCATAGCAACGGTGCTGTTGTAGGCTGGCTGCGATCCTATATTCCTGACCCTTACCCCCATGTCATAGGTATTGTTGACTATATATCTGGAGGTATACTTGTAGGCAAACACATCAAGATCAGGGCCATCCTCTATTACCCTGACTGTCCTGTCATGGTCATAGTTGTTTCTGTAATCCCTGTCCCCATCCATATACGCAGCGATGCCAAAAACATGCTCTCCTGGCTCTAAAGGCACTATTGTAAAGTCTGCCTGCCTTTCCTCCCACAATTCCAGATCTCCATGGAAAATGGCCTGCTTGGTTGTTGCTCCCGCCAGAATCATGGCTGTATCGTAGAATATGTTATCTACCACTATGGCGGTCCCGTCACGCAGCTCGACTATCTGCTTATCAAATAGCAGAAAGTTTTCCAGCATCCCGTCATATCCCACTGTCAGGTTCAGTTGCATGTTGCCATAATCTGTATAAGCCAAAAAACTATAGTTTTTGCCGGAAAGGACAATATCTCTGGCTCTTCCTGAATTGAGTGAAAGCCTGTTTTTGATGATGTCATAAAAAACAACATCTATGTCCTCTGCCCTGGTTGTGCCTTGGTTGGAGACATAGAAAGTAAGGTTTGTAGGCTGTCCAGCTATCAGACTATCAACATGGTTTAGGTATAAAGCTATATCAGCGCCGGCATAGGATGGCTGGAAATGCCATGTTACCCTGTTGTTGGATGGGTCTCCTTCGTTAGACACGTTGGCGACCAGTTCCAGGCTGTAGAATTTTTCTTCTGTTGGGGTGAATGTCAGATTTATCATGGTGCTCTCATATTGGGGCAGAACCTCGATTTTTTTTGCGTCCACAAATGTCCGGTTATGCCGTATCTCCCATAGCGATACAGTTACATTAAGTGCATCCAAAAATCCTCTGTTATGGATATGCCCTTCTATTGTAAGTTCCTGGTTGACAATAGGTGTTCCGGATATCTGCATATTGACAGACAGGTCCGGGCCATACATGATCGCTTTGATCCATCCCTTGTCAAAGTTGCTTTCCATGTTCTTTTCAGATAAGGTCTCAGCCTTTACGTAGATGACATAATGATCCATGGCTGTAGGCTTAAAGCTATAGTTAAAGATGATATAGCTGCTGCCCTCGATATCTTCTACCTCAATGAATTGCTCCTTGGCAGGCGAAATGAAGATATAGAAATAGTCGTCCAGTATATGCTCACTGGCAATATATACTCCATTTCCCAGTTTCCTGATCTCATGCTCGTACAGCATCAGCTCTTCAGTAACCTGATCGTAGCTGACCTGTAAAAGCAGCTTCCGGTCCGCTGTCTTGGCTCCCTTTATGGTGTACTCTCCCTGGGTAGTGTGAAAGATATTGGTCCTGTTGTATTTAAAGGCCGCCCATGAGAAGTTTTCCAGCAGATACACCGTCACATTATTATTCGTCGCTGTCCTATGTCCCCAATTCCTGATATTGACAGGGATGTGGTTTATCTCGTTGACCACAGCGTTAGGCGGACAATAGATGGATGCATAAAGGTCTGAGACATTAGTCTTTATCTCAAAAGTGTTCCAAACCTGGTTGTTGCCCTCGTTTGTTTCCTGTATTCTATTGTCCGGGTCTACAAGGACAGATATTTCATTTACCTCTTCTGGGGGATACCAGCTGACAGCAATATCAGCAGAGGAACCTGAACTAAGCAGATCGATTTTCTCTTCTCCTATAGTCTCTATCCCACCCTGTGCATATCTCATGAACCTTACAGTGATATTATAAGCCTCTAGAGGGCCTGAGTTGGTCACTCTAGCACCGACCATCACCGGTTCGTTGACTTCTCTGACCAGGGGGCTGCAGTTTAGCCCGTCAACCTTAAGGTCAGGCAAAGCCCTATTGACATCAAAGGTGTAGCTATCGTTCATCCAGCCGCTTGCCGTTCCAACTGCATTGCCTTCGTCGTCGTTCAGTGAAGCATGCGCCCTGTAGCTTCCATTGTCAGGTATGCTCAGACCACCCCATGATTCCTGAAGAGCCAGGCTGCTGTCCCCTGTCAATATTACTCTGGATTCATGGACAGTATGGTAAGGCTGCCAGCTCCCGTTCCGGCGTTGTATCTGCACTACCAGGTCGCCTTCAATAGGCTCTGTGCCTGTGTTGCGGATGACAGATGGCTTCAGCTTTATCACTTCTATGGGCTTTGATGCAATATTATTAATTTCTAATGTCTCTTTTACCTCGTCGTATGCATCAGCCTCAATCTGGATGCTTCCACTTTTGTCTGCGATCCATTCTGCTTCTAGATTATATTCAGCCTTTGGGCCCATATTTTCTATTTGCACTTCACCTATGTATGTCCTTTCTTTCCAGTAAGGACCATCTGTATGATGGATTGTAATGTTGAATCTGCCGCTATCCTCGTCGCCGTTATTATTTATCCTCGCTCTTATCGTAACACTTTGCCCGGAATACGGCTTGCCTGGCTCGAATTCTATCGTATAATATCCGACTTCAAGGTCAGGGCCCTCTGTATTCTGAAATTCCGTATAATTATACGGGCCTGTTTCATAAGCATAGGCCTGCAGATCATGATAATACCAGGATCCATCTCTTATCCCCATTCTTGCAATATCGTAAGGACCGTTCTTCCTTGTCGTGTATATATCGTATCCATCAAACAAGAGTGTTATGTTATACAAGCCTGGTTTAAAAAAATCCTTGAAATCTGCGTTTCCGATAAATGATTCCCTATGCAGCTCTCCCTCTACTGTAAAATAGCCTTCACTATTGCATCTGACGCCTAGATCCAGCGCGAGATAGTCATATAGGCCGTCGCCGTCTTCGTCTATGCCATAGTCCCTGATATCCCCTGTGAAATATATGGGCGCTCCAGCCACTGTCATATGCCTGTAGTTGTTTGCTGTCAGCTCTTCTCCCTCTACAGTTGACAGCTGTATTTCCAGAAGCGAGCCTTCCTCATCGAAATAGAACTCAAAGAATATATCCTCAAATGCTTTGCTGGCCAGGAATGGTATGTAGGCAGCTGATCTGAGTTCGCCGTTAATGCTAAAATTCACCCAGATATCGCTTTCATTGTTAAGCCCGTTGTTCATGATTGTCACATTCACAGTGACAGTGCTGTTAAGCTTGATTGTGCCGTCCAAGGCTAGGCCTCTTACAGCTATGTCATGCTCGGGCCTCTCAGGCTCAAACACCATTGCAGATGGGTCTCCAAGAAGCATATACATCTTTACATTTCCCATCGCAAAAAAGTTATCTTCTCCGTGCTGGTTTATCAGCCCTATGTTTCCCCTGGCAAATATCTCGGCAAACCCATAGATATTGTCTTCGAAAATAGCCCTGAACAGATACTTGTCAAAATCATGGTTATATGTGGTGGCAGATGGCCTTGAAGCTCCAAGGTGAGCTACAGCCCCGTTTTTCATCCATCTTTCTCCGATACAATCGGTGCTGTGGTCAATCTTGGAGTTCCAGCAGGCGATGCTGAAAACAACAGGCAGCTTGTCTCCATTTCTTAATGAATCTACGTCTGAATTGTCAATATAGGGATTGCCCCATACCTCAACCCCGCCATGGCCTCTGTAATTTACTATGGAAACACCATTGTTGATAGCATCTATCACATCCTGTTTTGTGCCACCTTCAAAAGGATACACCTTTATGGCAGTGTAATCAAACCCAGGCATTATACCATTGCATATCTCTTCTTTGCACTGCTGGTATTTGCCAGGAGCTGACTGCGGATGGGCAACCATCAGCGCATTCTTTCTCCACATCCCTTCAGGAGGGTTCTGCTCATACTGCATCGTCTTGTTCAGCATAAGAGCCAGTTCATCAGGATCGCTGGCCGGGAATCTCCCCACAAAGATCTCAGGGAAGGTATCATTGCCGTCGAGCAGGGAATAGTAATAGTCAGATGCTATATCAGCTGAAAACGTTCCTGGATAGTAATGCACCGGGATCTTATCAGCGTCTCCCACCAGCAGCAGGTATGTTGGAGAAAGCTCCCAGGAATTATATGCGTATTCCAGGAAAGCCTTTATACCGGAATCTCCGCTTCCAAATTCAGAATAGATGGCTGTAGCATTTATTACTTGAACCTCCAGGCCGTTGTCAATTTTGTAATCGCCAAATCTCTTAGCTTCATTCCATAGCGTCTCATCTGTGATGATTACATAATCTGCCCTGTTGGCGCTATTCCTCAATCCATCCTGATCTGCTGCGGCAAACACACTGTTGGCTACCCTATAGTCTGTCAGGCTTCCGGGCCTGTCTTCATAATTATCCAGCAGCCTGTACATGTTCCCAAAAAGCATCTTGTTTTCCTTCTCCGGATTGAAACCAGCCTGTGCTATCTCGTTTCTTTCATAGCTGATCCTCAGTTTCAGATTGCTTGCCATCAGCTGCCTTTTCATGGGATTATACTGTATAGGGTAAATTTCCAGCAAAGCAACGCTATAGTCTCTCATGATGCCTGTTTCTGTCTTTACATTGGATTCAGGATAAACTGCATCCATGCTGTAGAAATCGCTGTCTATTGTGAATGGAGGGCTGCCTGCAGAATCAGACTCTGGTCTCTGGAAAGGATAGATGGTGTAGCCGTCATATGTCCTTGAATCAGTTTTCTCTACATCTACCTTAATCTCTGAATAAGGCGGTATGGCTATGAGCTTCCTTATCACTGGCATCTGCGGCTTTCCTATTTCAGATGTATAGCTTTCATATGGCAGCAGCTGATATTGGCCCTTGGGAGCTGGTATTCCATCTACGCGTACCTCCATGCCATCCTCGACTATTTCAACCTCAAGCTCGGCATATGAAGGAGGCTGCTGTTCAGCAACCCTCGTTATCTCCCCTGGTCCGGTCAGCTGGATATCTTCATTGGTGTAGTAGTCCTGCTTTGTGGTGGATATCATAAGGTAGCCGTCCAAAGGCAGGCACCCTGTGACTATAGGCGCATTGAAATCGCCCTTTACCTTGGCGCAGTTTCTTGAGAGGCTGTATTGGCTGGCATTGGCTACAACTTTTGAGGTCTTCACAATATCCTCGTCTTCTTTGGCTGCCACCACCACATATGATTGATCATCGACATCAAACACCTGTATATGTCCTGTCCCTGGTTCGATAGCGTTGCATTCCAGGAATATAGAGCTGAAATTGTTCACGCAGGGGTCTCCCAGCGAGATGATATTGCTGGTTCTGATGCTGGTTAGCTGGCTTGCCAGCACTACATCCACCTGCAGTTCCGGATTCTTCTGCCTGAATCCATCTGCGATATAAACCGCTCCGATGATTGCTGAAGGTGCTGCCTGGTCTCCCACTATTATGGCTGCCGTATCAGAACTTACATATTTCTCCAAGGTTGCGGCGATTTCAGACTCGCTGTATATTTTTATAACATCTATCTGCTTTGCCAGATTGTTGTTGTCATAGCTTGACTCCTCGTCTGTGCACTGTGCAGTGATATTCACCTTATGATTGCCCAACCCCTGGTATTTGTGCTCAAAGGAGAGGATATGTTCCTGTTCTGCGCCCAAGACAATAGGTTGGGTTCCCTCAAAACCGGTGCTGTCGCCGTAATCTATAGAATAGCTGATACCGTTGCATTGAGCATCCCCGATATTTGTCATCTCGGCTTTTATCGTTACTGACTTATTTAGCTGAGCCACTAATGGGTCAAACACAATGCTATATAGGTCAAGATCAGGCTTGCCAGCACCTAACACCTCCAATTCAACCGGAATCACTGTTTTTCCGGCTTCAGGATCATTGCTGTAGATGTTTATATCTGCATAGTTGAATCCTGCTAGCCCTGTTGTGTTTATGCTTACATCGATGTAATGCCCTGCTCCAGGATGTATCACGCCTGACCTTGGGTCTAGCTTCAGCCATCTGTCCTCTGATATGTAGTAGTCTGCGATGCCGTTAAACCCTGATCCGGCCAGTGAGATTTCTTCAATCCCCATAATATATAGCTCAGTCTCCATGTAGATGCCCTCTCTCGAGCTGTTCATGTAGTATTCATCTGACCATGCGCAGTCCCTTGCATCACCCATATATGACTCACCATTGGACATGTACGTCAGACCATACTCCATGCCGATGCCCTTGACAGCGCATCCTGTCCAGGGATCCATATCTGTATCTAGATACAAAAAGAAGAATTCTTCTGAAAAGTCAGCAAGCTCCGCCAGGATATACAGCTTCTCCTCGTCATTGGCGATCCTTATGGACCTGATATTTCCTTCAAGGTCGTTCAGAATAGGATCGATGCCTTCCCAGTCTTCTATATCTCCATCCACGGTTATCTCCCTGAAATTGCCATATTGCTTGTTTCTCACAGCTGACAAAAGCCCTGCAGTCTGTGTCTTTGCCACGCTTGACGTTCCGTCTGTCTCGGACAGGCTATAGTCCCAGCTCTGAAGCTGGACAACATTAGAGACAATAGGCATCTTCGAATATGTTACTGTGGTTGCATACTCAAGATCAGCCCCGCCCTTATTGGAGATAGTGAATGACTCCTTGCCAATTGCCCCTGGTTCATGGACAGCCTTGATAGAACCTGGTGCTAGGGAGATTTCAGGTTGTGCCCTCACAACCAGGAACTCCCATGCTGCGCTTATCATTTTCCCAAAGTCGAATTCTGCCAGGGCCCTATAACGCCCGACATCGCTTACCGAGATATTTTCAGGATTCCATTCATGATCAAGCTTGAGTAGTTCGCCGCCTGCAAGGCTGACATTCTTTTCTGCTACAACCTCCTCTGTTATCCAGCCGTCATCAAGATATCTTTGAAGCTCCATCGTGAGCTTTCCTTCTACGTCAACAAAGCCGGTGTTTACGATCTTGGACTGGGGCCTGAAGCTTGCTTCGCACATATAGCAGCCGCTCCGCATGTTGTCGTAATTATATGTAGGCCAGTCCTCATTCTCAATGGATCCGTCCAGTTTCCACATATAGACATCTATTCTCGGGGATGTCTTTCCCTGCTTAGCATAATCCTTAAGCTCCCCAGGTATGGGTGTATCGCTGGTCGTCACAAGCACGACCCCTTTTTCTGTATTGCCCAGGGTGGGGTTTTCTCTTGACCAGAACTGCATAGGCTTTCTATCAACAGGCTGCAGCCTTTCCATAAACCTATAGATAGCTGCGTTGTCCTCGTTTTGTACTGCAACGTGCAGATCATCACCAGAGTGGAATGTTAAAGGCTGATAGTTTGGATCAGAGGCTACAGTCTGCAGAAGATTAAGGTCTTTGTCATAGACAGAGATGCTTCGGTATATATCTGTTGTTATTATTTCCGATAGTCCGTCTCCATCTGTATCCTGGACAACCAGGCCTCCGATGCTTCTGTCAACTGACCTTTGTGCAAGCCTTTTCCCGTCGCTGCCAAATATGTAGACAGTATTATGGAACTGACCATCATAATATGTGGCAAAGAAGATTATCTCCGGCAGGCCATCTGTGTCTATATCATTGACTACGTGATGTGTCATCCCATCCTCGCTTTCAACATACTGGGGCCATCCCTCAAGCATGGTCCCATCAACATCAAATACATATATCCCAATATACTTTTCATACCCCATATCGACGCCTTGCTTGAAGATTATCTCCTTATCGCTATCCTCATCCATATTTGCAAAGGAGACATGGCTTAATTCTGTAGATCCTCCTCCTCCGCTTGGGTCAACAGCCTGGGGCCATCCCGGCATTTCGTTTCCGTTGCTGTCCAGCAAGGTTACAGGGCAGCCGTCTCTGCCTATGTCCATGGTCGCCATCTCGTAGCTTCCATCATTGTTGATATCATAGACTGCTATGTCAAAATCAAAGTCCAGATAATCGTAATACTTGGGCCATCCTTGCTTTATTCTGTTATCTGGTTCAACAACAAAGATAGGGCCATGCCAGCCACCTCTGTATCCCCTGAAGATTATCTCATCTTCTCCATCTGCATCAATGTCTGCTATGCTGATCTTGCCAACATGACTTACTGGCAGGGTTAAAGGCGCATGCTTGTTCACGCCATCTGTATCCATCATATAGAGGACAGCTTGATCCCCGTTAGCCTGCTTGTCAGTGGCGTAGACTATCTCGGATATTCCGTCCCTGTCAAGGTCTGCGATGACAGGAAGGGTGCTTATCTCGTCCCAGTGGGTCCTGAAACGCCTCGGCCAGCCCGGCTCCAAGCTAGGATCCAGCAGGATATTAAGCGATTGGCTTTCCAGAAGAGTGTCATTGTTGAAATAGTCTATTCTCATCTCACAGAAAGATTCTATATCAGTGATGTTTGTGTAGAGCAAAGCGATCACTCCTTCAGCATTGCCTGTCAATGCGCCTGAGAGTGTCCAGTTAGACTGGCAGCTAAGCCACGGCCCGGATAGCCTGAAATTCTTGTCAAGCCTGGCCACTTCCCCTTTGATCTCAATGATGTCCCCATTCCTGTAGACGATTGGATCACTGGCAAAGTTGCTGTGGTCATATGGATCATATATAACAAAGCTCTTTACCTCTATAGGGATCTCATCATATACTATTCTTCCAGATGAGCCTGTTGCGCTAAGCCTTATTATGTAGGTTCCCCCTGCAAGCGCAGCTGTGTCCAGGCTGTAGTTCCGGCCTAGGATACCATTGCTTGTGATATAATGCCAGCCTGCTTCTCCTTCTTCCCTGTAGCTTATCTCATAACCTTGCATGCTTTCATGGTCATTCTCTATTATGGTGGGTATGATCTCGTACGAGCTTACAGTTGTTTTATCCAGCTCGAGCTGCACGTAGAGCGGGGGATTTTCCAGATATGCTAATGACAGGTTAAGCCTGCCTGCTCCCTGTTCATGCTGCTGATAGCCGATATCCTGAGCCATGTACTTCAGCAATGCCTTTATCTCAATAGGATTTAACTCAGGCCTTGCCTGTTTCAGCAAAGCTACTGCTCCTGCTACATGGGGAGCAGCCATGCTTGTTCCTGAGATTGAAGTATGCTCTTTGTCCAGGCACTGATGCTCATCCCATGCATCATCCCATTGCGCAGCACATATCTCTACACCAGGCGCTGCGATATCAGGCTTGCTTATCAGCTTATCATTCGGAATCGCCCATCTTACCGGCCCTCTTGAACTAAAGTCAGCCAGGCTGTCGTATTTGTCCGAAGCAGCTACTGTTATCGCATTTCGTGAAGTTCCTGGACTGCCGATTGTCTGAGGGAAGGGGCCGATATTTCCCGCTGATACAGCTGCCACAATGCCAAAATCCACAATTGTATCAACTGCCTTGCTTAGTATATCATCAGGGTGCCTGCTGTCTCCTCTTCCCCCAAAACTCATGCTTAGTATATCCACATGATCCTCAAAGCTCCCGTCCCCATTGGGATCCATCGCATACTCTATAGCAGCCAGAATATCATCTGTATACCCTCCTCTTTCAGAAAGAGCTTTCAAAGCATAGAGTTTTGCGTCTGGCGCCACCCCTTTTAATATGCCGCTTCCAGCAGCAATGCCTGCGCAATGCGTCCCATGTCCGTGATCATCCATCGGATTAGGATCGTTGTTGACAAAGTCATAACCGCCCAGCATCTTGTCACACTCAAGCTCGTTTATATCCACATATTTAACGCATGCGCCTGCTGCGCACTGTTCAGGGCATACATATTCCTCCTCCTTTAATGAGCCGTCGGAATCGCATGTCCTCTCTATAAGTGTATTGCCCACGCAATAGTCCCAAGCAGAATGGTCCGGAAAATGGACAATGCCCTTATGGCAGTAGTTTATGCCGCCGTCATCATCCCTGCATGTGCTTATGTTAAGGTCTGTGGGCTCAAAGCATGTCTCGCTTGGCTCTGGCAGCGGGATGCTGCAGTTCCCAAGGTCAGGATGGGTATAGTCTATGCCTGTATCAATGATACCTATGGATATGCCCTCGCCGGTAAGGCATTCTTCTCCTGACTGATGGCAGTTATTTCCATGTTTATCCAGGCTCCAGAAATACTGCGCGCCGATCATCGGCACAGATTGGCTCAAAGTGATGTTAAACCACTCATTTGGATAGACTGCATTGACTCCATCAACATCAGTAAGCTTCGCTGCTTCTTCATCCGGGATATCCAGGTATAGGCCGTTGAATGATATTGTATACTCATCCACAAACACATCATCTGACAAGATTCCTGATGGGGAGATCCTTGAGATTATCTCCTGCTTCACCTGTGAATGCTGTGCTTCAAGCTTTCTTTTCTGCTCTGCAACTGCACCATCCATCTCAGCTTGCTTTGCATTCGCCATTGATGTAGAGATCTTTCTCAGATCTTCGATGATTTTTCTTTGCTCATTTATCTTTGCCAGCAGAGGCTTCTCACTCAGCTCTATGACATATCCGCCTTGCTCTGCAGCCCCGCTATGGTACTCAGAATATACATAGGCTTTTCCGTCTATAATCTTTCTGATTTTGTCCTGCTTTGTCTGGACAAGCTTATTTCCTGCCTGTTCAGGCGGATCTGTCAGCTGGATGTGCTCTCCGACATTATATATGTCTCTTAACGTTGCCAATGATATCGAGGCGCTTGGCTCAGCCTTCCCCACTGTTATGTTGGCTGTGGAGGTATCATGTATTTTGCCGCTGCAGTAGGTGGTAAGGCTTACCGTGTACTCTCCCTCAACCTCATATCGTTTCTCAGATGCTATGTTGTCTTCTTCCCCGGGCTGGAGGGACCTTTCATAGCTTTCCAGCCCTGTCATATCCCCATAGCTGAGATCATATGTGTATTCATAGCATTCTGCTGCGCCTATGTTCTTCACAACTGCTGTGATGTTGACTGCCTCATTGGTAAGCGCTCTTTTCTTGGAGACATTAAGCTGCACAATCCTTACAGTCGGTGAGGATATACAGCTGAAACTGCATTCCTCATTTTCACACGGCTCTATGCCTGTACAAGCATTTGATGTGAAATTGATCCCGGTCGCATTATCACAGAGATAGTCCATCTGTTCGTTTTCGCAGATAAAATTGCCAAAGACCTCATGCATAGTGCCGGATAATATCAGTCCGTTGATAGCATTTCCTATGATTGTATTGTCAATGACTTGGTTGCTTGAGCCTGACACATGGATGCCGTTTTCATTGGACTCTGCATTGTTACCTGCCACAACACCCATATCCATATTGGAGCTTATGCCTAGCGAGTTATACATCAGCGTATTTCCTGCTATCTGCGCTGACCGGCCCCATGCCTTTATCCCATAATTGCAGTCAAATACCTGATTATGCTCCAGCGCATAGTTGTAGCCATGCACACTGATCCCTTCTTCATAACCATATATCTCAGTGTTCCTGATTGTAAAGCCATCCAGAGCAAAGCTGGTGCGGACTCCTGATCCTGAACCGTTCCCCTGTATCACATAGCCGTTTCCGTCGAATATTATGTTGTCTGCCACTATTGCTATACAGTCTCCGCTGCTGAAGATGTCTGCATCAAGCACATAGGTAGTGTTTGTCTGGTTTAATGCCCTGCACCCTGTGACCGAAATATAGCTCTCTGGCCTTGGCAGGCACGCTCCATCCGAGCATCCGTAAGGGCATTTATAAAACTCAAATTCAGCTATGTCATCTTCACACCATCTCTCATGCAGATATGGACCTTCAGCGCTTGGTGCAGTCAGGCAGTGCACACAGCACCATTCTTCGAACTCGACAATATCCTCGCTGGCCTGTATCTCTCCTGTAAAATCCCTGAATTTCTTAGCAAATGTTGAGCCGCGCACAGAATAATTCCTCCCGTCAGTATCCTGGCAATCCGTCTGAATTGACGCCCCTTGTTCCATGATGTAAACATCAGCTGTTGTCTCGGAATATGGATGTTCAACTATCAGCTCATCGTTCAGATAGATAACTTTGGTGCCTCTTTCAGTATAGCCCGCCAAGCCTTGAAAGTAAGGGTACAGCGTAAAGGCTTCTGAATATGAGGTGGGCTCTGTTAGCGTAATCCCATCGTTGAATATCACAGTTGAATTGACAGCATCTGGATCCTCTAATGTTATCATCCCGATCCCACCCATATCATCGATTGCTACCTTTAGACCTTGTTTTGTATATAGGGACTCTGATCCATGGTCCAGGATTGTTATGGTCTTGTCTCCTGTGTTGGCAGCGAAGGAATATCTATGCCCGCCCAGATAGAAGTCAGTTGTGGCGCCTGTTGTGTTCTCGATCCTGAAAGATGCCCCCCCGATTGGTTGCAGAGATACCTGGGTCATCCCGGTTCTTTCTGAAACATCCTTGACCTCCACCAGGTGGCTTGACTTATTTCTGGTGGCTATAAAGTAATCATGCTCCCTCACTGGCGTATTTCCTTTCACTATCCTGCTATTCTCGTCAGCGCCCAGATTTATAGTGCCGTTGCTTTCGTAGAAGGCGCTGAAGGATATCTCGCCTTCTGCCAGAGGCAGTCTCAGATCATAACGGTCATCTTGCTTCATAAGCTGGACCCATTCTGCCTCATCTATATTCAGGTTCCGGAAATAATAGTCGATCTTCCCCAGCAGCAGCTTGCTTTTGTTTGTTCCTTCAAGATATTCAGAAAGCTTGCCCCCCATAGCCACATAGTAGTCTTTCTCGGCTGTCCAGCTTATGCCTATGGCTGATATTGCCAGCCGCTCATCCTGATAGTAAGCTACGATATCTGCATGAACAGAAGGTATCCTCTCCTCATTTACCTCCAGGTACCCGGAATTTATCTCATTGTAGTCGTAGTCTATTATCCTGACCTTTTGTGAATCCAGCAATATGATCGCCCTATCATCTGTTATATCCCCCAAACCCACATAAATCCCGTCTGCTAGCCTGTATATCCCATTTTTTTCCAGATAGATAGGTTCCCCATTGACCAAAAAGCTCGCATTGTCGCCCACATGCAGCATCTCGATCTCATAGATTCTGCCGTCCAGCTTATAGCTTTGGACGCTGCCCTCAGCTATGTCTGCCCTGATTTTTCCGGAGATAAGTGTAATGCTGTCCCAGGAGGAATCCATCACATCAAAATTCTTTCCGAGCATAGATATTTTCTTAAGGTCTTCCATCCTCCCTGCCTGGTCCAGATCTGTTACAAGCGGCTCTAAAAATGAGAGATTATATGAGTATACTGCTTCATTTTCCTCAAATCTAAGATACCATGTTGCCTCTTCGTTCTGCTCATCCAGATGATAGACAATTCTAGCTTCAGGATTTTCGATGCTCTGCGTGTATGGGAATTCACCATGCTTGTTGGATACCAACTTATCATCCAGGATGCTTAATGTGCCGACAGATGCTAATACCGAACTCAGTGGCTTGTTCAGCTGCAGATTGTTATCATCTGAACCTATCCTGACAAATCCCACATATTCTCCTTGTATGCACTCACCCGCAGTGCATCCAAACTGGCAGGGCGTGCATCCTTTTGCGCCGCCTGAAGCCATGCATCGGCCGTTTAAGCAGGAATAGTATGTGCTTGTGAAGCATGCATCTGAGCCGTTGCAGTACATCTCTTCCTCTGATGCGCAATCTCCGTTCACTGTGCATTCATGCCCGATGCAAAAAGAAGCGTTCGCTGCCCATTCATTGTTCCAGCAGCAGTATCCTGAAGCATATGAGCTGTTTCCGCATATGCATTCCTCACCGATCTGAGCATCGGACTCGCATATGGGGATGGGCTCTTCATCGGACCAGTTGTGGATTGTCTCCAGCAGGTCCGGACGTCCGATCTCGCCGTTGGAATACTTTTGGATTTTTTCAAACAGGCTATTAAGCCTGGGGAACCTCAGAGCTGTCGCTACAGATCCAATTGTCAGCAAGACAAATATCACCAAGAAGAATATTCTGTATATATTTTTTCTGTCATTCATTTTATCACCTTAGCATCTCCTTTAGGTTTTTCTTAATGTCCAGTTTGATGATCCTGCTCAGCTCATCCGCTACCTTGACATTCTTTATCTTGCAGAATGCGACAAACCTTCTCCACACTTCCTCGTCCATGTCTTTTATGAGCTTGTTGGCCATTGGTTTAACTTTATTATCTATATAATCTATATTAACTAACTTAACAAGTTTAACTATTTAAAGCTTTTGTTTTGCTATATAGAAGTAAACACAAATTTTTATATAGTCCACGCCGCACCGCTCTCCTGTAGCGATGATATCCCATAAAAAATACATGGAAGAAGCCATAAAGCTTGCAGAAAGGGGAAAGGGCAATGTAAGCCCAAATCCGCTTGTAGGCTCCATAATAGTGAAACGGGGTTCTGTAGTAGGCAAGGGCTATCATAAGAGGTGCGGGTGCGACCATGCTGAGATAATGGCCCTCAAAGAAGCTGCTCATAAGGCAAGGGGATCTACATTATATGTCACCCTGGAGCCCTGCTCGCATTGGGGCAAAACTCCTCCCTGCACCCAGAATATAGTTGATGCAGGTGTAAGGGAAGTGGTGATAGGCATGAAGGATCCCAATCCTAAGGTAAACGGTTATCTTGAGCTTAAGCAAAGGGGGATAAAGACGAAGATAGGCATCCTAGAGGATGAGTGCAAAAAGCTCAATGAGCCGTATGTTAAGTGGATCAAGAAAAAAAGGCCTTTTGTCGTCGTTAAGGCTGCAATGAGCCTTGACGGCAAGATAGCTACCAAGACAGGGGATTCAAAATATATAACAGGCAAGGAAGCCAGGAGGTTTGTGCATCAGCTAAGGTCAGAGCTGGACGCTGTTATGGTGGGCTCAAAAACAGTCCTTAAGGATAATCCCCAGCTTACCGTTAGGCTTTCTAAAGGAAGAAATCCTGTGAAGGTAATCCTGGACAGCAGCTTCAAGACCCCGGTCAATGCTAAGGTTGTAAAAAACGAGCCGGAAAAGCTGATTATCGCCACGTCAAAAAAGGCAAGCAAATCCAAGATAAAAAAGTTCAGGCAAAAAGGCGTAAAGGTTGTGATAACAAACACAAAAAAAGGGAAGATAGACCTCGAGATACTGATGAAAGAGCTCGCCAGCCTGGAAATCTGCTCCATAATGATAGAGGGCGGTGCCGAGCTGAATTCTGAAGCTATCAAGTCAGGCATAGTGGACAAGGTGCTTTTCTTCATCTCTCCCGGTCTTATAGGGGCCGGCCTTGAGGCGATCGGGGATCTTGGGATTACAAAAGTTGACAAGAAGATAAGGCTGAAGCGTCTGGACTATAAGAAGATAGGCAAGGACATACTTATAGAAGGATACCTATAATCCATATATTTTTAAATAATCTCTTTTTCTTCTGTTTTATGTTCGGAAAAATAGAAGATGCCCTAAGAAGGCTTCAGAGAGGGGATTTCATAGTCCTTGTTGATGATGAAAACAGGGAAAATGAAGGTGATCTGGTCATAGCTGCAGAAAAAGCGACCCCTTCAAAGCTAAACTACATGATAAAGTGGGCCAGAGGGATCATGTGCATACCTATGGAAGGAACACAGCTTGATCGTCTTGGTATACCCCTCATGGTTCCTGACAGCACAGATAGGTTCAATACTCGCTTTACTGTGTCTGTCGATGCCAGAAACAATACCACCACTGGGGTGTCTGTTTATGACAGGATGGAAACAATAAGGATACTCATAGGCAGGGATTCAAAACCAGAACAGCTTGCGATGCCAGGGCATATGTTTCCATTGAGAGCTTCAGAAAATGGCGTTCTGGAGCGGCCAGGCCATACAGAAGCAGCTGTTGACCTATGCAGGCTGGCAGGCCTTTTTCCTGCGGCCATCATCGTAGAGATAATGAAAAACAATGGCGAGATGGCTAAGCTGGATGAGCTAAGATCGTTTTCTGATAAGCATAAGCTGTCTCTTTATGCCATAAAAGACCTGGTTTCCTACAGAAAAAAGAATAATGTCTAATATTAGACATAAATGTCTATTTTGTCTTTTTCTGGTCAATAACTTTATAAAGATTTCTTGTTTAATCCAGATCATGACAAAACTCTGGCAGCAAAAAAAACTCAATAAGATTGTAGAAAAATTCACAGTGGGGAATGACTATCTGCTGGATGCAAAGCTCCTGAAATACGACTGCATTGCATCTATAGCCCACGCTAGGATGCTATGCAAGATAGGGATTGTAACAACAAAAGAATTTTCCAGACTAAAAAAGGCGCTTGATGATATAATAAAGCTTGATGAGAATGGCAAGTTCAAGATCAGCCCTTCTGATGAGGACAGCCACACAGCGATAGAGAACTACCTTACTAAAAAGCTCGGCAAGCTGGGCAAGAAGATCCATACTGCCCGAAGCAGGAATGATCAGGTTGTGGCTGCCATGAAGCTTTATGAAAAAGACGAGCTGTTCAGGATATTCAAGCTGGTTAACCAGCTTGTCTCAACACTCCAGAAGTTTTCCAAAGATATTGAGATTCCTGGCTACACCCATATGCGCAAAGCGATGCCTTCTTCTATCAGGCTCTGGGCCAGCAGCTTTATAGAAAGCCTGGAAGATGATTTTAAGCTTCTCGACAACGCCCTGGATATAATTGACAAGAATCCTCTGGGAACTGCAGCTGGATATGGTGCCCCTCTCAAGGTGGATAAGGATGAGACTAAAAAGATCCTCAAGTTCAGGGATAACTACAAGAATCCCCTATATGTGCAGAACTCCCGCGGCAAGCACGAAGCCATTATACTCAATGTCCTGACGAACATAATGCTGACACTGAACAAGATGGCTTCTGACATCATATTGTTCTCTATGCCTGAGTTTGGGTTCTTCGCCCTTAAGGATGAGATAACTACAGGCAGCTCTATAATGCCTCAGAAAAAAAATCCAGATGCTCTTGAGCTGGTAAGGGCGAAATATTCAACAGTCCTGGGCTATGAGTTCCAGCTTAAGAATCTTGTGTCAAACCTCATCTCAGGATATAACAGGGACCTGCAGCTGACCAAGGAGCCCTTGATCAGGGGCGTTGAGACGACCAAGGCGTGCCTGGAGATGATGGCTATAGTAATCAGGAACATGAAGATAGACAGTAAGAGATGCGAAGAAGCTATGACTGAAGAGCTTTTCGCCACACAGAAGGTGTATGAACTTGTCTCCAAGGGCGTTTCCTTCAGAGAAGCCTATAAGAAAGTCAAGGGGCAGCTATAGTCTGCCTATCAGGGAGCTCAGCCCGCTTGTGAAGAAATTGGATTTAACCCATACTGCTGTAGCCATGTCTGAGTTTGCATTCTCATCTGTCAGCATAAAAAGCAGATTGTCATCTGCAATGAAGAACCTGGCATCAAGCTCTTTCTGATTGTGCTTCTTGACATTGTATTTTCTTGCGGTCTTTTCGTTTATAGGTGCAAAAATAGTCATCTTTATGTTTCGGCTGTTTAGTGATTTAAGGACCGTTTTAATCACACCAAGATCCTTTGGGAAGCTTTTCTGTGATGTAGATATCACAACATTGGATTTTGCCTTGTTCAGCATATCTTTTATTGTGTGGTTAATTGCGCTTTTTCCTACAATTGACTTGGATACATCGGTAGGATCAACATGTTCTATCCCTGTCTCATACAGCATCTCAAGCTCCCTGAAAACATCTGTCTCCTTTAGGCTGTTGAAGATGTTGATTGTCTTCTGGGAATCGTCTGTAAGGCTTTTTTTGACCCTTGACACTATCTCTTCTGGCTTTACCGCGATATATCTAATAGGCTTCCCTATCTTCATGATTATGAAGCCCTTCTTTTCAAGGCTCTCAAGCACATCATAGCATCTGCTTCTAGGCACCCCAGAAATATCTGCAAGCTCTCCTGCTGTCGCAATCCCCCTGCTTAAGAGTGCAGTCCAGATTTTCACTTCATATATGTTGAGCTTGAAATCGTTCTTTATTCTGGTCAAAAATTCCCTCTGCACTATCATGTTCAGAAAGAATGAATTACTCCTATTTAAAGCTTTCTATTTTACACTACTCTAAAGTAGTATATTATCTTAGCATCGTTACCGCTACTATTATGAATGAAAGTATAACCACGAAGGCTATGGCACCGATGACAGTGGCTGTTCCGTATTCATCCCAGAAACCTGGATCAGAATATTGCTCATCAATAGGCACATAGATGGGTATCAGCTCTTCTTCTTCATCTTCTTCATCTTCTGCCTCTTCTTCCTGCTCAGACACACAAGCTGCGATGTTCAGGTTTACAGATGCGCTTTCTTCTCCGTCCCCATAGTCTGCTGTTGCCAAGATAGGGTATAATCCTTCAGATGCATCCACTATGAGGTTAAACTTCCTCCTATATTTGCTGTCATCATCAAAAGGATCCTCATCCAGTTCAAAATTGTCCCTGATATCGATGCCCAGGTCCGGATTGGATATGGTCAGCTCAACATCTTCATTTTCAGTGCCAAGGTTTATCAACGTAACATCCAAGGTGGACCCTCCCCTGCAGGCAACTGTCTCAGGATACAGTTCTATCTTTTCAAACATTATATCATGCCTGTCCTTCTCCACCTCAAGCTCATATTCTATGATCTTTTCATACTCAACACCCTTCTCATCCTCTGCAGTTATTATCAGCTTTGCGCTGTAGTCATCCTCCTCAACCTCAAGCGGAATGTCAAAAGTTATCACCAGCTCTTCCTTGTCATCAGCGTCTATGCCTGACTCGTCTGACTCTTCCTCAATATCATCTCCATCGTCTATGCCTTCGATTATTATCTCAGCTGAGACATCCTCTATCTCTATATCGACATCATCTGGATATAGGTTCTCCACCTCTACCTTGATCTCGATCTCAGATTCAGGCTCAACATCCTTTATCTTTCCGCCATCCTCGTCTGCGCTGCTTTTATCTCCATCAACGTATATCTTAACCTCTTCCACCCTTAGCATATCAGGTAATGTCCCGAATTCCCCGTATCTGAAGCCTATTACATCATCATCTTCAGCGCAATAATGCCCTGAGAATGACTCAAGGTCTTTATTCCAGCAGTTGCCGCCGCTGAATCCCACAGGCATATACGCCCACTCCCCGTCGTTGATGATATAGAATCCCCAGTAATTTGATCCCCAGGCACACGATGTTCCTATTACATTGTCTCCTTTTCCCTCAATCTTGCATAACGCCCTGCCAAAAGCACCTTCATCGCTCCATGTGAAATCAAGATCTGACTGCTCCAGAAGCTCAAATCCGCTTGTCCCTTCCGCAACATTTAAGCAGTCACCTTCTGCCTTATCGTCCTCCATCTGAACGACTATGCATACTTCAGCAGCGCTAACCGCCGCTATACACAATAAACCAATCAAAAAGACTATACTTTTCATTTAGACCCCCCTATCAGTTTAAATCTATCAAGCAATTCCTTGCACACCTCTCGTTGGTTGAATTCACCCTTTTCCTCAATAAATACTTTTGTTTTTGGAATGAGTAGTGAAAAAACAAGGTTGCTGCCCAGATGCACCGCCCCAAAAGGAAGCGCTGTCAAAAACAGGGTGAAGAATCCAAAAGGAAACATGAAAACTGAGCCGATATTCACAACAACCTCAAAGATAAAGGTTGCAAGTGCCGAGATAAGCAGCAAATGCCATATTCTTGCTTTCTTCCCCAGAAAACCTCCAAGCCAGCCAGCTATCCCAAAGCCTATTGCCTGGAATAGGCTCCATACTCCTTGTCCCCCAAAAACAAGAAAATTAGAGGCATAAAGGGCTCCGGCGCCTGTGATAAATCCCTTTCTTTTCCCAAAAAGCCATCCCGCAAGGATCGCAAAGAAGGTTATTGGCTCTGCGCTCGGTACAGCCTGCATCGGCACCCTTAGTGCAGCAGCTCCCAGCGTGAATCCGACCAGCACAAGCCATTCTCTAAGCTTAAGTACCTGCAGCTGCTTCTGCAGCGACAGCTGCGCCAGCCTCTGCTTTGAATCTGACTTTTTCTTCTTTAGGACTAATTTCTGGTTCATAATATCCTCAGAGAAATCCGAAACCATCGGACTGCTCCACGATCCTTTGTTTCTGATAAGTGTTCCGGCTTTACGGTTGCGGGTCAGCGTTGGATTTCCACCATGCTTTCCTTTATCAGATATAATCACTAAACATATCAATTATAAAAACTTTTCGCTTGCTTCCATGGCAGCATTACGCATTCGTCAGAGTCCATCATGCTATAGTCTGCTTTTCCGTTGAAGACAAATGTTTTTACCTCATTTCCCTTAAGGATCTCCCTTGCTTTCTTCAGGGTAGCTCCTGTCCGTGAAACATCATCAACAACAAGAATCTTCATGTTGCTTATACCTCGGAACTTCATAGCCAGCTTTGGCCCTCTGTGTTTTATCTTGTTTTTCTCATCCCTGTATTCAAGCCATAGGATATCCATGGGTATCTTTAGGATAGATTGGATCATGCCCCCAAGTATTACCCCACCAGAGCCTATCGCCACTATCATATCAAATTCCCCGAACCTTATCTCTTTTAGCCTGGAAAAAAGCTCCTCAAAACTTATCATCGTATAGTTCCTGTCTTCTTGTATGTAAGCCAGGCAAGCCATCCCCATAGTATATCTGAGAAGAATAGGGCTATTATGACGCCATGCACCACCTTTACAGGCATTCCTGCCAGATATATGTCTGAATAGTAAAGCCATGGCATCTGTATGAGATAAGCAGCCAAGATGCAAAGCATAGCATGCCATCTCATCCTGAAGAACAGTCCGGCACAAAACCCAAGTATAATATTTCCAACAATGATATAGGGGTTTCCCATGGAGATGGCCGTAAATAAGGAGCCAACGCCTCCTGAAACCAGGCCGCCTAGAGGACCGTACATGAAAGCTGCCAAGAATACCAGGTATTGGAATATATGGATCTTAAATCCCCATACAGTGGGAAGATTGATCATCCCGAAAAAATTAGGCAGTATAGCTAAAAAAGCAAGCATACTGATGGATCTAAAGGAATATCTGAACCTGATAAGATTTTCCATGAAAATACAAAACTGGTTCTGATATAAATACCTTACTGTTTCAAAAGCTTTAAATATAGAGATTCTCAGGACTGTCTTATGTTGATTGTAGGCTGCTCTCATGGAACCCATCTTGCAAAAAAAGTAGCAAGGAAGCTGCATAAGAGCTATCATGAGCTGGAATTTACAAGGTTCCCCGATTCTGAGATAAAACTAAGGTTTAGATGCCCTGTGAAGAACCGCTATGTCTTCCTGGTGCAGTCCTTCTACGGAAACGTGAATGACTGCATAGTCGAGGTCCTTTTTGCGGCAGAGACTGCCCGCGACCTGGGTGCAAAGGAGGTGATCCTGGCAGCCCCTTATTTTCCCTATCTGCGCCAGGATAAGCGATTCAATCATGGGGAATGCATCTCCCTAAGGACAATCGCCAAGAATATCGATGAAGACTTCGACAAAATAATGATAATCGATCCCCATCTGCATAGGGAAAAGACCCTGGAGCATATCTTCCGCATAAAATCAAAGAGACTGACTGCAAACCCACTGATCGAAGATTATATCAAAAAGAAGATAAAGGATCCCCTTATTATCGGCCCGGACTGGGAAAGCTATAAGTGGGCCCAGAAGGTTGCCGAAAATATCGGATGCGATTTTGCGATAATGGAGAAAGAAAGGCATTCTGCAAGAAAAGTAGAGGTAACTCTGAACAAGAGGATAAGCATAAAGAATAAAAATCTTGTTTTTATAGATGATATGATCTCTACAGGCCATACCCTTTTGGAAGCTATAAAAGCTATGAAAAGGTTAGGGGCAAAAAAGGTAACATGCTTTGCTGTGCATGGCATTCTGGTTGAGAACGCCCTTCAGAAGCTAAAAAAAGCAGGGGCAGAAGTCATCACCACGAACACCATCCCAAATAAGGCTGCAAAGATTGATGTATCTGGGTTATTGGCATCGGCTATCTGAAGAAAAAAGAGCTATCCTGTGAACCGTTGTCTAAAAATTCTCTAAGCTGGCTGCTGTGCCGGTCATCTTTTAGTGCATTTATCTGTCCTTCTATTGCCCCACGAAGCCTGGTGGCTGTCTGACTCATATCACGCCTTACAGAGGCATGATAGAACCTTATAAGGTTTTCTATCCTGGATTCCGGGCTGCTCTCAAGACCTTTGTTGGCATAGCTGACCATCGCATCTACAGCTTCATCATATGTTTTCCGGCCGGCCGACATAGCATAATCCAAAACATTGTCAAAGGTCTTTATGTCAGCCAGGTCAAGCCTCTTGGCAAAAGTTGCCAGCAATTCTTCTGAACAAAAACCTTTTTGCCTGGCGCTATCTACAGCATGTGACAGTTCCATTCCTATATCATCTGCCTGTTCCCTGCCTGTACAGATAGCAGCTCTCCTGTAAAGTGCGCATACCTCGTCATCTGGACAATTGTGACCATGAAATGCCTCTGCTAACGCTACATACATCATGCCCCTGGCCTGCCTCCTGCTCAGCTTTTGTCTTGGTGAAACACCATGCTCCAGGTCACCTGGAAAGCAGTCTCCCCAGTTTGCCCTCACAACCTCTATGCTGTCTAAGGTAAGATCCCTCATGACCAAGGAATACACATGCGCCCTTCTCAGACCAGGTGCACGTTGGGCAGCGAACCCTATTGCTTCGCAAACAGATTCTGGGGATAGCACTTCGCTTCTTCCAGTCAGTTCATTGTAAAGGGCTGTATAAGCATTTTCACGCATTTTACGAAAAGAGAAAATCATCTCATATTTAAGCCTTTCTATTTTATTACTATCAATAAGTAGTTACTAATAGCTCTTACCAAAATATGTCCAGAATCTGGGTTTATTGTCGCATAGGATGCATCTATCAGGCAGTCTATCCTGCTTGAAAGGTATGCACCTGGAGCCAGCCCCGCCTGTCCTGTCCCTTATCAGGTCCTCGCAGGCCTCATCCCCGCAAAATGGGACTAACGCAACCTTTCTTTTCTTGATGATTTCCACGAATTCTCTCCAGTCTTCTGTTTTCTCTATGCTTGAATCTAGGTATCTTTTTGCTTTTTCAAACAATGCTTTCTGGATATCTTCTAGGACTGCCTTTGCTTTTTTCTGCAGACCATCTATCTTTACCGGCTGTTTTTTTCCATTATCCCTCCTTACCAGGATAACCTGATTCTTTTCTATATCCTTCGGTCCTATCTCAATCCGCAAAGGTATCCCTTTTAGTTCCCATTCATTGAACTTCCATCCAGGATTGTATTCATCTCTGGCATCCACTACAGCAGACTTCAGCATCTTTCTGATATCATCTGCTTTCTTGACTATTTTGTCTTTGTTTTCAGCCTTAAATATGGGCACTATGACAATTTGCACCTCAGCAATAGCCGGCGGCAGCACTAATCCCTTGTCATCGCTGTGTGTCATCACCAGTCCGCCGATCATCCTTGTTGAGATGCCCCAAGAATTATGGTATGGATAATGCTCCTTCTTATCCCTTCCTATATAGCTGATGCCGAAGCTTTTCACGAACCCCTGCCCCAGGTCATGGGTGGTGCCCATCTGAAGGAATTTACCGTCAGGCATAAATGCCTCTATGGTATATGTATTCTCTGCACCTGCAAACTTCTCCTTGCTTGTTTTTCTTCCTGTAAGTACCGGAACAGCGAGCATATCCTCGCATATCCTTCTGTATTCATGAAGATAATCCAGGACCTCTTTTTCATTCTCTTCTTTTTTCTCGTACAGGCAGTGGCCTTCCTGCCATAGGAACTCCCTTGATCGCAAAAACAGCTTGGTAGCTTTGGTTTCCCACCTTACAACAGAGCACCATTGGTTAATCTTCAGGGGCAGGTCCCTGTAGCTCCTGATCCATCTTTTGAATGAGTCGCACATGATGGTCTCAGACGTGGGTCTGATGGCCAGCTTTTCCTCTAATTTCCTGTGGCCCGCATGCGTTACCCATGCCACTTCTGGATTGAAGCCCACAGCATGCTCTTTCTCCTTTTCGAAAAATCTTTCAGGTATAAATAGGGGAAAATAGCAGTTTCTTACGTTATATTTTTTCAGGACATCGTTAAAACGGTCCTGTATCATCTGCCATATAGCAAATCCGTTGGGCCTTATTACCATGCATCCCTTCACAGCAGAAAACTCAGCCAGCTCTGCTTTCAGGACAACCTGCTCGAACCATTCAGGCATATCCTCGGATTTCCTGACACCTATACCCAATGTATCCTTTTTTTCTCCCATGCCCATCATCTATCGCCAATGTTTAATAAGCTTTACTCTAAGACAATGTTCTCGCTCTTGACAACAACCGTGCCTTTCTTCCCGGCTAGCCGTATTACCTGCTCTGAAGAGTAGTCTGTTATACCTTTTGCTATGCTGTTGATGTCTACTATTGAATTTTTCTCAAAATGCCCTTCTGCGGTTCTTATGCCTATAGACAGCAGGCTGCGCTTGTTTTTGACAGCCTTCTCTGCACCCTTATCGATCAGTATCCGGCCTTCTGACTTTGAAAACTTTATCCATCTTTCCTTGTTTTTGAGCCTGCCGGAGGCAATGAACAACGTTCCCTCTTCTCCTGCCAAAGCCTTCTTAAGTATGCTTTTTTTTCTGCCGTTGCATACCACCACATTACATCCTGATTCCATCGCCATCTTGGCTGCTCTTATCTTGGATACCATGCCGCCTATTGCGAAAACACTCCCGGATTTCCCTGCCATCATCTCGATTTCCCTTGTGATCTTGGTGACATTCTTCACAAGCTTTGCATCTTTGCTTGTTTTGGGATTTTTGTCGTACAATCCGTCTATGTCGCTGAGCATTATGAGCATGTCTGCATTTACCTTTCCTGCGACCAGTGCCGACAGTTTATCATTATCTCCAAAGGTTGCACCTATCTCGTCGACACTTATTGGGTCGTTCTCATTTATGATCGGCACGACATGGAGCTCAAGAAGCTTGTTTATTGCTTTCCTGAGGTTAAGATACCTGTTCCTGTTTGAAAAATCTTCATACGTCAGCAGTATTTGGGCCACCTTTATGCTATAGCGGGAAAAGGCATCATGGTAGGCCCTCATCACTGTGCTCTGCCCTACAGAGGCCAGTGCCTGCCTGACCTCTATCTGCCTTGATTTCTTCAAGCCAAGCTCTGTGCAGCCCGCGCCTATAGCGCCTGATGTGACGATGATCAGCTCATGCCCCCTTAACGAGGATATCTGCCTGGCAATATCCCTGATAAATTCATCACGCAATCCGCATAATCCTTCTTTTGTAAGAAGGTTTGTGCCTATCTTTATCACGATCCTCATTTTATCCTCTTATGCATAAACTTCCTCTTGCCCGCGTATTCAGATACGATATGGCCGTCTCCTACCAGCACATATTTGTATATGACAAGGCCTTCCAGACCGACCGGGCCTCTTGCGTGGACCTTGTTGGTGGATATGCCTACCTCTGCGCCTAGACCATACCTGAAACCGTCGCTGAAACGTGTTGATGCGTTCCACAGTACAGACGACGAGTCAACTGCCTGAAGAAAAGCCTTTGCAGTCTTCTTATCTTCTGTGACGATTGCATCGGTGTGGCCTGAGCCGTGCCTGTTGATATGCTCGATTGCCTCCTGTACGCCGCTCACCACCTTTACCGAGACTATGAGGTCTGTATACTCAGTTTTCCAGTCCTTCTCGGTTGCTTTTTTAGCATCTATAAACTTCCTTGTAGCAGCATCCCCTCTTATTTCGACACCTGCTTCCCGGTACATCTTAGCGATCTTTGGCAGGAAGGCGGATGCAGCAGATTTATGGACCAGCAGTGTTTCCATGGCGTTGCATACAGCCGGATATTGGCATTTGGCATCGTAGCTGATCCTGGCTGCCTTGGCTATATCTGCTCCCTTGTCAACATACACATGGCATATCCCTTCTGAATGGCCCAGCACTGCGATCTTCGTATTGTTCTGGATATATTTGACAAACTTGTTGGAGCCTCTGGGTATTATAAGGTCTATAAATTCATCCATCCTCAGTATCATCCTTACATCCTGTCTGGTCTCCAGAAGCTGGATCGCATTCTCTGGAATTCCGTTGTCTTTTATTGATCTTCTGATAATCTTAACAAGCGCCTTGTTTGTATTTATCGCCTCTTTGCCGCCCTTAAGCAGCACAGCGTTTCCGGATTTGATAGCTAAGGCAGAGATCTGTACAACAACCTCGGGCCTAGATTCAAATATACAGGCAATTACCCCTATCGGGACAGAAATCTTCTCCAGGGTAAGCCCCTTATCAAGTATTGTCTTGGCTAATGTCCTACCAACAGGATCTTCCAGCTTTGCCACTGATCTCACCATCTTTGCCATGTCCCTTATCTTAGCTTCATCCACCTTAAGCCTTTTGAGCAGTGGGTCTGGGATACTGCCTCTGCTTTTCTCAATATCTTTTCTGTTGGCGTCTAATATCTCTTTCTTATGCGCTATAAGGTCCTGGGCAAGCTCAAAAAGGGTAAAATTTTTTGTATCCTTTGCAGCTATAGCTAATCTGAGCGACGCTTCTTTTGCATTTTCGCATTTGTCTACAATCATCTTCCCAGCTCCTTGCTTCTTTCGGTTGCTCTTTTGATCGCCTTGATGAGGATTTCCTTAACATCTGAGCCCTCGATAATCTCTCTGCCGGCCACGGTTGTGCCGTTAGGGCTGCTCACCATCGTAACCAGCTCTTCAGGCTCCATTCCTGTCTTCTGCAGCAGCGCAGCTGTGCCCTTGAAAGTCTGGATTGCCAGCTCGGATGCCACATCCTTGCTCAATCCTGATTGCATGCCGCCTTCTACCATTGCCTCGATAAGCCTGGCTACAAAGGCAGGCCCAGAGCCGCTAAGCCCGGTCACCGCATCTAACAGCTCTTCATCCAGCAGGAAAGCTCTTCCCGCTGAATTCAGTAGGTCTTCAACAATCCTTATATCCTTTTTTCCGACTTTTTTCCCTACTGCGAAACCAGCTGCCATCTCCCCGACCAGACAGGGTGTGTTGGGCATCACCCTAACCACCTTGGCCTTGAGCTTTGATTCAAGCTTCTGGATCCTGATGCCTGCAGCTATGGATATGATCAGCTGGTCCTTCACAGTTATCTCTTCCAGAACTGAGTCTATATGCTGGGGCTTCACAGCGATGATTATAATATCTGATTTTGCCACCACTTCCTTGTTATCTGCAGCAATCTGAACACCCAGCTCTTTCTTGAAGACCTTGAGCCTTCTGTCGTTGATATCTGATGCGATTACAGAGCTAGCCAGCTTCGCCTGAATAACAGCCTTGGCCAAAGCATAGGCCATATTTCCAGCTCCGATAAACCCTATCTTATACATCATAAAGCACCTTCTGTCCTGTATATATAAATTTTTTTATAAAAAGAGTTTAAACTAGAGAAATCAGCCCGGAAAACAATCAGCTCGCTGCATGATCAATAGGAAATTGGCTTTTATTTTTAAAGCTTATTACAAATATTTATAAATAGGCTGGGATAAGTTTACACTATGGCGCTGGTCGAGAGCTTCTCAGGGATAAGAGGGCTATACCCCATGGACATAGATGGGGATATAGTAAGGAGATATGTGTACGTTTTTCATCAGTTTCTGGAGGAAAACCTGAAGCGTGAACCACTGGTAGTTGTGGGCTGTGACACCAGGGAATCATCATCCACGCTCAAGGAAGCTGCATTTGATTCTTTGTTCAACATTATAGATGTAGGCATCATCACGATTCCTGCGCTTCAGTTCGCTGTCCGGCATCTGAAGGCTGACGGAGGGATTATGATAACTGCCTCCCACAATGAGCCAGAATACAACGGCCTAAAATTTCTTGATAGGGATGGTGCTGTCCTGAGAGAAGATGGCGCAGAGCAGATTATAACCAGATACCATAATATAGCCAAGCTAGGAGAAGAGGATTTCTTGAATAATTGGCTTTACAAAAAAAAGGGGCCCAGGATAAAGAAGATAAGCAACATTGACATAAGACAGGCATACTTCAGGTTTATTACTGGGATAGTCGGCAAGCAGAATTTGGATACTATTGGGGAATCTGGCCTGAAGATAGTCCTGGATCCTGTCGGTGGGCCGGCTGCGATGGCTGAGGAGCTGCTGAAGAGCCTGGGTGTAGAGGTTATAGGAGTAAATACACAGCCGGGTGAGTTTAAGAGGGTGATAGACCCTAATGACGGCTCCTTGTCCTATCTTAAGGAAACTATCCTGGAAGAAAAGGCGGATTTTGCAGCTGGATTTGACCTTGATGGTGACAGGATGGCGATCATCCTAGAAGACGGTACCAACGTCTCTGGAAATTACATACTTGCCCTTCTGGTTGATGACGTTCTGTCTGAAAAGCCAAAGAACATGATAGTAGTCACGAACGATGCCACCTCTAATGTTGTTAAGTCGGTCGCTGAGAAGCGGGGTGCAAAGGTAAAGGAGGTTGAGGTAGGTGAGATAAATGTGGTTGACGAGATTTACAAGCTGAAGAGCCCCATTGGGGGAGAGGGCAGCTGTGCTGGAGCAATCTACCCCCCATCAAGATGCAGGGACGGCATCCTGAGCCTTCTGTTCATACTGAAGATAGTCGCTAAGACAGGCAAGAAGATAAAAAAGCTGGTCGAAGAGCTGCCGCTATATTTCACCATACAAAGAAAGATAAGCATTGATCCCAAGAAGCATGACCTGATAAAGAGAAAGATAAAGAAGCATTACTCCAGGCATAAGATACAGGAGACAGGAGACATAGCAGGCGGCCTTAAGGTCATGATCGATGATGGATTTGTATGGTTTAGGGCCTCCAAAACAGAAGCTGGGATTCTTCGGATAATAGCTGATTCTAAAAGCCAGGAAAAATCCAAGAAACTGATGCATGATGCTCTTGATTTTGTTAGGCAGCTAATCTAGGCTGTTGATATCTCTGTTTGTGCACATCTGTAAGCAGGTCATACATAACCTGCTTTCTGCCCACACCCTGCTCCCCATGGCCCTGCACCCCGATGTGCCTGGGGTTTTGTCTTGACCTGAATACTTCATATATAGGTGTCTTCTTTCCGTTTTCCAGGGTCTGTTCGCTGGTAGCGATGGCCTCAAGCCTAGATTCAGATTCAGATGTAACCGGTATTCCCCACCTGTGGTCCTTATGGATATGCACCTGCCTGCCCTTGTATTCTATCTCCTGTTTCCCCTTCTGGTATTCCTTAAGCCTGTGAACCTGGGCGCCGTATCTTGTGGCAAGTACCTGGGCGCTGTAGCACGAGCCGATTACATGGGCATCCTGGTGAGCATTGTCTGCAAGATAATTGGTTGCCTCATCATTGATGTTGCTCTTATTCATGCTGCCAGAGGGATGGATTATGTGATATTCCTTAACCCATTCTCCGCCCTTGCCCGCTTTCTCATCTTGTTCTTTTCTTTTGAGTATCTCCTTGTCTGTAACTACTGTTATCTCATAAGAGACACCTGGCAGGTCTGGTTCATTTTCCCTGACATGTGCCTCGTGTTCCTCATACATCTGCTTAAGCTTGGCAGTGTACTTGCTTCCATGATCGACAATCAGGACCTTTGTTTTTTCAGCCTCACCCATATTAACTACTCTTAAGTTGATTTTATTTAAAGATTTCTACTGGACAATGTTTGTGAAGAAGCTGAATAGAAGTCTGGCAGAATTTAGCCTTCCCTTAAAATCATATTGGGGGTGTAATCCGGCATCTGCTTCTGGATGCATCTGCATAAGATAGCTGGCAACATTAGAATCCATGTGCCTGGCCACTATGGTCTTTCTGTTTGAGTCCAGGAGCAGAGAGATATAATGTGCTTGCCTGCCTTTGTCTAGCTTATCGAGGTCAATGTCATAAGCATGGTGTTCCCTTGCCCTTAGCAGCCTCATATACGGATAATCAGGATAAACATGAAGGTCCCCTGATTTTACAGGCTTGATGCCGCAGTAGCAGAAAAGCACATCTTCTCCAGCTGCTTCTGTGGCTGCATAGTCATTGTATTCCCCTTTTCTTTCCTCTGCTGCCCTTTCAAGCGCATCATCTCCATAAATATGGACTGCCCGTATCTGCGCCCCATGCGTGATGCACAGCAGTGGTATCCCTTCTTCTTCGCAGATATCTGTAATTTCGTTTTCCCTCGCAAGCCTTGATTGTGCCTCTTCTCCTCTGATCCTGCAAAATCCAGAAGCAGAGACAACAGCTGCAAATTCCCTGGGATCAACATCTGACAATTCAGTGTAATCCCTGACAATCGGCGTGTAAGGCCATTGGTTGACATATCTCCTTATGTCAGGCAGAAAAAAGCTCGGCCCGCCGTCCACTGGGTGGTCGATTATAAGCACTGGTCTTTGCATCATAGACTAGGTTATGTTGTCACTATTTTAAATCTTGCCCAAATAACAAAACATTTATAAATAGAATAGGACATTGCTAATAATACATAGGGGTGGTTGCATGACGCCCAGTTACGGCAAATGTAACCTTTGCAAAAAAGGAAATTTTGGTTTCATTGAGAAAAAAGTTGTCGCTAATACTGAATATGATATAATCAGGTGCAGCGAATGCGGACATGAGGTCGCAAAAAGAGTGGAACAATAATGGCAGGACAGAAATCGATGCAGGATGTAGCCGCAGAGGGAGCTCAAAAATGCCCGGAGTGCGGCAGCACGGATCTTGTCAAGAAGGATGACGAGATATACTGCAAAAAATGCGGATTTGTACTGGATTAGATAGGCACCTTATATTTTTCTTAGGGGATGTTATATTATGCTGACTGAAAAGCTCAGAAGGATTATCGAAGAACTGGTCTTTCTAAAGGACATTATTAGTTATATTGACCCTGAAGAGCAGGCAAAACCTGGCGGATTAGAAAAAAAAGTAACAGGAGCAAAAACAAGAGAGGCAGCCGCTAATGAATTCTTAGAGCAGACGCTTCTGCAACTAAGGCAGAGCTCTGCGAAAGACAGTGTTGAAGTGAAAAGAAAATCAGAAAACAGGAGCAAGGAAAGATACGAGATCGCCATAAAATACCAGGAGAATGAGAATGAGAGAATCCTGGAACTGGATATTGAGGATGAGGATGACCGGTACCGGTTCCAGATAAGAAGGCAAAAGCCTGTTCCAGATAAGGCAAAATACCATATCGCCATGCTCTACAGACAGACAGCAGAGGAGGAACAGCTTAAACTCAGCTATGATCTGCGTGACTATCCTGCAGAAAGAGAGCATGCCATGCAGGACTTCACAAACCAGCTGGACAAGACCCTCCATATTTTCCCTGAATCCCTGATGGGAGGGGTCCTTGGGTTTACATATCTGGGGGAAAATTTTATGGGAAGAAGAGCAGACCTTACAGGGGACAAAGCCAGGATGGTAGATGTCCATGAAGCGATCCACACAGACAATGAATATGAGACAAGGGTGCTGACAGACTGGATGCTCTCCAGACAGGCGCCAAGATATAAAAGATAGCCTTTTAAACAACTTGGCATTACTTTTTCTATATGGTTAAGATATATTTCCAGACCCACGGATGCAGTACAAACCAGAGCGAATCAGAGATAATGAAAGGGCTGCTCAGGGAAGCTCATTTTAAGATCGTGTCAGATGCACGGGATGCAGACCTTATCATCATAAATGTCTGCACCGTAAAAGGCGAAGAAAAACCTCTGAGGGAGATAAGAAAGCTCAAAGAAAGCTTTCCAGAAAAAAAGATGATAGTGGCTGGATGTATTACAAAAGTGATACTTGGCGAGACCAGGAAGATAAAGGATGACATCAGCTTCATAAATACCCACAACATCCTATCTGTTGTTGAGGTTGTGGAGGAGAATATCAACGACAATGTGGTGGAGGCGCTTGGAAAAGATGAGTACAAAAAGATAAACCTGCCGAAGCTACGCAAGAATCCGGTTGTAGGGATTGTCCCTATCTTAAACGGCTGTGCTGGCTACTGCAGCTATTGTTCGGTAAAATATGTTAAAGGCAGGCTTTTCAGCTATCCGCTGGAAGATATCAGGAAAGAAGCGCTGAAATGCCTCAATGACGGTTGCAGGGAGCTGTGGATAACATCCCAGGACAATGCAGCATACATGATAGATAGGGAGGCTAAGACCAAGCTTCCGGAGCTTGTAGCTGACCTTGCCAGCATAGAAACTGATTTTTCGATAAGGATAGGCATGATGAATCCAGGCCACCTCCTGGATGTCCTGGAAGATATGATAAAGGTTTACAAGAACAGCAAGATATTCAAATTCCTGCATGTCCCGATCCAGTCAGGAAATGATGATATCCTCAGGCTCATGAAAAGGAACTACACGTCATCTGATTTCAAAAAAATAATCAGCAAGTTCACCAATAGCATTCCTGATATCACTATAAGCACAGATTTGATAGTCGGATTTCCCACAGAGACAGACCAGCAGTTCAGGGATTCGCTGGATCTCATTAAGGCCATAAGGCCGGATGTCCTTAACATATCAAGATTCCAGCCAAGGCCCGGCACACCTGCTGCAAAGATGGATGGACAGCTGGATGGAGGCATCATCAAAGAAAGGTCAAGGCTTCTGACAGACATCTTCACCAATATCTCAAGGATGAACAATGAAAGATGGATCGACTGGGAGGGTGATGTGCTGATAGACGAAAAAGGAAAAGACGACTCATGGATAGGGAGGAATTTCGCATACAAGCCTGTTGTTGTGAAGGGAAATATCAGACTAGGAGACATTGTCAGGGTAAAAATCAAAAAAGTCGCCCCATATGACCTAAGGGCATAATGTTTAAATAGTATACTGATCAGGGACTATATCAATGCGACATAAGAACATTGCGATAATTATATTGGCATTCATACTATTCCCCTGTATATCTTCTGCTTTTTCTGAAATGCGTTTATGGCGACAATCCTGCAAGACTAATGTCGTTATGGATGATTTCTGGACAGAGGAAAATGCTGAAGAATGCGTTGACAGCTGTGCAGAAGAAGATGGGATTACTGTTTATGGGATTTGGTATAATGAACAACAGAGGTGCTATCCAAGCGGAATCTGGGATTGTAAGCAGCATCTGATGGTTGAGGATCCTCCTGATGAGGAGCAAGCGTGCAAAGAATCCTGTTTTGAATACACCGATGAATATTCCTGGGGCAAAAAGCACTGGCCGGGATACTGGTGGAACGAGCAATGTTTTGATGAGGACAGCCCCTGTATTGAGGATACATGTGAATTCTGCAACAATCCCGACAACGAAGGCGAGGAATGCAATGCTGAAGCTATGATCTGCTGCCTAGATACACTCAAGGTAAATGATCCAGATTTTTATAGGTTCAAAGCTACAAGACCTGATGGATGTGATGGGATGTTTCAGTATAAGGTTGATAGGAATTTTTGTATAGCTGCAAACGAAAAAGTCTGCTGTCAGGAGATGAGACTATCGTACCTGAGATATTCTATCGTAGCCAAACCAAACTGCGCCGGAAAAAACTCATATGGGCATGATAGGACGATTGTTGACAGGGAAATGTGTCAGCATCTACATGAATACAATGATACAATATGGAACCGACCAGATGAGGTGGAATGGGAAAAATGCGGGATATGCGTAAAGAAAGAGGATACTCCATACGAGGGAGAATGCATACCCAACTCAATGCCTTTTGCTTCAGATTCAAAATGCCTGCCTGCAGATACCAGAGCTTGGGAAAGAATCATTGATGAGGATGGTACTTTAGGTAGATATGACTATGGACCATCATCATACTTTTATGACGAGAAATATAAGCAATTTTTTCTTAGACAAGGCAAAAATTCTAAACTTATTCCCATTCTAAAAGAGGAAGAAAAGTATACTGATGATAGATATTACCAGCATTATGATCAGGGACTTGGTTTCATCGAGGGGTGCCCAACAGATATCCACAAACCGCCTGAAGATAACCCCCGGGAAGAAACATCCCAGTCCGAACTGAAATATGAATTCACTGTCCTAGAAGAGAAAATAGTCACTTCGGATGAACAGCTAATACCAAGAGATGTCAATAAGGTATACGATGGAGACGATTCAGGTTTTTTGCTTGACTTTGATTACAGCATCGAGGAAGAGCTGCCGGTTCTCTTGAAAGGCAAGGTATCTATATCTGATACCGGAAAACTCAATGATTACATATGTGCAGATGAAGATCAAATTGACATCAAGAAGCATCTAATTGATAGGGATCTGCTTCTATGCCCGGATACTGCTGTGATGTACGGTGATGTGACTACAGAAGTTGATGTTGATGGCATCGCAGGTATGGTTGGCAGTAAAGCTCTTTTCAGGCTATTTGAGGGGAAACCGAATGTTATAGTTGATTTTCAGTTCAGGACAATGCCCAAATTCTATTCAGATGACATTGAAGACAGTGTTTTGCGAATCAACGCCGTAGTGCAAGGAAATGCCTATAAGTTCGGGGATAGTGAGCTCACGGCATTGGATAGGGCGAGAACCCGCACATATGAAGAGATAAAGGATATCCTAGGAGTTTTCCAGAACTGGGATGGATATATGGAGAGGATAGAAGCCAAAGGATTTGGGGGCAAGGATATAGTTGTCTTTGATTCTTTACCGTTGTCTAACGAAGGATTTCTTGAGATTGTATTTGATCGTGCTGAGGAAAGATATCCCTATGAAAGAGAGCAAAGCATTGTCACCTATGAGGAAGGGGGCCTATCCTGGAAAGAAATGCCTAAAGGTGTCTGGTCGCATCCGATATGGCGACAGGATCTTGGAGCCTGGATAACCGACAAGATTGTCTTAGATATCTATAGGGACGGAGTGATAGAGGCCCAAGAAATTATCTTCCTGGAACAACCATTTTTTGCCGGATTTCTAAAAAAGATAAGGAGTAAGGATAATGGTGAGATAATCAAGAGAGGTATACGGAAAGAGATACTATGGAAATCAAGCATTCATCATGAATACATCACTAATATCGATCCGGTACATGATGCTGTGAAAAAGGCTTCAGAAGAAACAGGCCGATCAGCATTCTTAATAAGGTTGTTTATGGATGCCGGAAATATTGTCGATACTCTTATAGAGGCACTGGATGAAAAGAACCAACAGGAGATCAAAGGCGAAACAGATATTGCTGAATATGGATACAGGAAGCAAGAGGGCAGCGAACTTGATGATATGGGGGCCAGAAATGATCTGTGTATCAAACAAGATGGGGGAGAAGAGTACCTCCATCGATGCGTTCGTTCTTCCGCTATCCTAGATCTCGGCCCAGTCGGCCCCGATGATGACCCATATATTGTCCCTGATTTAGAGGATCCCATGGCTCTTTGGTCAGTGACAGTTGATCATGATTCCAAGGTCATCCATAAAGAAAAAGTCAAATACGATGTTATAGTAGGGGTAAAATCTCAAAAGGTAGATAAGGAAAGAACACCCATCAATCAGAAGGCAATGGAATTTGGGCCCTGCTATTCTTTCCCTGAATGGCAAGGGAGAGATACGGTCAGCAGTATTTCATCAGTATATCTGGTGAGAGAATCAACCGGTTTTGAACTGGAAGGCTTAGCATACAATTTAGATTACCAGTCAGAGCCTTTGAAGAATATATCTAAGGAATTTGACTTGCTGAAGATATCAGCAGAATATGGTATATACCTCCCAGAGGTATATGTACTAAATTTGACCGATATTGACACGATATGCGATATTGATATTCTATCTGCAGAGAACTTTTCTATCCCGGCTGCTCAAAACACGACCTATATCACAGATGATGCAAATATGAAAGTGATGGTGGAAAGCTACAGCTTCAGTATAGATACAGAAGCTGCAATAGAGTTGATAAATATCAGCAACTGTAGCATTGATTTTGATTTGGAACTGAATTTTACAATTGGGAACTTAAGCGAAAATCTAGTCTTTACAGACATAAATCTTTCTGCGTTGACTCATATAAATAATATCGCCAGGGATATGTCTGTGACTGAGCTATGGCAGAGAGGGTTTTTGGATTTACGCGATACAGCAAGAAATATTTCCGCATTAATCAGCAGTGAGGCTAACGAAAGGGAAATGGCTGTTACAGTTTCAAGGTATTCAGGATCAGTCTTTAGGGAAGACCCAGCTGAAATTATTTTAGAGATTAGCTCCAATGAGGATATCTATGTTCTCTTAATTGAAGAAGATATACCTTCAGAATGGTCAGGACCTGACCTGGATAACATAACTGTTAGCGATGCCGTGAGGATAGCTGTTCGAAATACACCATCCCAGAAAACGAATTATACAATAATAGCCAGCGGCACAAATCAGACAATCAATGGAAGATTTGCAGCAATCGCTATTGGGGGAGATTATTATTTAGGCAGCGTATCAGATGTAGATCCGCCAGTGCTTCTTGATCCAAAGGGCACTTATTATATGAAGACAGCCCTGGATAGCATGTCAAACTGGATGAGACTAGGTGATACATTCCTTGAGAAAAAGGATGTCATATCTGGGTTTTTTGATTGGATAGAAAGCTAATCATACCAGCCCGTACCGATTCTGTCGAACCTAAATCCATCTAGTTCCAGCTCTTGATCTCTCTGAGGATCAGCAGATTCACATATATTCTTCTGCTCACGATGCAAAGGTTCATCTCTTTTTGCAGGGGTGCACCCTAAAACTAAAAGAGCAAGCCCACCCATAGCACCTATCTTAACTGCAGCGGAAACAGCCCTATAAAAATCTCCTAAACGATAATGGCAGCTAGGTTTATACATTTTATCATAGTATACTAGCTATACTATTTAAATCTTTCGAAAAAATTACCATCAATTAGTGACAAATTTATTGTACACGCCGTACAATGCGTTCTCTCCCCATGTTTTTAGGGCTACTCAGCGCAGTTCTTCTCAATATCTATCTGCAGGCTCTCGTTTGTTTTCCTGATAGAAGCCTCTGCATCTTTCATGCCCATAGCTGCCCGGATCGCATCGATATTTTCACAGACAACATCTGATTCCTGATGTATTGCCTGCATATAAAGAAGCTTCCTGCCTGTAACGCCGACAGCCTCTTTCCAGACCACTATCTCAGGCATATCGCTCCTGTTCCGGCCCAGGTCCTTGGCAAATTCCATGATCTCAGCTGTAGACCTAACCATGGAAGCGTTTGCCACTACCCTTATTCTTGTGGTATTGTCAAAAAGCTTCAGCACCTCATTGACATCGGGCTTCTCCTTGCAGTCTATGGTGACGCTATGCACATGCATAAGCGTGCTTGATACAGACAAGGCGCTTGTAAAAATATTGAGCTCAGGCATGACTGTCTGCACATCTGGCCCGTGATGGCTGGGAAGCTCAAGAACAGGCACAACAGAATTTATAGGTCCATGCCTTATGTCCCATGGGTCAGCTCCCCTCCTTATCATGGTGGCGTGTACTGCGTCTATGCCGTATTTTTGCTTCACTGCATTTAGGGTCCTGCAGAGTCCTGTGGTATTGCAGCTGACCACCCTGATATAGTCCTTGCCTACAGCCTGGTCATAGTTGCATTGGGCTGTAAAGCTAATATCAGCAACCTTGTCTTTTTCACCGCCCTGGAATATTGCTTTGACCTTATTTGGAACATAATATTTCTCCTTGTTTTCAGCTCCGCCTTTTTTTGGGGAACAGTCTATCACAACATCCACATCCTTCAGCATATCTTCAAAATCACCCTTCATCTTAAGTCCGTTGAGATCCTGGGCTTCTGGCCATTTGTACATGGGAATCTTCTTTATAGCTGCAGATATCATCCGGTAGTTGAAGCTTCTGGCAGTTACACCTGTAAGCTCCATGTCGTCCTGCAATAAAACAGCGTCTGCTACCCTCTTTCCGATAGTCCCGTATCCAACAATCCCCACCCTGATTCTGTCTGCCATTTTCTCACCTTTTTAGTTTTTGTCGCACTATTGAAGCTGTGCCCTCAGACCTGAATGCCTTGATATGTTCAGAAGCTGCTTTATAGCTTAGCTCCTCTATCTCTTTTTCGCATTCCTCTGACATCGAATATATTCTCTCAAAAAATTCTTTAGGGGCATATTTGCCGTTCTTTCCAAAGATCTCTTCTGGCTTCTTGCCCTCTATGGGCTTATTTTTCTGGACCCATTCATACATGTCATTGTACAGGTCACCATGATACTTCTTCAAGCTGTCAAATACAATATTCTGGAACAAGGTAGCGACATTCCCTTTCAGTATATCTCCGTGAGGGAACTTATCCCTTATAATCTCAAGCGGTGTTCCTGTGATGCCATGCTGCGCTATCCGGACGTTGCATGCTGCAGCCCTTAAGGCCTTTGCAACCTCTTTTGTCTGGTCTATGTTTATGGTGGTCTGTGCAATGGGGTTTCCAGCATCATCAAAGATATTTCCATGCGTTGAGCCGTTGGCTATCGCTATCAGGTTTGGATAGATTCCCGCTTGGTTCAGCCTTGTTATGAACACTACTGCCTCTTCCGGCTTTGTGAGCACCATACCTGCGCTGCCTTTTCTTCCTATCTCGCCGACCTCAACCTCGAGACCGAAATCTTTTCCCCCCATTTTTTCTTTTATGAACTTTCCCAGTTCAATTGTAGCTTCGATATTAGGCTTAAGCTCTTCTTCTATTGATTTGCCCTGGAAGTTGAACTGATGTGAGGCATCTATCGCAAAGCTTGTGTATCCCGCCTCTATCTGGGCTGATATAAGGTCCTTGAGGAAAGCGATGTCTTCAGGCACTTTCTTTACGCCGAGATGGTCCGCATGCAAAACCCATATATCATGCTTTATCTTTTTGTTTTCCCTTTGAAGGTTGGCCGAATATGTCTTTGGAGTCAGGCCGGTGTACCCAACCTGATGGTTGCACTCTGTCTTTGCCAGCTCAAATATCAGGGCTGAATCAAGATCCTTTGCTGCCTTGAAAACGCCGGCTGCTACACCCTTTGTTATCCTTGCATTGCATGCTAGTATTATGCACCCTTTATCCTTTAGTGCATCATAGACGATGTTTCCTGCTAATGGTTTCATTTTTCAAAAAATAGCCTTGCTTCCTCATATCTGTGCTTCGGTACGGTTTTTAGCCTGCCTACTGCACTTTTCAGATTGACAGCCACTATATCAGTTCCCTTTAAAGCAGCCATCTTGCCAAATTCCTTTTTGTCTATCATATCAGCAGCCTTAATTCCTAGTCTTGTGCCCAGCACCCTGTCAAATACGGTCGGCGAGCCTGCCCTCTGCAGGTGTCCTAGCACGACATGCCTGCATTCCACTCCAGTCCTATCCTCTATCTCCTTCGCCAGTCGCTGTGCAATGCCCCCTAGCCTCACATGACCAAAAGCATCCTTTTCTTCTGTCTGAAGCTGCATCTGTCCTGTTTTTGGCAGCGCCCCTTCAGAAACCGCGATGATAGAATAGTGCTTTCCTTTTTTTCTTCTGTTCAATATTATCCTGCACACCTCATCAATGTCGAACTGCTCCTCAGGCAGGAGTATGATAGATGCGCCGCCTGCTATGCCTGCTTCCAGCGCCATCCAGCCGGCATGCCTGCCCATTATCTCAACCACAATTGTCCTGTGGTGAGATTTAGCTGTTGTGTGAAGGTTCTCCAGCGCCTCTGTTGCTCTAGTGATGGCAGTATTGAAGCCGAAGGTGTAATCAGTCTCATTCAGATCATTGTCGATGGTCTTTGGGACACCGACAGCCTTGACACCCTCAGCAGCCAGCTTTTCAGCCACGCCCAGCGTGTCTTCTCCGCCAATAGCTATAAGGTAGTCACACCTTAGTTTCTTCAGGTTATCTTTGACCTTTTTCGGACCATTCTTGACATTATACGGGTTTGTTCTGGATGTGTGGAGGATGGTTCCGCCAAGCATATGTATATCGCTTATCTGATCAAGATCCAGGGCACCGCAGTGCTCACAGTCCAACAGCCCTTTCCAGCCGTTAAGAATGCCCAGCACATCATATCCAAGTTTCTTTGCTTTGACCACTATGCCCCTTATAACAGCATTAAGTCCAGGCGCATCTCCTCCCCCCGTCAAAACCGCTATCTGCTTTTTCTTTTGGCCGGTAATTGTCATTTGTTTTCCCCCGGGACAGCTTAGAAAATAAGTGATATATAAATTTTTCCATTATCATACCTTATCATACAAAAAACAAAACGCTTAAATATAAGACTTATAAACAAATCCTATATCCGAAAGATTTACGATGAAAGAAAGGATCACCATCACACTGGGCAAGGATATCATAAACCAGCTAGACAGGAGGATAGACGGCAGAGAGATAAAAAACAGAAGCCAGGAGATAGAGAAGATCCTTGAGGATGCCTTGGGCATAAGCATACCGTCAAAAGCTCTTATATTGGCCGGTGGAAAAGGAACCAGGTTAAGGCCCCTTACATATACAACCCCAAAAGCGCTGGTGGAGGTCAGAGGAAAGACGCTGACCGAATGGATGTTTGACCTTCTGAAAAAATACCGTATTCGCGATATAATACTATCTGTGGGCTATCTGGCTGACAAGATAAGGGACTATTTCACAGATGGAAGCAGGTTCGGCATGAATATCGACTACGTCCAGGAAAACCCGAACAAGCCTCTTGGAACAGCCGGCCCTATCAAGCTGGCAGAGGACAAGCTGAAGGACAGTTTTATAGTGTCAAACGGTGATGAGCTAAAATCAATAAATATCTCCAGGATGTTCAGGCTGCACAAGAGAAAGAAGGCACTGGCAACCATCGCCCTGACTTCAGTGAACGATCCTTCGCTGTATGGGGTAGCCAGGCTGGACGGCAGCAGGATAGTTGAGTTTGTCGAGAAGCCAAAAAAGGACTCTCCTTCAAACCTTATCAACTCTGGATTCTACATCCTCGAGCCAGAGGTCATAGAGATGATCCCGGAAAACAGGAAGTGCATGCTTGAGACAGATATATTCCCGAAGCTGGCAGAGGACGGCAACCTTAGGGGCTTTCCATTCTCCGGCCAGTGGTTCGACACAGGTAATTTTGAAAGGCTTGAAGATGCCAGAAAAAACTGGAAGGGTATCCATGTCAAGGAGGAAAACTAGGTAATGTCGATCTTCAAAGCATACGATGTACGGGGGATTTACCCGGATGAGATAGATGAGCATCTGGCCTACAAGATAGGGAGGGCTTTCGTGGTCTTCATGAAGGCCAAACAGGTGGTGGTCTCCCAGGACATGAGGGTAAGCTCTGACTCATTGAAGAAGGAGCTATTGGCAGGCATAACAGACCAGGGCGCAGATGTGATAGAGGTTCAGGGATTCAGCTCTACGCCAAAGCATTATTTTGCTTCATGGTGGCTTAAGGCTCCTGCATCAATAATGGTGACTGCATCCCATAATCCAGGCAAATACAACGGATTCAAGTTCACAAGGAAGGATGCGATCGCTATATCGGGAGAGGATGGGATCAAGGATATGGAAAAGCTGGTAGCTGAGAATAGCTTTCGCAAGCCCACGAGAAAAGGCAGAATAATAAGGAAAGATATCACTGAAGAGTATAAGAAACATCTGATGAAATTTGTTGATGCGAAAAAAATAAGGCCGCTAAAGGTTGTGATTGATGCTGGCAATGGCATGGGGGGCAGAGAGCTTGAGCTGATCCTGGATAAGCTCCCGCTGCATGTCATCAAGATGTACTTTGAGCCTGATGGATCATTCCCCAACCATGAAGCCAACCCGCTTCTGGATGAAAACTGCAAGGCAATAATAAAGAGGATAAGGAAAGAAAAAGCTGATCTGGGGATAGCGCCTGATGGTGATGTTGACAGGGTGTTCTTTTTTGACGAGAAAGGGAGGAGGATACCCGGCGACCTTGTCACGGCGCTGATAGCTGAAAAGCTGCTCGAAAGAGGCAGGGGGGAAAAGGTCCTTTATGACTTAAGAAGCTCATGGGCCACAAAGGAAAAGATAGAAGAGCACGGAGGCAAGGCTTTGATGTGCAGGGTCGGCCATGCCTTTATCAAGGAAAGGATGAGAAAGACAAATGCGCTTTTCGCCGGCGAGCTTTCAGGCCATTTTTATTTCAGGGAAAATTTCTTCACTGACTCAGGCATAATAGCTGCCCTAAAATTTCTACAGATTGTATCCAGGAAAAACAAGAAAGTCAGCGACATCATAGAGCCGATGAAAAAGTATTATGTCTCAGGTGAGATTAATTCCACTGTGAAGAACAAGGATAAGATCATGAAAAAACTCGGACAGCTCTATGCAGACGGCAAGGTAACCTGGATAGACGGCATACGGGTGGATTACGATGATTGGTGGTTCAATGTACGCCCGTCCAACACAGAGCCGTTGCTGAGGCTAAACCTGGAAGCCAAGACAAAGGAGCTTATGGAAGAAAAAAGAGATGAGATTCTGGGTATAATCAGAAGCTGACCATTAGAAAATAGTAAAATCTAAAAATCCAAACTTTTAAATATGATTGAGAATTTCTACGCTCAGTGAGAGGGAAAGGAGAAGTTTAGTTCTCACAACAAAGCAATATATGCTTTAAAATGCGAAAATTAAAGCCTGTTTTACCGAGCTTGCGTGAAAAGAAGAGGTATTTGGCCTTTGAGATAATTTCAAAGGAACCTATAAGCAGCTTCGAGGAAATCAGGCA
>CAZDZV010000004.1:128688-157603 GCA_964510025.1 uncultured Methanosarcinales archaeon
GCAGAAGATATGGTCAGCAGTCCTGGGTTTGCTAGGCGAGCTAGGAAGCGCAAGGGCAGGTATGATCATATTGAAAGACAAGTACGACAGGACTGCTCAAAGAGGATTGATTAAGATTAGCAATAAAAGCGTACAGCACCTACAGATGGCTTTGGCTACGATAGACAGCATCGAAAAAAAGCAGGTTATCTTCAGAAGCATAGGTGTAAGTGGAATATTAAAAAAGGCTGAGAAATTAGCAGCTTGAGGTGAAAAATATGCAACCAATGCCACATCAATTGATGGGATACGACAGGACAATAACCATGTTCAGTCCTGACGGAAGATTACTGCAGGTTGAATATGCAAAAAAGACCGTTCGACAAGGTTCAACAGCTATAGGTATTGTGTGTTCTGACGGCGTATTGTTCGTCACAGATAAGAGGATAGTGGATCCTCTGATTATGCCTGAATCTGTCGAAAAGATATGGAAGATTGATGACCATATGGGCGCAACTGCATCCGGGATCATATCTGATGCGAGAGTTTTGATCGAAAGGGCACAGACAAAGGCCCAGCAGAACAGGGTTACATATGACAGCGAGATAGATACGCTGACCATCGTAAAGGACATAGCAAATCTGAAGCAGATATGCACCCAGTCAGGAGGACTTAGGCCTTTTGGCGTGTCCATACTGGTGGGAGGTATAGACAACGGTAAGCCAAGGCTGTTTGAGACAGACCCCACAGGCATATTCTTTGAATATAAGGCAAGTGTCATCGGAGAAGGCGAAGTGGATGTCGAAGAGATACTGCACAAGGAATACAAAAGTGATGCTACCATACAGGATGGCCTTAAGCTTTCTCTCAAGGCGCTTAAGAAGTTTTTAGGGGATAACTTCAGCATAGACAGGGTGGATGCTGCTTATATAAAAACAGATGAAAAACAGTTCAAGAAGTTTACCAGAAAAGACCTGGAAAAAGCATCCAACAACAGAAAGAAAAAGTAAAATGGTTTCTGTAGACAACGCTCAGATCGCAAAGCTCAAGTCGCACGGCCAAAGTTTTGAGATCCTGGTTGATATAGCTTTGGCGACAAGGCTGAAAGGCGGCGAAGCTGTAGATATTGATGCCATGCTCGCTGTACCCAAGGTGTTCAGCGACGCAAAGAAAGGTGAAGAAGCATCTCCTAATTCCATGAAGCAGGCCTTTGGAACCGATGATATCGGTGAGATCGTCAAGATAATAGTGACCAAGGGCGACCTTCCGCTTACTACAGAATACAAAAGCAGCATGAGGGAAAAGAAAAAAAAGCAGATTATAAACATGATACACAGGAATGCTGTGGACCCAAAAACACACCTTCCTCATCCGCCTAAGAGGATAGAGAACGCACTGGAGGAATCAAAGTTCCATGTTGATGAGTTCGCAGATGTCAACAGGCAGCTCGAGGTTGCCCTGAAGAAGATCAGGCCAATATTGCCTATAAAGTTTGAAGTGAAAGAGATAGCAGTCAAGATACCTGGAGAGTATGCAGCTAAATCATACCCCATCATCCAGCAGTTCGGAAAGAAGCTCAAGGAAGACTGGCAGGCAGATGGCAGCTATATAGCTGTTGTGGAGATGCCTGGCGGACTGGAGGAAGATTTCCATAATAGGCTCAATGCCTTATGCCATGGCAATGTAGAGACAAAGGTTATTAAGACAAAATGATAGCGATGCATGACTTATATGATATTGCATTTGGACCTGTGAGAGACTGGTTAGCTGACAGAAGAAGGGTTGCAGACCTATTGAATGATTCGCTATATTACCAGGATACAGCTCAATTTTTTGATAGATATCCGAGGATTAGCGAGATTGAGAGGTCCCAGTCCCACAGGATAGAAGATGCTGTATTCTGGGGGATAGAAAGGTTTCCAGGCACATTTCTGAGAGGCTCGCATCTTAGGCTGACCTTCACGACAGAAGAAGATTACAAGCATGCCGAAGCTGCTATGGCAGATATTCCGTTTGAAAGCAAGCTGCTGCTATACTGTGACCCTTTGCCTATCCTGGGTGCAACACGAAGGACGCAGAATTGGTATATAGCCAACGGCTTGAGAAGAGGGCATCATGCAGCTGTGACTTTTGCATATGACCCAAGGATAGACAGGTATTCAGTCTTAGAGATTATGGATATGACTGCTCAGGAAAGGCTAAGACAGGCACTGATGCAGCCCACAAGGTGATAAAATGAGCAAGATAATAGCAAAAAATAAGGAAGTTTATGTTCCTGGAGAGAAGCTTGCAGAAGGCATGGACTATCTTCCAGGAGACGGAGCATACAGGGAAGGAGAGGATATAGTGGCAGGCAGGCTTGGTCTTGCCATGGTCGATGGAAGGACCATCAAGCTGATCAAGCTTTCTGGAAAATATATCCCAAAGAAGAATGACACAATAATATGCAAGGTCATAGACGTAAATTTTAGCGGCTGGCGCCTTGATACAAACTGCGCTTATTCAGCTATGCTGTCTCTGAAAGAAGCTACTTCTGACTATATAGCCAGGGGCGCTGATCTGACCCAGTACTACAACATTGGCGACTATCTTGTTTGCAAGATAACCAATGTCACAAGCCAGAAGCTTATCGACGTGACCATGAAAGGCCCTGGGCTCAGGAAGCTCAACGAGGGAAGGATAATCAGGGTTAACACGAACAAGGTACCGCGGATAATCGGAAAGCAGGGAAGCATGGTGTCTATGATAAAACAGGCTACAAACTGCCGGATTATCGTGGGCCAGAACGGTCTCGTATGGATCCAGGGTGACCCAAAAGGCGAGCTCTTGGCAGTGAATACCATAAAGAAGATTGAGATGGAATCTCATCTTAGCGGATTGACCGACAAGATAAAGGAATACCTGGAGAAAGAAACAGGAAGCAAGATAGGTGATAATCATGACATACAAAAAAAGGCTTAATAACAGGGGATTTGACGAAACAAGGAAGATCGAAGCAAAGGTTGGGATAATCAAGAGAGCTGACGGGTCTGCTTATTTCAGGATAGGGAACACATGGGCTTACGCCGCAGTGTACGGTCCCAGAGACCTATACCCAAGGTTCCTGCAGGATCCCCAGCAGGGCACCCTAAGGTGCAATTACAACATGATGCCTTTCTCATCATCCAATGAGAGGGTGAGACCAGGCGGCTCAAGGAGGTCAAAAGAGATCTCGATGGTGACTCAGAACGCGCTGCTGCCTGTAATAAACCTTAGCCAGTTTCCTAACAGCGTGGTGGATGTTTTCATAGAGCTCCCCCAGACAGAGGCTGGTTCAAGATGCGCAGGCATCTGCGCAGCTTCTATGGCTCTTGCAGATGCAGGTATCGACATGAAAGACCTTGTTGCTTCAGTCTCTGTAGGGAGGGTCGATGACAAGCTTCTTGTTGACCTGGATTACAGCGAAGAGTCCTATCCAGACGGTCCAGTGGCCGACATCCCTGTAGCGATGATACCTAACTCAGGCACCATCAGCTTGCTGCAGATGGATGGGCTGATCAAGAAAGACAGGCTCATGGAAGTGCTGGAAAAAGCAAAAAAAGCATGCTTAGATATCTACCAGATCCAAAAAAAGGCGTTGAAGGAGAAATATAAGAAGGTGAGCACAGATGAATGAAGAACTTAAGCATCACGTTATTGAACTTCTTAAAGAAGGTATGAGGCTGGATGGCAGAAAGCCCCTGGAGTACAGGAAACCAATAAAGATTGAAAAAGGCATAATAGAGACAGCAGGAGGCTCTGCCCGGGCCACAATTGGGGAGACAGAAGTTATAGTGGGCATTAAGTTTGAGGTGGGTACACCTTATCCAGACAAGCCGGATGAAGGCACGATAATATGTGGAGCCGAATTGCTTCCTTTGTCCAACCCTGAATTCGAGTCTGGTCCCCCGGGTATCCAGGCCATTGAGCTGGCTAGGGTCATAGATAGGGGCATCAGGGAAAGCTCAGCTATAGATTTTAAGAAGCTGTGCATCGAGAAAGGGGAAAAAGTGTGGCTCATATTGATAGACATATGCCCCATAAATGACGCTGGCAACCTTCTTGATGCTTCTTCACTGGCCACTTTGGCTGCATTGCAGGATGCCAAATTTCCTGTTTATGGGGAGGATGGAATCGACTATAAGGCAGAGAGGATAGACAGCCTGAAGCTCGAAAAAAAGCCTATAGAGGTCACTGTCCATAAGATAGGGGAGCATTACATTATAGATCCCACAACAGAAGAGGAAAAAATTACAGAGGCCAGGTTGACTGTGGCTGTGCTGGAAGACAATACATTATGCGCTATGCAGAAAGGGGGGGAATGCCCTCTGAAGGCAGATGAGATAAGCAAGATGATAGATATTGCTTTGGATAAGGCTAAAGAGATGCGAGGTGCTTTATGACAAAAAACACCAGGTTTGAAAAAGCAAGGATAATTGGGTCAAGAGCGTTGCAGATAGGCATGGGTGCTAAGCCATTGGTAAAGCTCTCCGAGGACGATCTTCAGAAGATAAGATTCAATCCTATAGAGATAGCGAAACTGGAGTATGACCAGGGACTCATCCCAATCGACGTAAAAAGGCCTTACCCAAAATCTAAGGCAGAAGAAAAATAATTTATTTTATTTCTACTTTTGTTCCGATACTTTGGCCAGGCATCCCTTTCTCAAATACCGCCCTTAAGGCTCCCTTGTTGCCGTGGGCAGAACTTATCTTGCCCTTGATCTCTTTGCCGGCAGGGCTTTTCCATGACACTGATTTGCCGATTAAGCCGGCAGCCTTGTCTTTCTTATCCAGGTCTTTAACCGAAATCACCATCTGGTTCATTGTCTGTGTTCTCCGTCCTCTTCTGAAGCTTGTTATTGTTCCGTCCATAGAATCCTGAGAAGTTATGGTTGATTTAAAAAGTTTTGCATATTTTTATAAAGCGTCTTGTATTCTGTCCCAAGCATGACAGCTGGTATTCAGCCTTTGGTAAGGCTAGCAAGGACAAGGGAGCTGCAGCAGCTGGTTGCAGAGCTCACAGGATTGTATGGACAGCCCCCTGATGTTCCGGAGATTGTGCGAAGGTTTAGGGCTCATCCGAGATTTGATCCTGAAAGGGCACATAAGCTATCTGACTACAAGAAGCACTTCTCAGAGACTGATCTGGATCTGCGGCTTGAGCAGCTGGCAGAGGCGCATCCTGAATGGGAGATGAATTTTGAGCCTTTTGGACCGAGAACTGAAACACCCAACTATGTATTCTGGTGCAGCCATTCAGGCAGGACATTTGCATTGCAGAAAGGGGCAGTAGACCAAAATGGATATACCAAGAAACAAGAATATGATAAGCTGATTACTATCAAGGGGCCGGGATGGCCTTTTCCTGTAATATTTGAAGTGAGGATAAGCAGATGGTTAACCTCAAAATACAGGGTCAGAGGGGATGGACGAATAGATAGAGGCAGGGGCCTAAGAAATTCCCTAAGGCCCGAATTTTACATGAGAAAATTGGCCCCTATAGCGGAAGCATACGGGCCAAGGCTCGGCTACGTCTTCGTAGTCTCAAGAACCTTGTATTGGAACAAGGAACGGAACAGAGGAAGGTTTGAGAACAGCACCTGGGAGCAGTTCCATCAAGCGCATGGTTTCTGCGTACCATTCTACGCTGGCAGAAAGAGATTTGCCAGGGATGTTCAAGGATGGGTTGCTGAATATAAGCTTCCGTTAAAGCCAGGTTAGATATCCAGATTTTTCAGTATAACCTAAGCAAATACTGGTCTCTCCGGGCAGTTTGGGGTGACAGCAATTTTTTCTTTAGCACTGGTTCCCTTGATTTCCGTAGCATCAGCAACAATCTGCCTGTCAGGATTATAGCACGGGTTATGCTACACTTTTTCTATATTAATTCCTATTTAGTAGTTAAAAATTAGGAATATTTATATATAGCCCACAAACACTAAATCCCATGCAAGTTTTTAGACAAAGCCAAAGGCTGCAGGATTATCTTCAAGAAAAAGCAGATCAGATAGCAAACAGAAAGCTGGCAGATCCTGACCTGGGGAATATCCTGTCCAAGGACGAGGTATATAGGGGAGCAGATTGTGTTAAAGTGCTCTCCCATCATGAATTTCCACCCAGGCCCAGACCAGATGAAGATACAATTACGGTCTATAGGGGTGATTTTGACGGGCTGGAGAAAAGAGGCATATACTCATTCTTCTATTCCCAATATGGCCTGTCCCTGGAAGGTACTCTGGCATGGCTTCAGCCAGATGACCTTAGGGTGCAGGATGACACATTTTTTCCTTCAGATAACCTAGAAAAGCTTATGCTTATGCATGCGATTCGTGGAGGCTACAGTCCATTCATATCATGCACGAATGACCGGCAACGTGCAGCAGCATTCCCACTAAACGGGCAGGGTGTTGTGTATGAGATAAGAGTTCCATCCTCTCTTGCTATTGTCAACTATGCCAATAAAGTGGATAGCTTTACAGAGATATTGATACCAGATATGGTATACCCTCCTGAACTGCGGGCCTTGCGCCCTGATGAACTGATGTTAGATGTTACTGCTAGGGCAATCCAGCCGCTAGTAACAGCATATCTAAGCTCTGATCCTGATCTGAGATCAGATATTGCAGAGCTAAAGGGAAGGCTGCATGGAGGCCTGCCTTCTGCAGCTGCCTTGCACAGATACGCGCCAAGAGCAGAATGGTTTAATCATGACCCCTATGGCCTTCACGGCATATCGCATGAAGCAAGAGTTTTGGTGTTTGCAGAATTGCTTGGAAGGTTGGGTAACTTAGACATGGAAGTATTAAGATGGGCAGCAGCTATCCACGATACACAGAGGCAGGGCGATAGTATTGATCCGGACCACGGAGCAAGAGCGTCACGGACAATAGCCCGGTATGTGACAGATACGAGAGTTGACAAAAACACGCTAGCATACGTGATTAGGTGGCATTCACCAGAAGACCATGAGGCCCCTGAGATGACTCCAGAACTTGCTGCGTTCAAGGATGCTGGTACACTGGACAGGCACAGGCTGAATGAGTTTATTCCGGAATACTTAAGGACAGATCAGTCAAGGCTTCTGATAAGGATTTCCAGAGCCCTGAATGACCTAAGTGCAGCAAGAATAAGCTTCGCAGAGGATCAGTTTGCCTCAGTCATGGCTGTTGCCAAATGCATGGGCCTTATCATATGATAAAAAATAGTATAACAGGAAGCATCAGGCAGCCCATGCTATGGCTTCTCTTGACACCTATCAAAGGAGCGATCATGCCAAGAGCAGAGCTTACCACCAGTATTGCAAAGCCTGCAAAATGAGAAAAAAATACAGATAGTGCAGCAATAAATACTATTATTCCCATGCACAGATATGTATAGTCGATCCTAGTTATTATTCTGGCAGCTATCTTGCTTATCTTCAGGGCGATATATGTAGCAGCTGAGCCAGCTATCACTGCAGAAGCTAAAAAGACTACAAGTTGGCTAAGGTTAACAGAGTTCATTAACTCTGAAACAACAACTACAGCGCCGTTCCTTGCCTTATTAAGTGCATAAAATGTAGCCAGGCTGAAGGTGAAATTAACTGTGTTTATCCCACCGATTAGTATCATGAACGCGTGGTTTCCGATATCCCTTACTAGATTCATGCCGATGATAGATGCCTGTGCAGCTCCCAGGCCCGGAAACAGGCCTGTCAGGCTTCCAGAAAACACAGCAGCAGATATTGCCTTGGCAGTTTCCTTCCTGCCTACTTTGATGGTCTCAGTTGTTTTCTGGCTTGGAATCCTAGATTTCTGATTGAGGGATATTATCAGGGTGCTTATACCGAACAATCCGCTGAGCATCGGAAACAAAGGCTGCTTTAGGTTAGGCCAGTTTAGCACAACCAAACCCAGTGTACCTGACAACAAGAAAACAAAAAGTGCCCAGAATTTGCTGGCTATCCCTTTTTCTATGATTATCATATAGATAACAACAACAGCCAATATATAGCCGATGTAGGGTTGGATGAGATTGTATATCTTAGCTAACAATGGTAGAAGCAAAGGTATAATTAGGATCGTGCCTATCAAGGCTATCAAAGAGCCGATAACCGTGAGCTTAACCGCTTCATAGCCTTTGCCTTCAAGCAAAAGCCTATGGCCAGGCAGCACACCCAAAGCCATGTCAGAATCCGGAGCGCCTAGGAATATGCTTGGGATCGAGTCCAAGAACGTATGGGTAACAGCCATCGAAATGATGAAAACCCCAAGTACCAGCGGCGTGGTGAATCCAAGCATGAACCCGGATAGTGATAAGAGGATAAGGGAGATAAGATTAACATGTATCCCAGGGATGAGGCCTGTAAAAATCCCTGCAATCAAGCCAGATACTATAGCCAGAAGAATCTCAACTATCAATCGACCACCCTTATCCTGTTTGCTATTATTTCCATCTTTCCTTCATATTCATCTACCTCGCCTATTATCTCCACCTGTTTATCCAGCAGCATGTTCAGGCTGTGCTTGTCTTTAAAGGCGACTACAGTTATTGAGGTGGGCTGGCTCAGCTCTAAGAAATATGCACTATCGCTCTCGTAGACATTATTGACGATCCCCATTAGCTTGACATGCTCTTCCAGGTTATCCTTGTTTATCTTGTCAATAGCCTTTTCACTGACTTCCAGCCCAGATGAGGCAAAATACAGCAGCACGATGCCTACTATAGCAGCTACCAAGGCTATTTTCAACAGCGTTTTTTCTTTGATTTTATCACTGGAATTATTTTAATAGTTAAAAATATTGTTTATTTTATCTGTATATAATATTTACTATAAGGTAGTCAAAAGAGAAAAATTTAAAAAAGAGTTCAAATTCAAAATTTGGTATGCGACCTATAGCTCAGCTGCAGGATGTTCCACTTGGTGAGATGGTGCACTTCAGAGAGGAATGCAGACATTATAGTATAGTTGGTTTCCTCACCCAATACAATCCTGTATTTGTGTCAAGCAGTACATCTCAGAAAGGCCAAAGATTGCCTTCTGGACTTTCCCATTTTGAGGTCTTAGCAAGACCGATGTCAGAAGACTGCTGCAACGTGCAGGTTGGAGACCTGATATACGTGAGAAAACCCGATTCATCGGTCTGCGGATATTATATCGGGTTGGCAGCAACCCGACAGGCAGATGTTGGCATCCCCAGCTATATGATATCACAGCTGGATGAGCTCATCCTGTCCATGGTTGATCCCGCAAGTGCTCGTGGGATAAGAGATTATTTTAGGATAATGGATGCTGTTGGTCTGCCGTTTGACACCTTCACAGTAAGCCAGCAGGATGTCCAGGATATAGCTGTAGTAAGGGCAGCCGATCCGATAAGGCCCGGCCTAAAAGCACTAATAGAGAGGGCGGCATAATGTGGTTCCATACTAACTGGTTTGTTCCGCCAAGACAATTTCTGTACAATAGTGAGACTACTCATACCAGAACAAAGCTATTTGGTTTTAGTGGGGAGGAAAAGGCTAGGTAGTGAAATCTTCCAAGGCCTTTACTGCGAGTTGTATATACATCAGCCCTGGTCCACCGCACATCAGTGAGCAGACCAAACAGGCTTCCATAATCTCCTCCTTGGTTGCCCCGACTTCAAGCGCTTTTTTAACATGGAAAGCGATACACCATTTGCATTTAGCGCATATCGACAAAGCTATGCTTATAAGCTCCTTTGTCTTGTTAGATAATGCACCTTCTTTTTCCACATTGTCCATAAAACCGCTGAACGCTTTCATCAGATCAGGGTAATCCTTGCCAAGATGAGCCAGGCTTCTCTTGACTTCTCTCAGTGTTTCATTCATATCTTCCATAACTTTCTCACCTCTCACCCGAACATAAGTAAATTTGGATTGATAAGAAGGACAAGGCCCAATAACAGCATTATGGCTCCCCCTATGAGCTTTAGAATTCTGCCATGCTTTTCTGTCATCTTTTGACCTTTCATGAAATATGCAAAGATACCAATAACAGTAGCTAAAGGTATTATATAAAACAAGCAGTAAAGCATTATGTAGGCATAATAGCCAAGTCCTGCCAGGCCCTGCATTGATAATATTTTTGTATAGATCGCCGGGAACCCAGAGGTGCATGGAAGCTCTATAAGGCTCGCAAAACTAGCCAGGACCACAGTGCCAGCTGCAGTCAAGAATAATGATTCTTGCTTTACTACTGATCTCATTTTTTCAAACAGTTTTGGCTTGAATTTATCAGATATTGTCAGTGATAAGCCCTTCTTGAACCAGAAGAAATCCTTAACATTAATCAGTCCTGCTATAATCGCAATTATCGCTATCATTATTCTTATTACCTCTATATAACCCAAATAGAGGAACAGATTAAGCCAAGCTGACATGAATAAAAAGTATATCAAATAGACCACCAGCAGGAAAATAGAACCCACCACTATTATCTTTTTTCGGTTATGAACATGTATAAGCAATGCCAGAAGAAATGATAAAACCCACATTGTACAGGGGTTAAACCCATCTACTATCGCAATTAAAAAGGTAAATGGACCTAACGCAACGCTGTTTGCATCCACATTGCCTATAAAGGGTATTTTTAACTCTGAACTCTCATTAATCTTAGGGGGCTCTAAGCCAGCTTTGGTGCCAGGATCAGCGCACCCATTTTCGACACAGTCCCTGATTGCCTCTTCTATATCTTCTGCCATAAAATCTGCAAATCCTGTGAAATATTTGTCTCCGATAAAGGTCATTGGTACACCATATGGCTCTGTACCATACGCTTTACACATAGTCCTCCAAAGTTCAGCATTTTCGGAAATTTCGTATGAGTGTATATTTAAAGTCGGATAGTTGCTCTCGATCGAACTCAGAAAATCCCTTTCCTCAGCACAGTGTGGACAGGTTTTGGCAAAAAAAAGATATAAATCTACATCTTCCTGCCCATATGCTAAAGGGGCCAACAACAGCATTAACAGCATGAGTTTCTTCATTTTATCATAAGCTTTATATATAACATAAAATGAAACCATATTTAAAGGTTTGTTTCAAAAAATGAAACCAAGGAAATTAGATGAAAAAAAGATCTTTAGGGACATATTGCTTGCCATAACGGTATTGGCTGGCTTTATTTTTGTAGTCTCTTTCAGTTCCCAGTACGTATCCAATGCGATAAATCAAGGCTTAGCCTGCTCCTGCATTGTGCCCATTCCAATAATGATATTATTGCTTTCGTCACTCGGAGTCTTTGTTGGCACATTGGTTTATTACCTTCTTTCTTCCAGATTTGTAAGAGAAAGAAAAGAGTACACAGAGGATATAATGTCCATATTGAGGTTCTTGGACAATGATGAAAAATTGATTATTAAAGAATTGATAAAAGCACGGGGCAAGATAAATCAGTCTGAACTGGTAAAGAATACTCTACTAAATAAGATCAAAGTCTCTAGGATGATAAAAATCCTTCAAAGTAAGCAGGTTTTGTTCAAAAAACAGCATGGGAAGCTGAATAAGATCTATCTCGCAGATGATCTGCGCAGACTTATGATCAAGGACTAATGATGGCCATCCTCTTTCCTAATTCCATACCCCCTACCATCTCCTGGTTTACAGGCATCTTCTCCAGCTTCAAGATTGTTGTTTATAAACCTATCAATAGTCTGGTCTACACTGCCCCTGACACCTGTAACTAGCTTGATCCCATATTCATCAAAAAACTGTTTTGCCCTAAAACCTGCTCCCCCTGCTATCACGCAGCTTACTCCCTTTTCGCTCAAAAATTTTGGCAGGAAACCAGTCCTGTGTCCGGGATTGCTTATAGTTTCCGTCTTCTTTAGTTTTTTTCCTTCAATCTCAGCTATTGTAAATTCCGGGCATCTTCCAAAATGCTCTGAAACCTGTCCGTTATCCGTAGATATTGCTATTTTCATTTCATACCTCCATGAAGGCCTGTTGTCGCTCCGGAAAGTTTTTTGAGCTTTCCATCCAAAAAGCTTTGCACTGCATCTTTGACATCACCTTCAGCCTGATAGACATCTACGCCTAGCCGGCTTAATGTCATCATAGCATTAGGGCCGACATTGCCTGTTATAACTGCCTCCACCTTCTCGTTCCCTATGTTCTGCGCGGCCTGGATGCCAGCACCTCCGGCCTGCATTGCCGCCTTATTCTCTATTGTTTTCTCTTCTGTTATTTCCTTGCCTTCTATCTCAAGAATCCTGTATTCAGGACACCTTCCAAACCTTGCATCGACCTTGTCTCCGCTTGCACTGATTGCTATTTTCATATCATGCACCTCCTTTGCATATTATATCTCCTTCTTTAACACCTAGATCACCTGCAATGACCGGGCATTTTGCCATCAGCAAAAAAAAGATATTTGAACTTGACCCACTTAGGCACTCATAGTTGGCCTGCCCCTTGCTGATCACCAGGTCAAATCCATTTATTGTCCTTTGATCCGGAAAGATGCTATCTACCTTCTTTATCTTAATATCCAGCTTATCCAAACCAGCAGTCCTTGCATCCTCCATTACAGCATCGTTAATCACCGAAGCCCCGCGAACAAACAAAGTAATCTCAGCTTCGGTACTTGCCAATAATTTTTTTATGAATACCCCATCAAAAATGATTTCTCCTGCGTTATCCGAAATGTAGGCCATTTTTTTTGCCTTCTTCATGATTTCTTTGAATTTCCTGAAATCATCAATAGCGAAATCTGAACTCAGCACCCTTTTGATTGTCTTTTCAACATCATATAGGTGGCTTATTGCAAAATCCATTATGTTTCCGGCTATAGCCAGTTTCATTATGCTTCGCAAATCGTCTTCATATTCCAAGCTGGCCAGGATTTGTTTGGCCTTTAGATTGTCCCTTTGCCTTATTTTTTTGTAAAAATCATGATTACCTGTACTTTTTTCAATGATATCATATATCACCAATGCAAATTGGGGGGGAGATTTATTCAGGTCAATCGATGAGAGCTTCTTAATAATCTGCCTCATGATTTTCACCTGATTTTTTGTTTTCTGCAGCTTCATTATCCTAAGCGCTTGATTTAGGAAACATGGAATGCATTCAAGATGTGTTTTCATAAAAATCAACCACCTTGCCTACGATAATATCAAATTCTCCTGGTCTATTGGCAACAAAAGGCTTGCCTATATCACCTGCTTCTGAAATGTACTTTTCAAGCTTGATCTTCCCAAGAAAATTCACATTGCTGGACAAGGCAAAATCTTCTACAGATCCTTCTCCAAACAAGCTTCCTGACATGTTTTCAATGAGCCCGATTATAGGAATTGATGCCTTCTTACAAAAGTCAATGGCTTTCCTTACATCATCGATAGCCACTTGCTGAGGGGCAGACACAACAATAGCACCTTTCTTATCCTTGATAAGTTGGGATACAGTGATATGCTCATCCCCGGTCCCTGGAGGAAGGTCAATGACCAGATAATCCAGCTCACCCCATTCAACATCTTCAATAAACTGCTTGATTGCATTGTGCTTCATCGGGCCTCGCCAGATAACTGCATCCTGCTTTTCCATCAAAAAAGCCATAGACATCACTTTAATTTTGTTTATCTGGATTGGGATTATCTTCTCTGCTCCTTCCAGCTTCCTGTCCTCTAGGCCAAGCATCTTCGGCACGTTAGGCCCGTGAATATCGATGTCCAGCAGACCAACATCAAATCCTTTCTCAGAGAGTGCCCATGCTAAGTTCACAGCAACAGTGGTCTTTCCAACCCCTCCTTTTCCGCTCATAACAAATATATTTTTCATTTTCTGCCTTGATCTACACGAGATATTTTTTCATTCTCAAGCATTATACACACTTTCGAGAGTGTTTGAATGCCATTTTTAAGGCATTTTTCAGTAAGCCCCTGGGATTCTGATCCGGGCTGAAACCAGATTTTCCTTATACCTAACTTAATGGCCTGATCCACAATCTTCTCATTTATCTTCGGCGGAACAACCGTTATTACTACATCGGGCAATCTTGGAAGTTCTGACAAGCAGGGATAGCATTTATCTCCTTCAATAAGGTCTAATTTAGGATTAACAGCAAAAACGCGGCAACCGTTTGCTTTTAGGTCTAGAAATACCTTGTGCCCATATTTTTTGGGGTCCCTTGAGGCTCCCACGACGGCAAATATGTTGTGCTTATCCAAAAAATCATCCACGGTGCTTGAGATAGCAGGCTTTTTGGCTTTCTCCAAAGTAGTATTGCCCCATATAGGATCATTGCCGAACTGGGTGTACCACCACTTGCTGTAATCATGCCAGACATCTGACTTACCAAAATCATGCTTCATGATTTTCTCAAATGCTTCATTTATTTCCTTGATCTTATCATCTCCCACGCTACCTTTATCAGGATGCCATTTCTTAACCTGGCTGCGGTAGGCCCGCTTAACCTCTGTCTCTGTCGCATTTTCGGAGATGCCGAGCATCTTTTTGTATTTTTTCACACTAGCTCACCGTTGGAAAGGCTATCCAAATGGTATTCGACCGTAGCCTGACCATCGTTCACCTTGATCCTTTTGCAGCTAAGGCCTATTTTTCCCCTTTTAGGGCCAGATCCATTTGAAGAAAAAAATGGGAAGAGGTGATGCCAAAGCATCACTTTAGCTCTTCCAGTCGTTTTCTTATGGATTCAATTTCCTGGTCAAGTGCTTTTCTTTCCTGTTCGATCATGTTTACTTCATTTTCTAGATACTGTCTCTCCTGCTCTTTTGTTGGCTGCTGTACAGGCACTATCCTATTGATTGGCGCTGCTCTGACAAATCCTCTTCGCAGGCCTCTTCCTAGGCCTCTGCCGAATCCTGGATTCCTGAATCCTGGTACCGCATATCCTGCGCAGAAACCAGCTCCTCGTCCAGTCATTGGGCCAAATCCATCAGGCCCTGTTCCATCTCCTCTTGGCATTTTATCTCACCTCGTCATGCTCTTCAAACATCTTATCCTGGGTTTTATCAAGTTTCCTTATCAGCTCTATCAGCATCGCGGCATGCTCCTTTTCCTCATCCCTGTTGTGTTCTAGGATTTTTTTCAGTTCTTCGTTCTTCACAACCTCTATTCTTTCCTGATACCAGTTGATTGCCTCCAGCTCTTCTATCAGGCTCTGTCTTGCCCTCTCAAGATCCTTTGTCTCATCTGAAAGGTTTTCTCTTCCTTCATGCTCTCCTGTCATTTTACACCTCCTATGTTCTCAACAATCTCCTCAAACGGTTCTTCCATTATTTTATCATAGACGACGATTGGCGTTAAATTAACTATGGCTTCAACAAATCTCTTATCATAAGGTAGCTTGCCCAGCAGCTTTATTTTCTCTTCTTCTGCATATTTTTCAATCTTCTTTGTGAACCTCTTATTGATGTCATATCTGTTGATCACCAGGCCAGCAGGTATTTCGAAATGTTTCACCATCTCCATCGCCCTTTTTAGGTCACTTAGTGCAGAGGGTGTCGGCTCTGTAACCGCAACCACATAATCTGATCCTGTGACCGAGGCTATGACCGGGCATCCGATTCCTGCTGCCGAATCCACCAAAGTGATATCCTTTTCCTCTTTTTCTGCCATCTTTTTTATATAAGCAACAACCTTGCCAGAACCTGATTCTCCCATCTTAAGCTGGCCGGATACAATATTGAAGCCATATTTTGTCCTGCCATAGCTTATCTCTGCATTCTCAACCTTTACCTGTCTTACAGCGTTTGCCGGGCACACCAGGCTACACACTCCGCATCCTTCACAAAAATATGGGTTGACTACAGGCTTGTCTTTCCACTCTATTGCCTGGAAATAGCAGGCTTCATAGCATTTTTTGCATTTGGTGCATTTATTATAGTCGACAACTGCCTTTTCATTTGTCTGGAGTTTTTCTGTTTTGTGAAACTTAGCGCCTAGAACCAGCGCAAGGTTAGGGGCATCCACATCGCAGTCAGCTACAACAACACTTTTGTTTTTTGATAGCAAAACAGCCAGCGACGCAGTTATGCTGGACTTCCCCACTCCCCCTTTTCCCGACAATACAGTTATCTTCATTTTATCTTGGCGATTATTTTCTTAATATTTTTGTCCATTATCACTTCACCTTTGGAGTAAGCCTCGATGAATTTCTTCGAGTAAGGTATATCTGCCAGTTTCGTTGCACCATACTCCTTGATTATTGCTTCTATCAAGGATTTATCCCCTATATCTGACCTGTTTATCACAACCATTGCTTTCTTTCCCAGCCTTCTCAAAAGCTTCAAAATAAGTTCAAGGTCATGGGCTCCCAGGGGTGTAGGCTCTGTTACAGCTATTATATCATCATATTCATATATTGCTTCTATAACATTGCAGTGCGTGCCTGCAGCTGTATCTAATATGGTGATGCCCTCCTCCTTTGCATATTCCAGCTCTTTGCCAACCACAAAAGCTGATCCGAAATACCTTGGCTTTATCTGCGCTGAAACTAGCTTCAGATTCCCTTTTTTCCCTTCAAATATCTCCCCTACAACTCTGCTCGTTTTTGAGATAGCCTCAACAGGACAGCTTATCAGGCATGCCTGGCAGCCGTTGCATATGGATTGTATGAATATAGGAAAATTTCCCTTCACAGATGCGATTGCGTTAAATTTGCACACCTCTCCGCATCTGCCACACTTTGTGCACTTACCCAAATCAAAGCTCGGGATGACCTGCCTGATATCCTTCACCTTTTGCCTTTCAACATTGAGGATCAGGTGATCATTGGGGCAGTCAACATCCGCATCTATCAGCAGCACCTCTTGTTTTTTAGCAAGCTCATGGGCTAGGGCAGTAGCTATCGTGGACTTTCCGGTACCGCCCTTGCCGCCTGTAACCGCTATCTTCATTGATCTCCCCGTATCATCATTGAGCCGCATTCAGGGCACTTCTGCTTAACGCATGGCTGTCCTCTGACATGTGCTGCTGTCGTGCCGCATTCAGGGCACCTGCAGACTGTTGGACCGCCAAATCCTCTCTGACCCATTCCTCTGCCTTGCGCTCTAGGGCCTGTTCCGTCTCCTCCTGGCATCTTGTATACACCTCCTTGTATCTGTATTGCTTTTCCGTTCACCAGTGCCTCAGCTATCTTTTTTCTGGCCGATGATAATATCCTGTGGAACGTAGGCTGCGAAACATTCATCTTTTTTGCAGCTTCTGTCTGGTCTGTACCTTCGTAATCATAAAGCCTGATTGCCTCAAGCTCTTCAATATTAAGCTCTACGACATTCAGGCTGCTTACAGGAACTCCTCGCGGCTTGAAATAGTCAACATTAACCCCAAACCTCACTCTCCTCATCCTTCTTGGTCTTGGCATTATGAATAGGTATTCATAACTAATATATAAATTTTTTGCTTAAGAAATAGACATCATTCCATCTGTTCAAGAGCCTTGCCAAGGCCGTCAAAATTTCTTCCGAACTCTTCCCAGTCTCCTGATCGCAGCGCCTCCAGCATTCCATTATAAAACTTGTTTGCATCAGCTATCAGGTCAGGTGAAAATTCATCCTCTACTGTTTTCTCGCCGAACAAGGCAAGCAAGGCAGCGCCTAACGTCTCTTCCATGACTACCTTTTCGCCATCTGAAACCAGCACCCTTTTCATCTGCGGCAGCTGGCCTTGTTCTGCCTGAAGGTATAGGGGCTCTATATAGAGGAGGCTGTTCCGTATGGGTATTACAAGCAAGTTCCCCCTCGTAACGCTGGATCCTCTTTGGCTCCATAATGTAAGCTGCTGGCTGATCTCGCTGTCCTGGTCGAATTTCGCCTCGATCTGCAGCGGGCCGTACACCAGCTTGTCCTTTGGGAACCTGTACACCAGCAGCTTTCCGTAATTTTCCCCGTCGCTTCTGGCCGCAAGCCATGCTACCATGTTGTCCTTCCGTAAAGGCGTAAAGGTCTGCATTAATATGAACTCAGCCTCATCTTTCTCCGGAAGCTCTATTATTATGTAATAGGGCTCCACTTCAGTCTTCTGTCCCTGCCCGTAGATTTCCTGCGTCTTTTCCCATGCATCCTCTTTGTTGTAGAAAACAGTTGTATCATCCATATGGTAGCTGCTATAGATGGTGCTCTGGATCTTGAAGAGATCCTCTGGATACCTTATATGCCTCTTTAGGCTTTCAGGCATTAGTTCAAAGCTCTTGAACTCATTAGGGAATATCCTTGCGTATGTCTGGATCAACGGATCGTCTTTATCTGTGACATAGTAGTCTACGCTTCCGCCATATGCATCAACGACCACCTTTACCGAGTTCCTTACATAATTTATCTTGTTCACCTTCTCTGAATAAGGGAAGTTTCCCGAGATGGTATAGGCATCCTGTATCCAGTAAAGCTTGCCGTCCGCTATTACAACATATGGATCATTGTCCAGCTTCAGGAAAGGTGTTATCCGAGATATCCTGCCCCTTATATTCCGATTGAACATGATCCTGCTTTCATCGGTGATATCAGAAGAAAGAAGGATCTTAAGGTCTGCAAACCTTGCAGCCATCAGTAATTTCGTCAAGAAAGAGCCTATCCGCACCCCTCCTGGACCGTCATAGTTGATATATTCATTTGTGTTGCCCTTTGGATAGTCGAATTCCCTCTGCTTTGTGTTGACTATAACAAACTCATTTCCCTTCTCCCCATAATAGATCTGGGGCTTCACGCTTATATTTATATTGTATTCCGGCGGGATATTCTCTATGTAGAATGTCGGCAGCCCCTCTGCGGTGACCTTATTTACAGGGCTCATAACTACGCCATAGCCATGGGTGTAGACAAGATGCTCATTAACCCAGGTCTTCGCATTCTCAGCCAGCTGGTTCTGGTTCATCTCTCTTGGAGCCAGCATTACTTCAGTATATTTTCCGTCAATGATGTATCGGTCGATATCTATGCCCGAAAGATCGTAATACAGCCTGATCTCCTGCGTTTGCCTGTATGTTTGTGTGAGCGGCCGCCAGTCCAGAAGCCTAACATTATCCAAGGTCGTGGTCTCTCCAGCAAGGATGTCTGCTGTCAGATTCTGCTCTGCCGGATAGTTTCTTTGTTCCACATCATCAAGTCCATATGCGATCCTTGTAAAGTCGATATTATGCCGGATATATGGTTTTTCAAGATTCAGCTCATTTGGTTCTACCCTCAGCTGTTGCACGACCGCAGGGATAAAGGTGGGTGCAAATACGAATACAAGTATGTACAAGATTACAGCTCCAATAAGGATATGCCTTTTTCTTAGTTGCTTTCTGAAGAATATCCATACATAGAATACAGCTGCGACCAGCAGTGCCAGCACCATCAAGAAGTTGATTATAGGAAGATAAGCTACAACGTCCGTGTAGCCTGCCCCCACCACTATTCCCTGCTTTGAGTACATTATCGAGTATTTCATAAGGTAATGCCTTATGGCCATCAGGACAAACACAAGGCTCCCTAATATGGCCAGATGGGTCATAGCGCCTTTTTTGATCTTCGGTATCCTCTTCACTGTAAGAGGAGTTGCTCCCCTCTGGACAAGGAAATCCTTGATAAAATCCTGGAGGTAATCAAGGGCCACCAGCAACAGCGTGACTGCTACAATCGCCATAGCCAGTCCCCATACTGCAGTAAAAAATGGAAGAGAAAAAACATAGAATGAAGCATCCTTGATGAAAATGGGATCGCTTATGTTGAACGGAACCTGCCATACATACTGAAGATATGTGAACCAGTTAGGATAGAAAGAGAACCCTATAAACACAGAGATTAAAGCAGCTGCAGCTGCTTTGAACCTGAATGGGATCTTTGATTTAGAGATATACAGGTTGATAGCTGCAAATGCAAAGAAGCTTAATGCGCCCACAAGGAACAACACTATCTGGGCCTTTATGCTTATGAGAAAGATCTGCTCAAATCCTAACGCCTTAAACCATTGAAAATCTGTGATTAGCCTCGCAAAGCCCATGAAGCCCAGAATAAAGATGACTATAAGTGCAATAATCCCCCTCTTAGCAGCATTGTATGCCCCCATATAGCTAAGTAAGCCAGCTGCTTATATAAATGTTTGTTAGTTGGTTCTATCCCGTGACTACAAAGCTTTATATAGGCTGCCCTCTTCCTTATTGTAGACAAGATAAGATACTATTAAACATGTTGTTTAATGCTAAAACAACGACTTCTTGTAGAATTAAGATATATTAGTTTGGGGGCTGATCATGATGGATAAGGTACAGCATTTCGAGATACCTTCTGAGAATATAGACGAAGCTCAGGAGTTCTATAAAAACGTTTTCGGATGGAAAATGAAAGATGTAAGCCTGGGTGAGGACTGGAAATATGTGATGGTGCATACAGGGAAGACGGACAAGAAAGGGAGGTTAGATGAGAAAGCAGTCATAAATGGTGCGCTTATGGAGAAAAAAACAGTCACAGCGCCTGTACTTGTGATTACAGTAGCTTCCATCGACAATAAGGTCAAGCAGATCAAAGAACAGGGAGGCACTATTACTCTAGAGAAAACTGATGTTGAAGACATGGGAAAATATGCTAGGTTCAAGGACAGGGATGGAAATGAGCTCGGGCTCTGGGAAAATAATTAGCTTAGCAGCCGGCATTCTGTTGCTCGCGCTTCTAACAGCCTGCAGTGATTCCCCTGGTAACCCCTCCAAAGAAGCAGATATTACATTCAGGCTTGCAGGTGAGAATTTCAGGTTTACGTTGGATGGCAGGGAAGCTCCAGCTTTGACCGTAAGCCAGGGTGATAGGGTGAGGATCGAGTTTACAAGTAGTGAAGGTGTCCACAACTGGATGCTTGATGAATTCAATGCAGAAACAGCCAGTGTTGGAGCTGGCAATAGTGCATCGGTGGAATTTGTGGCGAGTGAAAAGGGGAGCTATGAGTATTATTGTGGTATAGGTCGCCATAGGGAATTTGGGATGGTAGGTGAGTTTATAGTAGAATGAAAGCAGGGATTATTTTATTGCTCGTATTTTTGTTGGCTTGTACCCAGCAGGTTGTGCAAGAAGATGCGACAGCCGGGCTTATAAAGGAAGGGGGCTACCAGGGCAGGTTATTGGCTGGAGATACAGCACCCTATCTTGAATTCGCCCAAGCTGACTACGAAAAGGCTCTAGATGACGGTAAGGTTATCTTGTTATATTTCTATGCAAACTGGTGTCCTGTCTGCAGGAAAGAACAGCCTGAAGTTATTGCAGCTTTCGACGAGCTGGAGTTGGATTCAGTGGTGGGCTTCAGGGTAAACTATGATGATGATGAGACTAACGAATTCGAAAAGCAGCTTGCCAGGGAGCACGGTGTATCCTATCAGCATACCAAGGTGATAATCAAAAATGGTGACAGGGTGCTGAAAGCTCCTGATTCCTGGGATCAGCAGAGATACATTGAAGAGATAAGGAAGGTGGTATAATTGGCAAAAAGATGGGATACATTCACAGCAAGTGTCTTTTTTGTTCTGGGATTTTCCGTCGTATTTTCACTGCTGGGTGTGTTGTTGCAGACGCTGCTGACAAATGTGGGTTACACTGTGCAGCTCTGGTTGGGACGGATAGGCGGAGCCATAATTATAATATTTGGACTATATATTGTGGGACTGATTAGGCCGCGATTCCTCGAAAAGCAAAGAAGAATTTCTGTAAAGAAAAAATTCAGTTCAAGATACATAACAAGCTTTGTCTTCGGCGCTGCATTCGCAGTCGGCTGGACACCTTGTGTCACAGCTGCGTTAGGTGCAATATTGGCCTTGGCTACGACCAGCCCGGGTGGAGCGTTTGTGTTGCTGATGACATATACCCTGGGTTTAGGTTTGCCCTTCCTCCTGGTGGGGCTTTTTACCGACCAGACGCAAAGATTTATCAAGAAGCAGGGAAAATGGCTTGAGTATTTCCAGAAATTCTTCGGGCTGTTATTGATCATCATCGGGATACTTATTTTCACCAACCAGCTAAGCAGGGTTGCAAACTGGGAGTTTGCAGTAAATGTTCTAACGAGCCTGAACATCGGAACAGGAGCAGGAGCAGATATATCCTCTGTTGGTATTGTGAGTATAGGTGTGGCCTTTTTCGCAGGGCTCGCATCATTCTTAAGCCCATGTGTGCTGCCCTTGATTCCAGGATTTTTGTCATACCTGGCAGCTTCAGGTAAAAAAGATGAAAAATAGGCACATAGCCCTGGTAGTTGCCCTAATCCTGATAGCTGCTGCAATATACTGGCTGAGCAGCATGAGCAGCACACAGACAGGAAATGTTCCTGAGGCAGACATACCCCTGCCAAACATGAGTGAGAACAGCACCGAAACCTACCCTACTGAAGCGGACTACCAGAGGATTAATGAAAAGACAGCCGAATATGAAAGAGCCAAGGAGCTTGTTGACCCCGGCAGATTCATAAACTCAGAACCATTTGCAATCTCTGATTTCATAGGGGAGAAAGTTGTGCTCGTTGACTTCTGGACATATTCCTGTATAAATTGCCAGAGAACCACGCCTTATCTAAATCAGTGGTACTCAAAATACAAGGACCACGGATTTGTAATTATAGGTATACATACTCCTGAGTTTGCCTTTGAGGAGGACTACGACAATCTTCTCGCTGCTGTCAGACGGGAAGGCATTGAATACCCTGTAGTGCAGGATAATGACTATAAGACGTGGCGAGCTTATAAGAACAGGTTCTGGCCAAGGAAATACCTTATAGATATTGACGGATTTATCGTGTATGACCATATCGGGGAAGGTGCGTATGAAGAGACGGAACTCCGCATACAGCAGGCTTTGATGGAGAGACAGCAGGTATTTGCACTGGACCAGGATCTAGATATGAGTATTGAAGCCCCTGAAGATGTTGTTGATGTTGATTTCTCTAGGGTAGAGAGCCCTGAGATATATTTTGGAGCAGGAAGAAATGAACATTTAGGCAAGGGTATAGGGGAGAAGGAAGGGATTCAGAACCTGGAGATCCCAGAAAATATAGAAAAGAATCAGCTCTACCTGGAAGGAGAATGGGATTTCAAGGATGAATACGCTGAAAACCTAGGAAAAGCCAGGATAATATTCAAGTTCAAGGCTAAGGATGTGAACCTTGTAGCTAGCGCTAATGAAGCGATTGAACTTACAATAAGGCAGGATTCAGTCCTGATCAGCACTGGCAGGCAGGTCTCTGGTGGCAAAAGTGATGTGCTGGAAGAGGGATTGTATAATATAATAAGCAACGCTGATTATGGAGAGCATATACTTGAAATCAGCATACCGGTTGCTGGATTGAAAGCATATACTTTCACGTTTGGTTGAAGATGATAGATGCATTGCTGGCTCTAAGAATGGTATACATTCTGGGATGGACTAATATAATTGGCTTGTCGCTTGTACTGTTGTCGTGCAGATGCATCCCTGTCAGACTACCTAAAAGACTAAGGGAAAGCAAAGCATTCCGGCAGATGTATAGATACCATTGTCTTTATTGGGTGTTGTTCATATTATCAGTGTTGGCGCATGTCTACCTTGCCATATTCATATTGGGAAATCCATTCTAAAGCCAGAAATCCCTCTGCTCAGCTCCAGAAGAGTGGCAAACATTTAAAAAATTCTAGTCATTCTCCAGCATTATGAAAATATCTCAGGTGCAGAATCCGAACATGTCTGAAGCTCCTTCCTATGGCTCGAGCTTCTCAAGGGGCACCTTGGTTGAGCTTGAGGATGCTTCATTATTTTTCCTTTCTGGAACAGCAAGCGTGGATGAAACAGGAAATGTCGTTGGGGACACTGTGGAACAGCAGGCAGAGAGGATGTTCGAAAACATCCAGGGCTTGTTCCGGGGTGCTGGGCTGGACCTCGATGAGATAGCTGCTTCTGCCGTATATATCAGACCTTCCTTGATGGAGAAAGGTATGGAGATAGTGAAGGATAGGTACCAGCAGCTGGATTCTGGGATATGGTATCCAGCTGACGTCTGTAGGAGAGAATGGCTCATAGAGACAGATGCTCTTGCTATCAGGGGGAATGTTGGAGAGATTGTTGCTGCATATATGGCATACCATAGGAAGGCCATGACTGGTATCCATAACGGCGCTCCGGCAGAGGCATCAGCAACTGAAATCAGGCGAGGCTACAACAGGTTTCTTTTTGTATATGATTCTGCAGAGACTTCGCTGGAGCCTGAGGAATTTAAACAAGGGGTGTGTCAAGCCTATGAAAGGATAACCAGGGTGCTGGAACGTAATGGGGCAGCATGGTCTGCTGTCGTAAACACAAGGATCAATATACCAAGATTCCTGGACAGGGCAGACCAAGGGCAGGATTACTATGGATTGTTTAACGCTATCAGGACAGACCTTTTCAGGCAACATGGTGTTGCGCCTTTTCCATCCAGCACAGGCATAGGCATCAAATATCTCAGAGATGCGCTAATGTTCTCTATCTCTGCTTTGGCAGTATACAGGGCAGCCTAAAGCTTTGCTTCTTTGTAACTACTAAACAGAAAGAAATAAAAATCAGTCTTTATTTTCTTTGGTATATGACTACGATCTACCTGCATGGACCAGGCAGCTGTGCAAGGATATCATCTAGGAAAGCTGAACCTAGCTCAATAGCTGAGGTTGTCCGGGATACGTCGCTAGGCAAGCATCTTATGCCGGCAGATCCGCAAACCTACAGTGCATTTATAGAGGTGGGCGGCAGTCTTGTGCACACCCTTATAGGATATCATGATGATACGCTAGATATCGTAGCTATAGGCCCCAGGAAACCTGTTGACCATGTTGTAGATGAGGTCCTTCCCCTGTGGCATGGTACAGACCAAGCAGATCCAGGATGGATTTCAGATCTTGTTGGCGTGGTGAGGAAGCATTTGGGAAATTATCATAACAGCTTAGAGTTCTACAATAGGTACTGCAGGCTAAGGCAGGATCTGGAGGCAGCAGAGGAACTTACTGACTGCCCGGCAGATGAGAACATAGATGTTATCTTCCGCGCTTTTCCTGCATTTGCTGGCCAGGAGCCTCTGTACGACCACAATATATGGCTGGTCCACAGGCGTAAGTTTGAATCCCCTGTAAAGGGCGAAGCTGCTCTGGTTGCCATAACAGGTTACAGATACTTCGGTCTTTATGGTCTTGCACTCTATAGAAAGCAGGCTGCTTCTCTGACAGCATGCGCTGTCCTTTTTTTCCAGCCAAATTTCCTGAAACTAGGTGGCATACATATTGCATATCCAGGATATGATTATCCTGATCTGCAAAGTGCTGAGTTCAGTACATTCGGCTTGACAACAAACGAATATTCCCCGCTTATGTGGGAAAAGCTGGCAGGATTTTTCACCAATGCTCGTGAAATGAAAGAGCTTGCTGATTTTTTGTTGAAAACTACGACATGATCCTGTTGACTTCAGCTATTGTCTGTTTCATCTGCTCACAGCTGACATCTACGAGATGATGGGCTTCAGTAGAGGTTGCAGCCACTGTGTACTTAGGTTTTGGGGCCCGTGTATAATGTTCTTCAAACAGCCCCAGGGCCCTGTCCCTGTAATCAGACTCAGGAAAGAAAAAATCAAGATCAATATTATAATAGCAGTCCTTTCCCCGCGCAACAGCTAATCTTAATATATCAGGATAATGCTGGACAGGGGTGAATGTCACCGGAACCGGCCTCGCGTCTTCTATTACCTCCTCCAGTTCCTTAAGCCCGATTGCCTGGCGTGTTAAAGCTGTCATGCTTGCGCTAAGCCTCCCAGAATAATATGTTTCCATCAAGACTCCTGTGGAAGGATCAAAATCTCCTAGCACAAACCCAAGATGCGGCCTTTCAGGATATACGATAATCATCCGATCCACAAGACCGATGTAGGGCAGGGCAGCCAGATGGTTAGAGAAAGTTAGTAGCCTGCCATAGCCTTCAAAATCACCTTCTATTCCAGGCGGCAAAGGCGCTGGCTGAAAATCCTCCTTGGGATGCAGGTCAAACATGACCATTACAGCCGGCTTCCTGAACCTGCCTTCCTTGTATGCCCCTACAGCCAGGGGCAGGCTCCATTTATGGCTGTCCACAACATCTAAGCCTGGAAGCCTTACAAACCTCTCCAAGGTACCCTCCTCCCTGAATGCAATATCATCAGGTGTTCCTTCTGTAATCATTATATAATGGTTATTTTGACAAGATTTATAAATAATTCTGTTTTCTCGTGCAAGATGGGAAAGCATCTTGGCACAGAGACAACACGTAGAGAATTGCGAAGAGGGGTTCCAGGCCTTCTCAGGGACTATGAATCCCAGGGACCTTACAGAACATTGTTGCAGCTTATCTCTAACTGCCGGGATGCTGATGCCGGGCTTGTCAAGGTAACCTATATACCAGAAGAAGACTACCTGGCAATCGAGGATGATGGCATGGGGATGCTGCCCAAGCCAGGCATAGATGATTTCTTTGATTTTGCCGGGACCCAAAAAGATCAGGTCCGTCTAACCCCAAAAGGGCGAAGAGTAGCGGGCTGCAGAGGGATCGCAGTCATCGGTTTGACAGATATTTGTGAAAAGATACATATGGAGACCAGGAGAGATGGTATATTATCTGTGGTAGATCATGCTTTCCCTGAGGAATTGTTGGCTGGTGAGCAGATAACAATAGAAAAATATGAAGCAGACGCAGCTGAGCACGGCACAAAGATAGAGATGCATGGGCTTAAGTTCAAGCCCAGCAAGGCGTTTGACATCAAGTATCTTATCAGGAGGATACCCTGGGACCGTCCGTTATTTCCAGGCTTCAGGATAGTAGTCAGCGACGGCAAAGAAGATGTTGAGCTAAAGCCCAGATCTATCGAAAAGGCATTGTTTACATTCAGGGTGGACTCAGTAGGAAAGCATATGGGCCATGTAGAAGGAAATGTCTATATCTCAAGATCCGAGCAGATAAAGGAAACAGGGATATATGTTACTGTAAATGGTGAACGTATAGGGGCAACAGAGGAATATTATCCATGGGCTAGGCTTTCAAATAGCCTTAGCCGCTCCACCACTATGATATTGACAGCTGACGGTATGGACCAGGCCCTTACTGCTGACAAGACAAAATTTAAGCCAACCCATCCTGCTGTAGATGAACTGAAACAGCTTATACAAGTCCATTTAGCTGAAGCCAGAAGGATATACGAAAAAGAGTTTCCGCGTGTCAGAGCAGCAACTTTCAAAAGGCAAGAACATCTCGCAGCGGTCGTTAAAAAACTGCATGCAAACGCACCACATGTAGAGATAGCCGAGCCTGCCACTCCGCATATTGCTGGCATCCCAGAGGCTGGCACGCTATTGGAAAGGCTTGGGCTGACTAATGATACACAATTTTTGCTAGTCTCCCTTCCATACTACCTTCCAGGGAGATATGATCCTGGAAGGCAGCAGCTGCTGGTTAATCGGGACCATCCCCTGCTGGCTGTAACTGAAGCCACCACGCCTTCATCATATAGGTCTAATCTGCTTTTTCTCGTAATGCAGACTGTTGCTTTGCATGGTACTGAACCTAATATTGCCAGCCTCAAGGCAGAGGCCCAGGTTGCTGCTATCCTGACAGGAGATCCTGTTCCTGATAGAGAAGAGATAGTACCGGAGTTGGTATATTCTGCAGCAGATATCGCAAGGATAGCTGGGAGAGACATTGGTGCTGTAAGGTATATGGCTGCAGCCGGAATATTCCCTAAGAGCGATGAAGGAATTCAGGGAAGGGACTACCTTGACCTGGAAAAAAGAACTCAGGGCTTGGTTACATTATATGAGATGGTCAAGTCCAGAGACCCAAACGTTCAGGTTGTCATGGAAAGATTCTCAAGACTGCTCTCCAAAGCAGGCAGGTCAGCCCAGTATTATGCTACAGATTTTGGCAAAGCGCAAAAATGTTATTTTGTTGAATCAGCGTTCGAAGACATGGTGTATCAGCTGCTAAAAGATTTTAGGCAGGATCAGGGCGTCCGTGTGATAGAGAATGGATTTAGGGCCATGGGCAAACCATATCTTAGCGTTGATCAGCTGGCGCAAAGGTGCAAGGGCATCGGAAAAGAAGATGTAAAGGCTATTCTGGATTATGCTGATAGGAGTAGTATACATATTGGCTATGAAGGGAGCGGAAAAAACAAAAGATATTTGCTCCATGATTTTGCGAGAGCACTGCACCATTTCAGGACCTCTGCGTGAAACAAAACATTTTTAAATCAACTCCAGTTATGATGGCCCATGAAGTCAACTGCAGACATCAAGGTTTCTAAAAAGCTCATCGAGCAGGTGATCGGGCAGGAAAATGCAGTAAATGTGATGAAAAAGGCGTCACAGCAAAGGAGACATGTTCTGCTGATAGGAGAGCCCGGAACAGGCAAGTCGATGCTTGGCCTTGGACTGGCAGAGATGCTTCCTAAGGAAAAGCTGAAGGATATTATCTCATTTCCAAATCCGAACGATGAGAATTCTCCATTGATAAGGACATTGCCAGCTGGCCAGGGCAGGGATCTGGTCTCGAAAGCAAGGGTGCAGTCTTTAGGCTCTTTCAAGAACCAGTCGCTGATTATGTTCATATTGGTAATTATCGCCATGTTCGCCCCCTGGTGGGCCCGCTCTTATTATAACTCAGACATTATGTTTGCTGCTTTTTTCCTTGGAGGCATGATCTTTCTCGGAGCGTTTGTGATATTCCTGAACTTCGGCAAGAGGATGCCTACCAAGGTTATGGCGCCCAAGGTCATTGTTGATAACTACAAAAAAAAGACAGCTCCGTTCAATGATGCTACCGGATCCCATGCTGGAGCGCTTTTAGGGGATGTTCTCCATGACCCCTTCCAGTCTGGAGGGTTGGGAACTCCGGCCCATGAAAGAGTCGTGGCTGGAATGATCCACAAGTCACATATGGGCGTATTGTTCGTGGATGAGATCGCAACCTTGCAGCCCCATACCCAGCAGG
>CAZDZV010000005.1:0-105668 GCA_964510025.1 uncultured Methanosarcinales archaeon
GGATATACATCAGCAAGGTTTATCAGCTTTCTGGGAGGCCTTGTGACAGATCAGATGATCAGGGATGCTGCAAGAGGTTACGCAAAAGAGCATGGAATACCAAGATACAGAGCAGAAGTTGATGAAGAATACAGGCAGGCAAGAAGGAATGACAAAACACCTGGTATAAGGCAGAGAATCCTGGGTGCTTACCTTAATGTAACTGAGCCTGGAAAAGAGCTGCAGAGAACGCCCAAACCACTGCCTAAGGACAGGCGTTTTAAGGAAAAACCTAAGATCCCTTCCACATTTCTTTTTGGGCATGCATAAGATTTCTCACTAATTCTTTTTGTTATAAGAGTTTAGGCAGAATACCCACAAATTTATTTGTGGGATGAATGCCGATATTCATAGATGAAGTAGATAATCCACAAAGAAAAGACTACGGCAATGCAGCACCTCCAATAAACTTATATTCGTTTTTTCCAGGAGTCTTATAAATAACACTTTGATAGCCATAACTAGATTCATCAACTTCACATTCTAGCACCCAATCTTTACACCACCCCCAAACATTAAATGAAGCACATGGCCTAGGATCTGCGTTGTTTTTACTATCCCAACCTTCTGCAAGCTCAATTTCGTTACCTAGGCAGTCATCCTCCATCCTATCCATTGCTACTTGTTTTGAGCTATCGAGATTAAATACATTAGATTGTTCAGGAATATATTTACATTCGCTTGTTGAACTCTTGTAACAATAGTCAAAGGTGGAGGGATTGCTATCATCACAGTCATCATTACTACCGCAAGTAGTGATACCCTGACAGCTGACATCTCCCGGACCAATTTTATCACAGCAATATTGTGAATCACTGCTCTGTCTGAATTGACCACCAACACATTCCTCATTTTGTTTGCATATGACCCCGTTTAATTCGGAACAGGTCTGCAATACACATTCACCACCGACGCATTTTTCCCCATAACTACAAAATATATTTTCACATGGATCAGACTCTTCAGTTTTACACTGACCTAAACAACATCCACTTTGGTATTTTCCGTCAATAGAAGCAAAAATTGTATTCCCTTCACATATCTGTGAATTATCGCATATGATTCCCCCCCTTTCCACACATGTTTTAAAGACACAACCTAACTGTCCAGTACTTTCAACTGTCCCGCATTTCATATTCTCAGGACAATCAACATCATCACAGTTTTTTGGATATGATTTGCAAACACCCACACAACACGTGCCGTTTTTTATCTTGGACTGGATTTGCATAATTGCAGATGTCACTGTTCCTGAACAGATTTCAGGACAAAGTGTTCCACCGGCAGATTCACATTGAATTCGAGAATTTTTATCTTCATATTTTCCGATACAACAAGTGCCTGTCGTGCCTTTTACTCGCAGTTCTGCTGAAAGTATCCTTTCTCCATCACAATTATTCCAGTTATCAACAAGTATTCCACCTAGTTCGGAGCAAGTTTTACTTGTATCATAACACTCCCCAAAACAACAATTTTTGCCATTCATTTGCCTAGATCCCGAAGGACATTGATCATCGGGCCCGTCACAAACTACCCCTCCTTCCTTTACGCAAGGTTCCACATAAGACTCAGTATTAGATTCCATTTCTTCTTCTATATAGGTACATTCCTGGGTTGTTAGTGGTTTGCTTTTGTCTGTTCCACAAGAATTAGAGTCAGTACATGATCTTGTTTGCTCACCTTTTTCAGTGCACTCTGACCAATCTCTGCAACTCCAATCTTCAGTGCATGTGCTTTCATGTATCTTCTTAATATACAGGTCTGGTATTCCTTCTTGAATATCATTTAATTTGACAACAATATCAAAATAACCATCATTGTCTAAATCAAATTTCTTCTCTTCTCCTATCTTAATATCAACCTGAATGGGGTCGCTTTGAATTGTAAGGCTTACGGATTGTTCATCTACAGAGTTGACTTTCACTATATGCTCTTCTTCATTAAGTTTAAACTTAATTTCTTGGTCTTCTTCTAGACTGAAACTTGTTCCTTCAGATATTATCTCATTTGGAATGGATTTTAAAGAAGGATTTGAAAAAAAGAATATAGATAAACCAACAACAATAATCAATAAAATTGGAATCAATATAAACAGAAAATTTTTGCTTGCACTGTTGGTAGGTAAAGGTGTCTCAATTTTATCCTGATTATCTCCTTTTGCCTGGTTTATAGCCTGATTGATATCTTGTGGAGAGTATCCTTGATTAATCAAAGCATCCTGAATAGACGCAATACTATAGCCCCTCTCAAGATTTTCCTCAATATAATCGGTTAGACTGGTAAAAGGCATTATTAGTCAAAATTGCAATTATTCTTTATAAACATTCCTCTTTCTCAAATTAGGATTTTTTTGAAATCACCAATTTTCAGTTGTCCTTTTAGTTTCTCAGGACAACCATAAATATCATACTCAAACACACCGCGCGGACGCCCTGTAGCTGTCCCTTTGCACCATGGGGACGCATTGCCCAATAGATGCCCTACAGCGCGATGATGCTGTAAAAAGATTTTTATATTCCTGACTAATCTTTTTGCTTATGTATAGACTAGAGATAGACAAAGCGATAGAAAGAATAAAGAAAGAAAAAGCAAAGACTGTCTGCATACAGCTGCCGGATGGACTGAAGCCAAAGGCTAAAGAGATAGCTGATAGGATAGAAAAAGAAACTGATGCTGAAGTGAAGATCTGGGCTGGCTCTTGTTTTGGTGCCTGTGATGTCCCGGAAGTGGATGTTGACTTGCTGATACAATGGGGACATAGTGAATGGACTGGATAATCCTGGCTTTAGGCGCTGCATTTCTGTGGTCTATCATGGGCATAATACAGAAGTTTGTTAGGGTGACCTATTTTGAAAATTCCCTTGGATATCTCATATTTATAGCGCCCGCATTTTTCTTTGTCTTTGTGCTGCTGTTTTTTCAGCCTTTCGTGCTCCTAAGCCTGAAGGACAGCCTCCTGGCCATGTCAACAGGCCTTATGGTAACTGTGGGCGGCTATTTCTATATAGAGGCTATACATAGGGAGGAGGTAAGCAGGGTGTTTATTGCCATGAGCAGCGGCCCTGTTTTTACATTGCTCTTGTCAATAATATTCTTGGGCGAGGTTTTGACATTCAACCAATACCTGGCCTTTGCCTTAATATTGACAGGTGGCCTGCTGATATTGATAAGGAGGATAAACAAGAGATTCAGCGTCAGCACCGGCGTATTGATGACATTGATAACATGTTTCTTCTTTGCCCTGAACAGGATAGTGCTCAAGCACCTATCTTTCACAAATCTTGCCACCATCATGATATACAAGGAAACTGGATTCTTCATAACCATAGGGGCGATATTGGCCTTATATCCCAAAGCAAGGATGCATCTCAGCAAGGTGGTAAAGGATCTTAACATGAGGAAAACAGCTGCTGTCTATTCTGCAGAGATAATAGGCCTATGCGGAGTATTCCTGTCTTATCTGGCCATACAAAGGGGGCCTGTCTCTTTAGTCGCTGTCATAGAAAGATTTGAAGTTGTGTTCCTGTTGGTAATTAGCTACGCTGTGTCAAAGATCAATGCCAGCTGGATAAAAGAAGAAGCAAGCACACTTCCGACAAAACTGGTCTCGCTGATAGTGATGGCTGCAGGGATATACCTTTTATACTAGGTCACATAGGTTGCCCAGACTTTTCTGAGGTCATTGTTCATAGGCAGGAGACCATACCAGCGCATCTGTTTTATAGTAACAGCCTTAACAGGGTCAGGCTTATCCTGCGCAAAGCTGTTCTTCACATCTGAATAGGCTTTCTTAACTGATGCCCTTATCTTCTGGTAGGATGATGAAATGAACTCATGGAAATAGTCAAAAGCTGCCAGAACAGGATTGTTTGGCCTTGCAGGCTCTGGTTCTGCTTCATGGGCTATGGTTTCGATGGCATCCTCTGCTTGTATTTTTGTATCTAGAGTATTGTTGTCTATCGCAACCTCTTGCACATGTTCAGTTTCCTGTCTTGGCTGATAAACCAAGCACAGATCCACAATAAGATCTCTTAAACATATCATTTTGAAGATATAATTCTTTACTCCTTATTTAAAAAGCTTTGGTTTACTTTTTTAAACAAATTTAGCTTTTAGATTTCAAAATCGAAATGTTTATATACGAAGCATATTTATTCTGGTTTCAAAATGAAACTAACAAAAAATGAAAAAACATTCCTGGAAACGCTTATCAAAAATCCGTCGGCAAGCAATGTGGAGATAGCTGAGAAGCTGAATATCACGACCCAGGGAGTAGGGAAGCTTAGGAAGAACATTGACAGGAAAGGCATTATCTCAAGGTTCGAGACAATCCTCGATTACGAAAAGATGGATATAAAATTCTTTGCCCTCACGCTCGTAAAGATAATGCCCAAAGCATTCAGAAAATACAAAAAAGAGATAGAAGATGTACTGTCTCATCCAAACATAATAGCCCTGATAAAGGTGCCGCAGACAAAGATAACAAACATAATACTATTTGGCTTCAGGAACGTTACAGAGTATGATACCTTCTTCATGACGCTTCAGTCAAAGCTGCCCGGACTCATAGAAATAAAGGAGTCGTATGTCTTTTCCAACGAAAGCTTTATTAAGAATTCTCCAGCTGAACTCTTCATAAATGTTATCCGCGAGCATGGGGAGGAAAAGATCTCCAAGCCCAGGCCTCCAGAGATAGAGCAGAACAAATGAAAACCCATTTTATTGTCACCGGCATTGTCAAGAACAAGGACAGATTCCTCATACTCAGGAAATCTCCGGATGACAGAAACTATCCCAACAAATGGAGCTTCTGCTCCGGATTTGTAAAGGAGTTTGAGCCTGCTGAGGATGCATGCAAGAGGGAAGTGAAAGAAGAGACCGGGCTTGACTGCAAGATCATGACAGGCGAGATGGTGGAAGTATATGATGAAAAGAAAGATATCAAGTGGGTGATCGCTGTGTATCTGTGCAAGGCTGATTCCATGGAAGTGCATCTGGATCATGAGAATGTGGACTACAAATGGATATCCCTGGATGAAATGGACAGCTATGATTTTGTGCCTGGACTAAGAAAGGACCTGGCAGGTGTTCTGGAGAGATAATGCTTCTAAAAAATATTAAGAACCAGATTCCTGACAAGCTTTTTAGTGTGCTAAGCGGTGAGATAGGGGAGCTGAGGCCTTCCCAGGAGAAAGCAATCAAGAAAGGATTGCTAAAGGGAAAGAACCTTCTTGTCTGCACGCCAACTGCTTCTGGAAAAACCCTGATTGCTGAGATAGCTGCTTTCAAGACCATCCTTGAGCAAAGAAAGAAAGCTGTCTATATTGTCCCGTTAAAGGCACTGGCCAATGAGAAATTCAAGGATTTTGGGAAAAGATACGGAAAGATGGCCAGAATAGCCCTATCTATAGGCAACCTGGATTCAGCAGATCCCTATCTCGCAGACTATGACCTTGTAATAGCCACTGCTGAGAAGATGGATTCATTGTTAAGGCATCACAGCCCATGGCTGCACGATATTGGGGTATTGATAGTCGATGAGATCCATCTGCTCAATGATGTAGGAAGAGGGCCTACGCTGGAGGTCTTGATAACGCTCCTGAAGCAGCTTATCAAGATGCAGATAATAGGATTATCTGCCACAATAGGAAATCCTGAGGAGCTTGCAGAATGGCTGGAAGCAGAGCTTGTTGTGGACAAATGGCGGCCTGTCGAGCTTAAGAAAGGTGTTTATTTTGACGGCAACCTAGAATTCTTTACTACAAATTAGTAGTAATAAAACGAAAGATTTAAATAGTAGTTAGGATAAATGGATATAATATGCCAACATACCAACCTAGAGAGCAGCCAGGAGGCAACCATTATAGGCCATTAGCAGTCCTGCTGGCAGCAGCTGTAACAGCCGGCTGCGGAGATTACAGGGACCCCCATCCTACTGAGGGCATTTTTGTATGGAATCGAGTAACAGCAAAAAAGGCCGAAGAGCTGCTGGCTAGCGGAAGGATGAACCATTGTGTGGTAGATTTCAGTGACAGAGACGGGGTTGAAAGGGCTGTAGTTGAAGATGCGGATGGAAATGTTGTGCACGAATTTGGACTTGGTGGAAGGGTTGATTCTGTTCCTTTGCCAGATGCAACTGCCCGATACAGGCTAAGAGTATATGATGATCTAGGCAACCAGGCTGTTTTTGAGCCAGGAAGAGACACGCGTGGAAAAGCAGATGCTTATATTAGGATGATAAGACATGGAAAAGGAAGGCGCTAATCCATCTCTACTTCAAACTGGATATTCTTAAATCTTTGCAGGTAACCAGGTTCATTATAGTCATAAAAAGAGAGATAATAGCTGCCTGCAGAAAATGTGCCTGGCACACGATAGCTAAATGTAACATTAGACTTACAGATGCCGGTGGGGCAGTCTAGGATAATCTCATCAACCTTATCATGTTCATGGTCCCTTATTGAGATCATCTTATTAACACCTTCTGAGCCGGGAGCAATCTCTATAGATATATCCTCTCCGATGACAGCTATCTCAGGCACCTCAATATTTAGTTCAGTGTGATGGCTGCCATAGTTAGTGAAATTATAATGTTTCCAGCTGGAATCCGAATAGTCAAAGATCTTTATGATATAGTCATCTGAAATCCAGGATTCCGGAGTCGAATAAGAGAGGGTGACCGGATCAGTGCATCTTGACCGGTCGCATAGCAAGAAGCTTTTTTTGTATATTGAGCCAGTGCGATAGACCCATGCCCTTTGGTATATCCCTTCAGGAGGCGGGTTGAAGTATATGTTAAAGCTATCATTCATAAAGGTCGTTTCACCTAAGCAGACTATGTCTTCACAACCGTCATAGCAGGAACAAGAACCAAGGAAGCAGTATGGGATAGAGTCCGGGTAATTATCCTGGCAGTATGGATCGCATTCAGAAGAAATATTGCACCTGTTGCATTTTGTAGTCATGCAGTTTCTGTTGAGATCATCTTCACAGTATTCATCTTCATCTGATGGTATGTCTAAGATGCAGCTGCCGCCGCAGTCGATGCCTTCTTCGTCTTGATCCTGAACTTCATTTGAACAATGCTCAGGATAGCATTCTGGACAGCTGCCGCCGCAGTCGATGCCTTCTTCATCGCCATTTTGAATATCATCATCACAGCTTGGCGGACAAGACGTCGAGCATTCGCCTCCGCAGTCGATGCCCTGCTCCCCGTTATCCTGTACACCGTTATTGCAGAAGCATTCCCTCAGATATAGTATCTCGACATTCAGGTCCAGGCTTGAATCAACAGCTCCTGGAGGAATAGAGTAGTTCAGAGCTCCGACAATAATCTCCATGCCTGAGCTATCCACCAGGTAGTTATTTGATAAAAGCACATCGTATTGACATTCATCCAGAATAGAATCATCCTCATATATAAGCAACCTTACATCATCTCCGTCCACTTCTCCAAGAAGAGCTGAGTAGTTGAATGTCCTTGTAACATCCTTGTTAAAGGTGTATTCAGGCAAGAAATGATATGCAGTACCACTGTATGCAAAATTTTCTATATCCCTTACAAGATACACTGAATTTGAATTATCCCTGTTTTTAATTTCCTCTTTTGTCTTTTCTACGTCCTCTTTAAGATCCGGGCAGCATTCTAATTTCCTTTGCAAAGCATCAAGGTCAATGTCTGCTTCCAGCCATAGAAATTGGTCATATGATATGTCTATTGAACCGAATGTATAGGGAAATCTCTTATAGATGTTCCAGTCAATGAACTCATATCTTGGGCTGTCATGGTATTTCCTCTCAACTCTTTTAAGGCTCCAGGTAACTTTAGATGCTGACAGTTTCCCATCCCTATAGGCCCCATAGTCACCTGACGACCACCAGCTGTAACCATTCCTAGCAGGCATTAGACAGTAATATCTGTATTCTGTATATTCTCCTGTCTCTATTTTTTCTGGAGAACCAGGCTTCATCGGATGGTCATGACCATCCTTGGAACAAACATTTGTACCTTCTTCCGAAGCTGTGAAAGCTTTGATAAGATCAATGACTGAATCCCTATCAACTTTTTCCTCCACTTTCTTCCCTGATTCCATATCCTGTACCCTAAATATGAACGAATTTTTTGAATCTGAAATTTTTTCTGTGCTTATCTTCAGACTCTGTATTTCTTTGCCGGTATCAATCATATCTGAAATCTTTTTGAGAAAAGCTGCATCATCAGACCTTTTATTCAGTTCCTTCTTTAGCTCTTCTTTATTTGGCGAACCATGCTGGCCATTCCTTAGATAGATATCAATCTCAATTTCGGGTGTCCCGCAGACCTCTGGATCTGGGCTGAAGATAAACTCCAGCTGTTGTGGGACTACCCGGATCAAGCCTCCGTTTTGTTCGATATTTTCTCCTGCCTCTGCCCTGTCCATAAGATCCTGGTAATGGAAATAGGATAATACAGCTCTGCGTAGCCTATCACTTTCTTTTTCGCCCTTGCGTTTAGCGTTTTCTTCATGCTCTCCGTAGTTGTTATAAACACCGCCGGCCCATACATGCCTCATCTTGAACGTACCGATAGAGGCTGGACCATCAGGGCACAGCTTCACCTTGGCATCATTTTTTTCATATACCATATTAGGCGGCTGGTCTGTAAGCTGGCCGACAGATGCCTTTAGATAAACATCCCAGTCCACTGGTAGAGATGAATCATTCTTAGGCCGATTGGCGTAGTCATCAGGTATAGTCCATAGGCTGTCTGCCTCTGTTATCTCAACATATGCTGAATCAGCTTCCTGTGGATTCTTGATGCCCACCTTAGTGGTCGGGTAGTCCAGGCTTGAATATGTTATCGGGCCGTCATTCTCTTCCTTGTTATAGTATTGCGCCCATATATCGTTCCCCCTTAGGTGAGCTGCATCTATCCCGACATGGCCTGATGAGTGAGCTGGAACAATAATGCCATCAACATCTTCGTTGTTGCCTGTGCTGGGCTGTTTCCTATCATCAGGATATTTCTTGAAGTGGAATCCTTCATACGGCACCTTTTTCGCGCTAAACTCCCCCCCATTATAATCATCATCATATTTGGTGTCCAGGTCCTGTATATGGCCATATGCAATGCCTAACTCCTTCTGATCGCATATGGTTATGCTTGTAGGAGTGTTCATTGGGCAGGGTCCTTTAGCATCTGCAGCAAGAACTGTAGATGTGACAGAATAGACCAGGATGCCTGTCAATATCGCTATAGATATGAAAATAATGCTGTCTCTGGCCATTATATCAATCCTAGGTTCACTACTATATAAAATTTTTCTTAGAAAGATTTAAAAGTCCCAACAATAAATATTCTGTGCATGAAGAAATCCGGCCATAAGAATATTCTTGCTATGGTTATAATCCTTATTGCCATCATAATATTGACCATCCACAGATTTAATCTGGACATTGTCTTCACAAATGCAGAGAAAGCCAGGGAAATGATAACAAGCTTTGGATTCTGGGGGCCTCTGGTGCTGATGCTGCTGCTTTTCCTTGCTGTCATCCTTTTTGTCTTTCCAAGTGTCATACTGACAGTAATCGGCGGATACCTGTACGGCCCTTTTTTCGGCACCATTTATTCGGTCATTGGAGTGCTCGCAGGTTCGATAGTTGTCTTTTCATTGAGCAGGAAATACGGCAGGTCATTCGTTGAAAGGCATGTGCATAGGAAGGACCTGGAACACTTTGATGTCTTTTTCAAGAAAAGGGGGCTTCAGGCCTTCTTCATTTCAAGGCTTATCCCGCTGATACCTAATGATGTCGTCAATCTGATCGCCGGGCTTACAAAGATATCAAGGAAGGACTTCATATGGATAACCCTTCTTGGGTACATACCTGAGACTGTGCTTTACACTATGTTCGGCAAGCAGTTTTTTTCAGGCATACTGGATATCAAGATGGTCCTGCTTGTGCTGCTGGTCTGGCTGTTCTTCCTAATATATATTTTCAGGCAGCAGCTGAGGGTGCTGCTGATAAAAGAGATCAGGGCTTTTGAAAAAAAATTAGAAAGAGAAGAGCATTTCCTAATAAAAGACCTCAAGGAGATGGTGAGATATCTTAGGTTTTCATGATCCTTATAGGTATGCTGAAAGGAGCTAGGTAGGGGCCCATTGATTGACTGAATTTTATCCTTGTTCTTCTTTTCTTGATTGCTTCTCTCAGGTCTCCATCAAATAAGGTCAGGCCATTTCCAATCTCAACTGGAAAGTGCGCATCAGAGCCAGCTATCCCTGCTAATGAAAGCCGCTGAGCCAGCCTCTTTGCTTTTTCATTCTGCCAAAAAAATGTCCTTCCGTTGAAGATCTCAATTGCCTGCGCCTGTTTTGCAAATTCCTCCCTAAAAGAGGAGAACCTGTAGGGATGAGCTATTGATAGGACAGCATCCTGGGCCCTTGCCTCATCGACAATCTCAGTGAAGTCTGTTGTCTTTATCCTATCCTGGACATAGTAGACGAGGATATCGCCAAACTGGGTCGTTATCTCCATCGAAGGTATGACCTCAAAACTCCTGTCTCTGTTCAGCTTGGCTGCAGCTAATGATCCCCCCACAGAGTTATGGTCAGCTACGGCAATTCCAGCTAGACCTTTTTTTTTGGCGACCTTCAATATGCGCCTGGGATCCATCATGCTGCACGGTGAATATTTTGAATGGATATGGAGATCATAGCTTTTCATAGGGTGATGGAATTTCTGACATAATTAAAACCTTTCTGTTTTCATAAGATTTATATAATTATATGGTGTTGTTCATGTTATGAAGGTATTTATCGGATCTGACCATGCGGGATTTGACCTAAAAAATCGGATCATGCAGTTTCTGGAAAATAAGGGATGCTATTATGAGGATGTCGGAACAATGTCCAAGGATTCCGTGGACTATCCGCTGGTCGCTGCGAAAGTCGCCCATAAGGTTTCCAGAGATTCCGGAGTGGGGATACTGATATGCGGCACAGGGTTAGGGATGTGCATGGCGGCAAACAAGATAAGGGGCATAAGGGCTGCCCTATGCTACAACAAAAGCTCGGCAAAGATGGCGCGGCTTCATAATGATGCCAATGTTCTCTGCCTGGGCGGAAGAGAGCTTAAGGAAGATGAAGCAGTGGAAATATCAAAAATATTTCTTGAGACTGATTTCAGCAATGAGGACAGGCATAAAAGAAGGATTAAGCAGATAATGGATCTTGAAAAATGAACATTCTTAGCTATGCTCTAGCTGCAATTGTTGCATATCTTGGCATAGCTGCCGGACTTGTGATCATCAGGTCAGCGAAGGAAGAGCAGAAAGCCGGCAAAAGGTATTTTCTGGCGCTGCAGAAAACAGTGCTAATCTTGATCTTTATCTCGCTATTTTATTTCATGGATATAAGTCTGCTGCTCATTCTCTCAGCAGCCATATCGGCAGCTGCATACCATAAGAATGGAAGCAGCTACTATATGTATCCGGTCTTTGCGGTGCTTTTCTATATGGGCTCCATTAGCAAAGAGCTCCTGTTCATCCTGGCTGTGCTGCTGTTCATATATGGACTTGCAGTATCTGGAATACTGTTCACCAAAAAGAATTACCTGGAAATACTGGTGAAGCACAGCTCTTTCCTGCTTATCTCAGCAGCCTTTATCGCTGCAGCAGTGTTTTAAGAAACCTATAGGTGACTGTGACAGGGTTTATGTGGGAGACCTGCACCCCGTATATTGTCTCTATTGGAACATGGCCGATGCTGTACCCTTTTCTGGCAGCTTTCACTATCAGCTCTGTCTCAAGCTGATAGCCGTCATTTTCAAGCTTTAAGTCCTTGAACACATGTGTCTTTATCAGCCTGAATCCTGACTGGCTGTCTGAGACTTTCTTGCCTGTTATGGCAGAAACCATGAAAGAGGAGACAGAGTTTGCAAGGATTCTTCTCAGGGGCATATTCCTCACATTATGCATCCTGCTGCCGATAACGATGTCATAAAGCCTGGATTTCTTAATGAATCCCGGAATATCAAATGCTTTATGCTGGCCGTCTGCGTCTATTGTTATCACTGCATCAAACCCTTTGTCCAGCGCATAGTTGAAACCGATCTTGAGGGCTGCACCCTTGCCCTTGTTTTTCTTGCACCTTATTTTTTTAATTCCCTTTATCTTCCCTATATGCGCTGCGCTGCTGTCTGTAGAGCCGTCATCTACTATAAGGATGTCCTTCACATATTTTTTTACCTGCGGAACAAGATGTGAAAGGTATTTGCCATGATTGTAGCATGGGATAAGCGCGAGTATTTTCATAATCCGGGAGAAAATGAGGCGCTATATAAATATTTGCTATTGTTTTTTACGGAAGGCTATATACTCAAATATTATCTTAGGTATGTCTATCTTGGTAGCTTTTTCAAAGCCCTGAAAACCGGGGGCTGAGTTTACCTCACACACAAGGTACTTATCTCCATCAAAAAGGATGTCAACGCCAGCTATGTCAAGATTGAGTATGCGGGCAGATTCGAGCGCCAGCCACTCTATATCAGGAGTGATTTGAAAAAATTCCACCTTGCCTCCCTGGGAGTAGTTTGCCTTAAATCTGCCTTTTTTCGCTGTCCTCAGCATAGCGCCATATGCCTTTCCGCCGATCACTATAACCCGGATGTCGCGGCCTTTGCTTGACTTGACAAATTCCTGCAGTATGATATTTGTCTTTGAATCCTTGGATATCTCTATAAGGTCCATTGTGTCTTTCAGCTTGGACCTGCTCTCGCAAAGAAATACTCCCTTTCCAAAAGAGCCTGAAACTGTCTTGAGGACAATCGGAAAACTAAACTCCTTCCTGACAACACCCATATTTATCGGAAACTTGGCCAGCTGGGTCTTTGGTATCGGGATATTATTAAGCTTAAGTATCTGAAGAGCCGACAGCTTGTCCTTTGACAGTGCGATGCTATCGCTTGAATTGAGCACCAGGACACCTAGATGCTCCAGATGGCGTATTACAGCATGTGCAAAGTAGGTTGTGGCTGAACCCATCCTTGGTAAAAGGCAGTCAGGAAGCATTATGTTCTTGCCCTGGTAGAATATGCTTGATTTTCCCTCTTTTGTTACGATAATGTCAAAGTCCTCAGGATGCACAACATAGCAGCTGAAGCCCATATGGGAAGCGGTATCCTTAAGCCGGAGATTAGCAGGAGAGTTGCCCCAGCCATTCTTGGTCAGAATCCATACTTTCATCTTCAGAATAAGTCCTGCTTCCTAGACATAAGCTTCTGCCTCTTGAACCTAGACTTCTGCTTTTCATATTCCTTCTGCTGCAGGTCTGCATCCTCTATCATATAACCGTGTATGCATTAACTTGTATAAATATTTTCTGTAATTAGTATCGATATTTCTCCCCTATAAGGCTGCCTATCCTCCTCATAAGATCATCTGTATGGCTTCTCAGCAACTTCCTTGATACTCTGCCATTTTCCAGGTAAATCGGCCTACCGAACTTGATCTCGGCCCTTTTCAGATTGGGGATAAGCTGGTCATGGGGAGCTATTGCGAATGCCCCTTTTATCCCGACCGGCACCAGCGGGACGTCAGCTGCAAGGGCCAGCCTTACAGCTCCTGTACGGCCCTTTTTAAGCTTTCCGTCCAGGCTTCTGCTGCCCCCTGGAAAAAGCGCGACGATCTCACCTTTCCTCAGCAATGCGGTCAGGTCTTCGAGAGCCTTTTCCTTGCCTTCATCCAGCGGTATGCATCCTGCCCAGTTCCTGCAGATATTATCGCCAAACTTGTCCCAGAACCTGCCTTTCATGGCAAGGAAATGGACCTTTCTATCAAGCTTAGGTATCACCACAGAACCGATGAAGAAAGGATCAAGATAGGAATCATGATTAGCTGCGATGACAAAGGGCGGGCTGGGCAGATTTTCCAAACCTTGCACCTTTCTCAGGAAGAGCCTCAAAAGAGGCCACAGGGTGAGCTTCAGTACTGGGTATACCATCTTTGCCATTAAACAATAAAAATATTTAAAGATAACTGATTTCCAGGCAGATATGATAACATTGGTGGACTGCTACACAGATGAGCCGGCTGGATTAGGTGTGCCGCCCTATCTTGGAACCTATCCAAGATACATCTATGGGTCTCTGGCTGGAGAAGCTGGCTATATTACGATAGATGATCTTAGGTACCTGCATTACTATGGCATGGATGCGAAGAAAAAAGAGATCGGCCACAAGACCAACATAAGGATATATAATCTAACCAACCAGGACATCAGGGATATACTCAGGAAAACAAGCAAGCTTATTATAATATTGGGGGTGCATACCCCTGGCAAGTACCTGTCTGCGGTCCCTGGCACCTTGAAGGAGATAATGGAGATTACTGGAGATATTGACTGTGAGAAGGTCCTGGCAGGTCCTGCTGTATATGGCACCCAGCTGGAGGGCGGCAAATTCGCTGAGCATGTTGATGTGGATACAAAGAGATTTGACTTCAGCTATGACCAGATCAGGGAATATTCTGTGAAAGGGGCTGAGCTGATAAAAAAGATAGCTGGCACCAGGATAATTGAGATCGAGACAGGCCATGGATGCAGCAGGAAGCAGGGGTGCAGCTTCTGCACAGAGCCTCTGAAACATAAGCTTGAGTTTAGGGCAAAAGCTGACATAGTGAATGAGGTCAAGAGATTCTACGGGCTCGGGTGCAGATACTTCAGGTTGGGAAAGCAAAGCTGCTTCTATTCGCATCCAGAAGCAGAGCTGATCCTGAAGGAGGTCAGAAAAGCCTGCGAGGGCATAGAGGTGCTCCACATAGATAACGTAAATCCTGTCAGGGTGATCTCAGAACAGGGAAAAAGGATAACCAGGTCTATCGTGAAATACTGCACCAGCGGCAATGTGGCTGCATTTGGAGTAGAGAGCTTTGATCCAGAAGTATATAAGCAAAACAACCTAAATTGCAAAGCTGATGATGCTATGGAAGCGATCAGGATACTAAACAAGTACGGGGCAGAAAAAGGGGAGAACGGCATGCCAAAATTCCTGCCAGGCATTAACCTGCTTTTTGGGCTTAAGGGTGAAAGCAAAAATACGCATTCCCATAATATGGGATTTCTAAGAAAAATACTCAAGGAAGGGTTATTGTTGAGAAGGATAAATATAAGGCAGGTCTCGATATTCAGGGGAACTGAGCTTTTTCGTACAGCCAAAAATAGATTCATCCGAAAGAACAAGAAATATTACTGGAAATGGAGAAATGATATCAGGCAGGACATAGATTTCAACATGCTGAAGAAGCTGGTTCCTTACGGAAGTGTGCTGAAGAAAGTAAGGATGGAGATCTATGACGGCAACACTACATTCGGGCGGCAGCTTGGCACCTATCCGTTGATTGTTGGAGTAAGGCAAAGGCTGGAACTGGGAAAATTCTACGATATCAGGATAAAAGAGCATATGCTCAGAAGCGTCGCAGGGGAACCTATAAAAAAGTTTATATAAGGCAAATCTTAATCAGATGATTATGAAAAGGTCACAGATATCTTCTGCTTTCTTGTATGGGCTTCTGGTGGTTATGGGGATAGCAGTTGTATCATTTGGATTTGCAGGCATAAGGCATCTTGGAGAGGCCAATAAGGATGCGCAGCTGTCCAATTTTGTGCTAAGCATGCAGAACAAGATTACGGTAAGCAGGCTGAAGCCGAACTCTATACAGGAAGAGATATTTTCGCTGCCGCAGGATATAGACACTGTCTGCTTTGTAGACACAAAAAAGAATTTTAGGCCGTTTGTAAACAAAGAGCTGGATGAAATCAAAGCAGCATATGGCCAGCACAACCTTTTCCTTAGCCCCTTTGGCAGCTATCCTGCCCACAGATTAGAGTATCTTGACCTGGACAAGAATCCCCTGTGCCTAAAGGTTATAGACGGGAAGCTGAGAGTCACATTCGAAGGTGATGGAAACTATACAAGGGTAAATGGGGCAGAAAGAAGGAGCGATGAATGCGTCTCGATAATATATAATCAGGAGCCGGGAGAAAGCATCGATATTGTATTTTTGGGGTATGGCTACAGCGATACCGGAACTTTTTCCAAGGAAGTCAATGAGTATATCAATGAAGTCTTCTTTGAGATGGAACCATTCAGGTCCAGCAAGGACAAGATAAACTTCTACAGGGTGGATGATTTCAGCCTTGAGTGCAGCTTAGGCAGCTATGTAAGCTGTGAGGACTACAAAACAAAGATCCTAGCATCCAACTGCCCTCATGATTACATAATTGTCATAGTAGATAGGAGCAAACTTGCTGATACTTTAAGCCCGGTAAGGTCGAGCGCATTAGCCAACATTGCCAAAATCAATACCGCAGACAACAGGTTTGTGATAATGCATGAACTGGGCCACACATTTGGCGGACTGGCTGATGAATATGTTGATAAATACTATGAGAATATGGGTTTCAAGGCAGATGAGTACCCGAACTGCGACACCCAGGGATGCAACAAGTGGTATGGGAAGGAATCAACCGGCTGCTTCGGAGGATGCTCAACAAATGCCTATTTCAGGTCTTCTGAAACATCAATAATGAAGGAGCTGAAGGTCCATGATTATGGCGCCCTGAACAAGGAGATAATAAAAAAGAAGATTGATGCTTATGAATAAGATATTTTTTGTCATGCTGGCGCTTATGGTTAGCGCTGCGGCTGCTGAAGTAGTGGTGATAGACCTGCACTATGAAGACGGCTATATAACACTGAATGACAAGACAGTGAAGCTAGGATATTATCCAGACAGGAAGATACAGCCGGAAAATGGCTACAGGCTTGAGGTAGTCTCGTTTTCTGGCGAGAGCCTATATTCATTCAGGTTCAAGATCCCATTAGAGATATTCACCGATTATACAGAAGGGGATGAGCTGAAGGGAAATGTCATAAGGCTTAATGCAACAGATTTTTCCCTGATAATACCCGACTATGCAGATGCAAAGGAAATCAGGTTTTACAATGAAAGGAACTACAAGGTTGCTGAGATCAATGTCCATGAAGAAAAGCTTGCCCCCAAGGGCTCTTATCTGTGGATCATAGCTGCGGCTGTTGCGGCTGTTGCGGCTTTGTTCATAATAAAAAAGAGACTACGTTCTAAGTAACCTGTCAGCTTCTGTGGCAATACCCTGGGCCATGTTGGCCAGCCTGGTCATAGGCTGTTTAAGTGTTGTACCCAGCATCCTGCTGCTCCTTCTGAACCTTTGAGCCATCACAGGATCCTTTTTATCCTCAATAGCCTCCTGCTTCATGTGGGATATCAAGCGTATCAAAACATAGAGGTCTCCGAACAGATGGTCTATCAGGGTGGAATAGTCTTTTATTGCGCTTTCCAGCCTTTTCACAACCTCATTAGCCTCAGCTTCCTCTCTTTTCCTAAGCTGTGCAAATACTTTTCCTGAAGCAGCCTGGTATTTCTCTTTTATCTGCCTGTCTATCACCTTTTGGTCTTTTGCAGAAGCAAGAAGATTAGAACCTATCTTTCTCACTTCATTGACCTCCTCCCATATCCTCAGGCCTTTAGGTACGAACCTTTGTCTAGCATCATTTAAACTGCCCTGTATCTGATTGATTGCCATATTATCACCTTTGATGATCATTGATTAACATCTATATAAATTCTTTGATTTTTTTTACTTCTTTGAAATAGAGAGTAATAGAAAAGTTTAAATAATAGTAAAAGGAAATGTTGATTAATGAGTTATAGCTCTATAGATAACAAAAAGAGGCTATTTTTTCTAATGTGCTTGCTGGGTTTGGCGATGGCCCTAAGCGTATGTGCTGACGATGAAAAGTTCCAGCTGAGCGATATGGTTGATACGATATCCGGATTTAATGTTGGCGAGGCATATGCCAAAGCGCCGTTTGTCATCGATGCGCTAATCTATTTCATCCTGTTTGTGGGTGTTTCGCAGTCAGTTCTTGGCGATAAGTTCAAGGGCTCTGGCGGCAAGGCGGTTGTTGTTGCGATGGGCATGGCATTGTCTGTTGCTCTTGTGTATTGGTCCTTGCAGACAGGCTTCACGCTGGGCAGCTTAGGCCCTTTGGCTGCAATAATGTTCGTAATAATCATTGCTTTCTTCATCTATCGGCTTGTCAAAGGAAATGAGAAGGTGGGGGCAGGATTATGGATGGCTATAATAAGCGTTTACGTGATGATATATGTTTTCTTCCCTGAACTGGTGGCTGCAATGAATGAGTCGGCCTGGGGAAGATTCGCACTGGGGATACTGAATGTATTTGGCATAATTGCATTGCCGCTGATGTTCTATAATTTTTTCCATAGCGGAAGCATATTAGGTGGGCAAGGCGGAGGAGACTGGGAAGGGGCTGTTCCCTCGAGCTCCCCATCTTATACCAGAGAGAAGACAAAGCGGAAGAAGGATAAGAGGAAAGCTAAAGAGGATGCGGAGAAATCAGAGGAGGAAATACAGAAACTTAAAAGACTTGAAAAGGCTCAGGAACAGATAGATAAATATCATGAAAAACTGGACAGTGTTATAGATGAAACACAAGGAAAGGAGCTTGAAAGACTGGATAAGTTAAGCAGACTGCTGCAAGAACTGAAATCCATACAGAATCAGATTGAAAGGGCTAGCTAAGATGGCTCAAGAAATAAGCATCAAGGACCTACTGGATGCCTATGACAGGCTTCTTAAGGCTATTTTAGATGAGATAAAAAGGTTGATTGATGACCTGATTATAGAAAGAAAAAGGATTATGGAACAAAAAAAAGTAGAGCTTGAGGCATATCACAATCAGCAAAGAGAAGATTTTTCGTTGCAGCGTCTTACAGAGGACTTGCAAGGAATGCTGAATCGGATATTGGATCCTCAACACCGGAGAATTGACCTAATGGATCCCCGTGAATTTAATCAAGAATACTTAACTGGAATTCATACTGAGCTTTCTTTTTCGGAAGCCCAGGCTGGATTGTATCGAGATGTGCAGAGATATAAAGAAGCTAGAATAGGATTTGAAGAGGTTCTTAAGTCAGCTCTTGAAGCAGAACAACAGGCTTTGCATAGGGCTCTTGATCCTGAAATTGCAGCGAGTCTAGTAGCATTACAAAGCCTAAGAGAATATATTAATGATCAGACAAGATGGAAGAGGAGAAGAAAAAAGCTTGATGTTGATGCAATGGTGAACAAGATACAAGAGGTAAGAAGAGGAATACAAGGAAGGGAGCAGCGTAGGACTGAAGAACAACAATCAACAAGAGAAATTCACCAAAGGATTAGGGAAAAAGCCGAGCAAACCGCTCGGGCAGGCAGTGATTGCGTTCAGGCTATTGAATCTTACCAATTCACAGCATTGCAAGAGAATACTGAATAAGATCGATTTCAACCAATACTTATGATCCCATACACTATTCCTATGCCGCCTATGAGGATTATCATCAGGTTGTAGGCTGGGTAGACTGTCGGTATGTATTTAGGTATGAAAGAAGTGACAAACGGAACTATGCCTCCAAGGACTGTCATAAAGGCTAAACATATCGTGACAAACTTCGAAAAGCCCATCATCGTGACGTTCACAACAGCATAGATGAATCCTATCAATCCAACTGCGATGATTATGGCGGAATAGACCGGTCCTGACACAGGCACAGTCTCCGGGATTATGTTAACAGAAGCAAGGAATGGGATCGCTCCTGCAAGCACAATAAGAACGCCTATTATTATCATGACAATTCTCAAAATCTATCACCTATGCTGATTATTTATTCGTTTATATTTAAAGTTTTTTGTTTAAGCAAAATGAAAACCTTTATATACCTAATAATCCAGAAAAAATAATGGTGATACGATGGTTTCGACTGTAGCTACTCTCCAAAATCCAATGCAGGTCCTGCAAAAGCTGTTCGGTGATCTAGCTGCGATACAGAACGACCTGAGGAAAAGGCTTGGCCTGGACCCTATAGAAAGGCCAAAGATAGATGAGGCTGCTTTTCGGCATGGCCATCTTGCCAGCGAAGATCTGGACAAATATTTTGATTCTCTACTAAGAGCTGCCCTATCGGATGCCAACAAGATAGCTGCAAAGGCAAGAGAGCACCCAGAAGGCGCCGAGCAGCTAGGGAAAAGCCTGGAAGAATTCCACGAGCTTTTCAGCGAAGCCATGAGGGTTTATAGGGACCATATGAGACGTGCTCATTTTTTCTACCAGTTCGCTCAGAAGCTTGACAGGATGACCGGAAGGCTCATCAGAGGAAACAAGGGATTAGAGGCCCAGCACAGAAAAAAGGTAAGGCAGGAAGAGGCAAAAAGAAGGAAAGCAGAAGGTGAGGTAAAAAGGCAGCAGCAGAAGCTTAGAGCTGAACAGAGAAATGAAGCCAATATAATAAGGCTGAGAAGAGCAGATAAAAGGGCTGCATGAGGTGAAAAGATGAAGATCATACTTGATAAAAAACCGAAGAATCCGACTCTGATAGAGGGATTCCCGGGATTTGGCCTGGTTGCGACGATTGCATGCGAATTTCTTCTTGACCATCTGAAAACAGAGCAGATAGGCAGGATAATATTTGAGGAATCACAGCCTATGATCGCTATCCATAATAATGAGGTTGTGGAGCCCCTGGGAGTTTTCTACAACAAGAGCTACAACATAATCATAGTGCATGCTGTAACACCCAGCCAGGGCAAGGAATGGGAACTTGCAGATGTTATAGTGGATATAGCCAAGCAGCTTCAGGCAAAAGAGATAGTAAGCCTGGAGGGCGTAGGCTCAGGAGAAGCTGTAAAGGAGTCCAGAGCCTTTTTTTACAGCTCAGAAGAGAAAAAAAGAAGAAAATTTAAGGAAATAGGCATTGAGCCCCTAAAAGAGGGCATAATAATGGGGGTGACTGGCGCATTGCTGATCAAAACCCAGAAGCCTATGAGCTGCATATTTGCTGAAGCGCATACAAATCTCCCTGACAGCAAGGCTGCTGCAAAAGTGATCGAAACATTGGACAAATACCTTGGATTAAAGGTTGATTATAAGCCTTTATTGGAACAGGCTACCAAATTCGAGGGAAAACTCCAGAATCTCATGGAGAAGAGCCAGCAGGCCCAGCAGATGGCAGACAAGAAAAAATTGAGCTATGTAGGATAAGTCTCACTTTTGAATAACTTTTTCTTAGATATTTCTCTTTGATAGAGATTATACCCCTTATAGCAAGGAATATGCCAGTTAGCTAGTTATTGTAAGTTCAAAATTTTGGCTTTCTAGGCTTTAAAAATATAAAATAGATATGCAATGTTATGGTGCCTAACTAATCTTTTTGATATCTATCATTCCAGGATCTTCAAAATCGGCTGTTTTCTTTGTGAAAACTCACTTTTTGTTATTTGTATAATTTAAGATATATATTATTAAATATACTATATATTATATTTATTTTACATATTATTTTACAATATATTTTATTTAAGATATATATTTTATAATATATTTATCTAGTAGGATAATAATATTATTGAGTAAATAAAGATTAGTAAAAGAATTGATAAACTGTAACTTTAATTTGTTATAATTTTTTTATTATCGTCATAGAATAGCTGTCACTTTATAGATTATCAAGGGGACTCTGAGTCTGCATCAATCTTTGCTTTGAAACCTGGGTGTACCTCTGAGTTGTTGCCAGATTAGAATGGCCCAGAAGCTCCTGGATCACCCTGATATCCACACCTGAATCAAGAAGATGGGTCGCAAAGGTTGACCTAAAAGCATGGCAGTAGACCTTTTTCTTTATTCCAGCTGCACTTGCTACTTTTCTTACTATCCTTTGAGCCTGCCTGGGCGTTATATGGCCTTTAGGTGAACTGAAGAGGTATATCTGCTCTTCAGGCAGCTTCCTAAGATAGGATCTCAGATGCTTGATAAAAATATCAGAGAGCTTAACAAATCTCTGCTTCTGGCCTTTGCCGTATTTCACAAAAGCTACTTTCTCTTCAATATTGAAATCATTTATTCTCATAGAAACTGCTTCTGCAACACGCAAACCTGTGCTATAGAGCAATTCTATCAATAATTTATGCTTTTTATTGCTTACAGAGCGTAAAATAGCCCTTATTTCGTCTTTTGTGAGAACAACAGGAATTTTTTGCTGATTTCTTGGATATTTGACATCCTTGAATATATCTTTTTTAAGAATATTCAAATAAAAGAATTTTAAGGCTGATATAGCAAGATTCACGCTTGAAGGCCTTAGACTGCTATCACTTAATAAAAATGCCAGATATTGCCTCAAATCTGCGCCTGTGACATCTTGCGGGGATCGTAATCTGCCTGGAGCCAGCAGGCTTTTCTGGTATTCTGGGCTGGTTTTTCTGGTGTTCAGATATTCCAGAAATTTCTTATTCTGGAAAATATATGTTCTGATAGTCTTATCAGAAAATCCTCTTATTTTCAGCTCTGTTTCCAACTCCTTGAAAAATTGAATCACCAAAAATCATAGCTATGGGCAGATTATTTAAATTTTTTGGAAAAAGTCGTATAATATACATTATACGAACATCTCTCGACGAGGAAGCCTACAATGGGCTTTTGAAGTGTTATTTACACAAAAAAGGGCGGCTATTTAGGCTAGAATTGGCGCTTTGAAAGTTTGGTCATCCTAAAATTATTATTTTATTTTTAAAAAATTAATTTATTTATTATAATTTAAGTTATGATACATCCTTTAGAAAAAAGTTTTAATAAAAGATTAAAATATTTAATCTACATCTTTAAATAAAACTTCTGATAAATTATTAAAAATTTCTATTATAGCTATTTGTTGTTACTCTTTGGTTACTAATAATAGAAAGAATTAAATAGTAGGTGTTTTTACAAAGATAACATGACAACTGATGCTTTCCAGACAATGCATACTGTATGCATGGATCTGCAGCTGCCCCTTGATGCAATTGGTCAACCAGATGGATACAAAGCAGAAGGAAGATACCATGGAGATTATGAAAATATGCGGCAGCAGTTCAGGCATAGAGCAGACTATGTAAGGAGGCTCAATATACTTGAGATGATAATGGAGAGCCCTATCCAGGAGAGAGTGCTTGAAATGCTGCCTGATGTTAGGGGGCTTGACCTGCTTCTCGGCAAATCAGCACATTCTATATATGACTCAGTGCCTGATGACGAGCAGGAAGGATTGAAGCAACTGCTACTTGTCAAGGATTATGGCAAAGCATTCGGAAGACTGGGTGATAAGCTCGCTGAAGCTGCAGACCGGGCGCCTAAGCACTGGCCCCTCCAAGGTGAATCTCTTGCTGATGCTATAAACGACATCAGATTCAGCCAAAGGGCCCTTTATTATGGTGCAATAGCAGTTGGATTGATAAGATATGGGAAATCAATCTCACGTCTGGAAAAGAGCCAACTAGCCCACGGGTTCACTTATTTTGCAGGAAAAGAATACATGCCAGAAAGCCTAAAACAAATTTTCCTTCAGGCGCTACAACTTGCCCAGAAGCAGCTCCCTGGATCTATTGAAGCTGCAAGCGAATGATAGCTAAAAAAGAGTTTTCTGGTCCAGGTTCAAGATATTTTTCTTTGCTTGCAGTGTCCTGAAATGAGGATTCAGCTGCAGAAAAGTGCGACTATGGCTATGTTTCCTGTTTATTGGCACACCTTTTCTGATCATATTGTCGATGTAGCCCATCGCCAGCTCCTCTGTCAGGCCTGTCTTTTTTGCGATATCCTCATAGCTTATCTTATCTTTAGAACCGTCCAAGGTGTAAAGAACCAGGAATACCTCCTGCTCTCTTTTTGTAAGATTGCCGACGGTAAATTCCGGCCTGTCTTCGATCTGGAGCCCATGGTTCTGGAGAAACAGCTGAATCTGGTCAATGCGCTCTCCTAATTTCTCTATCTTTGAGTCCAGTTCGCAAAGGTACTCGTAGTTTGCCTGAACCTCATTAGTATTCTCGTTGATAGCTATCAGATGATCCTCAAACTTATCCTTGATTTCAGAGAAAACATAGCCTAACTGCTGTTTGATATCGAAATTAGAGGATAGGGTCCCCTTTCCCTGCAACATATGCACACTAAACACCCCCTTTGAAAAAAATATTTATTTGTAGAAGGTCATAGATTTAAATAGATTTATATTTTTGAAAATAGATTTTTTAGCTATGGAAAATTAAATCCTTTTTGCACATCGCTGTTTTTATCGTCGACAGAATAGCAGCTGGAACCCTTGGTACTATCTAACAAGGATAAAATCTATGGCCAGAAAAAAACTACCTGCTTATAATCTCTTTCTCTTTTCCCTTTTGGATAACACCGACCGCATCCTCATTCTGGACCTCGTTCAGAATCCTGTAAAATGAACTTTTTGAGCATAAACCCTGGTCATCCACGATCATTTCTTTCAGCTTCAGGGCCGGCATCTTTCCGTATTTTCTTATCATGGATATAATAACATTCTTTATGTATTCCTTGGAATTTCTGGTTATCCGTCTTACCATCTGGTTTCGCATATTTGACTTTCTCTGGTTTTCTATATCGATAAGCCTTTTGTTGATCTCATCTAATTTTGAGTCCTCTGGCAATGGCCGCTTTAGCTGATCATTGATGAGGCCCTGCAGCCTCGATTTAATCTCTTCTATCTCTTCAGGAATAGTCTTCTTGATCCCTGACAGGTCATGAACCTGCTCATTTAAGCTGTCCAGATTATGCCTGAGCCTGCCAATATCATGGTCCTGCTCGATTATCTGCTTTATCTCATGCTTCAGCTCTGTTTTGGAAGGAACCTCGATGTGCCTTAGCTTCATCCTCAGCTCGTCAAGCTCAAACGGTATATGCCTTTGCTTCCTGGATAGGAGATGGAGCTCCTGATTCAGTTCAGATATCTCGCTTTTAAGGTGCGATACAGCATCCCTGCTGCTGTTCCTTTCAACAATATCCTTTATCTCCTGACGGACAGAATGCTTATTCGGGATATCGCTGAGCTGGCCTTGGATGCTTATTATCCTGTCGTTAAGATAGTTAAGCCAGCTGAAGATATTGTAAATGTCCTGCCTTACATTCCTGAAAGAATGACCAACCTGGGTATGCAAATGATCTAGATTCACCACCTTACTTTTCTTATGAAATATCATAATCAGCAAAACATACAAGCCAAATATTTAAAGGTTTCGCTTAGTCTCAGTCTTAGTCTTAATTGGGACTATTTTTTGGGAAGTATTTTTATTTTTTCCGTCGAGATATTGATATGAGACTGAGACTTTCGTGGGAATTATATGGGACTATATTGAGACTATATTGAGACTATTGTTAGTCGATAGTTTCTCAGTCTCAGGACTATTATAGGACTATCTTAGGATAGTCCCAGGATTGGGTGTCCGTACAGGACTATTATGTTTAGAAGCTGCTATACGCATGACTCTAGTCATGAGATATGGCGGCCCCTCAGATGCCAAAAAACTGTAGCCCAAGGTTACTGTTATCTTGTTAAAATTCGAAAAGCCATGGGTAGCATCAGGCCAGAAAGGATATGTTCAAGATTAGCTAGCCAGATGGAAGACAGTCCTCTTTTGAATAGGTCTCGATTCATATCATACAGTTAGGCCGCTGCGAAACCGAAGTATTAGGTTTGCTGAAGGCCAGCCAGAGACAGGTTATGGGCAGCCTAATGCCTATCAAGATCTGTCTAGAATGATGAATGGTCCTGAACCAGGATAGCTTGGGTGAGGGCCGGATGTTTTTCAGGATAAACTATCGACAATCTAGGAGATCTATGCTAGGTTGATTTTGCCTTAGAAACTAAATATGAAAACAAGAGATCATTTAGATAGCTATTTTTTTCAATATTGTACAATAAACAAAAGTGAGAGGTAAGAAAGCGATATAGCTATTATATTCTATGTGCTTTCTAAAGGAATAATATAGTCCTTTAAGACCATCTCAGGGGCCTGAAGCGCAGATCCATTTTTTATATGTTTGGTAATATTTTTCAATATTGTAAATATTAATTTTTAACCTAAAAGTGAGAGTTAAATACAGGCTGATAAGATGTTTTTATGAGGGTAAAAATAGGAGTTTTTGATGAAATTATCTTATAGTGGAACTATTATTTATTTACTATACTGAAAATTAATTAAAGATGAGAAAAAGTGAGGAACCCACAGTTGTAGGCAGAATAAAAACATTAATAAATAGCCTAATTTTCTAAAAGATATTGAAAAAGTGAGGGTTAAAGATGGTTAAATCAAAGGCGCAGCTTGCTGTTATTTTAAGCAAAATCAAGGGTTTTGATGAACCAAACGCCAAACTTGAGCAATATTCTACAGATTCTGAGATAGCAGCCGCAATATTGTGGTTTTCATATATGCAGGGGGATATCAAGGACAGAACAATAGCAGATCTGGGTGCCGGAACAGGAATACTGGGTTTAGGTGCACTGTTGTTAGGCGCAAAACAGGTTTATTTTTTGGAAATCGATAAGCAGGCAATCCAGCAGGCAAAAAACAATTATAAAAGGTTAAAAAGTGAGTATAATATCGGCCAGGCTATATTTGTCAACAAGGAAATTTCAGATTTTAAGGTGGATGCAGATGCAGTGATTGAAAACCCGCCTTTTGGCGTGAAAAATGAGCATTCTGACAGGAAATTCCTGCTTAAAGCTATGGAAACAGCCAACAAGGTCTATAGCCTTCATAAATGTGAGAGCAAAGCCTTCATTGAAGCCTTATGCAGGGATAATGGATTTAGGTCGTCAGAAAGGCTCAAGTTCCATTATCCTCTGAAGGCAAGCCTTGGTTACCACACAAGGAGGATATACCGCTTCAAGGTTAGCTTATTTGTTCTTGAAAAAGCATAAATCACGTCGAGAATTTAAAAACAGTTAAATATATAAATAGACTGATTTTCCTGAAAGAAAGGTGGTAGCTAATGGAAATCAATCTAATTGAGAGCAAGAAAAACAAGCTCATCTTTGAGCTGAAAGGAAGCGACCATACGATCTGCAATGCTCTTAAGGATGAGCTTTGGAATGATGATCATATAAAGGTTGCAACTTATTCTGTCAGGCATCCGCTGATAAGCGTACCAAAGTTTGTTGTCGAGACAGATGGTGCAGAACCTAAAAAGATGCTTGTCTCTGCTGCCCAGAGGCTGCAGAAGATGAACAACAAGGTAAAGGATGATTTTGCAAAAGAGGTCAGGTAGATTTGGTTAGTCTAGAACAAGCCAGAAAGCTCATAAAGCTGGCGAGGGACTCTATATCAGCAGGCTTATCCGGGAGAGACCCCAGGATAAGCAGACCCGTAAAGCAGGAATTCTCAGAAAACATGGGGGCTTTCGTGACATTAAAAATCGACAAGAATCTTCGTGGATGCATAGGCTTCACAGAGCCTGCCTATCCGCTTTACACTGCCATAATAAAGGCTGCAAAGGGAGCGGCCTTTCATGATCCGAGGTTTCCGAAACTATCCAGGGAAGAGCTTGCAAATGTCTGCATTGAGGTATCTGTTCTGACAAAACCTACCAGGATAGAGGTGAGAAATCCAGAAGAGTATTTCAAGAAAATACATCCTGGCAAGGATGGCCTGCTGGTAATCGGCACTTTTAGCTCGGGTTTGCTCCTGCCGCAGGTAGCAACTGAATACAGATGGGATGCGAAGACCTTTCTGCAACAGACATGTGTCAAAGCCGGGCTTAAGCCTGACACATACTATGACTATGATAATTGCAGAGTCTACAAGTTCCAGAGCGAGGTCTTCAGTGAAAAAAGTCCAGAAGGAGAAGTTGTACAGATAATGTAGATTGGCTGAAACCCAAAAATTTGTTATTTCTGGCGGTTAAAAAAGATAGAAAGATATATAAATATCTGGTGCCTACCGTATATTAAATATTAATTTAGTCTATAAATCTGTATATTAAGATGGCATATATCCGAACTAAAAAGATAAGAAAAAAGAGCGGAAATTGCTATGTATATTGCTATCTTGTAGAGAACAAATGGAAAAAAAGGCTGAAGAATTCAAGGCAGAAGGTGATGGCTTTCCTAGGAAAGTTATATGAGCCTAAAATAGTGAAGGACAGGGACTTTTCCAGCTTCAAATCAATAGCTGACATAAGCAGCTATGTGGAACAGCATACATATAAGGAAATAGTACAGGATCTGATAGAGTGGGAATTATCCAGGCATGATATGGGCGGCTATTCAGTGGATGAAGACAAGGTCACCAAGAACAAGCACAAGGCAGTCATAAAGATGAATGAGGGTTATTTGTGTGGCTACACCGTTAAAAAGCTGCTGAATTTCAGATTCAGGGATGATGAGTACGAGGCTGGTATGGCTTTCGCCAGGGTGTTTGTTGATGCTGGAATCAAGATCCCAAAGCAGCTATTTGTGCTGCTCTTTCAGAAGATGACATCATGATAGACCAAGCTTCTTGTCTATCTTGTTTGCTATGATGCGCAGATTAGAGCAGGTCCTTTTGATATCTTCCTCAACTTCATCTATCAGATCCTTCAGGTTATCCACCCTTAACATGTACCTGTTGGATTCATGAACAACTATGCCTGCCTTCATCAGGTTATTGATATGATGGACAACTGTGCCCCTCGAAAGATCCAGTCGAAAGGCCAGCTCATCTGAGCTTAATGGGCGTCTCAGCTTGGCAGCTTTCAAAAGTTCCAAGAAGGTCCTGAAACAAGACTTATCTTTGTCACGTAAGTTGAAAAGGCCCAAAGAATGGCCAAACCATTGGAGTTCCTGGTTAATATTTTCCTCTGCAGGTCTTCTTACATTGACAATGGTTATCTTCCTGCTATAGAATCTCATATGCAACATGAAGAAGCAAGAATATATAAGCTTTTTGCTAAGATATATAGTCTAGAATAGAAAACTTTATATATTAGTAGATTTTACCAATAAACTGTTGACTTTAAATCAACAAGAAAAAATGACAAAAACTAACAAAAAAGAAAAAAAGAAAGGAAAGCAGGATGACAAGGACAAAAAAATAGCAGAGTTAACTGATATGCTCCAGAGGCTTCAAGCTGAATTTGAGAACTATAAGAAGTATATTGAAAAGAGAAATGAAGAGGTCAAGAGATACGCAAAAGCAGATATTATTGAAAAATTACTGCCGATACTGGACTCCTTTGAGATTGCGCTGAAGAACAAGGACAGGGAAGAATTTTTGAAGGGCATTGAGCTTATCTATTCCCAGCTGCACGGGCTGCTCGAGAAGGAGGGGTTGAGAAGGATTGGGGCAGAGGGAAAGTGTGACCCGAATCTCCATGAGGTCCTTCTGACAGAGCCTTCAGAAAGGGAAGAGGATACTATCCTGGAAGAGCTGCAAAGAGGCTACACTCTCGGAGACAGGATCATAAGGTACAGCAAGGTCAAAGTCAGTAAACATGATAAAAAAGGAAACACCTCTACAGGTTGTGAAAAAGCTAGGTGAACCATGCGAAAGATGCGGACATTGCTGCCAATATAGCTCTGGCTTTTTAGCTGGAGATGATGTCAGGAGGATATCAGGCTATCTGGGCATAGGAGAAGATGAGCTCAAAAAGAGGTTTTTGGAAAAATCCGAGAAATTCAACACACATAGATACAGGCCAAAGCTGATACGCGATGGAAAGCCCTATGGCAGGTGCATATTTTATGAGAACGGATGCAAGATACATGCGGTCAAGCCGCTGCAGTGCAGAATCAACAACTGCAGTGAGCATGGGCAACAGCTAGCACTATGGTTCATGCTCAACTATTTTGTAAACAGCAAAGACCCTGAATCAATAAGACAATATGATGTCTATCTAAGATCAGGAGGAAAGACCCTGCCAGGTGGGGAAATCGATAAACTGGTGCCGGACAAGGAAAAGCTGGCTAAGATATTGAAATTTGAAATTAGGTGAGAAAATGGCTGAAAAAAAGATTAATTTTGGCATAGATGATGGCGATAATTTTTTTGCGCACGAAGCCAGCGTGAATTTTAATCCGACCCAATTTATACTGGATTTCAAGTGTATCACCCCCAGGGTCGATCCAAGATCCAACGAAGGGCCTTTGATCACTATCAAACACAACGTGATAATGCTTGAAGCCTATCATGCAAAAAGATTTTTGGAATTCTTGCAAAAAAGGGTAGATGATTATGAGAAAGAGTTTGGAAAAATAACCAAACCTAAGGCAATGAAGATGATTGACAAGAAAAGAAAGAAGATGCCGAAGAAGAAGGAAAAAATAGACACACCTTCATATTTCGGATAAAAGGTGATAAATATGGCAGAAAAAAAAACCAAAGAAAAGATAATAGGAATTGATCTTGGGACCAGCAACAGCGCTGCTGCTGTTCTGCAGGCCGGAAAACCCACCATAATACCTTCTGCAGAAGGCACTACGCAGTATGGAAAAGCGTTTCCGAGCGTTGTCGCTCTATCCAAAGACAATCAACTAATGGTGGGTGAGCCCGCCAGGAGACAGGCTGTTTCCAATCCAGAAAGGACCATCATAGCTGCAAAAAGGAAGATGGGCACCAACTTCAAGTACAAGCTGAACAGCAAGGAATACACCCCTCAGCAGATATCTGCGTTCATTCTGCAGAAGATAAAGAAAGATGCTGAGGAATTTGTAGGCGAGAATATCTCAAAAGCAGTCATTACGGTACCTGCATACTTTGATGATAATCAGAGACAGGCTACAAAGGATGCCGGGACTATAGCGGGCTTAGAAGTCGTACGTCTTGTTAATGAGCCTACGGCAGCATGTCTTGCTTATGGCCTGGATAAAAGCGACAAAGAGATGAAGATACTGGTGTTTGACTTTGGTGGAGGAACCTTGGACGTCACTGTCATGGACTTTGGAGAAGGCGTATTTGAGGTCAAAAGCACCAGCGGAGACACACAGCTAGGCGGAACAGACATGGATGATGCGCTGATGAAGTTTATCATAGAGGATTTCAAGGACAAGAATGGCGTCGACCTTAGCGAAGATGACACAGCCATGCAGCGTCTGAGAGAAGCTGCTGAGAAGTCAAAGATTGAGCTTAGCACCACTAGTGAGACTGATATCAACCTGCCCTTCGTTACGCAGAAAGGAGGGAAACCACTGCACCTGCAAATGAAGATCAGCAGGGCAAAACTAGAGGAGCTTGTAGAGCCAATCATCAAGAAGTGCAAAGGACCGCTCGAACAGGCATTAGAGGACGCCAAACTCAAGGCAAGCGATGTAGATAAAATCATACTTGTCGGCGGCCCCACAAGAATGCCAATCGTGAGGAAGTTTGTAGAGGATATAATCGGAAAGCCGGCTGAAAGAGGAGTAGACCCCATGGAATGCGTGGCTCAGGGAGCTGCGGTGCAGGCAGGCGTACTGGCTGGAGAGGTCAAGGATATACTGCTACTGGATGTTACGCCTCTTACGCTGGGCATAGAGACATTGGGCGGCGTGATGACATCACTAATCCCAAGAAACACGACAGTGCCTACCAAAAAAAGCCAGATATTCTCAACAGCGGCTGACAACCAGCCTGCAGTAACCATAAATGTCCTGCAGGGAGAAAGGCCGATGGCAGCTGACAACAAGTCATTGGGAAGATTTGACCTGGTGGGGATCCCGCCTGCACCAAGAGGTGTCCCTCAGATCGAGGTTTCATTTGACATAGATGCCAATGGAATAGTCCATGTATCGGCAAAAGATCTTGGAACAGGAAAAGAACAGAGCATAAAGATAACCGCTACCCAAAAGCTAAGCGATGAAGAGATAGAAAAGATGAAAAAGGATGCAGAGGAGCATGCAGAGGAAGACAAGAAAAGAAAGGAAAAGGCAGAAACACTGAACGAAGCAGAAAGCCTCGTATTCCAGTATGAAAATACAATCAAGGAAATGGGCAGCAAGGTTGACAAGAGCAAGCTCGAGCCTATCAAGAAAGACATAGAGCACCTCAAAGAGCTGCTGAAAGACAAAGAAAAGAACTATGACAAGATAAAAAAGGCCAAAGAAGAGCTTATACAGAAATTCCAGAAGGTATCTGAAGAGATGTATAAGAAGGCTGCAGAAGAGCAGGCTAAAAAGCAGGCTGCTGGAGCAAAGGCCAAAGGCAAGACAAAGAGAGATGACAATGTAGTTGATGCAGACTATAAGGTGGAAGACGACAAGAAGAAGAAATGAATCGACAATGGAGGAAATTCCTGATTGCGCTTGATGTGCAACCTATGGCCCCAATATTTCAAAATAGGTCTTGATGGTAAGAATAGCAGCGATCAACGGAAGCCCAAGAAAGGGCAATACAGAGTCTATGCTAGATGTACTGCTTAAGGGAACTGGTTCTGAGATTATTAACCTGAGGCAGAAAAAAATAGACTTCTGCGGCGGGGGCGATGAGTATTGCGGAAAAGCCGGCGGCTGCTGCATCAAGGATGACATGGGAAAGATTTATCCCATATTGGAACAGGCTGACCTGATCATCCTGGCCTCGCCTTGCTATTTTTCCAACGTTACCGCTATCATGAAGGCTTTTATGGACAGGTGCAATCCCTATTATTTCAACAGAAAACTGGAAGGAAAAAGGTTCTTCCTTATGATGGTGGGAGGCCATGAAGTTTCTGTCAAAAAGGGGATGGTGTGCATGGAGAACTTCTTGAAGGGGATATATGGTAAAAAAATCGGGGAATTCTATGCTGTAGCGGAACAGCATCTAAACAAAAAAATTATTAAAGAACTAGAAAACATCCGAAAAAAGCTGATAGAAAATGGCTAAAGACAAGGACTACTACAAGGTATTGGGGGTGGATAAGAATTCTACCAAAGAAGAGATCAAAAAAGCCTATAAAAAATTAGCAAAAAAATACCATCCGGATATAAATAAGGACCCTGAATCCCAGGAGAAATTCAAAGAGATCAACGAAGCTGCTGCAGTTCTTGGCGATGATGAGAAAAGAGCAAAGTATGACCAGTTCGGAAGCACGTATGAGCAGTTCTCAGGCGGAAGGGGGTTTGATTTTTCAGATTTTGGATTTGATTTTGGCGGATTTTCCGGAGGGATGTTTGATTTTGGTGATATATTTGACCAGTTCTTCGGAGGGGGATTCAGCTCCCAGAGAAGGAGAGGGCCCAAAAGAGGGGCTGATCTGAGGTATGATATGGAAATAAGCCTTGAGCAAGCTGCAAAAGGAGTAAACCAGAAAATTTCTATACCCCGGCTTGAGAAATGCGAGAAATGCGACGGAACCGGAGCAAAATCTGAATCAGACATAGTAGAATGCCCCAATTGCGGCGGAAGAGGGGCTGTGCAAAAGACCCAAAGGACCCCGTTCGGCGTATTTGCAACAACCACTACCTGCAGAAAATGCCATGGTTCGGGCAAGTATATCAAGGAAGAATGCAGGCAATGCGACGGAACCGGTGTGGTCAGAAAAACAAGAAATATAGAGGTGAACATACCTGCAGGGGCAGAGGAAGGAACAAACCTACGGATAAGGGGCGAAGGAGAGGCCGGTGAAAAAGGCGGTGAATCTGGAGATCTATTTATTGTGATACATGTAAAGGAGCATGAAACCTTCAAAAGAAGCGGAGATGATATCTTTGTCAAGGTGCAAGTACCTTTTACGATCGCTGCTTTGGGGGGCAGTATCGATGTTCCAACCCTGGAGAGCAAGGCAAAGCTAAAGATTCCGGCAGGCACCCAATCCGGAACAACATTCAGGATGAGGGATCTTGGGATACCATATTTGCACGGCAGCGGGAAAGGGGATGAGCTCGTCGAGGTGGAGATAAGCGTACCTACAAGATTGAGCCCGAAACAAAAAAATCTTCTGAAAGAATTTGAAAAAGAAGGCGAAAAAAAAGGGATATTCAGAAATGTTTTTAAATAGGGAAGCCAACTAATAAAAAAATGGAGATAAGAATCAATACACTAGATCCAGGGAAATATAGGTTTTTGGCTGAGTCTCATGAAACGAAGCTGGATACACCGAACATATGCAACCATATAGATTTTTTCTGGAAAAAGATAGGCCCGGAGCATATTAAGAATATTTAATTTCTTTTATCCGCCCGATGCCCCCCATTTTCTCAACCTGCTCTGCCACCATTCCAGGCACCAGCTCTTTCCAGTCTTTTCCGTGGAGGATCCTCTTCCTTATCTCGGTTGCGTTTATGAGGGGTATCAGCTTAATCTTTCTTACCCTGATGCCTTTTTCCTCAAAAAGCCTTTCAGTCAGATCGTTGCCGGTATATACAACATCAAATTCTCTCACTATTTCTTTTACGTGATCAACCCACTTTGAATCATCGTTTATGTCCGGTATTGCGATTATTTTGTATCCATCGATTTTTTCCCTGTCCAATGCCAGTTCGATCATCTTTTTTCTTTCTACATAGGTAAAGGGATTTTCCTTTGTATGTGATTCCTGGGACGATCCGACACCAATCAGTATCTCATACCCTTCCCTGATTGCCAATTTTATGTCATACAGGTGAGCCTTATGAAATGGCTGAAACCTGCCAATGAATAGCGCTTTCATCTTTTTATTATCGGAATTGCAGTTGTCTTGTGCTTGTTCATAGCTATGATGGCCCTGAGCTCTGCGGACATCTTTTTTTTGCCCATAAGCATAAGATCAATTTCAGGATATCTCAACCCTAACTCTGATTCATCTGTCTGTTTCCTGTAGAGCTCTGCGCTCGGTGTTTTCTTAATTATTTTTTCGGGTAACTTAAGGTATCTTGCCAGCTCATATACCTCTGTCTTGTACAGGTCCCCTATTACCTCAACATCGCAGGCCCCGTCCCCGTATTTGGTGAAATACCCCAGCTTAAGCTCTGTCTTGTTTGAGGTTCCTGCCACCAATGCAGCATGGGCGTTTGCATAACTATATAAGACAATCATTCTCAGCCTCGCCTTAAGATTTGCCCAGGATATCCTGTTCTGCCGTAGCCTTATTTTCTTGAATGCATCTAATAGCGGGTTAATCTCAATTATCTTGTAGTGTACATCAAGGCCAGTGCACAAATCAACAGCATCCTCAACATTAGTTTTTTTTGTGATACCTTTTTCAGGCATTATAATAGCGGTAACGTTGCTGCTTCCAATTGCGTCAGCAAGAAGCCTAAGACACAGGGCTGAGTCTATGCCTCCAGAGAGCCCAACCACTGCCTTCCTGAAATATACCCTTATGCCACCTATTAGGTTTTGGTAAATTTTCTTCATATTAGACTGTTAAAGGAAGGCTGTTTTTAAATATTTTGAAATAGATAGATTTTTAAAGCGCGCAAGAAAGGCAATAAATATGAAGTGCAGTAACTGTAAAAAGGAGCAACAGTGGCTGGAGGTCATAGGGGATGACTTCATATGCAAGAAATGCATAAATAAGAACAAACTTATGGGGCTGATTTACAGGACCCATATCGATACCTTTCATTTCCTGTTAAGAAAGATAAAACCTGGAGACTACGGCACTTTCATGGAAATAAGCCGGAAAAAAGTTGAAAGCCTAGTAAACCTTAAGAAATATGGCATATACCTTAAGACCACAAATGTCGTTGAGATTGAATAATTGGACTGATTTTGTCAATTCTTTTACTCTTAAGCCTGAACTCAAAGATGACCATCCAGCTATTGTCAGCAGGCTGAGGGACCTGGTGGTAGAATCTGTCAGGAAAAATATAAGCGATGGGAGATTTGGAATTCTGTTCTCTGGGGGGGTTGACAGCAGCCTGATCGCCCAGATATGTAAGATGGAGAATAAAGATTTTATCTGCTACACCGCTGGTCTCCAGCAAAAAGGCATGAAAGAAGCTGAAGACATCACATATGCCCAAAAGGCCCGAGATAAGTTTGGCTTTAAGGTTAAGATAATAAAGATAGATTTAGCTGAGACTGAGAAGTATATCAAGAAGGTCATCAGAGTCTTGAAGGACAGAAATGTGGTGAAGGTTGGTGTTGCCCTGCCTTTCTATGTTGCCTTTCAGCAGGCTAGAAATGATGGAATAAAGGTTATGCTCTCAGGTCTCGGGTCAGAGGAGATCTTTGCTGGATATGAGAGGCATCTTAAGGCTGAAGATGTGAACCAAGAATGCTTTGATGGCCTTTTGAGTATGTATGAAAGGGATATAACAAGGGATATAGCTGTTGCTGAGCATTTTGGCATCGATCTGAGGGTTCCTTTTCTGGACCAGGAAGTAATTGGATATTCCCTGAAAATACCAGCAAGATTTAAACTCAATGGAAAGGATAATAAGATAATACTAAGAGAGGTTGCTGAGAAGGCTGGCTTAGGCCTATTTGCATGGAGGAAGAAAAGAGCTGCGCAGTATGGGAGCAAGTTTGACAGGGCTATATCGAAGCTTGCAAAAAGAAATGGTTTTAAATATAAGAAGGATTATCTGAATAGTCTATGAAAATAGGGGCTTTGGTGTCAGGGGGCAAGGATGGCTTGTTTGCAGCTTATGAAGCCAGCAAGGACCATGATTTATGCTGCCTGATAGTCTTGAAATCCAGAAATCCTGAGAGCTACATGTTCCATATACCGAATGTGGAGCTTGTCAAGCTCCAGGCTGAATGCATGGAGGTCCCCATTGTATTTCTGGAAACAGATGGCGTAAAGGAAGAGGAGCTGAAAGACCTTAAACAGGCTATTGAGATTGCAAAGCATAAGTACAAGATATCTGGAGTGGTGTCCGGAGCCATAGAATCCAACTATCAGAAAAAAAGGATAGCAGATATCTGCAAGAAGTTAAAGCTGGATTCTATAACACCTATATGGCATGTTAACAGCTTCTTATACACAAGGGAATTGCTCAAGAATTTTGAGATAATCATAACCGGAGTGGCTGCAGAGGGCCTGAGCAGCAGTGATCTGGGAAAGAGGTTTGACCTTGCTTTTTTGGACAAGATAAAGAAGCTTCAGATACACAAGTTTGGGGAAGGGGGGGAGTTTGAGACTTTTGTGCTGGACTGCCCCTTATTCAAAAAAAAGATAGAAGTGAGGGAAGCTGAAAAAAAGATGGAAAACGAATGCACTGGCCAGTATATTATATATTCTACTGTTTTAGCTTAGAACTCTTATAGATATGCTCTTTGTATGGCTTCAGGCGGTGAATCTCAGGGTGCATGCCCCGTTTTTCGAGCTGCTCCCCCAGATCAGTGGAAAAGGAGTTCTGATCATAGCCCAGACAAATAATATCAGGATTAATCTCTTCGATTATCTCGTAGGGATCATCTTCATAGCCAAGGACAGCCTTGTCAACGAATTTGATCTCGCGGACATGCTCCAGTCTCTGCTTTTCAGTGTATTTTGGGGTGCCCTTTATCTTCATAATCGTAGAATCTCTGGCTATGACCACCACAAGCCTGTCTCCAAATTTCTTTGCTTCCCTTAAATAGAAGATATGGCCTGGGTGCAGGACATCAAAGCTTCCGAAAGCCATTACAGTCTTCATTTTCTCAGGTTCCAGCTGTCTTGTGAATACTTATGCCCATATAATTCTTTTGCCAGCTTTACTTCTTTATTTGTCAAATGGTCATTTAAAAAATCTATCCCCAAAGCTTCTGCGAAGCCATGTCTTATCGCCTTCTTAATCTGGTTTGGTGCGGACTCTAGCTCCTGGTTTATGGAAGTCATTCTTCGCTTTGTGATATCAAGCAGTTTTTCTGAATTAGAGCTAAACAAGGAGCAGTATCTCTCTGCATCTGTATCGATCAGGATAGCCCCGTGCTGCAGCAATTTTCCATCTATCCGCTTTTGCGCACTTCCTATAATCTTCTTATTGTTTACCATGATCTCGTACCAGGACGGATCATTGAAGCATACAGCTGTTTTTTGCTTTTTTTCAACCTGTTCATTCATCTTTGGATTTAAGCCAAGGTTCTTCAGGCCTTGAATCAGTCCGTTGCTTATCATTTTATAGGATTCTGTTATTGAATCAGGCATTTCTGCTTTGTCGATAATGAAGGAATATGTAAGTTCATTATCATGCAGGACTGCATTGCCGCCTGTAATCCTCCGCACTAGATCAATGTTGTGCTTTTTTAGATTTCTTAAATTAAAATCGCTAGCTGGCTGAAAATAACCTATGCTTAATGCAGCCGGCCTCCACTGATAAAACCTAAGCACTGGAAGCTCAGAGGATAATAATGCTTCATCTATTGCCATGTTCATGAAAGCATTATTATGGCCTGTGTCTATGAAACGGAACTTCTTCCTGGTCATGTTATACTCCTATGGAAAGCCTGTTCAGCGTGATAAGAGCTTCTTACCAGGGGTGCAGACTCTACATGCTTAAATCCCAGGCCATATGCTGTTTCCTTGAGTTTTTCAAATTCCTGTGGAGTATAGTATTTATCAACCTTTGCCAGGTCTGGCCTTGGCTGCAGGTATTGTCCTATCGTAAGAATATCTACCTTTATTAGTCTCAGGGTTCTTATTGTCTTGACTATTTCCTTGGTTGTCTCCCCCAATCCTACCATAAGTCCTGATTTTGTTATCTGTTTTGGATCGAGCTCTTTTATTCTCTTAAGGAATATCAACGAACGCCTATAGTCAGCCTGGGGCCTTATTTTTGGAAATAATCTTTCAACTGTCTCGATATTATGGGCAAAGACATCTGGTTCAGCGCTTAAGACACTTCTAAGTGAGCTTATATTAAAATCAGGCGTAAGTATCTCGACTTTTGCATCTGTTGATTTCCTGATAGATTTGATGGTCTGCTTGAATATCCTGGCTCCGCCGTCTTTCAGGTCATCCCTTGTCACAGATGTTATTACAGCATATTTAAGCCCGAGCTTTTTTACTATAAGAGCTACCTTTTCAGGCTCTTTTGCATCCACCTTCGAAGGAGTACCGTGCTTTACATTGCAGTAAAGGCAGTTTCTTGTACAGACATCCCCCAAAATAAGAAAGGTTGCAGTACCATCAGCCCAACACTCTGCAAGGTTCGGGCAGCCGGCTTCTTCGCATATCGTATGGATCCCACCTGTCAGGCTTCTAATCTTCTGATAGGCTTCTGCTGAAGGTAGCTTTACCTTAAGCCATTCGGGTTTCATTAACAGAAGGATGGTAAGGTATTTTAAAAAGCTATTGTTTGGTCTTTCTCAGAGCAACATCAACTGCAGAGCTCAGAACATCGTAGGCCTGAGAAACAGCAGGACAATATGCAAATTCAGTGTCCGAGAACCTTTTTAGGGACATCCCGGCTCTTATTGCTGCAGCAACCACATTTACCCTGGAAGCTGCCCCCTTTCCGATCGCCTGAGCGCCAATAATCTTTTTTGTCTGCTTGTCTGCTATTACCTTTACGGTCAGTTCCTGGCCGCCCGGCATCCAGTCAGGAAGATCAAGGCCGGTTGACTTACCGACAGCTATATCATAGCCAAATTTCTCGGCAAACAGCGAATTGAGGCCTACTGCGGCAACCTCCATATCACCGATTACAGAGACAAATGCCCCTGTTGTCCCCGGAAATCTTGCATCCCCGCCTGCTGCATTTATGCCAGCGACAGTGCCCTGCTTATAGGCTGTTGTTGCTAACCATGCTGGGAACTTCTTTTTCGTGATTATGCTATCAACTGTTATGCAGTCGCCAGCTGCATATATATCCTTAATGCCTGTCTCAAGTCTTTCATCTACTATAATCCCTGACTTATCTGTAGGTATGCCTGAATCCCCTGCAAGCCTGATCCTTGGCCTGACACCTGTTGCCATGACTATTATATCTGACTCAATTTGCTCACCATCAAGATAAATTTTTTTCTTTGATATTTTCTCGAGCTTTCTTCCAAGCTTCAGATCGATCTGCTTTTTTTTCAGGTATTCTTCAAGAATTTTTGAGATATCCGGATCTATTGATTTTGGAAATGTAGATGGGAGCATGTCGATCACTGTAACCTTTAGGTCTCTTTTTTTGAGGGCATGGGCTGTTTCCAGGCCGATTGCACCTGCACCGATAACCACTGCAGATCTCGCCTGTTCAATCGCCCTGTCAAGCTTTTCGGTATCTTTCAGGTTGCTGACCGTATGGATATATAGGTTATTATCCACGCCCTCTATGGGTGGGACAAAAGTGTAAGAGCCAGGCGATATAATCACCCGGTCATAGCTTATCTTATTTTCCTGGTTTGACCCTAGATTCTTATAGATGACTATCCTGTTATCATGGTCAATCTTAGTTGCAAGGCTTCTATTTATTACCTTAATATTCATCATCTTGGCATGTATATCATGCTGCAGTTTTGAGAATGAATGCAGCTTTCTTTCAAGAACATACGGAAGCCCGCACAGGTGCAGAAGGTCAAAATCTTTCTTGTCAATTATAGCAATCTCTGCCTTTCTGTCAACCTTTCTTATTGCCAGGGCTGCTGCAAATCCAGCTGTGCCCAAACCTATTATCACTATCTTCATCTTTCATCCACAATGATCTTCCTGGGGCAAACCTGCACACATTTGCCGCATTGTATACATTTTTCATAATCGATAACTGCCAGATTGTCAACTACATGGATAGCATCTACTGGACAGTTTTTTTCACACAACCTGCAAGCGATACATCCTACCTTGCAGTCTTTAGCAACCTTTGCAGCTGCATCCTTAGAATGACATAAAACGTGTATCTTTTTATCTTCAGGAACAAGCTGGTATAGGCTTTTAGGGCATATCTTAACGCACTTTCCGCATGCAGTACATCTTTCACTGTCCACTTCTGGCAGGCCGTCCTTTTTCATTGATATCGCATCAAATGGACAAGCATCTACACAGTCCCCTAATCCAAGACACCCGTAATCGCATTTCTTAAATCCTTTCTGGACAAGATTTGCCGCTTTGCAGGTCTCTATTCCCTCGTAGCTAAACCTGAAGCCGCAATTCTGGACCGTACCGTTGCAATGCAGCCTGGCAACCTTCTTCTGCCTTTCTTTTGCAGGCGCTTTATCCAGTATCTTGGCTATCTTCTCAGCAACACTCTTTTGTCCGGGAATACATGCGTCCACAGGCACCTTGCCTTGCACAACTGCTTCTGCAAAGGCATCACAGCCAGCCATTCCGCATGCACCGCAATTTGCTCCAGGAAGTACCTCCCTTACTTCAGCTACTTTTGGATTCTCTTTTACAGAAAACTTATTAGCAAAGTATGCCAGGCCAAGACCAAAGACAAGGGACAGACCACTAACCACAACTATAGACTGAATAATCATTTTATCATCCCAGAAAAGGCAAGAAATGCCATGGACATCAAGGAAGCTATAATAAATGCTATCGGGACGCCCTGCATGGCCCTGGGAACCCTGGCAAGCTCTAATCTCTCCCTTATACCCGACATTAGCAGAAGTGCCAAGGTAAAGCCTATACCGGCACTTATGCCAAACACGACTGAGCCAATGAAACTATAGCCTTCCTGAACATTGAGAAGAGCTACACCAAGAATGGCACAGTTTGTGGTTATCAGGGGAAGATATATCCCCAGCGCCTTATACAGGACCTGGTTGAATTTCTTAAGGAAGAGCTCGACAAACTGCACAAGCACAGCTATAGTCAGTATAAAGGTTATTATCTGGAGATATTCAATATCAAAGGGCACGAGCAGATGATGATATATGGCCCAGGTTATGGATGATGAAATCGTCATGACAAATACAACAGCCAGACCCATGCCTAAAGCGGAGCTTGTCTTCTTGCTGACACCAAAAAAAGGGCATAGCCCCAAGAATCTTGTCAAGATGAAATTATTTACAAAAATTGCTCCAATTATTATGGCTAGCAGATTTTCCATCATTCCACCTCTTTCTTCTTTGCCTGCTTATCTGAAAGAAGATTAAAAAGGCCCAAAAGCAATCCGACAACCAGCAGAGCTCCTGCAGGAAGTATAAAGACCAATGCCGGCTCAAACGGAAGCTTAAGCAGCGCAAGCCCAAATAATCTCAGCTGCATGGTACCCAACAACTCCCTGATAAAACTAATCAATACCAACCCAAGAGTGAATCCCACACCCATGCCTAACGCGTCCAGCAACGAGCGCAGCATATTGTGCTTTGATGCAAAAGCCTCAACCCTTCCGAGTATTATGCAATTAACCACTATCAGCGGCACATATATGCCCAGTGCCTTGTCAAGCTCAGGAGAAAATGCCTGCATGAACAAAGAGGCAATAGTGACAAATGTTGCGATTATTATTATATAGCCCGGAATCCTCACCTTAGCAGGGATCCTATCCTTGAACAAAGCAACAATAAGCTCCGAGCCCAGCAAGACAAAGGTTGCTGCTGCCCCCATAGCAAATGCATTATCCAGAGCAGAACTGATCGCCAAAGCAGGGCATAATCCGAGGACTAGCCTAAAAATAGGGTTGTACCTGAACAGTCCTTTTACAAATTCCCAGCGTAGCCCTTTAGACATATTGCACAGTAATATTATCCTCTGACCCTATAGTGATCTCTGCTTGCGCATCGTATTTCTGCTCAGTCTCAGTCTCAGGACTGGGACTGGCGCCTGTTTTACTCAGCATGGAAGAAGATATGCTCTCAATAACTGCACGTGAGGTTATGGTGGCTCCGGTTATAGCATCTATCTGCCCTTCATCCTGGACAAGCTTGACTTCTGAGAGCTTTCTTCCTGTAAATTGAGACAAGAATCCTTCTTTTTCCACATTTGCGCCCAAGCCAGGGGTTTCTGTCTGGCTCAGTACATCTATACCCAGGATGGTGTTTGCACCATCCACACCAACAAGAAGCTTTATGACTGAGGAATAGCCTTGGGCATCCAGCTGCAACACTTTTGCAACAGGTTTGCCATTGCTGTACGCTTCAAAATATCCCTGCCTTTGCTCGAAGCTTTCAGCCTCAGGCACGACCTTTCTCAAAGATTCCTGAAACCTGGCAGCCTGCTGCTGCTTTATCCTTTCCTGTGTCAGCTGATTTGTGATCGATAGAGCTATAGATGCCACTAAACCTATGATCATCAATGATAATCCAAGCCTTACTATCTCATTCATCTTCAATAATCTTATCGATTTTTGTCTTCAACTTTTTCTGCTCTTTTTCTTGATTTCTTAGCTGCTTCTTAACCCTATAGCCAAAGGGCTTTGGCTTTGTGAATCGGTCTATCAGCGGAGTTGCTGCGTTCATGAGCAGTATGGAAAACATAACACCCTCGGGATAGCTGCCAAATAGCCTGATTATCATAGTCAAAAAACCACATCCAAATCCAAAAATCAACCTGCCTTTCTTTGTCAGCGGCGCTGTGACATAATCTGTAGCCATAAACAGGGCGCCGATCAACAGGCCTCCGGCAAGGATATGGAAGAGCGGATCCTGGCCGAATATAAATGCAAGTATAAAGCTTGTGGAGATATACATTACAGGAATTCTCCAGCCAATGATCCTTTTGTAAAACAGGAATATGCCGCCTATCAGCAAGGCCAAAGCAGATGTCTCACCTATGCAGCCACCTATGTTCCCTATAAACAGGCTTGGATAAGCAGCCTTGATGCCCTGCAGCTTAAGCAATCCCAGCGGAGTAGCGCCGGTGACACCATCTGGCAGGATCCACCTTGTCATCAGTGCTGGAAAAGATGCTACCAAAAAAGCTCTGCCAGCCAGAGCGGGATTGAAAATATTGTGGCCTAGACCACCAAATATCTGCTTGCCGATGGAAATCGCAAAAGCTGCTCCCAAAGCAGGCAGCCATAACGGGACTGTTGGGGGAAGTATCAGCGCGAGCAGCAGTCCTGTCAACACAGCTGAACCATCAATATGCAACGGTTTTTTTGTGAGCTTGAAGATAATCAGTTCCGTCAAGGTGGCTGATAAAATGCTTGTTATTATGATCCCCAGAGCTTTTAGCTTGAAGAAATATACGCCAGCCACTACAGCAGGAAGCAACGCCAGGACCACTGTCCACATAATTGAGCTGATGTTAAGGCTATCCTTAATATGTGGATTGGAAGAGACAGTAAGGGTATCAGCTGCTGGCTTTTCTGCTTCTTTTACAGGCCGATTCCTCCCGTATAGATTCTTCATAGCCTTATCAAATTTTTCATCCTGCATTTTTTATCTCATTCTTTGCATATTTTATCCAATGAACCAATGGAATCTTGCTCGGACAAACGTAGCTGCAACATCCACACTCAAAGCAGTCCATTGCAAAATATTCCTTTGCTTTCCCTATATCGTCTTTCTCTGCGTATCTTGCAATCTGCGTCGGCATCAATGCCATGGGGCAGACATCTATGCATCTTCCGCATCTTATACAGTCTTTTGCCTCTTCTGTGCTTCGAGGCTGCAACTGAACCAGTATTCCCGATGTACCCTTAACCACTGGAACCAGGTCTGTTGATTGTGCTATGCCCATCATGGGGCCGCCTGAAACAATTTTTCCTGGCGATGCCCTGTATCCGCCACACTGCTCAACCAATTCATGATAAGGTGTCCCAATCTTTACCAAAAGGTTCTTCGGCGCTTTCACAGCTCCTGTCACTGTAACAACCCGTTCTATCAAGGGCTTGCCTTCCCAGACTGCATCATGGACCGCTTTTGCTGTCTGCACATTGGTGACAAGGCATCCAACGTCCATTGGCAGTCCGCCGGCGGGGACTTTCCTATCTGTCAAAGCATAGATCAGCATCTTTTCTGCTCCCTGTGGATATTTTGTAGGCAGTGTAGATATCTGAATATCTTCTGGTACCTTATTCTTGAAAAAAGCAGCTGCATTTTCCTTGTTATCCTCCACACCGATTATAGCTGTCTTCGCGTTCAAGATCCTTTTCATTATGAGAAATCCTTTTATGACCTGTTCGGTCTTTTCAAGCATCAGCCTGTGGTCGCATGTGAGATAGGGCTCGCATTCTGCACCGTTCAATATTATGGTATCTATCTTCTTTTCCGGCGGCGGGCTTAACTTCACATGGGTTGGAAAGGCAGCTCCTCCGAGCCCAACAATGCCTGCTTCCCTTATGATATTCCTAAGCTGTTCCGGAGATATTGCCGAAATGTTGTCTCTTTTTCTTACAGTGTCGACCCACTCTAAGGGCCCTTCTGACTGGATCACTATTGAATTGCAGCTCCCCAGCACTGGGTGGGGTTTTGAGGATATTTCCTTCACTGCTCCGGATATAGGTGCATGTATCGGTGCAGAAACGAACTTTTCTGAATCAGCTATCTTCTGGCCGATCCTGACCTTATCGCCTGGTTTTACGAGCGGATTGCAGGGGGCCCCTATATGCTGGACAAGGGGCATTATCACTTTTTTTGGTATCTTTGCTATCTCTATAGGGCTCCTGCTGGTCAGTTTTTTGTAATCAGGATGGATCCCTCCTTCAAAAGTCAACATAGAAATTAGTTTTTTCTTATCATTTTTAAACTTTATTGATTCATAAGGTTTAAATATAACTTAAACCGGCCTGATGAATATGAAGCTATTGATGCTTATCCTCATATGCCTACTAGGTGCAGCGTCTGCAGAGGATTTAGTCTTAGAGGGAATCCCAGAAGGCGTCGAGATAGAAGTTATCAACACAGCAATTCCATCCAGGGAAACAATGGAGCATAATGCGATAATTGCGTCTGTTTTTTTCGTGATATTTTTGGTAATAGGTATTGAGATCCTCAGGCTAGTCAGGAAAAAGCCCGTATGGCTAAGGTTTGGGCTTATTGGGATGGGCATAGGGCTATGTGGGTGCCTAGTCTATCCGCTACTCTTGCTATGGAAGGGTTTTCATGTATTTGTCTATATCAATATCCTGGGATTTTACATATCTCGACCCATATTTTTGATATTTCTGGATAGGCCCATAGCTGGGATAGCTGCCCTTTTTTACGGCATACTGCTGGCACCAATATATTATTTCTTCATAGCAAGCGGCATTGGCCTGATGTATCAGAAATATTTAAAAAAGAAGAAGAGCTAGCTTTGCCTATGAAGAAGTATTTTATCTTGGTTCTAGTCTTATTTGCTATGGGCTGCAGCCCAAGAATCGAGGAAAGCAGGGAATTGTTGGGCACTGTTGTCACTATAAGCGCATATGGGGCTGGTAGTGGGGATCTGCAGGCTGCATTTAGCGAAATGGAAAGAATTGAACTGTTGCTAAGCTCTTACAATAATAAGAGCGAGGTTTACAGGTTAAATGAAAACAGCCTCATTGAGGATCCTTCTGATGAGCTTATCTATAATATCAAACAGGCTGTGTATTTCGGCAACATAAGCAACGGCGCTTTTGACATAACAGTACAGCCAATATTGGATTTATATGCAGAAAGCTTCAGAGAAAAAGGAAGAGCCCCCAGCGGCAAAGAGATCAAAGAAACGCTGATACTGGTGGATTCAAAAGACATACTTCTGATGGACAACATGATATTGTTCAGAAAAGAGGATATGAAGATCACTCTAGGAGGCATAGCCAAGGGCTATGCAATTGACAGGGCAATCAGGCTTCTGGAGAACCGTGGGGTAACAGATGCACTGGTGAACGCTGGTGGCGACATAAGAGCAATAGGAACCAAACCAGACCAAAGATGGCAGGTAGCATTGCAGAATCCAAGGGATAAGAATGAATTTATCACGATAATCCCTATCGCAGACAGAGCTGTGGCCACCTCTGGCGACTATGAAAGATATTTCGATGAGAACAAGAGCTTCCACCACATCGTAGACCCAAGGACCGGATATTCAGCAACTGAGCTAATGTCAGTCACAATAATGGCAGATACAGCTATGGAAGCTGATGCTATAGCTACAAGCGTGTTTGTGCTGGGCGAAGAAAAAGGCATGGAACTTATCGAGAGCCTAGATGGGGTTGAAGGGCTGCTTATAACAGAAGAAAGAGAGATGATCAGGAGCAGCGGATTTCCCTAGGCGCCAAGGTGCAATCCTTTTGGACCTACGTAAAGTGTTTTTGACCTCACCAATCCAAACTGAAGTGCTTCCATGTACTGGGCCATATGTCCAAAAACCCTGCCTAGTTCGAACATCACGGTATTAGCCTCTATAGGCAGCCCGATTCTTCCCTGTAGAAGGAAGGGCGTATAGAAATCAACATTCGCTGAAAAGTTAAATCTTTTATCCTTTGCCTGTTCCAGTTTCTTTACTGCTGCAGCTTCCCATTTCAGATAGAAATCGAACTTAGCAGCGATCCGGGGATCCTTCCAGGATTCGATCATGGCTATCATAACCCCTGCCCTTGGATCACCGGGCTCTTCGCCTTCTGGGTCTGCATTATATACTGGATGCCCTATTCCTGCCAGGCTTCCCTGCTCTCGCCATACCCTTTCAACTTCCTGTTCGACCATCCTATAGGTAATCTCACCTTGTCTCCTGAGTTTTCTATATATGGGCTCAAGCTGCACATAAACATCATAGTTGGCAAATCCATGCTTGTCTCCTGATAAGACATTGCAGCCTGTAGACAACGCAGCAGCCAGGTCGGCAAACGCTCCGCCGGCTACCCTTGTAGCAAAGCTGGATGCATTGCCCGCACCATGAGCCCTAATGATCTGGAAATAATCATCCAGGCAACCTGCATGCCCTGAAAAATCAGGATTTGCGGTGACTTCTTCCCCATATAGGAAGCGTAAGAAATTGCCTCCCCAGTTTAAGCCTGGATCTGCAGCAGCAGGAGACTGGCCAAGCTTTTTCTTAACAAGGTGCCTCAAAGCATAGGCTGTAGCTACCATCACCTTGGCCCCAATTTCTATTCCCTGATCAGCAATACCATAAAAGACACTGTCCCTTCGCGCCTTCCGCTTCCCTGAAGAGCCAGGGCTTAGATTCAATGGCGCCAGATCAATATATGGGGCAGTTCCGAAGTAGTGAAGCATTATCTGGCTGACTGTCTTCATCAGAAGCTTCGAGTTAAAGGTCCTATCCCTGGAGAGGTTGGCCATGTTCATATCAACAATCTGCCTTTCCTGGTCAGTAAGCCTGGCTCTGGAACACATGTATTCTGCAAGATGTGTTCTTTCTGATTCTGTCAGCGGCTGCTGCTTAAGCATTATGCCGACAGCTCCAATAAAATCTGTATTCTTAACCAGATCAAGTATTGAATAGCCTGTCATAAACAGCTGCCCGGGAATTGACCGCCCGTCTTCATCTTTGCCTCTTGCCAGAGACTCTGCTGAAACAACCGCTGCTGTCTGTCTTAAACCTATATCAGCTGCAAATGTGTCTGTAGAAAGCTGGTAATGGGCTGCAATCCCGTCATATAGTCTGCCCATCATCTGGGCCAGATTCCTTCTTGTCTCCTCTGAGCCGCCTACTGCTGTTTCCCTTACTGCGATGAGGCTTTCCAGATCAACCAATACCTGATGTGCGAATCTTGCCTGGGGTGAGCCAACGCCTATCGCCCTTATCGCAGTGCCCCTTATCAATGAACGAATCCTTGGCTCAACTTCTTGAGCAACATGATTTTCAGGCGATGCGTACCTTTCCAATAAGCGCTCTAACAGCTGCCTGTCCTGCCTTTTTTTGTGTTCAAATTCTCCAGCTCTTGCTTCAAGCAAAGCTAAGCGCTCATTATACCTTTCAACAACTGTATCATAAGGGATTTCAAATATATCCCTGACTGTTGATATCATTTTTCCATTTATTGAAGATATTTATCATTTTAAATATTTTATTGCTTAATAATTGAACAAAATAATAAAATTTTGCCAAATATTTATATATAAGTTCATATCATCTATTAATATGGCTAAGAAAATGAACATGGATGTGGATGATATTGACAAGAAAATCGTAAATCTTATGCTTTTTGACGCTGATACAACCAATAGGGAGCTTGCGAAAAAATTGGGGATTGCTGTGGGGACAGTCAACAATCGGCTAAAAAGACTAAGAAAACTTGGAGTAATAAAGAAGAAGACAGTTGTTGTAGACTATGAAAAACTGGGCTATGCTATCGGGGTATTGATTGATATCAAGATAATAAAAGGGGCTTTCTATGAGCTAGCCAAGAAGCTGGGTGCTGATTCAAATGTATTCCTGCTTATCGACATGACAGGAGACTTTGATGCTGAGATACTTGCAAGGTTCCACACAAAAAGGCAGCTGGATAGTTTTGTCAAGAACCTGCAAAATGATCCCGCTGTAGAAAATACAAGGACAAGGCTGATACTCAACATATACAGAGAAAAAGAAATAAAATAGGATATGCATGACATGCTTCTTCTTTTAGATTCCGCCCATGCTAGGACCATGTTTTACGCGAAATCTCTTATCAACTATTCCTAGTTTCCTGATCAATTGGTTAATCCATAATGTCCATGTGTTCATAACTTGTGAGTGTTTTTCAACCTGGGCAAATTCTTTTTGAAGGTTTCTCGCCAGCCTTACTAATTCCTCTCGCTGTAAACTAGACTTTTTTTGTTCAAGTTCCGCTATGAGTTTCAAAGCAGCTTTATTCAACTCATTAGCATCAACCGCTTCCTTGAAAAGACCGTCGATAGATCCTTTGAGCCTAATTGCAATGGCATGAGCCAGGCGCCTGTATCTGCTATCAGCAAATGACAATGGATGTGGGTCCCATCTCCCCATTCTATCCTTTTGTCCTGTAATAACTAACAAATCTGCAGCAAAATCTGGCCCGGGCCGCCTAGTAGAGGAATGTTTATCTAAGAATGCTACACATTTAGTATGCAAATCGTATTGTGAGGTTGTATCCATCGTATTTTCCTTACATAATTAGCTATCCACTAGTTGTAAAAAAAGCAATGTTGTACGAGTTGGATGATCATGCTGGTGTCACCCCCCCTCTCTGTTGAAGATGCGCTTGTACGCGTCTGCTCAGTGCATGACATTTTGATTCAATCTTCTCGATAATTCTTTCTGCTTGCTCTTCTTGCTCTAAAAGTTCTTTAAGTTTTCTAACTAGACTTACCTTATCCTTCATAGACAGGTTTGGTTCCCGTAATTCTCCGAGAATACTTCTGGCTGCCTCTTGCTCATTCTCTATTTGGTGTTCTTTCTTTACCAGCTCTAGGAGAACCCGAACAAGCCGTTCTACCAGACAATCAGCGAGCATCCCATGGTGTGCGTACCTTTTGGCCGATCGTATCAGATGATTTAGATTGTCTGAATCAAGTCGATTGTTGGGCGGAACTGTACGTTCATCCTGGCTGTATACTTTAATAAATTCCTTGAGCAGCTGTGGAAAATCCGTAATACCTTGCAGGGCAGACCGGTCGTCTTTGACCATAGTAAAGACTAACTTAAATTATGTAATATATAAAATTTTCTGTTTTCTTACAGTTACAAAAACTTGTCTTCAAAGGCTTGGGAGCAGCTTCTTTATCTCATAGTCAGTAACCTGCATCCTATACTCATCCCATTCCCTTCTTTTTATCTCTATGAAGCGGTTGAATATGTGCTCACCCAGGGCTTTTTTCATAAGCTCTGAACCGGCTGTGATCTCTATCGCTTCCCCCAGGTTTCCTGGAAGGGTGGGTATGTGAAGGTTTTCCATATCGTCTTTGCTCATCTCAAAAATATTCCTGTTTGTCGGTTCTCCCAGCTTGTAGCCTTTTTCTATGCCTTCAAGACCTGCGGCGATCATTACTGCAAACTGCAGATATGGATTCCCCACGGGATCCGGACAGCGAAGCTCCATCCTTGTAGCCTTTTCATTTCCTGGCTGAAAATTAGGGATCCTTACCATGGCAGACCTGTTGGCGGTTGACCAGGCAACATATACCGGGGCTTCATAGCCAGGCACCAACCTCTTGTAGGAGTTAATGCTCTGGTTTGTTACAGAGCAGAACTCCCTTGCATGCTTCAGTATGCCTGCGATATAGGCTTTTCCTTCCTTAGAGATATTGTGCTTGTCATCCTTACTAAAAAAAGCGTTTTTTCCATCCTTGAAAAAAGACTGGTGGGTGTGCATGCCAGAGCCGTTTTCACCGAAGATAGGCTTGGGCATGAAGGTTGCGTAAAGATCATGCTTTCTTGCTATCTCTTTCACCACTGACTTATAGGTCTGGACATGGTCTGCCATCTGCAAGGCTTCACAGTACCTGATGTCGATCTCGTGCTGCGATGGAGCTACCTCGTGATGCTCGCATTCTATAGTAAGACCCATGCCCTCTAGCGCAAGGACTGTCTCTTTTCTTACTTCTGCCGTGATGTCCAAGGGCTCAAGGTCAAAGTAGCCTGCTCTTTCAACAATCTCTGTTCCTTTGTCGCTCTTGAAATAGAAGTATTCAAGCTCTGGCCCGAAGTAGAAAGTGTAACCAAGCTTTTTTGCCCTTTCAAGCTGCTTTTTTAATATATATCGCGGATCCCTTGGATATGGTTTTCCATCTGGAGTCACTATGTCACAGAATATCCTGGCAACCTTTTTTTCTTCAGATGACTGCCAGGGCAGAAGCTGCAGGGTTGAGGGATCAGGCATGGCGATCATATCTGACTCTTCTATGTCCCGGTAGCCCTCTATAGAAGATCCGTCAAACCCTATTCCGTCCTCTAAAGCACCATCAAGCTCTGACCTGGTAATCGCAAAGCTTTTCAGCTTTCCCAGGATATCGGTAAACCATAACCTGATAAACTTAACATTCTTTTCATCACATAGCTTCAATACATCTTCCTTTGTTTTTGCGTTTAACGGCGACATCTTTTATCCCTCCTACAATTTTACCTTTTCAACCTTTTGTAGATCTTCAAGCTCTTTTGATGATCCTCCTATGGCAGCAACCCCTTTTTCTCCTGTCCTGATCCTTATGCAGTCAGCAAGGTCTGATATAAATATCTTGCCATCTCCGATCCGGCCTTTTGTTGTACGCGCTCCTTTGACGATCGCCTTTACTGTCTTTTCCACAAAGCTCTCATTTACCGCGATCATGACCATAGTCTTGCGGTGAAGAGCAACCTCTTCTATGACACCGCGGTACTCTTCTATATATCCCCTCTGCTGCCCGCAACCACGAACATCCAGCACTGTCATCATCCTTATCTTTTCGTCCCATAAAGCCTGCTTTACATCCCTAAGCTTTTCAGGTCTTACTATAGATATTATCAGCTTCATCTGATCACCTAGTTTGTTGTAGCTGAGATTGGAAAATCTGCATATGCTTCAGCACCATGCTCTGCTATGTCAAGGCCTTTCAACTCATCCTCCTTTGATACCCGTAAGCAGATAAGCCTGTCTATTATTTTAAACATCATAAAGGCTGTCCCAAATGTCCAGATGAAAACTGAGAGTACACCCAGCATCTGACTTATCAGTAAGGATATGCCTCCTCCAAAAAATAATCCGTTTATGCCTCCGAATGATTCCTGGGCGAACAAGCCGACCATTATAGTCCCGAATGCCCCACATATACCGTGCACTGAAATTGCGCCTACTGGGTCGTCTATCTTAAGCTTCCTATCAATCCATTCAACTGCAAATATTACAATGAAACCTGCTAAGCCACCTATAACCACAGCGCTTGAGGGACTTACGTTTGCTGTACCTGCTGTTATTGCTACCAATCCAGCCAGCGCCCCGTTTAGCGTCATGCCGATGTCCGGCTTTCCGTACTTTTTCCATGAAACAGCCATAGCCACTGTCGCTGCTGCGGCTGCTGCCAGGTTAGTGGTTACTACGATTACAGATATACTCAGGTTTGTCCCTGCTGTCGTAGATCCTGCATTAAAGCCAAACCAGCCAAACCATAGTATGAAAACACCTAATGCCGCCAATGTAAGGGAATGGCCTTTTATGGCCTTGGGCTTGCCATTTGTATATTTGCCCAGCCTTGGACCCAATATTATAGCTCCTGCCAGGGCTGCCCAGCCGCCTACACTGTGGACAACAGTAGAGCCTGCAAAATCAACCATCGGAACAGACAAGGTAGACAGCCAACCCCCACCCCATATCCAGTGGCCAACTATTGGATAGATTACAGCTGAGATTATAAAAGAATATGCTATGTAGGCTGAGAACTTTGTCCTTTCTGCCATTGCGCCGGAGACTATAGTTGCTGCTGTAGCTGCAAATACAACCTGGAACATCCAGAAGGTATATTGCCACAGCCCTTCAGCTGTCCCTGTATTTGCATTTGCCAGAAAAAAACCTGATGTCCCCATAAAGGCTGTACCAGCTCCAAACATGATCCCAAATCCGACTGCCCAATAGGCTAATGAGCCTGCTGCAAAATCCATTAGATTCTTCATTATTATGTTTCCTGCGTTCTTTGCCCGTGTGAACCCTGCTTCAACCATGGCAAAACCAGCCTGCATAAAAAAAACAAGAAATGCCGCCACCAATGTCCATACTGTATCTATTGCTACCGCATTGGTCTCTGGTGTAGCTGCCATTGCCGAAACAGAAGCAACTAACGCTATTATTATGGTGGAAAGCATTTTCTTCATGATATCTTCAAGAGATGTAGCATTTATATATTTTTTTGAAAGATATATTAATAAATGTATAAAAAATATAGAAAAATTTAAATATATGTTATCCTTATGCCTTTAGAACATACAGAAGAATATACAATTGTAAAATGGACGAGACAGACAGGAGGATAATCAACAGCTTGATAATTGACTCGAGGCTCTCGTACAGAGAGCTCGCAAAAGAGGTTAATGTGTCTGTTGTCACTGCAATGAACCGCACCAAGAAACTAGAGAAGGAAGGTATTATAAAGAGATATACCACCATAGTAGACTATGACAGGATAGGGTTTGATGTGGAGGTCCTGATAGAGATAAGGATATCAAAAGGGAAGCTGCTTGAGGTTGAAAAGAAAATCTCAAACCATCCTAATGTTTTTGCGGTCTATGACCTTACAGGGGGTTTTGATGCAGCTATACTAGCCAGATTTCAAAACAGGAGAAAGATGGATTCTTTCCTGAAGAAGATACAGACATATGATTTTGTCGAGAGGACCAATACAAGGTTCATATTGAATACAATCAAGGAAAAGCAGATAAGCGTATCATAGTCTAGTTATATCAAGCGATTTTTCCTTTCCAGTCTTCATATCTTTGACTTTCACTTTATTGCTCTTCAGTTCCTCGGGCCCCACTACAATGACCTTCTTTGCATTTATCTTATCGGCATATTTGAACTGATTTCCCAGGTTTCTTTGCATAAGGTCAAGCTCAACCACACTATTTTTCCTGAGTCTTTTTGCCAGAGCAATAGCCCTGTTCTTAACTGTATTGTCCACTACAGCGATATAATAATCAGGACCCAGGTCTGTGGCAGGAAAACGACCTTTTTCCTTGAGCAGCAGAGACAAGGTTGCAAAGCCAATAGCAAATCCGGTGGCTGGTGTTGGCTGGCCGTTGAGCATCTCTATCATCTTATCATATCTGCCGCCGCCTGCTATGGAGCGGAATTTCTGCCTGCTGTCAAATATCTCGAAGACAGTACCTGTATAGTAAGCTAGACCCCGGGCAGTTGACAGGTCAATAGTGACTGATTCATCCTGAATGATAGCCAGTATAGATTTAAGCTCGTCATACCCTTCTTGAGCCAGCTTATTTAAGCTGCTGAAGTCCCTTGTCTTGAGGACCTTCTTCAAGCCTTCCGGGTCTACACCTAATTCCTTGATTTCTTCATCGAATTCACTTTCAGGCATCTTTGCTTTTTTATCGATTAGCCTTATCAAGTCGGGAATCTTTGACTTTTCAGCTATCTCTACAAGGAGGCCTTCCAGTAGTTTTCTGTTGTTTATCTTGACTATGAAGTCTTTCTCTTCCAGATTCAGGGATTTAAGACAGCCTATGGCTAAGCTTATAATCTCTGCATCTGCTTCTGGCTGAGAACTCCCGAAAATTTCGCAGCTAAACTGATAAAACTCCCTCAACCTGCCAGATTGGGGTTTTTCATATCTCCACATCCTAGAGAGATAGAACCATTTCACCGGCTTGGGAAGCTCTTTCTGCTTTTCTATGAACATCCGGGCTGCAGGCACCGTCAGGTCAAACCTTAAGCCGAATCTCTCATCCCCTCTTTTATCTAAAGTGAATATCTGTGATTTTATCTCATCGCCTTCTTTCTTGGTCAGCAAGGAAAGGTTCTCAAATGCAGGACTTTCTATCTGCTTGAAATTATAATTAATAGCCTGCTGTCTAAGAATCTGAAAGACTCTGTCCATTTTCTGGAAATCTTCAGGGAAAAAATCCTGGGTTCCTTTTGGTTTTTTGTAGGCCATACACTAGAAAATATAGAACATATTTTTAAATCTTGTCAAAATCAGCAGATATTGATCGGTGAAGGTATTATGCCTTTTGCCAACAGGTACATCAGCAGCATACCTACCAGAAAAGCCACAAATGCCAAGACAATAGGATGGGTAATAAATCCCTTCTTATTCATTTTGAATCACCTCATTATGATTGAAAAATATTTATTTTTTAACTATATAAACTTTTCTGTTTGACCGCTGTTGGCTAGAAAGTCCTGAAAAACCCTGAGATGCTGCCTAAATATACAATTCCTGATTGACCATAAAGTTTATAAAACAAAATCAAATCCAAAGCCCTTGTAGCTTAGCTGGTCTAGGGACTTCGTCCGATAGGCCCCAGAGGTCTATTGAGCCAAGCTCAATAGCCCGAAAAAAGCCCTTGTAGCTTAGCAGGTAGAGCGTGCGACTGTTATCGGCAACAGACATGTTGCCTGTAGTGATCGCAAGGTCGTCAGTTCGAGTCTGACCAGGGGCGCTAAGGCTCCGTAGCTTAGCTTGGTCGAGCGCTCGACTGATAATCGAGTGGTCCCGTGTTCAAAAGAAATAAGCGATGCTTAAATCATGAAACTCACGGCGGAGCCATTTCTTTTATTTTACTACTCAAATAAGTAACAACTTTGTAGTGTAATATATTGTTAACTACCATAAAGTTTATATATGAGTTGCATATTAAATAATAACAACAAAATTAGGAGGGGAGTCTTATGAAAAGGGGTATGAAGTTCTTAATTGTAGGTTTGATGTTAATATGCTTAATTGGAATGTCAGCAGCCAGTGCATCTGCCTTTGATTTTATCGGTTGGATGAAAAGGGTGTTAGGCATACAGGAACAGGAAGAGCCTAATGAAATTTTTGTGCCTATAGAGGATATACCGATAGAAGAGCCTGAAGAAGATGAAGAAATGGAGGAAGAAACCGAAGAAGAGGTGGATCAAGGAGAAAGCTCTGAGGAGATAGTGATTGTTGAGGAGACAGAACTGATAAGCCTCCAGCCGGATGCGAGCGACCCTGATGAGGACCAGCTGACCTTCAGCTATACGGATCCCTTAGACGACCAGGGCGAATGGCAGACAACATATGGAGATGCTGGCGAATATACTGTTACCATCAGCGTCACAGACGGAACCTTATCGGACTCCAAGGACGTGTTGATTCTAGTCAACCGAAAGGAGGAAGCTCCCACAATAGATGATTACCAGCCAGAGGCGCTGGAGCTGGCAGCAGATGAAAATAGTGAGATGCAGTTTACCATACAGGCTTCAGACCTGAATGATGATGAGCTAACCTACACCTGGCTGCTGGACGGGGAGCAGGCTGAGGATGGTCAAAGTTTCCTTTACGATATCGGGTACGATGCTGCCGGATCGCATACTGTTGAGGTTGTGGTCTTTGATGGCTTGCTGGAGACCTCAAATGAGTGGTCATTGGACGTAAATAATGTCAACAGGATCCCTGAAATGCAGGAGATAGACGACATGACTGTAGAAGAAACCGAAGAGGTTGCAATAACGCCTGTAGCTACAGACCCTGATGGAGATGAGATAATCTTCACTATTTCTGAACCAGTAGGCGACGACGGTATCTGGAGAACAACATATGATGACTCAGGCATCTATGAGGTAGAGATAGTAGCTTCTGACGGAGAGGATTCAGCAACCCAGACAGTCATGATAACTGTAGAGAATGTGAACAGGGCTCCGGTCATAAGAGATATAATCCAACAATAATTTTTTTTATATTTTTGGGGGTAAAATGAGAAAACTGTTAGCTATGCTAGTTATTGTCAGCGCTGTTTGCGGAATAGGATATGCTGCAAAGACACTTGTATTCAATGAGACTGAGCTGGTCAAGCTGGTGCCTGAAGGCAGCGATCCTGACAGTGATCCGATAACATACTCTTTTTCAGAGCCTTTGAATGAAAAAGGAGAATGGCAGACAACATACGGAGATGCTGGCGAATATGAGGTAGCGGTTACAGCGTCAGATGGGGAACTTACGACAACTGAACAGGTGACGCTTATAGTAAACAAGAAGGAAGTGTCTCCTGAAATTGAAACATCCAGTCCCGCAGGAGATATCCATCTTTCTGAAGGCGGGCAACAGGAATTCTCAATAAGCGCCACTGACCTTAACGACGATGAGTTAGAGTACATATGGTACGTAGACGAGGAAATTGTAGGATATGGGTTCAGCTTCATCTATGCACCGACTTATTTTGAAGCAGGACAGCATACTATAAGAGCTGTTGTTTCTGATGGAGAAAAGCAGGCAGCCAAGGAATGGGACGTACATGTAGCAGATGTGAACAGGACAGAGCTTCTTGATTCTTTTTCAGACATAACCATAGATGAGGGAGAATCGATTGATTTGGAACTGCCTGACTTTGCCAGCTATAATCTGGAGTATAGCATCGGCGAGCCGATTGGGGACGATGGGTCATGGGAAACAGGCTATGATAACGCAGGAACATATTCTGTCAGGATAGAGATCAGGGACGGGGACTTCTATGCAGATAAAGATATCAACTTAGAAGTGAACAACCTGGACAGAGGGCCTGTCTTAGGTGACATAGGAAATGTCCGGATTAGGGAAAATCAGAAGGTTGAGATAGAAATAAATGCAGCCGATCCAGATGGCGATGAGATAAGCTTTTCGGCTGAAAATCTGCCAGATGGCTCTTCTTTCGAAGATAATGTATTTAGCTGGCAGACAACTCATGATACGGTCACAAAACAGGGTGCAGTAGATAACATACTAGATAAGTTCCATCTTTTGAGCAGAACATTTGTTGTCAGATTCATAGCCGAAAGCAACGGTCTCACAGATACAAAGGACACAAGAATAACAGTGAGAGATGTAAATCGTGCACCAGTGATAGAAGATATTGGCGAAATGATAGTCAATGAAGGGGAAACCTTTGCTATAAATCCCAACATAACTGACCCGGACGGTGACAAAACCAGCTATTCATGCTCTGGGTGGATTGACAAATGTGAATACACCCCAAGCTATGAAGAAGCTGGTGCATATATAGTGAAAGTAAAAGCTACTGATGGTTTCCTGTATGATACAGAAGAGATAACTGTCAGGGTAGCTGATACGAACAGGATGCCAAGCCTGGTTGTTGATGATCAGATGGGTTTTGAAGGTGAGGAGATAAGATTCAAGGTCAGCGCCGGCGATCCAGATGGTGATCCTGTAGAAATCAGACTGGTGGAGGCTCCGGAGAAAAGCATGTTTGAAGGTAACATATTCAGCTGGATACCTGATTATGATGTTTCCTGGGACAGCTCACAAGATGTCAGAGTTAAGTTTGCTGCATCAGACGGCAAAGCAGAAATACAGAAGGACGTGATAATCACCGTACATAACACAAACCGGGCACCGGACATAATCAACATCACGCCTGTTCAGGAGTTCACCACGTATGCCGGAAGCCAGATCAGGTTTGAGGTAGTCGCCGAAGATCCAGACGGGGATAGGCTAAGCTACAGGTGGAAATTTGGCTTGTTTGAAGAATACAATGCAACTTCAGTCCATCTAAGAACATTCCAGACAACGGGCATGAAAACGATCACGGTGGAGGTTTCAGATAGCGAAGAAAGTGCGTCCTACAGCTGGACTGCCCATGTGATAGCCCCAAAAAAGAACATAAGTGAGAAGCAAGAAAAAAAAACTGAGACTACTGTTACCAGCACTGTGACCACAACGGTCATCAAGCAGGAAACAATACCTACTACTACCACAGTAATAAAGCAATTGCCTCCCCCTTCAACTGCAATAAAGCAGAACACTGCACAAGTTGTCCAGAAAAAAGACTATATCTATGACAGGTATACTATTGTGCATAACGGGGACGTGGAAGAAAAAAGCAAGGAAAGACTTATCGTGCAGCGCTGAACATGAAAAAATCCATGTTAATAATCTCTACGCTTTTGATACTTTGCTTTGTGTCATTCGGGCAGATAATCCCAAAGATAACAGAGCCCCATACAAGATTCAATCCCTGGCTGGATGCCTGCGTATATTTCTTTATAGATGGCCACTGCTATGTTGATACAGACTACTGCAGCATGACTTATGGTAGAAATCTCTTTATTTTCCTGGAGAAAGACAAGGAATGCATGTATGATTTAGAGGAATATAGGGTATATATCCAGGAAAAAGAGGAGCCTGCTGAGATTCAGGAAAAGGAGGAAGTGCAAGATTTTATTTTTATGATAAATGAGACAGATAAAATAAGCATCTTCCCGGTAGGCTTTGACCCGGATGAGGATGAGCTCGACTATATATTTAGCGAGCCCCTAGACGAGAATGGAGAATGGCAGACAGACTACGGGGATGCAGGTGAACATATGGCTACAGTGAGCGTTTCAGACGGCAGAATATCTGCAACAAAGGAGATCATAATTATAGTGGGCAAGAAAGAGGAAGATCCGGTCATAGAGGACTTCAGACCCTTTGACCGAGATATTACAGTTGAGGAAAACTCCGAGGTAATATTCAGTGTTGATGTAGAGGATAGAAATAATGATGAAATCATATATACCTGGAGACTCGATGGCGAGAGGATATCCGACCAAAGCTCTTTTAGGTTCATACCTGGTTATGATATGTCTGGTGGGCATGATATAGAAGCAGAGATAACTGATGGCCAGGCCCGGTTGAACAAATCATGGCATATCAGGATAAAAAATGTCAACAGGATCCCTGAAATGCAGGAGATAGACGACATGACTGTAGAAGAAACCGAAGAGGTTGCAATAACGCCTGTAGCTACAGACCCTGATGGAGATGAGATAATCTTCACTATTTCTGAACCAGTAGGCGACGACGGTATCTGGAGAACAACATATGATGACTCAGGCATCTATGAGGTAGAGATAGTAGCTTCTGACGGAGAGGATTCAGCAACCCAGACAGTCATGATAACTGTAGAGAATGTGAACAGGGCTCCGGTCATAAGAGATATCAAGAAGCAAAAGTTTAATTAATGAATGTTTCTTCTTTTTTTACTATGATAAACCCGACTGTTGATCTTGCCCTGGATACAGTAAATAAGGGCAAGCAGGCTCTGATTTTCGTCAATACAAAAAGATCTGCGGAGAAGACCGCAGAGGAGATAAGTCATAAGATTAAGAAAGGACAACTCCCGGAGCTTAGCGAGAGGATCTTAAAAGCCCTTTCAAGACCGACCAAGCAGTGTGAAAGGCTGTCTAAAATCATTAATAAAAAGGTCGCTTTCCATCATGCCGGCCTGGTGCAGAGGCAAAAGGAGCTTATCGAGGATAATTTCAGACAAGGCAATATAAAAGTGATATGCGCTACGCCTACACTGGCGATGGGCGTGGATCTGCCGGCTTTTCGGACTATCCTAAAAGACCTCAGGCGGTACACGCACAGAGGCTTAAGCTATATACCTGTCCTGGAATACCTACAGATGGCTGGAAGAGCCGGAAGACCAAAGTTCGACAGGCATGGCGAGTCTATCTGTATAGCTAAGACAGAAGCTGACAGAGAGATTATTGTGGACAAATACATAAAAGGGAGCCCTGAAGAGATATACTCCAAGCTCGCAGTTGAACCGGTTTTGCGGATTTATGTGCTGTCCTTGATATCATCTGAATTCGTAAACAGCAAACAAGGACTATATGACTTCTTTGCCAGGACCTTTTTTGCCCACCAGTTTGGAGACCTGCAGAAGATCAACATGCTTATCGACAAGATAGCGAGGCTTCTGGAAGAGTGGGGATTTATCTGTTCTTCAACAGAAGACTTTGTCGATGCTGATAAAATGAATGAAGACAGATGCAGGGCCACATTGTTGGGCAAAAGGGTGGCTGAACTGTATATTGACCCGCTGACAGCGCATCATTTTGCGACTGGTTTGAGAGAAGCTAAATTGCATGAATTTTCTATTCTTCAGATGATCAGCCATACCCTGGAAATAAGACCATTACTGAAGGTAAAGACAAAAGAATATGATGATATCCAAGAGTATCTGCTAAAATACGGATCTTATCTTATAAATGAAGAGCCAAACATATATGACGCTGAGTACGATGAATTCCTGAACAGCATAAAGACTGCTAAATTCTTCATGGACTGGATAGATGAAAAAGATGAAGAATTTCTCCTTGAGACGTATGGCATAAGGCCGGGAGAAATCAGGGTCAAGCTCGAAATAGCTGACTGGCTGCTTTACACTGCACAGGAGATCGCAAGGATCCTTAAGCTAAAACGGGTTCTACTCGCAAAATTAAGGGTACGTGTCAAGAATGGAGTCAAAGAGGAGCTTGTTCCCCTGCTTAAGTTTAAGAATATAGGGAGGATAAGGGCTAGAAAACTCTATAAGAACGGTGTCAAAGATGTCAAAGATGTCAAAAAGGCTGACCTGCTTAAACTTATACAGATTCTGGGAAAGAATATCTCTATTGACATAAAAAAACAGGTCGGACAGGAATTCAAACAGGTCAAAGAAAGAAAAAGAAAAGGGCAAATCAGCCTGAGGGATTATTGACATTGTCAGCTTTACCTGTCCCCCAATAATATTCAATAACTATATATAATCAACACTAAATACCTGAAAATATGCCCCTGTAGTATAGCTGGATAGAACACAAGATTGCGGATCTTGAGACCCGGGTTCAATCCCCGGCAGGGGCATAAATCTGTTGTTTTTAGGGGAAAGGTTTATTAATGGGGCAGTATTATCATTCATATCAAGGAGATTTGTTTTCTAGATTTGGCAAGTTTTCTTTTGTCGGAGGCGGTACAAATGGATAAGGATAAAATGGCCTATATAAAGAAGAGATTGCTAACCTTAGAATGGGATAAGAAGAGAGGCCAGATAAATTTCGCAAAAACTATGGAATTAGAGGAGTTGAAGAAAAAGCTGGAAGAGTCATCACAGGAGCAAAAAATAGAGGTAAATAATGCCAAAAGCGTATAAAGAAGTCAGAACATGCAGGATGTGCAAGAAAAGATATACGTTAAAAAAAGAGCAATGGAGAGAGATGAAGTGGCCCCGCTCATACTGCCCAGACTGCTGCAAAAGATATTTTTAAATAAGAACCTTTAAATATCCTGTTCACTAGAACAGCTGCATGAACAAGAAAAGTGGGCTTGAAAAATGGATCATATCCGGCATCATTGTTGCGTTTGCAGTATGGTTTTTTACCCAGACAGGAGACAAGATAACCGGAGCAGTTATTTCTGAAGTGAGTGAAAAGATTGAAAATTTTGTCGGCGGAGATGGCTGCGAGAAAGTGGTCGAAGAAGCTGCAAATAACCTGCGAAAGGAATTCCCGGCCAATGATATTGAGCTAATCCAGTACAGGCGGTTCGATAGGGCAGAGGATGCTAAAGACTATGTTCTGACGTGGAATGAGGAAAAGACGAATAATGTAAAAGGTGCGCTGCAAGATCTTCAGGAAAATTCTGCAGAAAGAATAGGGGTAGGCATTATAAAAGTTGAAAGAGGTCTAACCAGGGTGATGGTTCTAGGGGAGCTGATAGTCAACTATCCTGTAGTGTGCGCAGATGGGGAAATCCTGACTGGCTCAAGATATGTGGTGGAACATAAGATTCGCAATGATCTAATATAATGGCAAGATCCAAGAGGATAATAACAACAATTATTATCATAATTCTTATCCATATAATTCTAAATTATTCAAAAGTCAGGGTGATAAAGGAGGAGCATGTGAATAAAACAGAAGCCAAAGAGACCACTGTCCAAGAAGAGGTTTATGTTCCAATAGAAGAGGATTTGTGCTATCAAAAGGATTTTGAATGGAACTAATCATGGGAACCCTGGAAGACCGAAGTCAACAATTCCATATCACCTATGCTGATACTGAAGAATCTTGAAGACAAACGCGGCAAGTATAGATTACAGTTTGCTTTCTTCGATGAGTCGGTGCATCCGTTCAGCATATATCAAGGCGTCAACTATGATTTGGTGAGGCAACAGCTGCCATGGGAATCTGCTGCAATGCATAGCCCGAACTTCAGCTACAATCTTGGCCCTTACGAAGAGGTTTCTGTTTCCCATTATGTCGAAAAGTCCGACCCTGATGCGGAATATTGGGTCTATGCTGACATCATAGCCCCCACCTATGAGAAGTGCGGAAAGATAGTCAAGAATATCACTGAAATCCAAAATGTCACAAAAATAGTAAATCTTACCTATGAGACTAAAAAAAATATAAGTTACAGCAAAAGCCTCTGGAAAATTATAGTTGAACTGATAACCTTAGAATAGGCCTATTTGTTTTGGCTGTAGTATATATCCTCTATCATGGACAAAGTAGATATCTCTGAAGGAGTCCTGTCCGACCTTAAGCTCTTCAGGCGGGGAAATCTTAACGCAAAACCGCTCGAATATGTGGGGCTTTTCTGTATCTCCTCATAGTCAACCTCTACCACCAGCTTCGGCTTCAGTTTAACCTCTCTGCCTTTTTCAGACAATATCAAAGGCTTAAGCTCCTCTGTAAGTTGTATGAAGCTTATACCTTGCTCAGCTTTTTCCTTTATGCCTGTCCCCATCTTTCCAATCTCCAGAAAGTTACCTTCCTCATCTATGCAAGCCAGCGTAAATGAGCTGAGCCAGGTTGCTCTTTTGCCCTCGCCCCATTCGGCCCCTATAATAACAAGGTCAAGGCTCTCCATCGTGGGCTTCAGCTTGACCATATGATTTACCCTGGCACCTGGCCTGTAGGGTGAATCAAGCTTCTTCAGCATGATGCCCTCATTTCCAGCTTGCAGACTTTCCCTATAAAATGCCTCGATTTCTGCTTTCTTAGAGGATACCAAATTTTTTACAACTACTATTTTTCTAGGCTCATTCTTCACGAGTCTTTCTATCAATTTTCTTCTTTTAGTTAGGGGTTCTTCAACCAGGCTTTTGCCGGCGTAATACAAAATATCAAACACGTTCAACTCGACCGGAAATTTTCTTGACATCTCTTCAATTTTGTATTTTCTTTTTATACGCTGTGATATGCTTTGAAACGGAAGGTAGCTTCCTGTCTTAGGAGAATAACCGGCAGCTTCTGAGTCAAGGATTAAGCTCTCTCCTTCAACACACTTCTTAACATAGTCCACTACTTCAGGAAACTGCCTAGTGATCTTTTCCAAACGCCGGGTATATAGCTCAATCTTGCTGCCCTTCTTATGGACCTGTATCCTAAAACCATCAAGCTTGTATTCAGCATCCAGTGGTTTTCCGCATCGCTCAAATCCCTCTTCCACATCTTGCACCTTAAGGGCCAGCATAACCTTAAGGGGTTTGAATAACTCTATATCTATCCTTTTTAATCCCTCAATGCCCTTGAATTTTGCCGTTTCCGCAACCTTGCCGAAATCATTGGTTAGATCGTATGCCCTTTGAACCGCTTCAACATATCTGCTGTATTCAGACCTGTTGTTCATCTCAAGCTGCATCTCATCGTGAAGGTACCTTATACCAAGCTTGTCCCAAAAAAAGGCCCAGACCACAGCATCCCTTAAGCTGCCTTCACCGACACCTACTCGAAGCTCTTCTAAAATGGTCCTCACCAGATATTTGGCCTCTTCCGGACCCGCAGATGTGAGAAGTTCAGCGATCAACTTGATCTTGCGGTCCACTGTGCCAGCACCCTCCAGCTCTGCCAGCTTTCTCATATTATGGACTACCTTACCAACAGTAAGCATTGACCTAAATAATGTTTTCTGCTGTTTTGTCCCAATGAGTTTCTCTGCAGTTAATCCAAGATCCCCTGTTTTTCTCCAGTCGGACTCAACTTTTGATACAGATGAGCCTGTGGCAACATTTATTGCTTTCAGGACATATCTTGAAGAAACACCGATCTTGTGCTCATCCCATGCTGGAAACACTTTGCCCTGGAGCAGGAGGATGACAAGCGGCAGGCTCTGCCTATCGGCGTCTTTGAGCAACCGGGATATTATATATGTCTTATGCAGCCTTTTGCTGGTATTTTCCAGTTCCTGATAGATCTCTACCAGTTTTTTGTATTCCATACAAAAATATAAATATAAGTACTCATATAAATAGATTGTCAAATGGAAACACTTGAATGCATACGGAAAAGACGCTCGATTAGAAAGTATAAGGACAAGCCTATTGAATGGGACAATGTGGTCAAAATACTGGATGCAGCAAGGATGGCTCCATCTTCAGGAAACATTCAGAACTGGAAGTTTGTGGTTTTAAAGGAGCCTGCTAATATAAAGAAGATAAGTAAGGCATGCTATGATCAAGACTGGATATCTGAAGCCCCTGTAGTTATTGTGGCAACAGCGGACCCGGAACAAACAGAAAGGTTCTATGGTGTTAGAGGGGAAAGGCTGTATAGTGCTCAGAACTGCGCTGCTGCCATCGAAAACATGCTGCTGACTGCCACTGCATTGGGATTGGGATCCTGCTGGGTAGGGGCTTTTGATGAAAGCAAGATACGAGTGCTGCTACAGCTGCCTGAGGAGATAATACCCCATGCAGTTATTACCATAGGATATGCAGATGAAGCACCCCTCCTCCCCCAGAAGAAAAGGCTAGAATGGATTGTTGGTCTAGAGAAGTACAAGGGAAGAAAGAAATCACCTATAAGGGGATATATAAGTGAGACAATACCGAAGATAGTAGACGGGGCCAAGCGTACTGTCAACCGACAGATAAAAAATCTAAAAAAATGAACTATCTATTCTAGAAACGAAAAGCTTAAATATTAGTTTATACACAATATATAAAATAAGAATTAAGTTTTTTTGAGTTTTTTTGGCGAAAAACTCAAATAAATGTGGTTTTTTGGCGAAAACCGGTGTTATTTGGCGTTTTTAGACGCTTTGGAAAACGATTTTGTGTTAATAAACATGTTGGCGCACGTTTACTAACTTTTTCTTAGGTAGAATAATAATCAAACGCACATATAAATATTTCGGTACTCTAATATTTATATTGCGGTATATATAAGTCCACAAGAGGGGTGAAAAAATGGAGGTAATTGTGAATAACGCATTGAAGCAGACACAGGAACAACCAGCTGGGGATATGCAGATAAACCAGGCCAACATAAAAGTTTTCGGTGTTGGTGGCGCTGGTAACAATATGGTTGGATGGCTATACCAAAAAGGGATAAAAGGTGCCGAAATTATAGCTGCAAATACAGATATGCAGCATCTGAATATCATTGATTCAGATAGAAAGATTCTGCTGGGAAGAGGTGTTACCAGAGGATTAGGCTGCGGTGGCTTTCCTGAAAAGGGAAGTGAATCTGCCCAAGAGTCTTTGCAAGAGATAAAAGAATCCCTTAAAGGCTCAGATATGACTTTTGTATGCGCTGGAATGGGCGGAGGTACAGGAACAGGAGCAGCACCAATAATTGCACAGGTTGCAAAAGACGCAGGATCTATAGTCATCGGAACAGTGACAATGCCTTTCAAGATAGAAAGAGCAAGAGTGGATAAAGCTGAATTTGGACTACAGCAACTTAGGCAGGTATCAGATACTGTTATAGTGATAGACAACAACAGGCTTGTAAACATAGCCGGAAATCTGCCAATACAACAGGCATTTGCCGTGGCTAACGAGCTAATAGCAACGATGATAAAGGGCATTGTAGAGACAATAGCTGTACCAAGCTTGGTCAACCTAGATTACGCAGATGTAAAGGCAATAATGACAAATGGCGGAGTAGCTGCAATAGGAGTAGGATCATCAGACACAAACAGCAGAGTGGAGGAAGCTGTCAAGGGAGCTTTAAGCAACCCCTTACTGGATATTAGCTACAAAGGAGCATCCGGAGCGCTGATACATATACATGGAGGGGCAGATATGACTCTTGATGAGATCAACAGAGTTGGAGAGCTAGTAACAGAAAGCCTGGATCCAGATGCGAATGTCATTTGGGGAGCCAGGGTAAGTGATGAAATGAAAGGAAAAATGACAGTGATGACCATCATTACAGGAGTGAAGTCCCCATGGATATTAGGAAAAGTAGACTATTCAAAGCCTACCCCCCAAGCATCCCAGCTAGGGGAAGAATTAGGAATAGAGATAGTCTAGGCAAGAAATCATTTTCACCCCTTTAGTCTTGTGGTGAGAATTTCTCTGCCTTCATCTTTAAACCACCCCCAACGTTTCAAAGTGAAGGCATTTATCTCCCGTGAGGGAGATATTTTTTATTTTTTTAAAGAAAAAAGAGATAATTCTATAGTTCATATTATTAGTAATATTTATATTATTGTTATTATTTATATAATTTATACTATTTATGTTATTATTATTAATTATAATACTTTAATTACTAGTAATATTAATAATATTTTATATGGTTTTAATCCAAATGTTTTTTAAAGAAAAAACAATTTTTGTATGCTATGGCGCTTTACTTGATAGGTATTGGGTTGGGTGATGAGAAAGATATAACCCTTAGTGGCTTGGAGGCAGCGAAGAGATGCAGCGCGCTTTATTTGGAAAGTTACACCTCAAAGCTCGCAGAAGATGTGGATTTGGGGAGATATTACGGGAAAAAGATAATAAAAGCCAAAAGGGAAGATATTGAAAATAAGGCCAGCGACATAATTGACAGCGCTAAAGACAAAGATATTGGTATTTTGGTGGTGGGCGACCCACTTGGCGCCACAACGCATATCAGTCTGCTATTGGAGGCAAAAAAGAAGGGCATAGATGTGCGGATTATACATAATGCCTCTATATTAACCGCTGTTGGAGAGGTTGGGCTGGAGCTTTACAAATTTGGGCATGTTACATCCATACCTTTTAACAACAAGGATATCAAAACCCCCATAGAAATTTTCAAAAGAAACTACAAAGCAAATCTGCATACGTTGTTTCTTCTGGATTTATCTAGCGGCAAATATATGGGCATACCAGAGGCTGCAGATTACCTCTTAAGCAACGGTTTGGATGAAAATCTAAGGGCTATCGGTTGCGCTGGAATCGGCAGCATAAATGCTGAGATCAAAGCCGGAAATCTAAGGGGATTGCGGCAATATAAATTTACTCTATATCCCCAGTGCCTTATAATACCTGCAAAGAAATTGCACTTCATGGAGCAGGAAGCTCTTAAACTATTAGACGCAGGCTCCGTCTGAGCAAGCTCCATCACACCTTAGGTTTCTATTTAAAGGCTTGCTTCCCTCACAATAATACTCTATGAGCAAACCAGCTATGCACCTATCTACAAGATTAAACTGGTCTCCATCTGTCCTTCCGGATACATAACCTTTCTGTGAGTCGTCGATTCCGTTGTCAGTATCCTCGCATTCATCAAGCTGGGCTGTTTCCTGCTCAGAGTCCAGTACCATATTGCCTGTCATGTCCTTGCTTTTGCACCCTACAAAAATGAATAAAAGAAATACAGCAAGCAATATTCGCTTCATTTTCATAGATGGATTATTTGGGGATTTAAATATTTTTCTAAGAAAAAAGCAAATTTTATAAATCTCTCAGAAAATCTAAAGGACGAAGTCCCGTGGTGTAGTGGTCAAGCATTTCGGCTTTTGGAGTTGGAAAATGGATTTCCGGCAAAAACAGCCGAAGACGGCAGTTCGAGTCTGCCCGGGACTATTTTAGCGGCCTAGATTCATAGACTTGATGCATAGCTTTCTTGTCAGAAGATCTTATCCTGGCCTGCCATCCGAGCACTTGTAAAGCCTTATCAGGATTTGCAAAAAGTGCGGGTGGGTCTCCTGGTCTCTTATCCCATTCTACCACTACTAGGGCCTTCTCAGGCAGTGAAGCATGCACCTGCAGCAGCGCAGGCCTGCCATTTTCCAAACGCGCTATATCATAGCTATCTCCCCTTTGGTCTTTTTTTAAGTACACCAACGGAACACCTGCTCCCAGGGCAATAAGCTTCATCATCTCTGCATTGGATGTTCCTGTGCCTGTTCCCAGATTATAGGCGCCGGCAGGGGCTCCAAGAGCTGCAATGTGCGCATCAGCAAGGTCAACAACATGTATGTAGTCTCTTATGCATGTGCGGTCCGGTGTTGGGAAGTCGGTGCCAAACAAAGAAAGAAACTGTGATTTTGCCAGGTTATCAGTGTTGTGGTATGCATGAACCCTATCCATTGCAAGAGGAATCAGATGGGTTTCAGGATCATGATCTTCTCTTAATCCGGGATGGACCCCCCATGCATTAAAATAGCGAAGCTCTACAAAATCTTTTCCAAATTTTTCTGCAAAATACTCAAGAGTGAGCTCATTCATAACCTTTGTCCAACCATAAACATTCACCGGATGGCGTAGTCTAGTCTGGGCTTCAGGAGCACTAACATAATCGAGAAATTCCTGATTACCGCTGAATTCCTTGCGTGTAAGCTCCATAAGATATTGGTGTAAATCCTCTCCGCCTAGTTTTCCTTTATTGGTATCAGCAGGATCGAGAGCAGACTTTTGTATAGGATCAAGCACCCGCTCTTCTGTAAAACCTCCTGCCGGGTCCATATCACCAAAAGCAGCTGCTGTGGATGATTTTATAATGCGGGGAACATTGCCCCTATAGAGAACTTCAGCCAGCGTATAGAATTTGGCGACATTGTTGTTGAAATATTCTTCTGGATCATGCATAGATGTTCCTGCCTCTATCAAAGCAGCAAAATCAATACATGCGTCTATCCTATGGGCAGCCAATATCCTGCCTAATAGATGAGCATCGCCTACATCCCCATCATAGCCCTGGAATCGTTCAGATCCGTAGGGGATTTCTGTCATCCGGGCAATGCGGTCTATTGTCTTTTGGGTTCCATTGAAACCTTTATCGCTAACCTGATCCAAAAGAACTATGTTGAGCTCAGCTTGCTGAAGCATCCTCAGTACTGTGTGGCCACCGATATATCCTGCTCCGCCAGTTACCAGTATTGTCCCAGCCATATCTTCCTGAAATTTCCACAGGTTATTTAAATCTTGCTTTTTCTTCAGTAAACTTTATAAACAAAGCTGAAATCCTATATTGCAAGAGATAGCCCGGTTAGAGCTTGGCTATACTGGAAGCAATTTCTTGTTTCCTAGGTGATATTAATGGCACGGATGCATTCAAGAAGAAAGGGAAAAGCAGGAAGCACAAAACCTGCTAAGAAAAATGCACCAATATGGCTGAGGTACAAGCCAAAGGAGATTGAGCTTCTTATAGTTAAACTATCAAAAGAGGGCAAAAGCCCATCCCATATAGGTCTTATACTGAGAGACACATATGGTATTCCTGACGTTACCCTGATCCTAAAAAAAAGCATCACCGATATACTGGCTGAAAAGAAACTGCTGCCTGAGATACCTGAGGACCTTAGAGCGCTGATAAGGAAGGTGGTAGATATAAGGAAGCACCTTGAGTCCAACCATAAGGATGAGACTGCAAAAAGGGGCCTTATACTGAGTGAATCCAAAATTAAGAGGCTTGTCAAGTACTATAAAAGAACAAGAAAACTAAGCTCTGACTGGAAGTACGATCCAGAGAAGGCTGCCCTGTTCACTGAATAAGCCTTATTTTTTCTATTGCTTTCTTTATTACCGAATCCGGGGTAGAGGCTCCAGCTGTGATGCCGGCCACAGCCTTTCCCCTAAACCAGGCCTCATCTATCTCTGCTCCAGTCTCAATGTGCTTTGTCATCACAACTGAGCTGCACAAAGCTGCTAATTGCCTGGTGTTAGCGGAATTATGGCCGCCTATGACTATCATAATATCAACCTCTTTTGCCAGATCCAGAGCTGCAGACTGCCTTTCCTGAGTTGCGTTGCATATGGTGTTTATAAGCCTGACTTCGTCTGCGTGTTGCTTAAGCTCATCGCTAATCTCTATAAAGTGGCCTAATTTTTGAGTGGTCTGTGCTACAACACCGATTTTTTTGAAATGCGGCATTTTCCTTGCGTCTTTCAAATCATCGACTATTATGCCCCCCTCTAGGTTTTGCTTTATTGCCTCTACCTCTGGATGGCCTTTTTGTCCGACTATAATGACCTGGTAACCCTTGCTTTCCAGCTCCTTTGCGTAATCCTGGACCTTCTTTACGAACGGACAGGTAAGATCCAGCACCTGAAGCCCCTTGGCTTTAATCTCTTTTAAAAGCCTATCAGGGACCCCATGCGTCCTGATCACCACCTTATCTGAATCTACCTGATCTATGGAATCAACTGCCTTTATCCCTCTTGACTCTAGATATTTTACGAACTGGGGATTGTGTATCAAAGGGCCCAGGGTATTCACCTCTCCCTTCAATTCAAGCACACATTCTACTGCTCTTTTTACACCAAAACAAAACCCATGCCTATCAGCTATTCTTACTTCCATTTTGTCCGGGTTGCATATACATATGGATATTTATTTTTCAGATTATCATAAGCCTGCATCAATTTTTCTTTATCCTGAAATATTCCAAAGACAGTAGGGCCTTTTCCTGTAATTGAAGCATTTAGGGCTCCTTCCCCATTTAGGCTGCCTACCATATCCCTGACAATTGGCTTCTGTATATAAATGAAATCGTTATGTAGTGCAGAGCTGATTTCTTCGATATTACCAGCTTTTCTCATCTTAATGCTCGCTGACTTTCTCTGCTTGTGGACCTTATCCATCTGCGCATAGGCTTCTTTAGTGGAGAGCTGGTATCCTGGATTCACCAATAGGATATTCATTTTAGCAGCGTGCAGCTCTTCCACCTTATCTCCGTAGCCTGATACAAAAGAGCAGTTTCCTTTAAGAAAAAAAGGAACATCGGCCCCCAATTCACAGGCTATCTTTGTAAGCTGGGAGCTGTCAAGGTTGAGATCCCATATCTTGTTCAGGGCCAGCAGCGCAGCAGCTGCATCAGAGGAGCCACCGCCGAGTCCGGCTCCTGCAGGGATATTCTTCCTTATCTTTATCTCAACCCCCGATTGGACATCAAAAAGCGTTCTTAGCTTCAGGGCTGTCCGTCGGACAATATCATCTTTGAATTCTGAAGCTACAACAACATCCTGGTTGCGCGTGAAAAACAGCTCATCAAACAAGTCAATTTTCTGCATAACAGAATTGATATTGTGGTATCCGTCTTTTCTTTTATCAAGAACGTCTAGGGCGAGATTTATCTTAGCATAGGCCTTCATTTTTTATTCAAAGTCACAACCGCCGAAGCCTTAATTCCCTGTCCCTTGCCCCATGGCGTCAGGTCCTCACCTGATGTCGCAGTTATCCCCACATCAGACCTGTCAAGAGTGCAGAGAGATGCTATGCTTTCCTTTATCTTTTCCTCATATTCATCTATCCTTGGCTTTTTGGCCTCGATCATAATCCCTATATTGCCGATGGTGTAGCCCCTTTCTGCCGCCATTTTAAGGGCCTTCTCAAGATATTTTTTGCTGTCAGTTATGCCCTTTTCGTACATCTTATCGGCATAAAAGCCTATGCTCTTGCCCCCTGTTGCCTGGCTTACCGCATTGAATAATGCATGCAGGATAACATCTCCATCTGAGTTTGCGTCCAGTCCTTTTTCACCATCTATCTCTACGCCACCAAGCACAAGCTTCTTCTGCTCACTTTCCACGAACCGATGGGAGTCCTCGCCTAAACCTACCCTTGACGCTTTTGTTATGTTCCTGGCGACTGTTAGATCCACAGGATAAGTTATCTTGACATTTTCAGGGTTTGTCTCTATAACCTTAACCTTCCTAGCCATCCTCTCGACCAACGAGACATCATCAGTACCGTAGAATTCTTCCTCGTAAGCTTTCTTAAATGACCTGACGGCCAAACCATATTTTATGGCCTGGGGAGTCTGCATCTGCCACAGCTTTTTTCTTTCAAGGGTCTTTTCCACAAAGCCTTTCTCATCCACTTGCTTTATCGTATCCTTTGCTCTATGGGCGGCGGCAGCTGCCCCATATTTCATGGCTGCGTTTATAGTCTCTGCGATTGTCTTTTTGGTAACAAAAGGATTTACGGCATTGTGGATGACTACAATGTCGGATGCCTTAAGCGTGTGAAGATACAGTATGCCGTTGTTCACAGAGTCCTGACGTCTTTCGCCCCCTTCAAGAACCTTCTCAATCTTATCGAGATTATGCTCCTGCTTTAGTCTTTCGATCTCAGTGAAATATTCTTTTTTTGCAATTATGATGATCTTGTCGATGAAATCACATTCATGAAAGGTCTTTATGGAATAGTATATTATCGGCTTGTCATCCAATAATCTGAGTATCTTATTCACTCCGTCGCCCATGCGCCTGCCAATGCCTGCCCCCAAGATTAATGCTACATTCATCTTTCTTCTGCCTTATCTTTTATTCTCTTATCCACCTCTAGGATCTGGTCTAAGGATGGTTGTTTAATAATTTTATGATTGTCTAGAGTCTCCTTTATCCTTTCAGCAATATCCAAGAATCCAATCTTGTTGTCAAGGAATGCTCTTACTGCTACCTCATTGGCAGCATTCATAGCAGCCGGCATCGTTCCCCCTGCTTTTCCGGCTTCGTAAGCATATCCTAAACACGGAAAAAGATCAAGGTCGGGCTCTCTGAAATCAAGACTCTTGAGCTGAGCTAAATTCAGGCTTCTATGCTCGCTGGCAAATCTTTTTGGATAGGATAATGCATATTGGATAGGTATCTTCATATCAGGCCACCCTAGCTGCGCTAAAACAGAAGTGTCTTTAAACTCCACAAGAGAATGCACTATTGACTGGGGGTGTATAACAACATCGATATCCCCATAATCAACCTTGAATAGGTGATGGGCCTCGATAACTTCAAGCCCCTTATTCATCAATGTGGCGGAGTCTATTGTTATCTTAGCCCCCATATTCCAGTTAGGGTGCTTAAGAGCATCCTCTTTAGTGACATTTTTCAGTTGCGCTGCTGATCTATCCCTGAATGATCCGCCTGAACACGTCAAGATGATCTTCCTGATATCCTTAGAGTCCTCTCCTTTAAGGCACTGAAATATCGCTGAGTGTTCTGAGTCGATAGGTGTCAGCTGAACACCTTTTTTTTTCGCCAGCTGCATCACTATTCTTCCAGCCGCTACAAGCGTTTCCTTGTTCGCAAGCGCAACATCTTTGCTTGCTTTTATTGCTTCTACTGTGGGAACAATTCCTATGCTCCCCACCATGGAATTCAAGACAATATCACAGCTATCTAAGCTGGCTAGCTTTGCAAGCCCTTCCATGCCTGAGAGCACCGGGATATCTGCTCTCAGGGAATCTGCTTTCTCCTTTTCGAAAACAGCGACAGCTTCTGGACTAAATTCCTCAATCTGCTTTGCCAGCAGGCCGATATTTGAATTGCATGCCAAAGCCTTAACCTGGAATCTGGAAGGATTATTTCTTACAATCTGCAATGCCTGTGTCCCTATACTGCCTGTTGAGCCCAGTATCACTACGCGCTTCATAGACAGTCAGTAAACTGCAGTTCATTTTAAAGGTTTTTATAGTAAAGTAAATTTATATTGTTATTGAAAAGTAACAAAAGCTTTAAAAGAAGGGGCTGATTACAGGAGCTAAATGACAGTAACATACTTGACAAAGATATTCAGAATAGCGGCAGATTTGGCTATTAGGCAGAAAAAAAGAGAGGGTGTGCCATGCCGGCTTGATGATCTGGCAGAAGCTACAGGTATTGGCAAGGCCTATATTTCACAAGTGCTTCACTCAAACAGAAGATATGAATCGATGGAACCAGAAAGATTTAACAGTCTTTGTGGTGCCTTAAACCTCGAGCCCGATACATATCTTGTAAAAAAAGTTGAAGCACGGCTGCTTGGCGGAGAAACAGTAAGCATTGATGATTTTCTGCCTCATTCTAGCCCGTATTATGTAAAGCCACCCAAAGATATTTCAACCAGCAGGGCAGCTTATTTCAGCGAAATCTTTGCCCTTATCGCAGTGAGGGCTCTTGCCGGAAATAAAAGGATAGGAGAACAGCCGCACAGCCAGGCTGATCTAGTACGCCTTACAGGATACAATAAAGGTCAATTATGTCAAATGCTGGATGAGAACAATGAATTTAATCTTGTTAATCCTGAGAAATTCAAAAAACTCTGCAGTGCCCTAGACCTTGATCCAGATGCATTTCTTGTTAGGGAGGTTGAAGAAAGGCTGCTCAGAGGTGAACGAATAACATATCGGAGCTTTATCCCTCAAATCCAACTTACTGCCTATGAACTTCCATCCGAAGTTATGCTAATCGGGGAGCTGAAGGGGGATGCACTTAGATACGCATACGCAGTTCCATCTACAGAGGTCGGGACCTTTGCTGCAGACCAGGGAATCGGCATATGGGAGGCTGCAAGACAGCTATGGGAAACGGCTGGGCTGAAAGGATTATTCACAGTACGCCCTTTTTCACCTGATAACACTAGGGCTTATGAATTTAAATCAAGTTAGTCTGCCGACAATCTTATCTATAATCTCCTGCTCTTTGACTTTCTCTACTATCTGGCCTTTCTCATAGAGCAAGCACCTGTCCTTTCCACCAACAACACCGATATCAGCTTCTTTTGCCTCGCCTGGACCATTTACACAGCAGCCCATTATCGCTATCTTGATTGGATCCTTCAGGCTGGCTGTTTTTTCTTCGATTTTTTTTGCGATAGCTGCTACATCTATGTCTGCCCTGGCGCAGGTGGGGCATGCAATTACGCTGATGCCCCTTTGTCGCAAATTCAGGGCCTTTAAAATCTGCCAGCCTGCCTTAACCTCTTCAACAGGATCACCTGACAATGAAACCCTTATTGTGCTTCCTATGCCTTCTGAAAGCAGGATTCCTATCCCTACAGCATTATTGATGGCCCCTGTAAATACCGAACCTGCTTCAGTGACCCCAAGATGGAGCGGATAGTCATATTCTTCTGAAAAAAGGCGATTTGCCTTCACCATCTTATTAACATCTGATGATTTCAGCGAAACAACTGTATCATAGAAATCATTTTTTTCAAGGAAAGAAATCTCTTTAGCTGCAGAGGCTACCATTGCTTCCGGCGTTAGACCATATCTCCCCTCAATATCCTTATCCAGGCTGCCCAGATTAACGCCCACCCTGATGGGAATAGCATTGTCTTTGGCTGCCTGGATGACCTTCTTCACTTTCCGCTGATCACCAATGTTCCCTGGATTGATCCTGAGCTTATCGGCAAATTTTGCAGATTCTATCGCCAGCCTATAGTCAAAATGAATGTCTGCAACCAAAGGAATTGCAATGTTTTCTTTTATCTCTTTCAATGCATAAGCTGAATCCATGTCAGGAACACTTACCCGGACTATCTCACAGCCGTGCTCTTCCAGATCATGAATCTGCTCTATTGTAGAAGACGTGTCGGTGGTCTGGGTAGTACACATGCTTTGCACTGTAACAGGAGAATCCCCCCCTACTGTGATATTGCCCACCCTAATCTTTTTCATGATGCTTGTCTTATGATATTCTCTTTTGATAAACCTAGCTTCTTTCGCAACAAAGAAACAGGACCATGGGGGACGAATCGATCTGGAATACCGATCCTTTTCACCTCTGTCCTTATCTTTTTTTTCTCTAAAAATTCCAAAAGCGCAGAGCCAAAGCCCGCCTGCAGCGCATTTTCTTCAACAGTAATGACTTTTTTTGCCTTTTTTGCGAAGCGGATTATTGTTTTCTCATCCAGAGGCTTGATGAATCTGGCATTTATGACTGCTGCCGACTTCAAGCTTCTGGATGCCTGTAAGGCCTCTTCCACCATAGAACCAACAGCAAATATGGCGGTATCTCTTCCTGACTTGAGAACCTCATAGCTACCTATTGGTATTTTTTTATAGGGGTTCTGGATAGCTACGCCTATACCACATCCCCTAGGGTATCTTAATGCAGCAGGACCACCATGTTCAATCGCGGTCCTAAGCATATGTCCCAGCTCATTCTCATCCTTAGGGGCCATCACGACCATATTAGGTATATGGCGAAGGTAGCTCAAATCAAAGGCGCCGTGGTGGGTGGGGCCGTCCTCGCCTACAAGACCTGCCCGATCCAATGCAAAGGTAACTGGAAGGTTCTGAAGAGCAACATCATGCACAATCTGGTCATAGGCCCTCTGAAGGAAAGTAGAATAGACTGCTACAACCGGCTTCATCCCTTGGGAAGCGAGGCCTGCTGCAAAAGTCACTGCATGCTGCTCAGCTATCCCCACATCAAAGAATCTTTGGGGAAATGCTTTTTGGAAGCTTTCCAAGCCGGTGCCGGATGACATTGCCGCAGTGATGGCAACGATGCTCTTGTCTTTTTCTGCCAGCTTCATAAGACATTTTGAAAAGGCTTGCGTAAATGTTGTTGTGCTGTTGCAGACAATCTTTTTGCCATTGGCAGGGTCAAAGGGGCTTATGCCATGAAATTTTACCTTGTCTCTCTCTGCATATTTATAGCCATGGCCTTTCTTCGTGATTACATGCAGGATCCTGGGCCCCTTAAGCTTCTTGATATTCTGCAATGAGGTTATAAGCTCTTTGAGGTCATGGCCGTCTATGGGTCCGAAATAGTTGAAGCCTAACTCCTTAAACAATAATCCAGGAGTCGAGCTAAAGGCTCTTAGTGTCTCTTCCATGTTCGCTGCCAATAGTCCCGCCCTGTCGCCTATCAGGGGCAGCTCGTTCAGGAAATTCTTTGCAGTCTTTTTTCTTTCCAGGTAGTTAGGATCTGTCACCATCTTTCTGAGATATGTATTCAGGGCACCGATATTTGGGCTTATAGACATCTTATTATCGTTCAATATGACTATGAGATCGGTGTCAAGATCACCTGCCTGATTCAGGGCTTCGAAGGCCATTCCGCCTGTAAGGGCTCCGTCCCCGATAACTGAGACCACCTTATACTGTTCTTTCCTCAGATCCCTGGCTTTCGCTATTCCAAGCGATGCAGAGATAGAGGTAGAGCTGTGCCCTGTATTGAATGCGTCGTAAATGCTTTCCTCTTTTTTGGGAAACCCGCTCAGGCCCTGGTATCTGCGCAATGAACCGAACTTAGCTGATCTGCCTGTAAGTAGCTTATGGGCATAGGTCTGGTGGCCTACATCCCATATTATCTTATCAGCAGGCGTATCGAACACATGGTGCAGCGCTATTGTCAGCTCAACAACACCCAAGGAGGAAGCAAGATGGCCGCCTGTCTTAGCTACTGTGGATATTATTTTGTTGATTATCTCTTTCTTCAGCTTAAACAGCTCTTCTATTGTCAAAAGGCGTAAATCTCCTGGTGAGCTAATCATCCCTAAGATATCTGACATAGTAATTACCCTTATAAAGAGGATTGAATCTTAATTTATAAAGATTATCCATAATTTTATATAATAATATAAACTAAGTTGCCTAAATGAACAAAAAGACCCAAGTGACGGTATTAGGCATATTTCTAAATGCAGTACTGTTTCTGGCCAAACTTGTTACAGGGATATTTTCCAACAGCCTGGCGCTCCTTTCTGATGCATTCAATTCCTTAACCGACATAGCGTCATCTGTCAGCGTTTTCATTGCTGTGAAATTCGCCAGCAAGAAAGCTGACAAAGAGCACCCATTCGGACATCGAAGGGCAGAGCCTTTAGCAGGTATAATTGTGGCCATATTTTCAGGAATATTGGGATTTGAGATTCTTAGACAAGCAGTGATGAGCTTTTTTGAGCCACCAAGGGAGATCCTGGGGGTATATGCTATCTATGTATTAGCAGCTTCGATTGTAGCAAAGCTGGCAATTGCTAGATATTTTACAAGATATGGCAGGAAAACGAACAGTCCTGCAATCAAGGCCTGCGGGATTGATGCCAGAAATGATGTATTGGCCAGCTCCATCGCCATAGTAGGCATCATCTGCTCTATGTTTGGCCTGCCAGTCTTCGACAGTATAACTGCTGTAATCATAAGCCTATTCATATTTTATTCGGGCTATAGAATAGCCATTGAGAATATTGACTATCTCATGGGGAAATCACCTTCAGCTGAACATATAGAAAAAATCAAGAAACTGGTCAGGAAAATTAAGGGTGTAAGGGGATTAAATGATGTTAAGGCCCACTACGTCGGAAATTTTATCCATATTGAGATTCATATCGAGGTCGATAGAAAAATAAGTACAAAAAAATCCCACGACATAGGCAAAAAGGTTGAAAAGGCAGTAGAAGATCTCGGAGATGTTGACAAAGCCTTTATCCATATAGATCCGAAATGAATGAAGAGAAAGAAGAAGAGCCTTGGTGGAAAGGGCCTATCAGGACCATAATCACGATTTTTATATTGCTAATTGTCTTAACCTGGACCTATGCTATATATGGGGGGAAGATAGATCCAGAACCAGTTAGAATACCTAGTCCAGAAGAGGTGCTGCCTGATTACAAAATAGGAAACAGAAGCTACACTCTAAGCGACTACCAAAGACTGATCAAACCTTCTGATGTTATGATAAAACAAACTGCTGACAGGATTGCAGCTATCAGCTGCTCCGGCAACAGGATATGCCAAGCTAAGGCCATGTATTATTTCGTCAGGAACTATGATTATATCGCTGACCCGGTGGACGGTGAGTATATAGAGCATCCCAAGGAATTCCTAAAGATTGGCGGAGGAGACTGTGAATCTGGCGCTATTGCGTTGGCTAGCCTATTAGAGGCGATCGGCATAGCGTCTGATATTGTATATACACCAGGGCATGCGCTGTTAAGGATAAGGCTGCCTGAGGCTTCCAATAGATATAAGATAGACGGTTACATCTATCTTGATTGGACCTGCAAAAGGTGCAGGTTCGGTGAGCTTGGCCTTAAAGCAATGGAACAGTTAGATTTTTAAAAAATCGAAGATTTCTGCGACAGATGCCTTGCTGTCAGTTCGGTGGTGGTATGCCTTCTTTAAGGTCCAGGAAGCAACCAAGACAATATCGGCCAAGAAACCCATACTATTTAGGGCTGTATAGGGGAAATCATGATGGGTATAACCATACCTTAGTCATAAGGCCTTCTGGTGAGGATATCAGTGAGCTATTGGACAGATTGGAAGGTAAACAGAACATCCTAGTGGATGACCCCCCTCCTGGTGTGCTGGCCATACAGCTAGCCAGAAAGCTTGATGCTCTTGGATGGCAGCATGGGGAGCCTGAAATACTATCGAAAAATAGCAGAGTAATTGGACTAGATGTTGAACAATATCAGTATGGCAAAATCCGAGAACTCCTCACTTATTTCAGCAGGATATACAGGGAAGCTGCAAGCAGACGTTAAAACCGTTAGTTTTTTAAATAAAAGATGATTTCTAGACCATACCCGATCAAGACTACTTAATGTAGGAGGGCAGAATGAACAAGGAAGATATTAAAAAAACATTACAGGCAGCAAAAAAGAATTCTGCTAAAAGGAATTTTAATCAAAGCATCGATTTAAACGTGGTGCTAAAAGGGATAGATATCAAGAAAAGCGACCAAAACGTTAATTCCTTCGTAACTTTGCACTATCAAACCGGAAAAAAGGTTTCTGTATGCGCTCTTGTTGGACCTGAACTGAAGGCCCAAGCAGAAGAGGTTTGCGATCATACCATAACTGATGGTGATTTCGGCAAATACCAAAACAAGAAAGATGCAAAAAAACTTGCCAGAAAATATGATTTTTTTATAGCACAAGCAACCATAATGCCAAAGATAGCGACTGCTTTTGGCAGGGTCTTCGGCCCCAAAGGTAAGATGCCGAACCCAAAAGCTGGGTGTGTTGTACCTCCAAATGCAAACCTTAAGCCGTTATATGAGAAGCTGCAGAAAACAGTAAGGCTTCAGACCAAGAACCAGCCAATTGTCCAGACCAGGGTAGGCATTGAAGACCAGGCTGAAAATGAGGTTGTCGATAATATATTCACTGTCTATGACAACCTATCGCATAATCTCCCTAACGGCGAACAGAACATTAAGAAGTCCTTGATAAAGCTAACCATGGGCAAATCCTATAGAATCGGCGAGGTTATCAAGGAAGATAAACCAGAAAAGACTGATTCAACTAAAAAGTAAAAATGGCACACGTCTCTGAAAACAAAAAAAAGACTGTAGACAGGATAGCTAAACTAATAGCAGATTATCCTATCGTAGGCGCTGTTAACATGGAAAACCTTCCTGCGCCCCAGCTGCAGACAATGAGAGCCCAGCTCAGGGGAAAGGTAGAGATCTTCATGGCGAAGAGGAGACTGATCAGGATTGCTATTGAAAAGGTAAAAGAAAAGAAGCAGGGCATAGAGGGTCTTGAAAAGCACCTAAAGGGGATGCCTGCCCTGATTTTTACAAAAGATAATCCTTTTACGCTATTCAAGACTCTTAAGAAAAGCAAATCCAAGGCACCTGCAAAAGCAGGACAGACTGCCCCTAATGATATAATTGTCAAGGCGGGGCCGACACCCTTTGCACCGGGCCCTATCATAGGTGAACTGGGCAGCCTTGGGATTAAGTGCGGGGTAGAGGGAGGCAAGGTTGCGATAAAAGAGGACTCGATTGTTGCCAAAGAAGGTGAGAAAATAAGCCCTAAACAAGCTGAACTATTGACCAGGCTCGGAATAGAGCCGATGGAAGTGGGGCTGGGCCTCACAGCAACCTACGAAGACGGCACGATTTTCACAAAGGATATACTGGATATAGATGAAGAAAAGTTCAGGAAGGATCTAGACATCGCTGCTGTTGGGGCAATCAACCTCTCTATCAATGCAGGGTATCCGACAAAAGACAACATCAGCCTAATGATAGGTAAGGCCTTCAATGATGCCAAGGCATTAGGTATCGAGCAGAACATAATCGATGAAGGTATAATTGATGAGATACTAGCAAAAGCGGCAAGACAGATGCACAGCCTAAAAAATACTGCAAACATCGAGATAGTGGAAAAGAAGACAGAGAGCAAACAAAAGATAGAGAAGGCTGAAAAAAAGGAAGAAAAGATACTACAAGAGGAGAAAAAGATAATAGATGAGGAGAAAAAATTAGAAAAGCAGGAACAAAAAGTTGAAGCCCCCATAGAAAAGGAAGCCAGGCAGGCTGTGAAAGAAGAAGAGGAAAAAAAGCTGGAAGCTGAGAGGATCCAGAAAGAAAAAGAGCTTGAGAAAACAGAAAAGGCGGTGGAAACAGATAAGAAAGTGGACGGAATGGTCAAAAAGATGAAACAGTTTGCTTCTGGAAAACAGCCAAATGCTGAAAAAATCCTGGATGATGTAAAAAAGGAAGAAGAGCCCGAACAAAAGGACAAGGAGCACAAAGAAGCCGAGGAATTAACTAAAGAACTGCTCAAAAAAGGTACACTCAGAAAATGATCTTTAATGGAGGTAGATAAAATGGAATATATATATGCGGCAATGCTTATCCACAAGGCTGGTGGCAAGGTTGATGAAGCCACAGTTAAGAAGGTCCTGGAAGCTGCTGGTGTAAAAGTGGACGAAGCCAGAGTGAAGGCATTAGTAGCTGCTCTTGATGGAGTGAATATCGATGAGGCTATCGAGAAAGCTGCGATCCCTGTTGCTGCTGCTGCACCAGCTGCTGAAGCTGCACCAGCTGCAAAAGAGGAAGCCAAGGAAGAAAAGAAAAAAGCCGAAGAGGATAAAAAATCCCAGGAACAGGCGGCTGCCGGATTGGGATCACTGTTTGGCTAATTTTTTTAATTTTTTAGAATGCCAAAAGAGCGCGTGACACACTATGACAGCAGAAAAAAAAGAGCTATTTAGAAGGCTATCTGAAATAAAGAACGAAATAAGGAATATAAGGCTAGAACTAAACAAAACAGACAGCAAAAAGGAAGAATTTTTCAAGCAAAAAGAGGCTTATTCTGACAGTATAAAAGAGCTCATAGACAATATCAGGGACATAAGGAAAGAGCGCGATTCGCTTACAAAGAAGGTCAAGGAAAGCAAAGAGGTAAGGACCAGGTTCAATGAGAATATCAAGCAAGAGATAGAAAAGATAAAGTCTCTCAACAAAGAGAAGAAGGATATTTCTAAAAAGTATCATATTACAGACGATCCGCTGAAAATACTGCAGCAGATAGAGGATATTGAGAAGAAAATAGAGACAGAAGCTATGTCTTTTGAAAAGGAAAAGAAGCTTATGAAAACCATTAATGACCTGAAGAAGAAATACAACAAGGCAAAACAGGTTAGCTCTATATGGGAAAAATCGTATGACTTGTCAAAAAATATAGATGAGCTTAAGAAAAAAGCTGAAGAAGCGCATAAAAAAATCCAGGTCAAGGCAAAGAACAGCCAGGATAGGCATGAAAAAATGATAACTTTCTCTAAAGAGATTGATGAGCTTAAGAAAAAAGAGGAAGAGGCATTTGCTAATTTTATAATCTACAAGAAAAGGTTTGTAGAGATAAACGATAAACTGAAAGAGAAACTCCTCGAGCTTAATAACCTAAAAAAAGAGGCTGACAGGTTTGAAAAGCAGAGCAAGAGCAAGAAGGAAACCCAGAACCAACAGCTGCTCCAGCTAAAAAAGAAGGACATAGAGCTGAAAATAAAGGAGCGAAAAAAGCTTACAACAGAGGATCTCTTGGTATACCAGAAGAGCTGATTACTGCTTCTCCATATAGCTGCACTTGCCACACACAAGCCGGTCCTTATGTTTTGCCAGAAAAATACCTTCGCCGCATTTGGGACAGAACTTATTCTTTCTTTTCAATTCGCCTTTGGACTCATATAATTCATACCTTTTACTTGTCTTCTTTTTCTTACGCTGCTTTTTAGCCATATTTATTTACCTTCCTCAGTTTTAGCCTGCTCTTTTTTCTTATCTGCCTTTTCGGCTTTTTTTGGCTCTGCTTTTGCCATCTCCTGTTCGCTTATATAATGATAGGCAAAAATATCTGCGGAATTGTTCTTAAATCTTGGGAAGATCTTCAGCTTTATGAGCTTGTCGTTTCCCTTTATCTGGGATGCGAGAGCCTTCTTAATATCTGCTTCAGACGGGACAGCATCTGTAAAAATAACCTTTGCCTTTATCTCTTCCCGGGACAGTAAAATCTTTTCCTGCCTGTCTATAATCTTAATCTCCATAGAATCACCTTATCTTAACCGCATATTCTCCTTTTACTGTTATCCCTAGCTTCTTAGCAATTACTGACTTGTTAGCATCAAGAATATTAATTCGGCCCTGCCAGTTGGTCGTAAACTGATTGCCTTTACAGATCGGACACGTATCTCCATCCACAAACAGCTTGCACTTCTTGCAGACTTTTTTCTTCATTTCTTCGCACCTTTTTTAGCTGTCTTCTTATCAGCTGGGTCCCCGCTTTCGGCTTCTATCCAGTCCAACCTGCCAAGCCCCTGCTGCCTCATGGTCAATCCCAGCTTGGGATTAGTGACATCCTTGTACGAAACAGCGATTATTCTTGCTCTGCATGAATCATTGATCTTAAGCGTTTTCTTGGACTCCTTCCCAGAAAGCACCTTATCCTTGCTAAAACTTACAAAATCATCCATGGTCTGGCTAATGTGTATCATCCCCTCTATTGGGCCAAGATTAATAAAAGCGCCAAAATCAGCGATATCATTGATATTTCCAAGCACAATTTCCTGCAGCTCAGGCTTAAAGGACAGCAGGTTGAATTTTACATCGTAATATGAGGCACCGTCACCTGGGACTATTATTCCCTCTCCTATCTCATTAACAGATGATACATCTATCACGATACCCAGGTCTTTAGAAATAAATCCGTCATATTTTCTTTTGACCCGCTTAATTACAGCATCCTTGACCGGAAGATCAAACAATGCTGGCGGAACCCTGATATGGTCTTGCAACTCTAATTTGTAGAACATTTTAGCTTATTGTGTTTGATATTGATTTAAAAAGCTTTCGTTTATTTTATTATAAGGTATTTCTTCTGTCTAAGCTGTATCACTGTTTTACCTGTCTTTTTCAGCCTTCGGATAAGCTCTTTATCCTGCGTTGCGACTATTGCATCCTCTTTTACCAAAAGATCATCCACATTGCCCTCTTCAGTCTGAATTTTATCGATTCTCTTTGCCCTTATGAGATCCAGGGCAGCTTTTGCATATGGCCTGTTTATTTTTTTAAGTTCGTCAATCGATCTTTCCAGAACATAGAGCTTGTAGTTAAATTGGCAGATTCTTTCGATCTCTGCAAAGATATCAACACCAAATTGGAATGGCACAAGAAGGAAGTTTGTGTCAAGTATTATTTTTTTCTCCATTTTGATTGGTATTCGGCAAAGATTATTAATATTATCGCAATAAATGTGCATACCAGGATTATTATTATGAGTATATTGTTGTGCACAACAGTGCTGAAGTAATCCATCACCACATTGCCTTGCCTTTCTGATGGGGCCTCTGTTAATCGTGGCGGATATTCTTTTTTATTATCAGCATCTGCAGGTTCTGGAGCAAGTCCTGAGGGGGCCTTTGTTCCAGCTGGTCCAGCATCATCATCCATCCAGCTAACCTTAACCTTATCCTCCATGACCTGCTCTACGTAGATACGATAGGACCTATGCTCAGAGATTACACAGTAGCCCTGCCTTTCATAAATTGGAACCTCATCATAGAATTCAGAGATGTGCTTACAGTTAAACTCATAGAGACTTTCCTTCCCTACGTTAAACAGACTATCTGTATGCGAAAAGAACCTGTTTGACACGCCCTCACCAAGAAAAGCCTTATCTGCATATATATCGGCATTAACTTGGGTGACCTTGTTTTCAAAAAAGAGGAATCCTTCTGGATTTTCCTCCAATATGTTGAGCGTAAATGTCTGAGAAAAAACAATGGGAGACAATAGGATGAGAAGAGCGATATAGTGCCTATTTTTCATTTTTCTTCTTCTCTATAAAAATAAACAACAAGCAGGATAGGGTTAGCAGGGCAACAAACAGGAGCACAAAAGGGCTTGTCATGATTTCTTGGAAATACTCTTTTGCCAACCGAAAAAATTTATCCCCGGGCTGGTCATACTCCTCTTTTTTCCTGAAATCGAACTCCTTGTCATGTGGTTCTTCCTCGCTCTCAACCACAGCAGCTGCCACTATCTTCGCATCTCCTTCTGGAACACCAGCTTCACTTTCTTTTTTTGGCGCTGCAGCCTCCCCGTCTTCAGTGCCTAAATCAGGTGTCCAGCTCAAAGCCACCTCCTCTGACGCAGACTCTACAAATATCCTTATGGGTGTCCCCTGAGATAAGACACAGTAGCCCTGCCTCTCATGTATCTCTGCCTGCGACACATAGTCTGAGGCAGCCAGATTATTGCACCTAAACTCATTCAGATTCTCCTTCCCTATATTTTTCAGCGTGTCAAAATAAGAGAAGAAAACAAGAGAAGTCCCTTCGCCGATGTGAACCCTCTTAGCATATATGTCCCCATCATGGCCTGAAGTGAAGGACTGCTTTGAAAAGCTGAATCCTAGGGCTTCGTCACCTTCATCATATATGCCGAGCAATGTAGTGTATGGACATGCATCATAAACTAGTATAACAGACATAATGGCAAATAGGATTATCCTAATTTTTCTTCTCATTCTGCAGCTTTTCCAGTATCTTCTTGGTCTTAATCGAATCTGCAATTGGATCAGGGCTTTCATTTATCAGGGTGATATCGGTATGATGGCTAATGAGAAGCAAAAGAAGTTCCCTTATGTCTTTCTCGGAGGTAAGCAGGTGCCTTCTCTCTCCCTTGGGTGTCCATTCTATCCCAGAGTAATGCGCATGCATATGGTCCAGCTGCTTCAGCTTCTTGAGCAGCCCCTTATAGTCTGGCTTTCCCTGGTTTCTCGCTTTCTGGTGCGCAAAATCTATTGTGATCCCACATCCTGTCTCTGATTTTAGCTCCAGCAGCTCATCAACAGAGCCAAACTGGGATTGCTTTCCAGTCAACTCAGGAGAAATCTTAGTCCTCCATCTCTTCTCGTCAACTTTCTGCATTATCATCTTTATGCTGTCTACAATTTTTTCCTTGACCTTGGCTGGCTCCTGTCCCTGAAAAAAGCCAGCATGAAAAACTACAGGTGATGCCTGCAAATGATGCGCCCTTTCGCAGCTGTCCAAAATCCTTTTTATGGATGCTTTTATCTTTGACCTGTCCTTTGATGCCAGGTTAATGTAGTAAGGAGCATGAACAGATAGCTTGATCCCATTATTTCGGGCTATCTGCCCTACCCTGGAAGCTTCCTGATTTGACATTCTAACACCATAGGTAAATGCCACCTCCAGTGCACCCAGGCCAGATTCTGCCACCTTTGGGATGCCCTTATCATACCCCAGTCCTGATGTCCCTGCCGGGCCCAGAGTTATCCTCATTTTTCACCACCAAGAAACTATCTGCAAACCTTCTTATAATTGTGGAAAGTATTATCGAATAAAGCATGAAGACAAGGATCAGATTCAAGATTACGTCTACCCCCCCTATATCCAGTGTTATAAGTGTGAAAGTGACGACTGCAACTGCTATGCCCTTCTGTACATTGAGCGTCATAAATATCTTCTCTTTGAGGGAATAGTTTACCCTGGGGAAGGACAAGTGGATAGACAGATATCTTATTACAAGATATATTGCAAACAGGGATATTGATTTCATGAAAAAAGTTAGGCTTAATGGGATGTTAATGATCAGGCCTACCAGAAAGAAAACAAGAATTTCAAGCGAGTTGGCGAAGATTGAAGAAAACTCAAACAGGTTGCTTTTCTCTTTCAGATAAACATTACCAATAAATATGCCCATCGCTGTTATTGCGAGAACACCGTTCCCCCCCAGGTTTTCCGCAAGAACATATGTCAGCAAAGCTGATGTTATGAGCGCCAATGGCGACAAGGTTTCCGAATAGGCTTTTTTCATTATCCTAAAGACTATCAGGCCCACGAAGACTCCGGAGCCTATGCCCGCAACAAGCCTAAGGAAGAAAGCGGGCATAAAAATTATAACCTGGTTCAGAATATGGGAAAGCGTGATATTATCGGCCCCTACTTTGCTGATCAGGTCAATGACTATGAAAGGCAGTATTACTATCAAAGGTGTATTCAGTACAGACTCGATCTCCAGGAGCTCGATAATCCGGTTTTTAGCATTCTTAAACATAACCATAACCGCAGCTGGGTCTGTGCCTGACATGAGAAAGGAAAAGATCAGCGCCAAAAAAACTGATTCGATCTGAAATATGAGCATTGAAGAGATAGTAAGGATAATGGTGTTAAGCAGCAAGAAAACACCAGTGAGCTTCAAGGCTTTCATTGAAAAGGCATCAAATTCCTTTATCTTAAATCTCACTACAGAATCAAAGACTATCATGACAAGCGCCAAAACACCCATGGATGTAAGAAATACAGGGGAAAATTCCCTGAATCCCAGGCCAGGGACATCCAGATTTGATGCAAAAAGCCCTGCCAAAAGCAAAAGCAATATGTTTGGTATCTTTATTTTTTCAGAGATAATCGTGCATAGGATACCGATCAGCAATATTATTGCCAGATAAGTCAAAAAACCCAAAGCTTCCATTTGTAACCTCTTTTTCAAAGTCAATAGGGTGGAGTATTTATTAAGTTTTCCATAAGGTTTTTAAATATAAACGATAAATGGTGCTAATAATGAAAAAGATACTGCAGCAAGCCTTAAAAGACATAAAACCAGACCGAAAGCAGCAAAAAGAGGTTGCCGCAAAGATAAATTCAATCATCTCTAGGATAAACCTGAAAGACGCTGAAGCCATATTGGGCGGCTCCGGTATCAAAGGGACATGGCTCAAAGACTCCTATGATGCTGATATTTTTGTATGCTTTGACTACAATAAATACAAGAATAAGCACGACGAACTGCCAGATATTCTGGAAAAACACCTTAAAAGGAAGTTCGGGAGCATTACACGTCTGCATGGAAGCAGAGACTACTTTCAGATCGACAAAAAGGGCTTCAGTTTTGAGATAATACCTATCTTGAAGATTGATAAAGCAGACAAGGCACAAAATATAACAGATGTAAGCCCTCTTCATGCCAGATTCATAGAGAAGTACAGTCATTTGGCAGATGAGATGAGGCTGCTGAAGCAATTCTGCAAAGCAAATAATATTTATGGGGCTGAAAGCTACATAAACGGATTTTCAGGCTATGTTTGTGAGCTCCTTATTGTACATTACAAGTCTTTCCGTGCTGCAATAAGAAATGCTGCGAAATGGAAAAAAAAAGTAGTAATTGATACAAAAGGCTACTATAGAAACAGGAACATTTTCATGGAGCTCAACAAAAGCAAGCAGCAAGGTCCGTTGATAATAATAGATCCTGTGCAGTCCAGCAGAAATGCGGCAGCGGCCGTAAGCCAGGAAAAATTCGATCTTTTTAGAAAAAAAGCCATAGAGTTCTTGAAGAATCCTTCTATAAGATTTTTCAGAAAAAAGGATTTTTCAGTCTTGGAAATCAGGAAAAAATTCAGAAATGCCATCATACTGAAGATGATGCCTTTGAAAGGAAAAAAGGATGTAGTAGGATGCAAATTAGTCAAGGTACTGAACCTACTGTATCGTGCTCTAATCAAGAACGATTTTCATGTAGACAAGCATGGCTGGAGCTGGAACCATGAAGCTGTCATGTATTTTGTCACAAAAGAGAGCAGACTCCCATCTACATCAGTCAAGGAAGGCCCGCCTATACAGAGGAAAGAGCATGTTAAAAGGTTCAGAAGGAAGTATAAAGCAACATATATGGAAGATGGCAGAATAAAAGCTAAGGTAAAACGAAAATACCTGAAGCCGGCTAAGTTGATCAAAGACAGGATAAGGAAGAAGGACATCTTAAGCAAAGTTGCGAAAATAGCTGTGATCTAAATGGAAATTCTAGATCTAATAATCATTACCCTGATACCCGGTTTAGAGCTAAGAGCTTCTATCCCTTATGGCATTATCCAAGGAATGAACTGGTTTTTGGTTTTTTCAGTATGTGTGGTCACAAATATAATACTAGGGGTCATAGTCTTCAAGCTTATAGACGGGATAATTATGATAGTAAAAAAAATACATGTGATAGACATGTTCTGGAGCGTATATGTTGACAGAACACAAAAAAGGATAAGAAGTGCTGTCAAAAAATGGGGTGAATTTGCTGTAGCTGTCTTTATAGCTATCCCCCTGCCCGGGTCAGGGGTCTATTCAGGAGCGCTTGCTGCTTATCTAATCGGGCTTGATTTCAGAAAATTTTTAATAGCTAACGTAATAGGGGTCATAGTTGCAGGTGCCATAGTAGCGGCTGTCTCAGTAACAGGTGCAGGCATATTTAGTCTCTTCACTGGCGCATGAAATACCGAAACAATATCATCATCTTTGCTGTCGGCCTAGTTCTAGCTTCATTTAGCTTTTACTTTGATAAGGCAGCATTTCTGATCATGGACAGAATCCGGAACCCGGTAATAGACTACCTGATGGGTGCAGTCACACACTTTGGCTCTGTTATTGTTGTCCTCATATTCATGACAACACTCTTCCTGTGGGGCGAACGTAAAAGAGAGTGGATCCCTGTACTTTGGCTATCTTTCCTCATTTCAAGCGCTGCCTGCATCGGGTTAAAGATGTTAGTTGCAAGGCCAAGGCCTTTTGAGCTTTTGATTATAAGTTTTTTTGGGGCTGTAAACTATTCTTTTCCGAGCCTGCATACAACAGCCTCATTCACTGCAATAGAGGTCCTAGACCGGGAATTTCCAAAATTCAAATGGTTTTGGGTTCTGTTCGCGTTTATGGTTGCGTTCAGCAGGGTGTATCTTAAGCTCCATTATCTCAGTGATGTAGCATTTGGGGCCTTATTGGGCTACACCATTGGATTCATCCTGATCAGGTTAGAGGAAAGATTCAGACTGTTCAGGAGGCTATGACTGTGTTATCCAGAAAAGAGATAAAGAGGCAGATTTTTCATCTCTTGTTGGGCCTTATCTTAGCTTTCTTAATCTATGTGGGGCTGATCAACAGGCTTACAATGGGCCTGCTGCTAGCTGCAGCATATCTGGTGCATATCATCAGTAAAAAGAAGAAGATCCCGGGGATCTACTGGTTTTTGGATAAATTTGAGAGAGAGGAAGACCTAATTAAAAATCCTGGTAAAGGGGCTTTTTACTATCTAGCAGGCTCTTCTGTAGCTGTTCTGCTGTTTCCGAAAGACATTGCCATAGCTTCCATACTGATACTGGCTATCGGGGATTCCATCAGCCATTTGATAGGAAAGTTTGGGAGCATAAAACATCCGTTCAGCGACAAGAAATTTTTGGAAGGATTTATTGCAGGCGTAATCATGACATTTATCAGCTCATATGTTATCTTGGGCAGCGCTATTGAGGCTGCTCTTGGGTCAGTGACTGCTATGGGTATAGAGGGGCTTGATATACGATTAAAAGACCAAAAGATCGATGACAACCTTTTAATACCGGTAGTTGCGGCCTGCGTGATATGGCTCACAAGATTTATAGTGAACTTCTTATAAGGTTAAATTTAAATAGCATGGTTTGTTCCCAAATCCAATGATAGAAAAATCAAGGCTTCTTGAGACAAACCCGTTTAAGGATATATTGGGGCAGATTGACATCAAGAAGCAGATTAAGTCTGCATTACTGGCTTCAAGACACATAATCATCGTAGGTCCTCCAGGCATAGGGAAAACAACATTAGCCAAAAATATTGCCAAGCTGCTGCCGGACATCGTAGTGGCGAAAGGGTGCGACTATCACTGCCTGCCAGAAAATCCCATCTGTCCGCAGTGCAAGTCTTCAAAGAATAAGGAATCTGAAAAAATTAGGGGAGAGCAACGTTTCATAAGGATACAGGGAAGCCCCGACCTTACTGCTGAGGACCTTTTGGGCGATATCGATCCCATAAAAGCCCTGAAATTCGGGCCACTAAGCATGGAAGCATTCACCCCTGGGAAGATTTTCAAGGCAAACAACGGTATCCTGTTCTTTGATGAGGTTAATAGGTGCCCCCAGAAGCTCCAAAATGCGCTTCTACAGGTTCTTGAAGAAGGCAAGGCAACATTAGGCAGCTACGATGTGGATGTACCTAGCAACTTTATTTTTATAGGTACAATGAATCCAGAGGACAGCTCAACTGAAAAGATATCAGATGTCTTCATCGACAGGTTTGACCTTGTGTACATGAATTATCCTGAAGATACTGCCATAGAAAAGGAGATCCTGGAAAAAAATGGGATGGATCTAGAGGTAAAGTTTCCTGATCAGCTGATGGAATTTATGATAGAATTCATCAGGAGCCTGAGGACTGATGATAAGATTGAAAAGAAACCAAGTGTCAGGGCGTCTTTAGGATTGTATGAAAGAGCCCAGGCAAACGCCCTTATCAGGGGTAAGAAGGAGGTAAAATTTGAAGACATAGAGGAATCTATAGTCTCTGTCCTTAGCCACAGGATAAGCCTCAAGCCTTCTGTTAAATACCTTCAGGATACGACGGATTTCATAAGGCATGAATTTTCTAAATTCAGTGAAAAAAATGATGCAGACCGCGGTGATTCACTTTGACAGGCAGACAGAGATAAAGAAAATAAAGACAGGCAGTGAAAGAAAAGGCAAGCTTTCTTCTCAGGAAAAGGAAAATAAGCTAATGAGGACTGTGCTCAATAATGACAAGAATAAGATCAAGGAAGGTACTATAATAAAAGAAGCGCTTAATGTGGGCCTGAATGCTTTCACCCCTGACCTTCTGTTTGAGCAGATCACAAAAAATTATTCTGTTGCGAAGAAACTCTATGGGCCTAAGTTAATAAGGGAACTTACTGATTATAATCCTGGTTATGTAGACAGAAACATAAAGATACCGGAATTTCAGCGGGAAGTGCGGAAGAATATAACAAAAAATGTGGAGAAGCTCAAAAAAGAGGGAATCTTAGAAAAGGATGGAGCAATTTCTGAGATGGGGTATAAGCTAGCTTCACTCATACTTTATACAGAGGAGCTTGATAAGCTAATACCTAAGGGATTTTTCGGAAGGAAGGTGCATAAGGACAGCTATATATACGGAGATAAGGAGGACATTAAGGATTATAAGAAAGGGGACAGGTACAGAGACCTGGCTATCAAGAAATCAATAACACTTGCTATACGCAGGGGAAGCAGCCAGATCAGCAAGGATAACCTTAAAAGTCACGAAAGGCAGTCCAAAGGGCAAATCTATCTGATTTACGCTCTTGATTCTTCCGGCAGCATGAAAGGAAAAAAGATTGAGGCTTGCAAGAAAGCAGGAATTGCCCTTGCGTTTAAGGCTATAGACGAAAGAGACAAGGTCGGGCTGATGGTTTTTGGATCTGAAATTAAAGAGAAGATAATGCCCACTCTTGACTTCAGGATGCTCCTGGACAGGATAACAAGGATCAAAGCAGCTAAAGAAACAAATCTCGCAAAGACAATAAAGGAGGCTGTTAATATGTTCCCGCGTAAGGAAGCGACAAAGCACCTGATGCTCATCACGGACGCTATGCCTACTGTGGGCAAAAATCCTGAAAAGGAAACATTGGAAGCTGTATCATTGGCCAATGCCAGCGGCATCACCATATCGCTTATAGGCACCGGAGTAGATAAAAAAGCGGTTGAGCTGGCCAACAAAATAACATCCCTTGGAAAAGGAAAATTGTATGTTCTTAAGGACCTAGAGAATCTTGACAGGATTGTCTTGGAGGATTACTATAGCATTTAGAAAACTTTAAAAAAAAACTAAGTCTAAGGTTTGCAATGAGAATACTGGCGTTTGTGGACATGCATGGGAGCCATGATGCCCTGAAGAGACTAAGAAAAAAGTCTAAAAAAGCAGATTTAGTGGTTTGTGCAGGTGACCTGACAGTATTTGGGAACAAGCTGAGTGAGATATTATCCCAATTAAGCAAACTGAAAAAAGATATACTCATAATACCCGGCAACCATGAAAACAGCGAAGAGCTGAAAACATTGTCCAACTCTTTCGATAAAATTGAATTTATCGACAAGAGGAGTGTAGTCTTAGACGGCAATCTATATCTTGGCTATGGGGAAGGCGCTTTTTCAACTGTTGATAAGGAATTTGAAAAGATATCTAAGCGATTCAAAAAAGACATTAAGGATTTCAGGAAAGGCAGTAAAGATGGGAAGGTAGTGCTTATTACGCATGCACCCCCCTACAAGACAAAACTTGATATGATAGTTGATGAGGCTTGCGGAAATAAAAGCCTGCGGAAGTTCATTAAGAAGGTATGGCCTGACCTTGTGATTTCTGGCCATCTTCATGAGAATTCAGGTAAAGAAGACAAGATTGGAAGGACTAGGCTAGTCAATCCTGGGCCTTATGGGAAGATGTTGAGATTATGACCACTTGTAGATAACAAAATCTTTATAAAAGATCATAAATCACCAATAAACCATGCCTGCAATATATCAAAGAGCACAACCTGGCATAGGACGGTACTTTGAAGAAACTTTAACAAACTTTGTTAACTGCTCACCTAATGGGGGCCTAGTAGACTGTCTTCGAAGCTTAGATGATTTCGGCCCAGAGGGAGCTCCGCACAGATTTCGAGTTAAAGTAGGTGAGGCTAGCAACTCTATTGAGACTGTGCTTGACTACAATGGAGATTCAGGAGGATTTAGCCAGAACGGATTAGAGCAAGCTAAGGCTTTTTTTGAAAGCAGAGGTTTTAAGAGAGATGGATCAACATACATAAAAAAAGACTATACAGTAAGAATAGAAGAACAAGGTATAAGTATAAGAAGAGAGCAGGATGATGCACTGGCTGACACTACGGTGAGGCATTATATTAGGACCTGCGGCGCTCTTTTTGAGCTATTGGCTGGCGGAAACGGACAGCAGACTAAATTAAGCTACAACGGCAGAGCTGTCAGCTATAGCCAGGCTGCGACGCTGGTGCAACAGGAAGTGGTGGAGCAACCTGGCAGACTTGAGCTATTATATGCAACTGGTATCAAAATAACAATAGAAAGGATGCAGGCAAGGGGGAAGAATTATGTTAAAGCGCAGATTATACATGACCTGGACCTGACAGCAGTCGAGGCATACAATGAATCGCAAGACAGTGAACGCAGCTGGTTTGATGAAGCTAATGCACTTGCTATGAGAAACCTGCTGGAGATAACTGAGGGGCTTGAAGCAAGAGAGATAGCACAGTTGATAAGGAGAACAGAAGCCTGCATAACTGATTATCTTGCCTTCAAAAAATCACCGAGCCAATAGCACTACCCTGCTCTCTTTTTTCTCATCCTTAATTTGGTATTTGCAATGTTTGCAGATCTCTTTGGCAAATTCTTTTACCTCTTTATGTGAAGGCATATTCTCCTGTTTCAAACGCCTTTGTGAAAAACCCACCCACATATACGCCTTGCACTCAACATAATCAGGAGCTGCTTTCTGGATTAGTCCCGCATAAAGCTCTGGTTTTATCATGTTTCGATGTTTAACCAAGGTTAATCTTATCACAGATCTTCTGAATTTCTTGAGGAGAGTTAGTGATTTCACTATGCGGCTCCAGCCATCCTTGATGAGGGGCCTACAACATCCATGATATGTATCTTTATCAGGGGCAGGCAATGTGACATAAATCTGTGTTGGTTGTGCTTTTTTGTCCAGCAGTTTTTTGAGCATAGCTGGCTTTGTACCGTTTGTCACAAGAAACTGGTTGATCTTCCGTCTTTTCAGTTCAAGCATAAGTTCTGGAAGCCTTGGATACATAGTAGGCTCTCCTGTAAGGGATATAGCAAACTGTTGGGGGTTTTTCAGTTCTGAAAATTTTTTTTTGTCTGTCTTCTTGTTTCCCCCGAAGCCAAGAAGGTATTGGCAATTCTTCTCGATACACCCATCAACAATAAGTTTGGGGTCTTCTGACGGCCCTTTCCATTCTGGTTTGGTGAAGTCTATATCCCGCCAGCACCATATGCATCTATGCGTGCAGTTCTCCAAAGCAGGAGTCATCTGAACACACCTATGCGTGATAGTATCATAGAATTTCTGCTTATAGCAATCGCCTTCTTTTTTCAAAGATTTTTTTGTCCAAAGGCATGCTTTCACCGCAGAATGCCTTCCGACCAAGCGGTACCCCTGCCTATAGAGATCCTTCTGTTTTTTGCCAGATACCATTGAATTTTCGTAATACAAAGATATTTAAATTATTAGTGTTTTTTATGGAGTATGCTTGAAAAAATAGAGATGCTTGAACAAAGCAAGCTATTCAAGGAATGGAAGAAAGCCAATGGATCTTCATATTTGGTGCATGTTTTCAAGATGTTCGATCAGGCAAATAAGGATGAGATACAAGTAGGTTACTACAACAAGGATGAGACAATCACTACGTTTATAGTAGGAAAGGAGATCAAAAAAATTGGCAATGAAAGAATTTTTAAGAAGCCAAATACAAAAGTAATGGAGCTTAATCTAGCCAAGGTCAAGCTGGACATCTATGATGCGCTGAAAAAAGCAGCGGAATTCCAGAAAAAAGAGTACCCGGGTGAAGAGCCCCTGAAGCAGATACTCATACTACAAAACATCGACGTGGGACAGGTATATAACATCACCTTTGTCACAAAAAGCTTCAAGACACTGAACATCAAGATTGATGCCAAAAACAAGAAGATTGTCAGGCATGAGCTCATGTCACTGATGGACCTTAAAGCTAAGTAATTTTTTTCATATATCTTTAATATATATTTTTAATCTCAACATACTTTAAATATAAGCTTGCCCAAAAATAATCTATTCTTCTAAAAATGGTGGCAGTAAAGATACAAATAATTAAGGAAAATGCAATCATCCCAAAACTAGCACATGAGGGGGATGCTGGTGTAGACCTGTATTCTACTGAGGATTATGAGCTGAGTCCTGGAGCCAGGACCCTGGTATCCACTGGAATCAAGATAAGCCTGCCCGATGGATATGAAGCACAGATCAGACCCAAATCAGGGCTTGCTCTGAAAAATGGCATCTCTGTTCTAAATACACCGGGGACTATCGATTCAGGATATAGGGGGCGAGCTCACGCGCCCCGGCATCGGCCTGTATGGCGGCGCGCCCTTCGCCGAGGCCGAGCCGGTGGTCGCGCTGTCGCTGCCGGTGATCCAGACCCGCCTCGTCCGCCCGGGCGAGAGCGTGGGCTACGGCGCCACCTGGACGGCGCGGCAGGACACGCTGGTGGCCACCGTCGCCGCCGGCTACGCCGACGGGCTCGACCGGCACCTGTCGAACGCGGGCACGCTCTGGTCCGGCGGCACGCCCTGCCCGATCCTCGGCCGCGTCTCGATGGACCTCATCGGCTGCGACGTCACCGCGCTGCCGGAGTTCCCCGAATGGCTGGACGTGCTCTGCCCCGCCCAGGGCATCGACGCGCTGGCAGAGGCCACCGGCACCATCGGCTACGAGGTGCTCACCACGCTGGGCCGCCGCTACGCGCGCCGCTACGCCGGGCCCGCATGAGGGCGCTGGCCGCCATCGGCGCCTCCACGCTCGCCCTGCTGGCGGGCGCGGGGCGGGCGACGCTGTTCCTGCTGGCCGGCCTCCGCGCGTTGGTCCTGCCGCCGTTCTATGTCCGGGAGTTCGCCCGTGCCCTCGCGACGATTGGGTATTTCTCGCTGCCGGTCGTCGGGCTGACGGCCTTTTTCACCGGCGGCGCGCTGGCGCTGCAGATCTACGACGGCGGCGCGCGCTTCAACGCGCAGTCGGTCGTCCCCTCGATCGTCGCCATCGGCATGGTGCGCGAGCTCGGCCCCGTCCTCGGCGGGCTGATGGTGGCCGCGCGCGTGGCCTCCTCGATCGCCGCCGAGATCGGCACCATGAAGGTGACCGAGCAGATCGACGCGCTCGTCACCCTCTCCACCGATCCGATGCGCTACCTCGTCGCCCCGCGCCTGCTGGCCGGCACCCTGGCCGTGCCCGCCCTGGTGGCGGTGGGCGACGCCATCGGCATTCTCGGCGGCTGGATCGTGGGCACCTCGCGGCTGGGCTTCAACTCCGCGGTCTATCTTCAGACGACGGCCGATTATCTGGAAGCGGCGGACGTCGTCTCCGGGCTCGTGAAGGGGGCCGTCTTCGGCCTGATCGTCGCGCTGATGGGCTGCTTCTTCGGCATGACGTCGGGCCGTGGGGCGCAGGGCGTGGGCCGGGCGACGAAATCGGCCGTGGTCTCCGCCTCCATCCTCATTCTGGCTGCCAACTACCTGCTGACGGAGGTTTTCTTCTCGGCATGATCGCGGTGGAGGGGCTGTGGAAGGCGTTCGGCGACACGCCGGTGCTCCGGGGCGTGTCGCTGCAGGTCGCCGCGGGCGAAAGCTGCGTCGTGATCGGCGGCTCGGGCACGGGAAAATCCGTCCTTCTCAAGTGCATCCTCGGCCTCGTTCAACCGGATGCCGGGACCGTCTCGTTCGAGGGAAGGCCGCTGACGCAGGGGAATCGCGCGGCGTTCCTCGACCGGTTCGGCATGCTGTTCCAGGGCGCGGCGCTGTTCGATTCCCTGCCCGTCTGGCAGAACGTCGCCTTCCGCCTGCTGCGCGGCGCGGCGAAGCGCCCCCGGGAGGAGGCGCGCGCCATCGCGCTGGAAAAGCTGCGCCGGGTCGGCCTGTCGGCGGACGTGGCCGACCTGTACCCGGCCGAGCTGTCCGGCGGGATGCAGAAGCGCGCGGGCCTCGCGCGCGCGATCGCCGCCGATCCCGAGATCATCTTCTTCGACGAGCCTACGACGGGCCTCGATCCGATCCTCGCGGGCGTGATCAACGCGCTGATCCGCGAGATCGTCACCGAGATGGGCGCCACCGCGATCACCATCACCCACGACATGACCTCGGTGCGCGCCATCGCCGACCGGGTGGCGATGCTGCATGACGGGGTCGTCCAGTGGCAGGGGACCGTCGCAGAAATGGACATCACGCCAGACCCTTGCGTGTCGCAGTTCATCCACGGCCGGGCCGAGGGGCCGATCAGCGCGCTGCGCTAGTTCTCGTCCGGCAGGGCCGGCAGGTCGAAGATCTGGCCGGGATAGATCAGGTCGGGGTCGCGGATCTGGTCGTCGTTGGCCTCGAAGATGTGGACATAGTCGAAGCCGCTGCCGTAGCGATCGCTGGCGATGCCCCACAGCGTGTAGCCCGGCTGCACGGTGATCAGGCGCGCGCGCAGCGCGGTCTGCCCCGGCGCGTCGACGGCGCCCGTTTCGAGCCGGGCGAGCCCCGCCGGATCCTCGCGCTTGAAGGGCGTCTCGAACCGCGAGACGACCCGGCCCGACCGGTCGAGCTGGTCCACCCGCAGCGTGTACAGGCCGCTGCGGAGCTCGGCGATGGGCAGCCGCCAGGTGCCGTCGGCACGGATGGGCGCGCTGTCCACGGGCGCACCGTCGAGATACACGCGCACCGAATCCACAGGCGGCGGGGGCGGCGCCGAGCGGCCCTCCAGGAGCACCGCGCCGTCGGCGGCGTAGCTGATCACGTCCACCGTCACCCGGTCCGCGGGCTGCGCGCCCGGCGCTGCGGGCTGCAGCATCCGCACGCCCTCGCGGTCGGCGAACAGCACCGCCGGCGCCGCCCCCCCCGGCCGGGGCGCCTCCGCCGACGCCTCCGGACGCGGAAGCGGCGGCTCCGCGCCGCCGGTCGGCCGCGCCGCGCGGGCCGATCGCTCCGTCGCGGCCCCGGTCGCGCCGGTCCGCGCCGGAGCCGGAACGGCGGCGCGCAATTGCGGCGGCGCTGCCGCGCCCTTGCCGCTCGCCACGCCGGATCCGCGTGTCTTTCCCGGCAGATCCGCGACGGTGTTCGGCCGTGCGGGCCGCACCGGCGAGGCGTCCACCGCGGCGGCCGTTTCCGGCGCGCCTTGCCGGGGGGCGCGGCCGTTCCTCGCCGGGGCAGCCGGCGCCGAGGCGGCGGGGCGGGCCCGCGCCGCGCCGGGCGACGGGGCGATCACCACCGCTCCGGCGGCACGCCGCTCGGCGCCGTCGGGGTCGCGCGCGACGAGTTCGAGCACACGCCCGCCGTCGTCCCGCGGCAGATCGAGGAAGAGCACGAAACCGCCACGGTCGTCCGCCCGTGCGGTGGCGGCGGTGGCCCCGTCGACGTCGACGCGCACCGCCTCCCCCGGTTCGGCCCGGCCCGCCACGAGCACCGAGCCGTCCGCCTCGGCCCGTACCAGCTCGAACCGCGGCGCGGGCCGCGCGGCGGTCGCGTTCGCGAGGCCCGCTCGATCGCGGAGGGGCGCGGCCGCCACGTCGTCCGCCAGGTCCGCCCGGGCCGGGCCGTCCGAGCCCGCAGGCGGCGCGCTGGCCGCTTCGCGCCCGTCCGAGGGAGGGGCAGCCGCCTCCGGGGCCGGAAGCCGAGGCGCGTCGCGGGGGCCTGCCCAGAAGACGGCGTGCACGACCCACGCGGCGGCGGCGATGCTCGCCCCGCCCCCCAGGACCATGCCGGTCCGGTTGCCCCAGCTGCGCCGTGCCATCGCCTTCCCCCGGCAGGCCAGTCGAAAGATGCTGACGCCGCTTGTGAGCGTCGGTCAAGATCGCTACTCCACCACAAGATATAGGTGAAGCGGATGTGACTGCCATGCCCCACGGCCCGTTCTCGGTCTGCGTCTATTGCGGCTCGCGCGACGGGGCCGATCCCGCCTTCGCGGCCGACGCCGAGGCCGTGGGCCGCCTGCTCGCCGGCCGCGGCTGGCGGCTGGTCTACGGCGCGGGCGATGTCGGGCTGATGGGGCGCGTGGCCCGGGCGGCGCAGGCGGCCGGCGGGGCGACGTTGGGCGTGATCCCCGAGCATCTCATGGCCCGCGAGGTGGGCAAGCGCGACCTCGACACGCTCGTCGTCACCGAGACGATGCACGAGCGCAAGAAGGTGATGTTCATGAACGCCGACGCCATCGTCGTCCTGCCCGGCGGCGCGGGCACCCTCGACGAGATGTTCGAGGCGCTCACCTGGCGCCAGCTCGGCCTACACGACAAGCAGGTTTTCCTTCTCAATACAAGCGGTTACTGGACACCCTTCACCGAACTTCTGAAAAGCGTCGTGGCGGGCGGCTTCGCCGCGCCGGATCTCGTGCGCATGGTCACGGTGGCGAGCAGCGTGGCCGCGCTCGGCGACGCGGTGGACTTCGTCGCCGCCTCGCGGGGGCACGGCGGCTGAACGCCCGTGGCCCTGCGGGCCGCGGCCCGCCTCAGCCCTCGGCGCCGGCCTCGGGGGCGCTTCCGTCGCCGGGCGCGGTCGCGGGCGGCACCTCGCCCTCGCCGCAGGAGCGGGCGATGAGGTCCTCGAAGCGCTGGGTGAGCCAGGTCAGCGCCTGCTCCTGATCGGCGATCTCGCCGGCGATCTGCTCCTGCAGCGACTGGAAGATCTGCTCCGAACGGCTGTCCTCCACGATCGGCAGGCCCTCGGTGCCGGCGACGAAATCGTAGACGATGAGCGCGATCACCACGAGCAGCATCCCCCGCAGCGCGCCGAACAGGAAGCCCAGCCCCTGGTCGATGGCGTTCAGCGCCGAGCGCTGCACGAGCGAGGAGAACAGCGGCGCGAACAGCGCAACCACGATCAGTACCACCGCGAAGACCGCCGCGAAGGCGGCGATGGTGGAGGCCGCGCAGTTCTCGAGGAAGTCCGAGACGACGGGGATTTCGCGGATCAGCGGCTCGGCCCGCGGCGCGAACATGTAGGCGAGCACCGCGGCCGCCACCCAGCCCGCGATCGCCAGCGCCTCGCGCACGAAGCCGCGCGCATAGGCGAGGATCGCCGAGATCACGATGACGACGGCGACGCCCGCATCGACGAGAGTGAAGCCTTCCATGCGTCCGCCTTCCTGCCCCCCGCGGGGCCGGGCCCCGCGCCCCATCCGGTCGTCCGGGGTCGCCGCGCCGCGGCGGGGACCCGCCCGGTCCGGCGCCTCAGCCGGCGCCGAACATCTCGCCCACGAAGGCCGTCAGATCGGCCATGCCGTGGACGGCCATCCCCCCGGGCGCGTGGGCCGTGCCCGGCCGGCCCGACAGGGCCTCGGCCGCGCGCGCCGGCAGCGCCGCCTGCGAGAAACCAAGTTTGGCGGCCTCTTTCAACCTGTTTTCGGCCTGTGACACGGGGCGGAGCGCCCCCGACAGGCTGATCTCGCCGAAAATCACCATGTCCTGTGGCAAGGCTGCATCTTCCCTAGCGGAAAGAAGCGCCGCCGCGACGGCGAGGTCGGCCGCCGGTTCGGTGATGCGCAGCCCCCCCGCCACGTTGAGATAGACGTCGAGGCCGGCGAAGGGGATCGCCGCGCGCGCCTCGAGCACGGCGAGGATCATCGCCAGCCGCCCCCCGTCCCAGCCCACGACCGTGCGGCGCGGCTGGGCCTGGGGCGTGGGCGCCACCAGCGCCTGGATCTCGACCAGCACGGGGGGCGTCCCCTCGATCCCGGCGAAGACGGCCGCGCCCGGCGCGCGCGCCTCGCGGTCGGACAGGAACAGCGCCGAGGGGTTGAGCACCTCGGCCAGTCCCTGCCCCGTCATCTCGAACACGCCGATCTCGTCGGCCGGCCCGAACCGGTTCTTCACCGCGCGCAGCAGGCGGAAGGGGTGGCCGCGCTCGCCCTCGAAGTAGAGCACCGTGTCGACCATGTGCTCGACGGTGCGCGGGCCGGCGATCTGCCCCTCCTTGGTGACGTGGCCGACGAGGATCACCGCCGTGCCCCGCCGCTTGGCGAACTGGGTGAGCTCGTGGGCGACGGCGCGCACCTGGCTGACCGAGCCGGGCGCGGCCTCGACCGAATCGAGCCACATCGTCTGGATCGAATCGATCACCACGAGGTCGGGCCGTTCGGCGTCGAGGGTGGTGAGGATGTCTCGGAGATTGGTCTCGGCCGCGAGCGCGACGGGCGCGTCGGCCAGCCCGAGGCGGGCGGCGCGCAGCCGCACCTGCGCGGCCGCCTCCTCGCCCGAGACGTAGATCGTCGACAGGCCCGAGGCGGCGAAGCGGGCCGCGCCCTGCAGCAGAAGCGTCGACTTGCCGATGCCGGGATCGCCGCCGACGAGCGTGGCGGAGGCCTGCACCAGCCCGCCGCCGAGCACGCGGTCGAGCTCCGACAGGCCCGAGGTCGCGCGCGCGGGCGGCGCCTCGGCCTCGGCCAGAGAGGCGAGCGGCACGGTGCGCCCGCGGGCCGGCCCCAGCCGCGCCTTGCCCGGCCCCTGCGAGAGCGGCGCCTCCTCGGTGATGCTGTTCCACGCGCCGCAGGCATCGCAGCGGCCGGACCACTTGGTCTGGCGGGCGCCGCATTCCGTGCACCGATAGGCGGGGGAAGCCTTGGCCATGTCTGCGCTCATGCCCTGCCCGCGCCCGGGCGGCAAGGGCGGGTGCGGGGGCCAGCCCCCGCACCCCCGGAGTATTTGCGCCAAGATGATGGGGCAGCAGAGCGGGGGCCGGGCGGGCGCGGCGCCCTGCGGCGGGCCGCCCGGCCCCGAAGGCGGCGGTTGCGGCGTGCTGCGACGCGGGGCGCTGTCCGGTGGGGCGCGTGCCGCTCAGATCGTGGCGTTGGTCGCCCCGCCGTCGGCGAGGATGTTCTGGGCCACGATGAAGCCCGCATGGACCGAGCAGAGAAAGGCGCAGGCGGCGCCGAACTCGTCCGCCGTGCCGTAGCGGCGCACGGGGATCGTGGCCTCGCGCCGGGCCCGCGCCTCGTCGATCGTGATGCCCTCGCGCTCGGCCACGCCGCCGTCGAGCGACACGGCGCGGTCGGTGGCGTGGATGCCCGGCAGAAGGTTGTTGATCGTCACCCCGTGCTGGGCGACCTGCCGCGCGGTGCCGGCCACGTAGCCCGTGAGCCCCGTGCGCGCGGCGTTGGACAGGCCGAGCGCGGGGATCGGCGCCTTTACCGACTGCGAGGTGATGTTGACGACCCGGCCCCAGCGCCTGTCGATCATCTTCGGCAGGAGCTCGGTCATCAGGGCGATGGGCGTCAGCATGTTGGCGTCGAGCGCCGCGATGAAGTCCTCGCGCCCCCAGTCGGACCAGACGCCCGGCGGCGGCCCGCCCGCATTGGTCACCAGGATGTCGACGTCGCCGGCGGCCGCGAGCACCTCGGCGCGGCCCTCCTCTGCGGTGATGTCGGCGGCGATCGTCGTGACGGTCACGCCGTGGGCGGCGCGGATCGCCTCGGCCGCCTCGGTCAGCGCCTCGGCCCCGCGCGCGTTCATCACGAGATCGACGCCCGCGGCGGCGAGCGCCTCGGCACAGCCGCGCCCGAGCCCCTTGGACGAGGCGCAGACGAGCGCCTTTCTGCCGGCGATTCCGAGATCCATGTGCGTGCTCTCCCTGTTGCGGTCGCCCCGCGCCTTAGCACCGGGGCGCGCGGGCGGGAAGGCGGGTTGCCGCCGCTCGCCCGCGGCAGCCGCCCGCCCGTTGCCCCGCGCCCCCGGCGCGGCTATCGGAAGGCGACACGGGGCACCGGGAGCGGCGAGGGGGCACGGGAGGGCCGATGACAGACGAGCCGACGACACGACGGCCGAGCTATACGTGCCGGGTGCTGCCGGGCGCGGCGATGCAGGCGGTGGCCGGCGTCAACCAGGGTGACGCCGTGGGCACGACCGAGCCGCTCTGCCCCGGCGACATCTATCGTCTCGATGCCGGGGCGGAGCCGCTCGACCTCGCCATCGCCGATGCGGCCGTGACCGCCGGGGCCTCGGGCGGCGTGCCGGTGCTGTGCCCGGGTGCAGCGCATGCCGTGGCCGCGGAAAGCGAGATCGGCACGCCGGGCGCGGCCCTGCGCCTGGCCGCGCGGCTCACCTTTCTCGCGCCCGACGGGCACTCGCTCGACGTGATCCTGATCGAGGCGCAGCCACCCGACGGGGAGGCCGAGCCGCTGCTTTTCCCGCTCGGCCCGGTGGAGGCCGGCCTCGACTACGTGCTCGCGGGCGCGGGCGCGGCAGAGGAAGTGCGGCTGGCCGAGGTCGTGCCCTTCGCCTTCGCCGCCGGCACGCGCGTCACCGCCGCCGACGGGCGCATGATCGAGGTCGAGCGGCTCGCCCCCGGCGACCTCGTGCTCACCCGCGACGGCGGCAAGCGGCCCGTGCGCGCGGTGCTCCCGCGCACCGAGCGCGCGCTCGGCGCTCACGCGCCGGTGGTGATCCCGGCCGGCACGCTGGGCAACGCCGGCGACCTGATCCTGAGCCAGCACCAGCGGCTGCTCGTCTATCAGCGCGGGCCCGACCGGCTGACCGAGACCCCCGAACTGCTGGTGCGGGCGGGCGATCTCGTCGACGGCGAGACGGTGACGCTGCGGCGCGGCGGCTTTGTCGACTACGTGAGCCTTGCGCTCGACCGCCATGAGATGCTCTTCGCCGAGGGTGTGGCGGTGGAGAGCCTCGAGGTCAACGCCGCCACCCTGCCCCGCCTGCCGGACTCGCAGGCGCAGGCGGTGGCCGGCCTCGACCATGCGCCCCACCATGGCACCGAGGCGGGCCGGGCGCTCGCCGCCGAGGCGCGGGCGCGGCTCTTCGGCGGCAAGGCGTGATCGCGCAGGAGGAGACAGGGATGCAGACCGATTTCGACTGGACGCGCGCGCAGTTCCACCTGCCCGAGGGCGTCACCTATCTCGACGGCAACTCCCTCGGCCCCCTGCCCCGCGCGGCGGCCG
>CAZDZV010000006.1:0-81699 GCA_964510025.1 uncultured Methanosarcinales archaeon
CATTCAGTGAAGTAGGATTTACAGAAGGCCTTCTTGTTGTCCTTTTTGTGTCTATTATGACAGAGCCGTCTGGCTCTGTTGCTGCAAAGGCAATAGAAGCTAGTATTATAGCTGCTATAACTAGAGTTGATTGCAGTTTTTGTAGCTTTATCTTCTTCATTTTATACCAACTCTATGTAAAAGTAAAATGCAACTGGAGGTTGTGAGCCTGGCAAAGCTGACTGCGGCAGGATTATCTGGAAGTCGTATGTGTTGAAATCAAAGCCCCAGGACTCGTTCCTCATAAGTGAAGCATATACGATATCATAGTCTTTCTCTGCGCCGTCTCCTCCTTCTCCTGCTGCCTGGAACGTTCCGTCCGTGAGAACCACCTGGGTCCAGTTTCCGTCTGCATGCGGCGGGTCTGACTCTGTGTTGTTGTAGTTAAGGTAGGTTCCATAGCATTCACTTTCTGCTGGAGATGATATGGAATCATTGTCCTGGATAGGATTATCACCGACATAGAATCCTGGATTGCTGAATCCGGTGGTCGTAAAGGTATTGTATAATGAGTCCTCATCAGAGGCAGTATGGTTGAAATTGGTATTCTCTTCTGATATCATGCTGCTGTTTGCGCAGCTTAGGTTTGCCCAGATTGGTATGCCTCCTGCATAAGGATTTGTCAGCTCGTTTGGCCCTGCAGCATCATAGCCTTCTTTTGTTGCGTACAGCTCGCCGGTTGTAGTAACTAGATCCCAGTCATATAATGTATAGCCGTTTGAATCCAACAATGCAAATGAACCATAGACATGCCCTACATAGCCCACCCATTTCTGTGTGGGCTGTGATTCAGTTATGTTGATCTCATAGATATATCCTCTTGTCCCGTTTTGCTGGGTTCCATTTGGATAGGAGTTTGTCATGTTCTGCACAATCTCGATTGTTGTGGGCGCAGACGGATTTATGGCTGTCACTATGCCGCAGACAGCTAGGAAAAATATCAATATAGTGCAAAGTACCCTGTCTATACTATTACTTCTCATTCTTTAGACCCACAGTTATTAGCTTCTCGATATAATTGGAGACCTTCATCAGCCTCTCCTCACATCTTTTGGATATCTCCTGATAAAGATCTTCATCAATAGTAACAGAAATTCTTGCCTTGGTGCCCGATCCCTTTCTCATTGTATAATATTAATCATATCTGTCATAAATATACTATTCATATTAACTGTATTATTGATAAAATTAATACAATTAATAACATTTATCATACTAATAATATAGCTTATATAAAAAACTTTCGTTTTCTAGATATTACTTATATTATTAATAATATTAATAAGATAAAAAGTTTTGATAATATTTATAATATTAGTATTACTAATAATATATTTAGAGATATTTTTAGTCGAGAATAAAAAAACAATAAAGGTTACTTATATTACTTATAATATTAATAATACTTTTGAATTTGCTAGAAGCATAAAAATTAATATTACTAATTATATTTTTATTATTAGTATTATTAATACTATATAGAAATTCAGACCACGAGAAGATAAGAATAGTCCTGATAATCAAAGTGCCAAATAATACTAATAATATCTATTTGTAGACATAGGCATTAAAAATATTATTTATATTACTTATCATACTAATAATACACTAATAGGTATTTCTTACATAAAATAGTATTCATATTATTTATCATACTAATAATATTATATAACACGAAAGAATCAGCTCTCAACTTAAAAATGAATATTAATATTATTTATCATACTAATAATATCTATTTGTAGACATAGGCATTAAAAATAGTATTCATATTATTTATCATACTAATAATATTATATATTAATAGAATAGATTAGTATTACTAATTATATTTTTATTATTAGTATTATTAATATTGCCAGAAGTCAGCTTTTCTTGTCCTGTGACATCTTATCTTTTGCTTTCAATAGTAAGCTGGACACCATACGTTTCCTGTGCTTCCATTTATATGTCCTAAACAAAAGATAGTCCAGGACCACTAATACAACTAAAAAGAAGATTGCAAGAAACATCTCACTATTGATGAGGCAGCTGTGAGACTCTGCTTTCCTTAGTATGCCGCATCTCAGCCTTGTGCATGTATAGTTCATGATAGCTTCATTATCTTCACACTCAAGCTTAACGCAGCTATGGTTTTCTATGCCTTCTCCTTCCTGACAGCTAAGCTTTTTGCATCTATGGTCAAAAAAACCCTCATCAAAAGCACAATCCAGCTTTTTACAGCTATAGTCAGCCACATATTCATCAAAACCACATTCTTTCCTCACGCAGGAGCTGTTTATGATGATCTCTCCTATTGAGCATGGCTCAGCAGTGCAGCTGTGGTTGACCACATACTGCTTTATTATTGTTATATTGGAGCTGTTGGCACCTTCCTCGGTCTCATTTATCATGATATCTTCGCAGACAACACCATTACATGTATTCTCAATGCACTGCTCATCCATCTCACAGTCTTCATTACCCAGGCAATCATGCTCAAAGCACATATGGTCCTTTGCGTACTGCTTTTCAGTGCAGTTAAGAGGCTTACAGCTTTCATTAATGCAGTATTCATCATAATCGCAGTCAGGATCCCATACACAATCAGTCATGACTATCGTATGGTTCTCTGAAAAACAGTGCTCAATCGCCTCTCCTACTGCATGCCATGTATGTTTCTGAACAGACCGCATAACACATACCTGATAGGTCAGATTTTTTCCGATATTTGCCTTTGGAAAATTAGCGCTAAGATTGAAGGTATAAGATTCGCCGTAATCCAGCTTCACTATGTCCCCTAAGCTCTCATTATCCCATGAATAAGGCGGATATGCCACCAGTTCCTCTGTATCATTAGATTTTCGCGTAAATGCTATTGTATCAAGACCCACACTATCTCGGATCCTTACCTGGAGTATGCCTCTTTCAGACTCCCCCCAGTGTGTTATCCTGACTTGCCATAGTCCAAGCCTGCCGTTTATACACCTGTAAGGGCAGCTGTGGCTTACATTATAATAATCCTGCGCTGCCGCAGTCAAAGAAAATAAACTAACCAAAAGCAGAATACCTATCAGATCCTTTTTCTTCATCATGGTGTATTTAAGAGCATAAAGAAATTATACCAGTTCAATATAAAAATAAAATGCTACCGGCAATTGTGAGCCAGACAAAGCTGACTGGGGCAGGATTATCTGGAAGTCATATGTGTTGAAATCAAAGCCCCATGACTCGTTCCTCATAAGTGAAGCATATATGATATCATAGTCTTTCTCTGCGCCGTCTCCGCCCTCTCCTGCTGCCTGGAACGTTCCGTCTGTGAGAACCACCTGGGTCCAGTTTCCGTCTGCATGCGGCGGGTCTGACTCTGTGTTGTTGTAGTTAAGGTAGGTTCCATAGCATTCACTTTCTGCTGGAGATGATATGGAATCATTGTCCTGGATAGGATTATCACCGACATAGAATCCTGGATTGCTGAATCCGGTGGTCGTAAAGGTATTGTATAATGAGTCCTCATCAGAGGCAGTATGGTTGAAATTGGTATTCTCTTCTGATATCATGCTGCTGTTTGCGCAGCTTAGGTTTGCCCAGATTGGTATGCCTCCTGCATAAGGATTTGTCAGCTCGTTTGGTCCTGCAGCATCATAGCCTTCTTTTGTTGCGTACAGCTCGCCGGTTGTTGTTACTAGCTCCCAATCATATAGTGCGTAGCCGTTTGCGTCCTGCAATGCAAATTCACCATAGACATGCCCTACATAGCCCACCCACTTCATGGTTGGCTGGGATTCAGTAATATTCAGCTCATAGATATATCCTCTTGTCCCGTTTTGCTGGGTTCCGTTTGGATAATCATTGGTCATGTTCTGCACAACCTCTATTGCTGTGGGTGCAGAAGGGAATACAGCAAATACAGCTGAAGCTGCCAGTATAGATATTAATATGAAGATGCAGATTTGGTCTATATTTCTTGTTTTCATTTATTCCAGCTCTACATAAAAATAATATGTTGTTGAGGTTGTATTTCCATTGTGGCCGTTCTCAGGCACCAGCATCTGGAAATCCCATGACTGGTTGTTATAGCCGTTGGCATCTGACTGAAGTATTGAAGTAAATATAGCTCCATCGCCGTTTCCTGCATTCTTCCACTGATAAAGTATGACCTCTTCAAAAGATGGAAGCTCGTCATCTGGAGACTGCACTCCTCCATGGTGTGATCCGTTGTAGATCCTTGCATTTGGGCATGGCCCTCCGCCGCCTCCAGGGCCCCTTGCATAGCTTCCTGCCTCTAGTGTGCCGTTGATAAGCTGGCCGCCTACATAGAATGAGGAATGCTCCCTCATTCCTGGCCCTTTGAAATATGTATAGTTGAATGTCTCGTTCATGCCGTCTACATCGCCGGATTCTGAATACATGCCTGAGAAATCATTCGGCGCTCCTGCCCCTGGATACTGCTCTAGCTCAGTAAGCTGCAGGTAGCCGGCAGTTGTGTTGCTCCAGTTCCAGCATGATATGTATCCTGTGCTCCAGTCAACAGTGCTTAGGTATGTTGCGTAGACCTCGCCAGATGGGTCTGCCTGTGACCAATCATATATTGTATAATTCCATTCATCATCTAAAGTGATTGTACCGCTGACATTTCCAACATAGCCCTGCCATGACTGCGTGACAGAAGTACCATCTAAAGTCAGATGAGAGATATTTCCAGCCTGAGCATATAGTGGGGTAGGATTGATAGCAGCCCTTCTTGTGCTTCTTTTCTGGTCAATAACTACAGAACCGTCTGGCTCTGTTGCTGCAAAGGCAATAGAAGCTAATAATATCGTTAATAAGATTATTGCGCTGGCCTTTTTTATATAGGACATAAATGACCGCCTCTTGCTCTAGACACTTTCTCTCACCTTGGACATCTTCTCGATATTTTTTGTATTTATGATGATGGTCCCTAACTCCCCAACTATTTTCAGAAAGTTTTCATCAGCTTGCGTCAGCTTACCCCTGGCTATCTTTATTTGGTTGCCATCTTTGTAGGGAGCCTTCACATATTGTCCCAGAAAGTCCGAAAATGGGTTGGTCGCTCTCATTTGCTCTTGCTCTTAATATACTTTTTTTGAATATAGTGTAATATTAACACTATTAATGTACTAATTTGTATACTAATATATAAACATAGTGTCACATAAGAATAGAAATAGGGATATATAGTAGCAAATAATGCTAGAAATAGGTATTTTTATTGGCTAAACTGTTGTTTTAGATGGTTTTTCTCGTCTATAAGCTTCTTCAGCTCAACAGTGGTCTTCTTGATCTCTTCTTCAATAGTCCTGGCTTTTTCTGACTTTGTTTTAATCTCTTCTGTCAGTATACGCCATTCATGCTCCATCTTTTGCAGAGGCTCCAGCTTGCTCATTATCTCGCTGTCTATCTCAGCTAATGTCTTCCCCTTTCTCTCCTGCTCCCAATGGCTGCTCAGCTTAGATACAACTTCTGTTGAAGCAGCTGCTATCTCCTGCTCTGCCTGCTCACGCATCTCATGATTGTGGAATCTTGATAATAGTTCTGAGAAATAAAGCTTTTCGTCTGTCTTTTCAGCCACACCCTCTTCCTTTATTGGCTTTCCATCATCTTTTTTTGGTTCTGGTTTTTCTGGCTTGGCCTCTGCAGGTTTTTCCTCTTTCTTAGCTTCTGCCACAGCTTCTTTTTTCGCTTCTTCTTTCTTAACAGGGGGCAGCTCATCTGGCGCCAGTTCCTTATCTTCAGCCTTTTTTTCATCCTTTGCTTCAGTTTTTTCCTCTGGTTTTGCTTCCTTTGTCTGTGGTTTTTCTTCAGGTTTTTTCTCTTCAGGCTTTGCTTCCTGCTCTGCTGGCTTTTTTTCTTCCACTTTAGCATCCTCCTTTTTACCTTCAGGCAAAGAAGGCAGTTCGTCCGGGACTGTAGAATCTACTTTTTTCTCTTCTTTAGATTTACCTAATTTAAGCAGTCCCATTATTTCCCCCACGCTTTAGTTTTTCTGTAAAGTTTGCATATATAAAAATAGTGGCAAATAGTATTAAATGAAATCATTTTACTTCAGCATATATGGAAACAGAGGAATAATCTGTACCTTTGTATTTCCTTAGGTTAGCAGGAACCTTTATCTCGTAATCATATACCCCATATAATCCTGCAGTGGAATAGTTGGTCTTGGTTATAAATACCAGATCTTCATTGTCAACCTCATCAAAACTTTCATCATCATCATCGCTTGCATCCCACAGTATGCCGGTTATGAAGCTGCTGCTGTTTGTGCTGTTCACGATAGCCACATCGCTTATTGTTGCCTTAAAAATATTGAATGTTGCAGTGTCCCTTGCATTTCCGCCATCAGTGAAGGTGGAATTTATAGAATCATCCAGGCTGCTCATATTGAGCAGGTTGTCAGCATACTCAAAATCATGCTTGCTGTATGTTCCGCTGGAATTCCTGCTCAGCGCCTTAAGGTTGCTGAAGCTTATGCTGCTGTCTGAATCTGCCACATATATGTTGCTGCCGGTGTTGTCCTCAACAGTCCAGTTGCTCAGATAGGCGTTTGCACCAGAATCCTGAAGTGAAAAGGTCCCGAATAGGTTTCCAGTGATAATATGCCAGGCTGAAATTGTAAAGCTGCCGGATGTAATATCTGTAGATGAGCCGCCCTTTGCAGTTACATTCCAGGACCATGTGCCCACTGCGTTTGGATAGAATATAGAAGAGTTCCACCTTGCATTGCCTCTCGCAGAAGCATTCTCATGGTCCATCATAACACTCGCATTTGGGGCTTCAACAGTGAAATTCACCCACTCAATATCTACATTGATCCCTGATACGTTTGCATAGATTATTGTGTCTTCATTTTCTTCTGGCGAAGCTGGATAGCTGGCATTGAAGTCAATATCTACATATTCTTCTGGAGCTGGCCCAAATCCCCTCAATTCTGGAAAATCATTCTGCATTTCCTGCCATTTGCTGCTGAAATCCCAGCTTGCCATAGGAGCATAGTCAGGATAAACATCATGCTTGAAATAATCCGCCTCATCCTGGATCGCTGTGCAGCCTGTATCGCCCCCGTCATAACATGAACTGGGATTTCCAGCATGGTTGTTCCAGTAGCTGTTTAAGATGGTGCTGCCAGAATTATACCCTACCAATGAGCCGATAAACAGGCCCCCTCCTACAGAATTGCCTGTAGAAAATGAATTGGATACGATCAACATCGAAGCATATCCTAACAATCCGCCTACATCCTGGTTACCGCTGATGTCGCCTGTTGCAAAACAGTCTGTAATATTGCCGCGGATACTGTAGCCGACAAGACCGCCTGCGTCGTCACCGCCGACATTGACATTCCCGCTGCTTTTGGAATCCGACACATTTGTTCCGGAATTATAGCCTATAAGTCCGCCTACCCTGGCGCTTCCATTAACATTGGCCCCAGATGAGCATCTCTCTATACTGCCTTCAACTGTATAGCCGGTGATCCCGCCCACATATAGTAATCCTGTTACGCTTCCGTTGGAAAAAACATGCGTTATGTTGGCATTAACCTGGCCTACAACACCACCTGTTGCATCCCCTCCGCTGATATTGACATCTGTCACCAGAAGGTCGTATATGTCAGAACCGCCGGATGAATGGCCGATCAGCCCGACATAATCAGTGGATGACCTGTTGATATGCAGCCCTGACACTGTGTAGTTCCTCCCGTTTAAGGTGCCTGTAAATGACGAACCGCTTGTGCCCACAGGCTCAAATCCCTTGCCATAGTTCCAGTTGATTGAGTCTGAACAGTCGATGTCATTTTGTACCTCATAATAAGAGGTAAGGCTTTCCTTCATCTCCTGCAGCTGGCTGCAATATCCAACCTGATAAGGGCTTCCTTCACTGCCAGAGCCGCTGTAGCTTGAATCGCCGCCGCCAAAATATCTGATTTCAGGATAGTCAGATTGCTGCTGGCCCCATGCATCCTCAAAATCCCAGTTGTTCATTGGCATATGGTACTTATAATAGAAGTAATTACTATTGTCCTGTATAGCCTTACAGCCTGTGTTGCCGCCATCATAGCAGTCATCAGAATTCCCAGAGACATTGTTCCAGTAGCATCCGGTGATTGTGCCCAACTGATTGCCCACAAATCCACCATATCTGGATACCTCGCTTACTTGGCCCACAGAAAAAGAGTTTATGATCGTGCCTCCAAGAGAATTGACCCCGGCAAATCCTCCTGTCTCATCAGGTCCAGTTACATCGCCTGTAGCATATGAAAATTCAATTATGCCCTGATTGTCCCCTACAAATCCCCCAACCTCACCATCTCCTGATACCTCGCTTTCTGAATAGCAGTTTGTTATGTTTCCATCTGATCCTAGTTCGCCAACAAACCCGCCTGCACCGCTGCCAGTGCTGCCGTTTACAGTTGAAGTTTCTGAGAAGCATTCTACTATCGTACCAGAACAAAGCCCAACCAGGCCGCCGACATTTCCGATGCCGTTTACATCATAACAGTCTCCATAAGAGTTCTTCACCAGCCCGTCGCTGTCACCCATCCTGCCTACAAGGCAGCCAACCTCTGATCCTGTTGAATATATCTCTACGTCGCTGCTGGCATAGGAATCAGTTATATTGCCGGTGTTGAAATACCCTACAAGCCCCCCTGCTTCTGCATTGTCATCTGAGATTATATCTGCATCTGAACTGCAGCTCTCAACAGTAAGCTCATAATCAGAATTGCCCACAAGTCCTCCTGTGCCGTACAGCTGGCTGCCTGTCCCATCACTCCAGATTTGGCCGCTTACATCACATCCATAAAAATTAACATAATCTGCCCAGCCTGCAATCCCCCCTACACAGCCAGCCCCTCTAATATCTGCATCATATACGTCCAGGTTAGTGATATTTATGCTTCCCCTGCTGGAGCCGTCTATATAACCAAACAAGCCGACATAGTCATCGCTGCTGTCAATATAAAGATAGAGCACATCATAACCATCCCCATTAAAATTACCCTCAAAAGGATCTGAATCTGAGCCGATTGGAGGAAACCCATAGTCCCAGTTGTCAGTATCGCCGCAGTCTATGTCATTTTTTAAGATAAAATCAGAGGATGGGTATTTTCTTGTCTCGTTTAGCTCCAGGCAGTCAGATATCTGGTATGGATCATCTGGGGTTCCGCTTCCGCCTGAAAATCCAAGGCTGTATCCAGCCAGCAGGATCAAGGCAGCCAAAAATATGAAATCCTTCCTCATTTTATCTCTGTATATATTGAAAGTATATCTGTATCATCAGTTATGTATTGGCTTAGCGGTCCTGGCACCCTTATCTCATAGTCATATAATCCGTATTCGCCTGTTATGCTTTCATTAACCTTTGTCACAAAGACCAGGTCTTCCTTGTCCACTTCATCAAAATTTTCATCTCCATCATCATCGCTTGAATCCCACAATATGCCGGTTATGAAGCTGCTGCTGTTTGTGCTGTTCACTATAGCAACATTTTTTATCAACACATCATAGACACTAAAGTTGGCTGTCTCTATGGGATTTCCCCCTAGGGTAAAGGTTGTGTTCACAGAATCATCCAGCTCTGTCATGTTGAGAAGGTTGTCTATATATTCAAAATCATGCCTGGAATATTCATCGCTAAAGTTCCTGCTTATTGCCTTAAGGTTTTCAAAATCAACAGAGCTGTCGGAATCAGCAACATAGATGTTAGAGCCTGTAAGATTTATCGCTGTCCATTTCAGCATAGCCCTTCCCAGGGCATCCTCGATTGTGAACTGCCCGGTAAGATTGCCGACAATAAATTGCCATGAAGTGATTGTAAACATGCCAGAAGCATTGTCAAGGAGATCATCATCATCGCTGGCAGTGATGTTCCATATCCAGGTCCCCACCCGGTCAGCGATAAAGCTCGTGGAGTTCCATATATCATCAGCATGCCATGACGCATTTTCATTGTCGATTATTACAGTCCCGTTTGGCGCAGTTACAGTGAAATTAACCCATATGACCTCTACATCATCTGTAACGTTTGCGTATATGTAGACAGTCTGCCCCTGGACAGGAGCATAAGGCACGCTGGCATTGTAGAGGATATTGGGCGGAGAAGGTTCTATTGTCAGGTTGCTTGAATTTCTTGGTATGCCGCAATGGAATGTATCGCATGGAGTGATCTCGCAGATCCATCTCTCATTTACAGATGTGTTTCCAGGAAGCACAAAAGTCGAATTTTCCAGGCTTGTCTGCTCTGCATCATCCTTATACCATTTGTATGTGTTTGTGACAGGATCTGAATCAATATCATCTGTGCTTTGGTTGTAGCAGCTAAGCGTTGCAGATGACCTGTTTAACGGATTGTCAGAGGCATTTAATATAGGCTTGGAATGTGTTGGAGAAGCATTAAGCGCCATATCTGCTGCCTGGTCAAACGCCTGGCCGGAATTCAGTGTTGCATTTACAGGGCCTGCCCAATATCCGCTTCCGTTTCTGATCACCTTGACATATACGATATCTCCATCAGCCCAGCTTGAATTGACATTTTCGATATCTATCAGGTAAAGGTTATTTGCTCCTGAAGCTCCGTTTGGACCGATAATGTCTGTTGCATTATTGCTTGAATTCCCGGGATAATACACTGCAACCTGCCTGTCATTTGCAGGTGTTCCGTCTGCGCCATCATAGACATACCCGTATACCCAGTGCTGCGCATAGCACGCTGAAGCTGCTGCTATGAATAGCACGATGAAAACTATAAGTCTCATTATACCCCCAACTATATTGTCCAGTTAACCTCTTTTTTCACAAAAACCTCATAGACTACTCCTGGTTCAACTTCAAAATTTGTTCCTATTCCGCCTGCAACCGGAAGCCAGGCTACCCATTCCTCTCCGTTCCAGTAATTAACCGCCTCGCATTCTGGTATTGATTCCAACAGCTCCTTTGCATTTTTGATTGTCGTATTCTCCGGGAGGATGATGAAATTCTTTCCGTCATTCTCATTTCTTCTGAGCTGGTATAGGTGCCTTGTCTGGTTATCTTCTGCATATTTTTCTGCATTGACTATATTGTACTGCTTGGCCCCTATCTTGGCTAATCTGGCTTCTTTTGAGATTTCCACCCTTCTTTTTGACAGGTCTGCCACAGCAAATATCAGAAATAAAACTAGCAAAAACCCTATTATAGGAAATATTCTACCCTTCACCACTTTTTTATCTAAATTGAAGTTCTAGTCTTAAATAGTTTTCGGTTATATATGCTACACAAAAGGTAGTTAAAAACCGCTTGCCTTAAAATAAAAAAGTTTAAAAACAAGTAGGTAATTACCTATTTCTAGGTGGTAAAATGAACAAACTAGCTTTGATAAGTTTATTCTGTGTTATAGTCCTTGTGACTGGTGTTTATGGAATTGGCTATCCTGTTCGTGGTAAAGTTAATGATGCCATTGATTGCGCAGATGGGGGGGCCAGAAGAGTGATACATGTTTACGTAACAGGGGATCCAGATAACTACGACACATGTTACACCACGTCATATTTAGACAATAATAATTACGAATGTGATACTGAAAATATACCTGGGCATACTGTCGAAATTGGAAGCAGTATCACGGTTGAGGTTATAGACAAAGGGGATGGTTATTATTCTGAACCTATATCTGTATTAGTTGATACGGTAACAAATGTACCTGATCTGCAACTAATTAAAGAAGGGATAATAGAACACCCAGATTATCCAACATGCCAGGGAGACACTGATGGTGATTATATAAATCAGGTTAGCGACAACTGTCCTTCTGTTTTCAACTGGGAGCAATACAATGCAGACAACGATGGCAGCGGCGATGCCTGCGATTGCGACAGCAGCGATGATACTGTTTACCATAACGCTCCTGAAATATGCGATGGCCAGGATAACCAGTGCGATGGGGATATTGGCTTTGGTGAGGTTGATGAAGGATGCGACGATGATTCAGATGATTATTGCGACCAGGCTATGACCACAGTTGGAACTCCTGCTGTCTGCCCAAACGGTGGCGATGACTGTGATGATACAAATTCAGCTGTTAATCCAGGGGCATCAGAATCATGCAATGGATTAGATGACAATTGCGATGATGTTATTGATGAAGGAGGAGATGCTCTTTGCAATCCTGGAGAGACCTGCACTGGTGAAGATGGCTGTATTGCTTCATCTTTCACATTATCATGGGAAGTTGTATTTGAGTCTACTTTGTTAACATATACAGATAGCTTCAATGCTGGTGTCGGTACAGGAGCATCAGATGGGTATGGTTCTGAAGATATCCTTCAGCCGCCTCCAAGCCCCAGTGGGATTGAGATGAAAACCATTGTGGATCTGGTGGCTCTGACAAAAGACTACAGACTAGATGATTCTGCAACGAAAATCTGGGAGATAAAGTTGAAAGCGCAGGACCAGACAGGGGTCGGGTTTACTGGAAAGAATACGATATCCTGGTTCTTAGCTGATATACCTGATGATGTCAGACTTCTGATGATAGACTACGGGACTGACAGTGCAAAGACCAATGTTGTAAATACTATTGACCTAAAGGTTGATCCTGACAACAAATATAGATTTGAGGTTTCAGGGGCAGATGGGACCTATAGGTATCTGGAACTGATAGCAAGGCAGGTATCACCATCTGACAATATCGCTTACTATCCCTTTGACTCTGATTTCCTGGATGCTTCAGGAAACTTCCATGACGGAATTTCTCATGGGGACATCCAGTTTATCCCGGGGGTGATTAATGATGCAGCACTGTTCGATGGAGATGGAGATTACCTTGATATAGGCCTTTTTGTGCCCACTGACTCATTTAGCGTATCAGCCTGGGTAAAGAAAGCTGCTACCGCAAACGAGGACCAGGCCATCTTTGGCTATGGCACAGACGATTATTTTGGTTACATGGGATTGATGAATATAGACCACAGCGGCTATAAGATGCCTTGGGGATCCATGTATACGACTGAAAGCCTGGATGACCAGTGGACTTTCGTCACATGGGTAAGGGAGAGCACAGATAATCATTTCAGGGTTTATGTAGACGGTGAGATTTTTGCGCATATATATGGTACATGGACAGGATTGCTTCTGCCGCCTGCAAATAATACGCAATCAATAGGGGTCTCGCTAAACCATGCAAGCCCTATGGCAGACACATATTTCAGCGGCTATCTTGATGAGCTAAGATTCTACGACAGGGTTCTGACAGAGCAGGAGATAGTAAATATGTGCAATGCAGACCAGGCAGCATCTGGCATTATCCCGGCAGACCAATGCTATAATATGATGCCGCTTTCATCAGGATGGAATCTTGTTTCTATGCCGATCGTACCAACTGAATTCAACAAAGACAGGGAGATTTCCCTAAAGCAGGGCTGGAATCTTTTTGGGCATGTTTCCAAGGCTCCATTCTATTGGCTTGATGCAAAGATACGAAAAGCAGGGGAGACAAAAACAATAGAAGAAGCGCATTCAGATGTGTGGGTCCAGTCTACTATATACCATTTTGACCCTGGACAACAGGTCTATACCTTTGTGCCTGGAGACACTGACTACCTGGAGCCAAGCAAAGGCTACTGGCTGTATGCGTTCGAAGATGATCTGACCCTGATACTGGAAAACGCAGGTGGAGCAGCTATGGAAAACGACTTCTTGTGGACAGACGCTGAAATAAGCGATGGAACAGAGACAAAAACACTTGAAGAGGCAAACCAGGCCGGATGGCTGCAATCGACAGTCTATTATTATGACGCAGAAGAGCAGGTTTACAAATTCGTGCCTGGAGACGATGACTACACTTATCCATGGAAAGGCTACTGGATCTACTGCAACATAGATGACCTGACCCTGACTATCAGCTAAACATTATTTTTTTCTTGTTTCTTTGCGTCATTATGCATAGTAATATTAGTATGAATACCAGAACTGACAGTGCTACCAAAGCAATGTCTTTTGCGGACTTTTTTTGCGATTGGAGTATTATCTCCTGCATAATCTCTTCCTCGGTGATTCCGCTGATAGCAACATTTTCTAGATTATAGCCTTCTGCTTTAAAGTACACAAATTTTTCATCTTCATCGACCTTAATGGTATTTAGCTTTTCCCACTGGTTTGTTTTCTGAATCCTGTTGTATAGGTATACGTCGTTTTCAGTGAGTTGATTGGTTTGCAGCCATGTTTTCTCCACCTTAAAGGTAAACACCACTTTCTCAACATCATCATCATCCATATTTCTTTTGACTATCTCAAACTGGCTATATGCTATGCCAGGTGGTTCGCTTGCAGCGAAAGCCGGTAGCACGCTTTTCACAGCCATGCCTACATTCTTGACTTTCTTTTTCGTAAAGATGGAGATGCTTTCTATAGCCATGCCATCCAGTACAACATTGACCGGCTTATCAGGGGTAATCTCCTGGTATCTGATCTTTTTCTGAATGATCTCCACAGGTGCTACCGCAACTGGCTGATCGGCGGTGGGAGCAGCGCTTCCTGCCCCGCCACCGCCGCCTCCGCCGCTGCATACCCCGCAATCCTGGGGGCAAGTCGAGCATGTTTCATCCGGACTGCAAGTCCCATCACCGCAGTCAGAGACAGCATCGACAGTAAAATAGGCATAGTTTGTCCTTACATTGTTTTCTGAATCATTTGCATAGATCTGGATTAGATATTCGCCATCCGCCAGGTCTTCGATATTTATTTCGCTGAAATTGCATTCCCTGCATAAGGTGATATTTGCTCCGCCATCAAAGCTATACCAGATTGTATCATTGTAATCCCTTATGGTTGTTGCATTCACCACAACAGAATCCTCGTCATAAGCTGTAGTTGACGGCGCATCGATTGAGACGATTGCCAGCAATTGCATTACCGGAGCTACGTTATAGGCACCATAATCAGTAGTTAAGCTCACAGAATTAGATACATAGTTACCTTCATTATCCACCATCTTTGCATGCAAAATATCACCAGCATTCCAATCATAACTAGGTATCAAATCAGGATCGCAACAGTAAACATTGTCCCATGCATTTACAATACAGGAATCATTATTCGGTTCAGTATTCTCTGTGTAGATTACTACCTCTCTCCAAGCTGGTTCAGTTCCATCATAGGCGTTGCTGATTTCCCCACAGATTAAGGGAGCCCCAATAGCATTTATGCTCAGTAAAAAAAATACGGATATGTACAGTAGCACAAATTTATTCTTGTTGCCAGTTAACATCGTCTGTTATGAATACACTATATGCTTCCTCCAAAGCTATTTCAAAATTTCCAATCTTAAAGGGCCCAATGTCAATAGAGCCATCCCATTCTTGTGTTGTTGCATCCCAGCGATTTACACTATTACTGGTTGGGATGCTGTCCATCAAATCATGAGCATCAGTATAAGTTGTATTACCATACAATGATACAAAATGTCTACCATTATGTTTGTTTTTATCTTCCACATAATTCATCGATATACTTTGGTTTTCAATGAGGCTGCCCGCCCAGCTCCACTCCATTGATATAGGGCTATCTGTCTTAAGATATACATATACAGCTGATGCTGTCTTATTGATATTAAAATTGCACGGTTCTGCACTGCAAAAAGCTGGAGGGGGGCAAGAGAATTCTGTACAAACCCAGTAATCTACTGTCGGATCTTCCGGTTGATAAATATAGAATCTCACACTATCAAACTCCTGAGAAAGCTCTAGCAAATCTTCAGCATCACTTATATATGATGCATTGAGATAAAGACCTAGATAATTCTTGGCAGAATCACCACTTTTCCTCGCAAACGTAAAATTCTGCTTTCCGACTATGTCAATTGTCTTGTTCAGGCCTCTGTCATTGACAGCAAAAACCCTGTAGTACACTCTTCTGTTCTGCAGCGCTGCTGCATCCAGGAATGATTCTTCACCAACACCTATCGTAACGCAGTTGCTCCATCCAGACTGCAGGGAGGTTGTATTGCATATCATAATGTCCTTTGTGTAGTTAGTGTCGGCAACATCCCATGTCAAGGTGACACCCTCAGCTTCATCGAGGCTTATGTTGAGCCCCATAGGACCCAAAGGATACTTGCTGTAATTAACATCAACATAGCTTGAGTTAACTGCTGTGCCGTTATCAGTGCCGTCGAAGGCCACAGCTTCGCATGTCCAGTTTGCCCCTATTGTGACATTTCCGTCCAATATGAGGCTGATGTTGTCAAACTCAGGCTTATGGGTGCCGTTTACGAACCATTTATAATAATACGAGAGATTATCATAGTTATCGTCAGAGCCGGTTGCAGTGCAGTTCAGATCGCTCGTCTCGTTTGGATTGGCGGGAAGAACCTCTACAGTCAGCACAGCTGGTGCTGTGTTGTCGACGCTCACATTCGCAAATGTGCTCAGGCTGTAATACCCTGTCAGGCTTGGGGCACCTAGATAGGTCAAGATTCCTGTTATGCTTAATATGACTGTTATCATGCTTATCGTCAGAAGAATATTTGTTTTTTCAAGCCTTCTTTGTTCAAGCTGCCTTATCTCTGACGTTATCTGCCTGACGCGGGCCTCGTAGCCCTCTATCCTCTCAGCATAATAACGCTTCAGCTCCCCATCGACCATTGACCTATACCTGTCGGCAAGATGGATATAGCCTACAAGCTCTGCTCTTTTCTTCCTAAGTCTGTCGATCATTTTGTTCTGTTGTATACTGTCCAGATTGTCTTTTCATTTCTGTGCAGCAACTCCCCTATATCATGATAGCTGATTTCGAAATTATCCTTGATAAAAACAACAATTGCGCCTAGCAGGCTTGATCCTGATTTCAAAGCGTCAAAAGGGATGTCATACTTTGAATAGCTGTAGCTGTAGCTTCTTGGATACTTTCTCTTAGAGTTCCTGTAAGCAAGCCAGCAAGAAGAAACCTCTTTATCCAGCAAACCCGCTATCTCCTTAAAAGACTTGTCCATATTCTCCCGCAGAAACTTAACAACTGTCTCAAGTGGGCTTAGCTTATCATTGAAGATAGAAACAGGCAATTTGTCTTCACCTTCCAGCAAGCCAAAAACCTCTTCAGCGCTAAGGTCATACTTAGCCCTAAACCTGTCAAACCTTTCCTGCAATTGCACTAAATCAGTTTCCTGAATCATATAAATAAGTATTAAAATTATATTTGTAAGTATATAAATCTTTTTATTTTATATTTGTAAGTTTCATTAAAATTTAAGTAAGTATTATCTTTTTATTTGTAAGTAATTTTATATATTTATAAGTATTTAATTTTATAAATAAGCAATAAAACAATATTTGTAAGCTTATATATTATATAAATAAGTAATTAATAAATATTTAAAAGTATAAATTTATATTAATAAGTAATAAATATTTATTTGTAAGAACTATTTCTTGACAGGTTTCATATCTTTTGTCTTTTCCTTGTCAGGCTTGTCATCCTTCTTCTCTTTATCGTTCTTCTCTTCTTTTTTCTCTGATTTGACTTCAGCTGAAGCTTCAGCTGGCTTGCCTTCCAGATGCTTATTGAGGTATTCCTGAAGCTTTAGTCCCTGTGCAAACAAGGGATTGTCCTTGAGCAGATCTTCAAAGGCCTTTGACATTATCTCTGCTTTCTCTATCTTAAATTCAAACTCGCCCCTTAGCTTGCCTTCCATCTCCTTGAACCTGTCTGCAAGCTTCCTGAAATATTCCTCAACCTCGGCAAGTACCTTCTTAACCTTCTTATCGTGTTTCTCTATCTTCTCTATCTTTGTCTCAAACTCCTTCTTCTTCAGGAATGTGCCGGAAGAGACCTCCAGCTTATCCACCTTGGCAGTAAGCTCCTTAAGCTCGCCTTTGAGGCTTTCAAGCTTGTCTGCAAATGTGTTAAACGCTTCAAAGCTTTTCTGCGCTTCTATGAAAACATTGTCCACCCTGTCAGCATGCCTCTCTACCTCGGCAGTTATCTTCTTCACGGTCATTATCTCTGTCTTGACCTCCTCATTGAGCTTTATGACCTGCTCTATGCCCCTGAAAACATTTACCTGGTCCCTTATTTTCCTCAGCTGGTCCATTATGTTCTTCATCATCTCTTCTTTAGCTTCCAGAATTCCCCGTAACCCTTCTATCTTTCCATCCTCTTTCTGGACCTGGATCATCAGCTTGTCTGGATGCACGCTCTCTACCAGGTCAGCTGCCTTTGTGGCCTTAACCTCGATCATTCCGACTGTCCTTTGAGTATCATTAATCTGCCCCCTTATCTCCCCTATCTGTTCGTTCATGGTGGCAAACCTTTCGCCTGTAGATTTCCTCATCTCTTTCAGGCTTTCCAGGGTGCCGTTTATCTTCGTAAGGTCTGCCTGGATCATCTCTACTTTCTGAGAAACATTCGCATCTGCAGGAATCTCTTTGTTCTCCTCTTCCTCTTCGTCATCAGATTCCTCTTCTTGCTTCTTTTTTTTCTTTTTAAAAGGCCACATCACACCAAATAATTAATAGACTACTATATTAAACTTTTGCATAAAAGAAAACTTTATATATGTATTAAACGAATATTGGCCAAAAGGGGTGATAAATTGAAGAAGGTTTCTCATATTGATGACTTTAGGACTCCTAACTACAGGGTTTTCTATGCAGGACCTTATTTCAATCTTGATCTGTGGTATGAGATCACATGGAACAAGAAACATCTTAAAAAGCTGAAAAAACATGCGCAAAACCCCCATCTCTTCCATAAGCAGTTCCACGATAAGAAGTCAGACGATGCAAAGAAGAGGCATTTCAGGGAGCATGTGATTGACAGCATCCCTTTTCATGAAAAGATACTGGATGAGCATCAAAGAAGGCTTGACACTATCTTAGAGCTGATGCCTTTGCGAAAATACAAGAAGATCGTAGGCATCTCCATCAAACACGGCGGCACGCCAGAATTTTTTGTCTATGACAAAATCAACAAGGAGGTATTTTTTGTTGTAGAGCATCTCACAGACGAAAGGAAAAAATGGATTAAGCTTGTCAGGAAATTATGTGATGTAATAATATTAAAATGATTATATTTAATACTTTTTAGCACTATGTTTATATATTTTTTAGGAAGGGGAAAAATCAATGCAAGGGGGTAGTACATGAAAAAAGGAACTGTACTGCTACTAATCTTGATAGTAAGCTCTTTTGCTAGCTTGGCAGATGAAGTCCTCATAAATTCCAAAGACTGGAAAGATGTATACTCGGGCATGCAGTACGGATTTCTTTCCGGCAAAACGCCAAAATTCATAACAGGAGAAAAGCATGCCACCGTAATACTTAATGAGATCCGAAAGCAGGGCAACTTCATTGAGGTATACAGCTCACGGGACAAGCCTTTTATTATCGGTTATGAGTCGCTGCTTCTGTCAGAAGGCTATGATGCAGCCGAGACTACATCAAGATCATTGAGTATAGAACTCGCAAAAAAGCTTACGAATGTCACACGATTCATAATCATAGACGATTCCTACGGCTATAATGCAGTCGCAGCTTCTCCTTATGCGATGGTCACAGATGCGTATGTTCTTTTTGCAGACCGTAGCAACATTGGAGAGATTGTCAATTTCCTCGAAAGCCGTACTGTATCTTATCTAATGATCTACGGGCACGTGGATAGGGAAGTCAGGGAAAGGCTTGCGAAGTTTAATCCTGAAGTGATAAACAATGACGGCGACAGGTTTGAGAATAATATTGACATTGTAGAAAAATACAAGGAAGTTGAATCTACCAGGCAGGTTATCCTTACAAACGGTGAGTTCCTGGAAGGGGAGATACTGTCTGGAAACTTCCCGGTGCTGTTCATAGGGCAGAACAATGTGCCTGAAAAGATAAGGGAATATATCGTCAATAGTGATATAGAGGTCGGTGTCCTGATAGGGAACGATCTTGTTGGCACAGCGAGCGTGGTAAGGAGACAGACAGGCATCAGCACATTTGTTAAATTTGCAAGGTCAGCCAGGCAACCACAGGGTGCAATCTCCCAGGTTGAGGGCCTGGACATATTCAGGGTTCCCAGATATGAGCTAAGCCTGAGCATCGATTCAGTAAGGTATAATGCAGCCGCAAGGCAGCTTGAGGTTTCGATAAAGAATGATGTGGACCTTTCGACGTATCTGAGGGGGACATACACTCTCACCAGCGGAGACCAGGAGCAGACTGTAGGGGATGTCGATCCTGTTTTCTTGGAAGGCCAAGATACAAAGACAGTTGTCTATGATATTGATCCGATAGCTGGTGAAGAGGACATAACAGCAAGAGTTTTCATAATCTATGGGGAATCCAAAGGTTCTCTAGAAAGGATATTGGAAGGGACCTACCCTGTAGACAGGATAGATGTGCTTGATGACACCTCTGTCACCATACAAAAAGTAGTCTACAACAAAGGGAACGACAAGTTCCATATCTATCTCACAAATGCTGGGGATATACCAGCTTACGCAGATACCGAGATCATAGACCTCCTTATAATAGATGAAAGGCAGACTTTTGGCTCAGATGAAGTGATAAAGATAATGCCTGGAAGAACCAGGGCTTCTACAATTAAGGTTGAGCTGGCAGATGAGGACTTGGAGAACAATGAGATAGTGAGAGCCAGAGCTTATTACGGCCAGAGGGAGGATGCTCTTGTCAAGATCGTTGAAGGTGATTTTGAGCTGGTTATAAAAGCCTTTGATATAATGACATACTTGCCAGTAGCCCTCATCCTAGTGCTACTAATCTTGATATTGCTGGCCAGAAAGAAAAAGAAGAAAAAGAAATTCTAAAAAGGTAAACTATTTAAACATATCAGCAACTTTAGAGGTAGGTGAAGACTATGGCAAAGAAAAAGAAAGAAAACGCCCCCCAGAGTGTTAGCAAAGAGGAGCAGATCGGTTTTCATAAGGGCGCTTTATCCACATTAGCTAAAGAAAGGGAAGAGATGATGAGGATATTGCAGATTGTTGAGCAGCTTATGCAGATGCACATTAAAGGGTTGAAGGATTTGGGAATAGACTTAGAGGCAGCTGCAAAAAAAAACCAGAAACAGTCTGAAAAGAAGCCAAAGGAGCCTAAGAAACCCATAGAGGATATGCTTAGATGATTTTTTATGCATTTGGCCATCCAAAAATTAGCGCTAAGCATAGGACCACCCTGGAGTTCACCAAAAGCCCAAGCCTGACAAAAGCAGGAGACTGTATTCTTGGGGTAAATTCTGATTTTGACCCAGATAGCTTAATAAGATTCATCCAGAACAGAAAAATCCTAAGCATGGCTATATCTGCTGGCCAGATATCTGATGAGCTTACTTTCACCGTAAACCCAGGTTTTAGAAGCAGAGAAGAGCTGGTAATAAGGAAAAGTGATTTTATCTCAGAACGGACCTTAGGCACCAATGCCGATAAAGCCTGCACCGATATAAACAGGGATTTGATCAAAAAATTAAGGAATAAAGAAAAAATCAAGATACAGCTGTATGAAAAAGACGCTAAGTAAAAAAGATAAAAAAGAGATAAATGAGAGGATAAGACAGTACAATTACCAGATAGACAAGAAACAGAAAGCTGATATTCTAGATGACAGGATCCTGGTCGAAGATGAGGCTTTGCTCTTTCGCAAAGACAGCGATATTTACCCCACCTTAAGGCTGATCCTCAAACAGGATACAAAGCTGAAGAAGATTACAGTGGATATGGGCGCTATCAGGTTTATCGCAGATGGTGCAGATATCATGCGTCCCGGAATCGTGCATATTGAACCAGGAATCCAGAAAGGGGATCCTGTCGTTATAGTGGACATCGAACATGAGAAGCCATTTGCGCTTGGGATCTCTCTTCATAGTTCAGAGGATATGCAGAAAACGCAATCCGGAAAAGCGATCAAAAATATCCATTATGTGGGAGACGATATCTGGAACACTAGTCACTAGCTTTTATTCTTCTTGTTTTGGGGACATAGTTCAGCAGTTTATCTCCCGCAATCTTGCCGCACCCTAGGAAGTCATCCTTGTTTCTAACCAGCACGAATCCTGTCAGGCTGCCTTTATATTCCAGGTCATAGCCTTTGAGCCATTCTCGGGACTTTTTCTCATCCAGTTCAAGAATATTTTTGCATGCGCATGGGCCTATGAGCTGGCTTCCTTCTATGCTAAGCCTTACCTGATCTTCTCTAAGTTCTGCGATATATAGTCCATAAGAATTTACTCTTAGTTTAGACAGATCAATTTTTTTTACGTCCTCATTCACGATATATATCTTGTCCTTCTGGCTCAGCAGGAAGACATAATCAAGATCCTCCTCGAAGCCAAATTGCCTCCTGAATATCCCTAGAATGCCCTGTTTTTCCTTGTTGTTGAGTATCTTAAGCTTCATATTCCCCATACAGGATTGTTCTTTCTCTTCATCTGCGAGATTTCCTTCAGCAGCTCGATCTCTTCCTTGGACAAGTACTGCTTCAGCTCCTTCATCTTTCTGAAATCGTCTTCAGGTATGTCTGAATAGAGGATATCCCCCTCATTGATCTGCCTTCCTACTGTAACTCCGTCCACAGATATGGCTATCTGCTGGTTCCTCTCTGCCACCCTTATGTTTTCCTGGTCTTTCTGCATGGCTTTTATCTCTCCGATGGTCCGCCCGTCCTCTTTCATTATGGGGGTGCCTATTCTAAGCTTGCCCGCTATGATATCTACCCCGCATATTGCTGGGTTGGACTGTCTGAATACATAGCCTTTCATCAGCTGTAGCTTGGCAGGCCTTACCAGCTCATCAAGCTGTCCGGCCTCTAATCTTGTCTTTTCTTGCTGCTGCCATTTTTCTAGATCTTCGATAAGCTTGTAGATTACGTCATTTGTGATTACCTTTACATTCTCCTTGCATATTCCTGAACTGTCTTCGACATTAAAGCCGAGCACGACAGAATACAGCGGATTTGACTCATAATTCGCCTCAGCATCTGCAAGCTCTTTTTTCTTAATAGTGCCGATGGTGGCCTTTTTTATCGGAACATCTTTGTCCCTTAGCAGTTTTATCAGCGCTTCCAGGGATCCCAGAGTATCTGCCTTGATGACAACCCCTTCCTTGTCTGTTTCAATGACAACCTCCTCAATTTCTTTTTGGACCTCCTCTTTTGCTTTATCTATGTTATCCGAAGCAGCTCTTATCGGCATTCCGGCTACTACAGCCTCCACACCAGGCGCAATTATCCTTACACCTGTAGCAGCGACCACCTCCTTCACAGGCTTGAACCTGCTTTTCCTGTCCCTCATCTCAGCCAGTGCTGCTGGCTCAAAAAGCCCCCTTACCTTGGTCACTATAGGTTCACCCAGCGACCCGATAACGATAGTATCGTTCTTCTTCAGCGTTCCATCGTAGATTATGACATCCAGACAGGTGCCAAGCCCTTTCTGCTCTTTTACTTCCATTATAGTGCCTTTTGCTTTGCCGCTGACATCGCACTTAAGGCAGCTCTCCAGAAATTTCTGTGCCAGTCCTGTGAGGACCATCAGAAGCTCAGCTATACCTTCGCCTGTGTGCGCTGATGTAGGCACTATGGCTATCTGCTTGGTATAGTCATCAATCCTATCAAACCTTTCTGAGTTGAATCCAAGCTCAGATAATTTCCCCACAAGAGTGTAGATCTTGTTGTCCAGCTGCTGACGCACAGACTCTGCCTGGCTGCCTATGTTTTCAATCAAAAAATCCTTTTTTTTCTGCCAACCCGAAACAAGGTCAATCTTGTTCGCGGCGATGACAAAGGGGGTCTTATAGTTCTTCAATATCTCAATGGATTCCATTGTCTGGGGCTTGACGCCTTCATTGATATCTACAACTAAGATAGCAATATCTGCCAGATTTCCCCCTCTTTTTCGAAGATTTGTAAAAGCTGCATGCCCCGGCGTATCGATAAACAGCAATCCCGGGATAGTAAGCTCCATCTTTAGCGAGGTCAGCAGTTTTCCGCAGATCTTTCTTATAACGTCCAAAGGGATTATGGAAGCGCCAATAGCCTGTGTGATTGCTCCTGCCTCTGCTTTTACAATAGCTGTCCCCCTGATCTGATCAAGGATGCTTGATTTTCCGTTGTCTACATGGCCCAATGTGGTGCATATTAAGCTTCTTGTTACCATGATTTTTGGATTTTTTGGTTGTTTTTAAATGTTGCTACTTTTTCCGAACATAAATCATTATATATTCAGATGCATTCGAAATATAGAGTGGTTTGCATGCATTGGAAGCAGATAGCTCTTTTGGTTATGTTCGGGGTTGTAGGTGTTAATTTACTTGGAAGATCCTATATCCCCCCATTGGAAGCTGGCCAGGAGATGGAAATGTTTTTTACAGTGCGCAATCCGACAAAGTATGATCTTGAGGATCTAAATGTCAAGGTGCACATCTATGATCTAGGGTTGACGCTTTTTTCAAATGAATTTCACTTAAATGACGAAACGCATAAGCTTGTCAGGATCAGCTGGATAGCACCCTCAAGGCTTGGCAAAGGCAGCTACCTTGCTAGAATTTCCGTTGGAAATGACCATCTTAAGGATATAAACCATGTCTCCCTTACTGCAAATTGAAAAGTTTTTTATTGTGATTTCTTTTTCTGGTTTTTATGCAGGAAGGAAAGGCAAAGATCTCCTATAAGCCTGGAAAGATAAGCAAAGCAATGGAAGTGTTCTATAACCCTGTTATGAGACTAAATAGGGACATAACCATTTTGCTGCTTAGCTGCATCAAAGAAAGCAACCTTGCTGTCGCAGACCCCTTGGCAGGAACAGGAATACGGAGTATAAGGCTCATGTTGGAGCTGAAAAGAAAGATCAAAAGCATCTTTATAAATGATAATTCAGAAAAAGCTGTAAGATGCATAAGAAAAAACCTTAAAATAAATAAAATTAAGGAGGGTGTGGTTGTGTCAAACCAGGACGCAAACCTTTTTCTGCTGAATTCACAAGGATTTGACTTTATTGATATAGACCCCTTCGGAACGCCTAACCCTTATCTTGATTCGGCAGTTAAGAGAATATCAAGAAAAGGCATCATGGCTGTGACTGCAACTGATACCTCAGCTCTTGCAGGGACATACCCCAAGGCATGCCTTAGAAAATATTGGGCGCATCCCTTGAGAAATGAGCTTATGCATGAGGTTGGCATTAGGATACTGATAAGAAAAGTGCAGCTGGTTGGCGCCCAGTATGATAAGGCCATGATACCTATTTTCTCCTATTCCAAGGACCATTATATGAGGATATTTCTTCGGTGCAATAAAGGAAAGGGCCACGTGGATAGCCTTCTTAGTGAGCATGGACTCTTCAGAAAGGCAGGGCCATTGTGGCTTGGTAAGCTTTGGGACAGCAGGCTGGCATCAAAGATGTACAGGAACAATAGTGTTGATGAAAATAAGAGGTTCCTTGGGATAATCAAAGACGAGAGCAGAATTGACACTGTTGGATTCATTGATACCCATAGGATCGCTAAGCAGGTACCTAGGAAATCAGAGATGATCAATAAGATAAAGGGCCTTGGCTTCAAAGCTTCTGAAACACATTTTAGCGATACAGGGATAAGGACAGATATCGATTTTGACAGGATTATCCAACTGCTCTCCTGACATCGATAATCTCTGCAGAATTAACTCCCTCTAAATCTGAGATCTGTTCTGCAACAGGGTCGGGGCTTCCTTTCTGCTCATCCATCACAAAGAAAATCTTCAAAGCCTTAAGACCGAAAGCAACCGGTTCTATCTCTGTTTTTGTCTCCCCTTCACCTGCAAATTCAGCAATCTTGGCCTTTGCTTTGGTCTCAACCTTAGAAAGATCGATTTCAGGTGACTGGGGCATTATCTTGACAGTTACAATCGCATTTGCCATCTTAGTTCGGACCAGTAAAGCCGCAAGAAGGGCATGTATATTTAGCAGATATGGATCTGCAGTGCTTGCACCTTATTACCTCATGCTTGCCGCATTTAGGGCAGGGAAACCTTGCTGTGCCTTCAAGATTGGTGATTCTCACCCTGCATGAAGAGCATTTTAATTCCATGATGCTTAGGACTCTGCCTCGCTTTAAAAAGGTTTTGTTTCGATAATATTTTCTTTTACAGAAATCTTTCTTCCCAAAAACCTTTCACAGACATATATGTTGGTAAGGGTATGGTCTGATACCTGTGATACCTTTATCCTTTGGCCTTTTAATGCCAAAAAAGGGATTAGGTTGTCTGCAAGATGCTGATCAACCGGAGCTTTGCTCTCAATTTCTTTCAATAGCATCTCTGCAGCTTCCTTACCCACATCTTCAGCTCTCTTTCCCTTTTCACCCAGGGAATCTGACCCTATCCTGACAGGATTTTCATAGTCTATCTCTTCAGCATCTTTTGAGAAGATAGCCCATAGTGTGATGCCAGAGCCTGTAGACTCAGTGTTGCAGTATTCCGCCCTTATCTCCACAGGACATGACAGCTTGCTGAGCAGAAGCTTCGCAGTTCTTGCCTGCCTTTCGGCGACCTGTGCTTTTTGCAGTTCAAGCGAAGCATGAGATATGCCTTTTATCTGTATTAGCCTGCCCTGCTCTACTAGATCTATCTTTTTGTCTGACTCTTTTGGTTTTATCTTGAGGTCTATCCTGCCGCCTCCTTTCGGATAATACCCGCGTCTTATGATGCGGGAATCAATCGCTGCATATTTCAGCAGATGCACCAAAAAAACATTCTTGAAATAATCAAAAGGAATGGCCCATCTTGTATCTGTGCCCCCGGTTATCTTGAGCCTGGATGGTCTTTTGGCTAGCACCAATGGCAGCACTATCGACTGGAGCAGAAGGCTTACCGAACCTGCAGTGCCGATATCAATAGACAAGTTTTGCGGCTTTATCGCCCCCGGTATATACCTTAATTTCAGGGACCCTACTTCTCCTCCCCCTGCCTTGGCTCCGGCAAGCATTTCAAGGGCTTTTATGCAATGGCTGTGCTGGGCCTTTAGCCCCGGGTTGGCCCTGCCCTGCCTTATGTTCTTTATCTCAAATGGTTTTCCGGTCATCGTAGACAATGCCAGCGCAGTCCTTACGATCTGCCCGCCTCCTTCGCCATAGCTGCCGTCTATTTCAATCATGCGAATATAGAATTGATAAGGATTTAAATATCTTGCCAATAAAAAAAATAAGAAAAAATAAAAAAAATCTATGTGAGGAACTTTGGTTCTCTCACCTCAGATAGCCAAATTTAGGTGTTAATAGCTTAAAAAGCGTAGTTTATTTATAAATACGCTTATATTTGCCAAAATTTAAAGCTTTATATAGCCTCCTAAAGCTTTATAAAAGATAATTTAGCCCTTTAAAACTTTATATATGCATTATTGACCTATATCTCTTAAGCAATATTAGAAATCTTTTTAAAGAGTAGTCAGTTAGTAGAATCCATGAAGAGAATAGCTGTTTTGGCGATGCTCATATTACTCTCGCAAATGTCTTTTGGCGCTATTCTTCATGGCACAATATACGACACGAAGTTCAATAAGCTAAACGATGTTATAGTTGAGATAAATTCAACTCCCCCCCAGATCTTTGTTTCTAAAGAAGGGCAATATTCTTTTGTTCTTGACCCAGGACCATATAAGATCACCGCTAAATACCAGCTCAGTGATGCAAACTACCTTTATTCAGAGTCAAACGTGACAATCGCCAGGAATGGCTACTTTCTGGTAGACCTGTTCCTTAGGCCTGCCAGGAAGATTGAAATGCCGACAGGAGCTGTTGTCGGAACCAACGTATTCCTAAATTATTCGATACTCGCATCGGTTAGCGTAACTCTGCTTATAATTTTGGGATTCTCAGTCTACAAGCTTCGTTCCAGCAATCCTCAAGCCCCTGAATTTGATGACTATACAAACAAGGTCCTTAATGCTGTCAGGGAAGAGGGAGGTAGGACCACCCAGAAGGACATAAGGAAAAAGATAGCATTGTCTGAAGGAAAGATAAGCCTCATAATATCTGATTTAGAGAACAAAGGGATATTGAAGAGGATCAAAAAAGGAAGGGGAAACATCATTATCTTAAGCAAGAGATAGTTCTATAGAAAAGTTTATAAACAATCTAAGCTAGAGCACTTCAGAAGGGGGTTGTTTAATATTGTTCAACCATTTAACAATATTCAACCATTTTACAATTAAACCACAGATTTATGGTTAAAAAAGTGGGTTTTTATGGGCAGAATTCAGGAGAGATTAGAGCTAGCCTTGTCAGAATTCGCAGCTCAGGAAAAAAAGGAAAAAGAGAGTATACTATTTCTACCTTTGAGTGAAATAAAGCTTAATCCCAACAGGATAAGAAGAAAGATCAACAGAGAGGAGATTGCAGATATGGCTAACAACCTGAAGAAGTTTGGCATACTTCAGCCTCTTGAAATCAACGGAAAAAAAGAAGTGGTCCTGGGCAACAGGAGATTTGAGGCTGCAAAACTAGCTTCTTTGGAGAAGGTTCCTTGTGTAATACGCAACAGCTCAGACATCTTGGAGATGGAAAAACAGCTTGTTTCCGACCTTCACACAAAGCATCTAAGTGTGCTTGAGAGGGCAATAGCTTTTAGCACCCTTATGGAACTGAAGTCAATGACCAAATACGCGCTTGCAAAATATCTAAATCTAAGCCACAACCTTGTATGCAGGACCTTGGCGCTGCTGAAAGCAAATGAGAATACCATGAGATTGATCAGGCTAGGCAGAATCAGCCAGAGAAAGGTAGCTATGGTTTTGTATAGGCTGAAAGACAAAAAAATGGAAGATTTCGTGATTCAGGAGATAATAGGCAGAAAGATGAATATAGTTCAGGCAGGAAATTTCATAGCAGAGATAAATGATCCTGAGATATTCAAGAAGCATTTCTTGACAAGAATAAAGGCTTTCAAAACAACAGTGATGCACTTTAGGGAAAAGCTCGAAAAACTCAATCTTACCGAAGAGCAAAGAAAAGAGATTCTGGAAGAGCTAAGGTCCATTGATTTCAGTGAAATATTATGAAGGTTGATTTCGATTTCCATACCCATACTGACGTATCTGATGGTAGCTTAAGCCCTTCTGCCCTGGTCAGAAAAGCCAAGCGTGAAGGATTGAGGCTTATTGCGATAACAGACCACGACAATATTGACGGTATACCTGAAGCAGTTGAGACTGGCAGGAAGATAGGTATTGATGTCATTCCGGGTGTGGAGATTAGCATTGACTTCAAGGCTACGATGCATATGTGCGGCTACTTCATCGACATAACTGATACCCAGCTCAGAAAAGCCCTGAAGTTTGTGCAGGATGCTCGCAGAGACAGAAATCCTCAGATTATCGATAAGCTGAACAAGCTGGGCATGGATGTGAGGATTGAAGATGTTAAGAAACATGCAGGCAGGGATCAGATTGGAAGGCCCCATTTCGCAAAAGCGCTTATCGAGAAAGGCTATGTTACGACAAAAGAAGAGGCCTTTGAAAAATATCTGGCAAAAGGCAGGCCGGCGTATGTAGACAAGAAGCGGCTTGACAGGGAGAAAGCAGTGAAGACCATCCTGGATGCAGGAGGCACTGCTGTCCTTGCGCATCCCAAGCAGCTTCGCCTGGACACTGCCAAAGAATACAGGAAGCTTTTTATGGAGATGAAGGAATTGGGCGTCTCTGGCATCGAAGCATACTCAAGCTGCCATACAGAAGATGAAAATAAGATGTTCAGGGAGATCGCTGATGAGCTGGGGATGCTTGTCACCGGAGGCAGCGACTTCCATGGTGACACAAAACAAGATGTTGAACTAGGGGAATTCGGAGAGAACATTGATATTGACGTGGATAAGTTGGTTGAAAAGATGAAAGCATGAGAGAAAAGCACATTTTCTGGCTTCTGCTTGTTTTTATTGTATATATGCATTTTGAAGACCTGGTGAAGCTCTATTTCAATTATCATCCGATAGCGCATGGGTTCAAGTATGTTTTTGCCCTGGTATTCTTCCTTATATGGATTTTTCAGATTGGGGTAGTTAATACAAGATTTACGATACCTCTGGCTGTTTATCTGTTCTTTGTATTTGTCCAGTTCATAAATCCCCTCATGTTTGGAAAACAGGGCTTTATGTTGTCGGTTATTGGGTCGCTTTACTATATAGCATTTGTGCCCTTGTTTTTTGTTGCCCATCGGGTATTTGATATAGAAAGGCTGAAAAAGACACTATGGATTGTCTTAGGCTTGGCTTGCTTTTCAGCTCTGGCAGCGCATATACAGTTCTTCCTTGGCTGGCAGAGATACCTCCAGCTGATGCCTTACAGCCATGAGATGTTCCTGAGGACCAAAAACTTTGTTTTCCATGGGCCTTTGGCTTTCAGCGTAAAGCCCCCAAGATACTGGTATGTTGCAGGCATAATGATCAGCAGCATTTTTGTTCTTTCTGAAAAGAAAAAGCTCATAGCTGGCTTTCTGGGCCTTAACTGCTTGCTTGCTTTGGCCCTTTCAGGAATGAGGTTTGCCATGGCAGCTTCTTTTTTTTCCCTGATGATAGTCTTTTTCTTTGGACTAAGAAAGCAGAAAATATCTAATGCGATGAGGATAGCTGCAGTTTTGATACTGCTATTGACTATGTTTTTCCCTTTCTCGATGCTTCCCAAGCAAAGGTACATTCAGTTCATCACAAATCCTGTTGGTACATATATCCAGCAAAGAGGGAGGATGTGGCCACAGTTTTTCAGGGATATCGTCAAATATCCGTTAGGCACAGGATTGAGGGCCGGAGGGCATATTGACACCGAAAGGTTTAAGGTACCTGATGTATCGATGCGTGCCGGAGAAAACTACATAGCAGTCATCGCTTCCCAGATTGGCATATTTGGGCTGATTGCAGTGCTTTGGCTATATGTTGCGATAGCCCGAAAATTCTATGAAAACTTGTCCCTGAGGAGATTCAGATATTTTGTCAGTCTGGGCATATTTGCCCTGCTATTTTCCTTTATGTTTGAGGTGGGTTTTTTCCCGGGAGAAGGCCCGAGCTACTGGATGTTCTGGCTGTTTTCAGGTGTCTTGTTCAAAATAGATAAGATGGAGGTACAAAAGATGCGAAAAACATATTCTTTGGCTAGCGAAAGTTTTTTTCTCAGGGGAATTCCTGATGTAAGGGTATGGCTCTTACAAAGCAAATTTGTCAAGCTGGGCCATAGGATATTCTGTTGTTTCAGGAATTCAAGGTTTTTTAGGTTTATTGAGAATATAGTCAAGTATGCGGAAATTTAAGGTCCTGGTTGCCATACTATCGCTGATTGTCGTCGTGGAACTAGTTTTGAGGTTATTCGGTTTTGGGAACCCTGTGCTCTACGTTGAGGACCCGGATATAGGGTATCTGCCGAAAGCCAATCAAAGCATATACAGGTTTGGCAACAAAATATACTACAATGAATATCATCAAAGGTCTGATGACCTGATGGCAGATCCAGACTATAGGGTATTTATGTTGGGTGATTCTGTCCTGAATGGTGGGACCTTAATAGACCAGAAAGATACAATCAGTGAGATATTAGAGAGGCAGTTAAATTCATTCTGTAATTGTAAAGGCGAGGTCCTAAGCGCATCTGCCAAAGGATGGGCAATAGAAAATGAGTATGAATACCTTAGAAAATTCGGCACTTTTAATTCAAGTCTGATTATATGGGTGATAAATGAAGGTGATTTGTACCAAAAAAAGAATTTGGGCCGAGACTATCCGTCAAAACCTTACTTATTTGCTTTGTCTAAGGTATTTTTCCACTATCTGCGCCCGAGAAAATCCGCTTCTGGATCCCAGAATCCGCCGTTGTCCTTTCTTTCACTTTTGAAGACTGACTCTCAAGTCGTTATAGTGCAAATACCTAAAAGAAGATCTACTTCAGGAAAGCTGGATATTCAATTAGAAAGAATTGATATCAGGCTTAGTGACAATGCGTACAGGGATGATATCCACCTTAACAGGCAAGGCAATTATATTGCCAGTGAAATTATATTTTCCACTATTAAGGACAAAATATTAGACTGAAAATCAGCCGATTATTGAAAAGTCTCTGCTAAAATAATCATAAGATGGAAGGATATTTGATAATAGCAGCTTACCAACAAAAGTTCCTTGAGATGGCCTCGAATCTAGCACTATCGATAAGGTTGAAGGATGACAGGCCAATAGCAATCGCAGTTAAGGACATTAAGGTTGATCCAGGCTCTAAAAGAATATTTGATCACATAATTGAGATACCGCATGAAAAGTCCAGAAAGGCGCATCTTAATAAGTTTATTATGAATGAACTTACCCCTTTCAGCAAAACGATGTACATTGATGCAGATTGCCTAATGGTCAAGGATGATATTTCTATTATTTGGAAAAAGCTAAAGAAATACAATTTCACAGTACAGGGGACCAAGGTGGAATATGGAAACCATAGAGGGATTGACGTTTTAAATGTCAAAGACAAACTTGGCATTCCTTATTTTGTAAAGTCAAATAGCGGATTAATTTATTTTGATAAAACTAAAAAAACAAAGAAAGTTTTTGAGAAATTGAATTGGTATTTGTTGAAAGATGAAAAGATACTGCGTGTTCCATTTCGCGGTCAAATCAAAGATGAGACTTATATCGGTGCTGTAATGGGGCACCTTGAGCTTGAACCATTTCCAGTTGTATTTAGACATTATTTTCAGCTCAAGCAATGGATGCAGTGTGTATCAGCTAGGTATTGTGCAGAGATCGATGTTTTGAAAGGAAAATCCAAGATAACCTTCCGAGATGGCCATACTGATAGCCCAACGGTCGCGCACTTTGTCGGCTTTGTAGGCAAAAGGCAGCTTTATTTAAGGGAATCGAATAGGCTAAGAAAAGAATTTGGATTTTCTAAAAATAAGATTTTATGCTGAATAGACCAAGTTGTACATTATCATTCTTCGTGGCAAGAACAGATGTCTCATTTATGATGCATACCATACCCCATCTGGTGCGGATGGCTAATTATCCATTTAGTAAAAAAATTATTTTTGTAGATTCAAAGGATCTGAAAAGCGACAAGAAAAACCGGGCTAATATAGGGACACTAGAAGAAGTCAGAGATAAATGCAAGGAGCTGCAAGATCAGAATATAATTGATGAGATTATTGACTTTGATTATACACATCCTATCGTAGCAGAGACATACAGAAAATATTTTGAAAAAAATTTGAGACATACCCATAATTGGAAAGGTTACCCGGTATATGGAAATCTTTTTGCAATTGAAAACTGCGATTCAGATTATTTATTGCATTTTGATAGCGACATACTAATGTATCAAGACAACAATTTTAGCTGGGTTGATGCGAGTATGAAGATAATGGGGGGTAATTGTAACATAGTTACGACCAGGCCCCTCGCAGGCCCATCTGAAAAATCTTCGCCAGGATATCACTTAAGCCAGACATTTGGAAGTCGATGCTATTTGATACATACTAAAAGACTTAAACAGATATTACCCCTGCCCCTTTTGGTAAGCTTCAGACGCACAAGAATACTGGATTCCTTTCCCCAGCGAATCAAAAAAAAGTTATATTTGAGTTTCGAAAAGGGCGAGCTGGATTCATGGGAATTGATGGTTGGAGCAGCGCTGAGGAAAAACAGGAAATTTCGGGCAATACTATCTTCAGATAAGGCGTGGACTTTGCACCCAAAGGATCATGGTGAGCAATTTATTAGGTTGCTTCCCGAAATTATCCAGAGGATTGAGCATAAAGATTTTCCTTTGGAACAGGAAAAGAAATACGATCTTGATTTGAATTTATGGACTCGATAAGAAAGAAACCAAAAATATTTTTCTATTTGCCTGAGGAATATCTTCCGCAAGGCCAGATACCAGAGGATTATACAGAATTCTGGGACTACTGTGTAAAGAACTGGAATGGGTACTATGCGGGAATTCTAGTCTGGACCCTTAAGACGTACCTATTGCTTAAAGATTATGTTTCATGCAAATTAGTTACAAACATTCCTGAAAAAGGGATAATCATTGCTCATAGAAAATCCTTACCTGCAAAACCGAAGCCGAAGCAGCTCTTTGTTTGCATCAAGGCAGATAAGTCAGTACACCCATATTCGCAGATCCATCTGGTGCAAAATTCTTGTGACTGTCTCTTCAAAAGGTCACCCGGACTGTGGCAGACATACTATGTCCCCCGTTGGCCCCAGGATAAATTGAAGCCAAGGTCAAAATCGAGAGGCACAAGACTAGAGAATGTTGGTTATTATGGGGTAAGACGGGAGCTGGCCAAAGAGTTACAGTCTAAAAAATTTGAGAGACTTATGCAATCGAACGGTTTTAAGTGGCATATTTTTTCCAATCCGAAGAAGTGGGTTGATTACAGCAAAACAGATGCTATTGTAGCGGTTAGGAGTTTTAAAAAACAGGGATTCAATAATAAGCTAGCGTCTAAACTATATAATGCGTGGCGAGCAGGTGTACCTGTATTATTGGGGCCAGAGACAGCTTATCAAAATGAGAAAAAAAGCCGGTTTGATTATATGGAAGTAAATTCAGCAAATGAAATAATCTCAGCACTTAAAAGCTTAAGAAAGAATCATAGGTTATACAAGCAAATGGTGAATAATGGAATTATCCGATCCAAAGAGGTCAGTCAGAATAAGATTATCGGTCTTTGGAAATCTTTTTTGGTGAATGTTGCAGTTCCTGCATATCGAAGGCACTGTAAAAATCGTATTTCCACTAACATGTTCCTGCTGCAGAGATATTTTTATAACGTATATTATCAACTTCATTTTAAATTTAGGTCGAAAATTTTGTATGGCATATAATAAAATATTTGGGATAGGTCTTTCAAAAACTGGGACTACATCTTTAGCTAGGGCCTTGGAGATTTTGGGATTTAGGACTGTTCACTCCCCTAGGAAGTCCTATTTATATGAGAAAAGAAGAGGCCTTCCATATTTCTCTACATTAGAAGAATATAGGGGTTTTACAGATTTTCCTTGTTGGGCAATATACAAAGAAGTGGATATTTTGTATCCGGGCAGCAAATTTATCCTAACTGTTCGAAATCCTCATGATTGGTACGTCAGCAGAAAGAAGCATTATAAAGCAAGACTGAAACAGGATATCAAACTTGATTGGGATATGAGCAAAAAGTCAATGGATAAACTTCTGAAACATAACCAAGAAGTGATGGGGTATTTTAAGAGAAGAAAAAAAGATTTACTAGTGCTTGATATTGCAAAGGGAGAAGGTTGGGACAAGCTGTGCCGGTTCCTGCAGGTCCAAGAACCTTCCTTAACATTCCCCCACCTTAACAAGTCAGAATGTCTGTGAAACCTATTGTTTCCGTGATTATACCTGTCTATAATGATTTCAGGATAGTAAAATGTCTAAAAGCTCTGAAGAATCAGACATATCCAAGAGAAAGATATGAGATCATAGTAGTTGACAACAACTCTGACAAACACTTCCTGACAAATCTTAGGAAATATAAAATAAGATTATTGTCTGCAAAAGAAGGGACTTATGCAGCCAGAAATAAGGGGATTAAGGCAGCCAAAGGGGATATATTAGCATTTACTGATGCTGACTGCATACCTGCAAAAGAGTGGATAGAAAAAGGGGTAGATGCTATTCGCAATCAGGCAGCTGGATTAGTAGCAGGAAAAATTGAGTTGTTTCCAAAAGGAAACAGGCCGACCATTGCAGAGATGTTTGAAATCATTACTGGATTTAGGCAAGAACTTTATGTTAAAAAATGGCATTTTGGAGCTACAGCAAATGTCTTTACAAAGAAGCAAGTGATTAATAAGGTTGGGCCTTTTAATGATTACCTAATATCTGGTGGTGACTTAGAATTCGGAAAAAGGATTTTTGAAGCAGGCTATATGCAAATCTATGCACCTGAAGTTATTGTCTGGCATCCGGCAAGAGGCTCTGTCTTGAAGATATTGGGAAAGCATCGCAGGGTAGTGAGGGGCATAAACTGCATACAAAAGACTAAATCCATAAAGAAATTATTGGTGGATATTAAGGATGACTGGCCGCAGCTGGCAGATTTTAGAGAAATTTTAGGGGATCGACGCCTAAAAAAATTTAGGTTAAAGGCATCTATATTTTTTATTTTACTCCTTGTTCGTTTTGCACGAACATCACAAAGAATATTTTTTATAGACCGCAAAAATAGCTAATGAGAAGGAAAGCAGCGCTTTTATTCCCAACATTCCATGGTGGAGGTGCGGAAGCAGTATGTGCCTGGATATTAGATGCTTTGAAAGGCAGATATGATATAGATTTATTCACCTGTCAAAAAATTACGGCAGAAGAACTTAACAGGTTTTATGGAACCAAATTATCCAGAAACTCGTTTAGGCTTATTTATAGCAAGCTATTCAATGCGCTTATCCGGATTAACAAAATTTTGCCTTTTGATCCTAATCTTAGAAGCAGACTGCTAAAAATTACCTTTGAAAAATTTAAGCAAGATTATGATCTTGTTATAAATGGGAAGGATGAAATAGACATCAGTGAAAAAAGTATTCATTATATCCATTTTGCAGGCAATCTCATTAAGGGCAAACCATTGCATAAGCATCGTTACATAGCGAATTCCAGAAGTACGGCTAAGCGTGCTGGCTTTAGGGATATAGGGGTAGTCTATCCGCCCGTGTGTAAAAGGTTTAAAAAAGTTCCCTGGAAATCAAAAGAAGAAGGCTTCATAATAATAGGCAGGATTACAGAAGAAAAGGGTACACATAAGGCAATTCAAATACTGCAGAAAGTGAGGGCCAAAGGATATGAGGTTAACCTCCATATCGTAGGGACAGTTTATAATTGGCGCTATTTTGGTTTGGTGAAAAAGATGGCCAGGAAAAGGGATTGGGTGATCCTACATAAGTCAATTTCTAACTATCGGCTTAAAAAGTTGTTGGAAAAGAATAAATATGGCATACATTGTAAAGGCGGTGAGCCCTTCGGTATCGATCCTGCGGAAGTGCTTTATTCAGGCGGCATACCGTTTGTACGTAATAAAGGGGGGCAGACTGAGATTGTCGGAGACAAAAGGCTGATATTCGGGTCCGAGGATGAGGCTGTAGAGAAGATATGCAAGGTGCTTAGCTCAAAAAAAATTCAGGCTCATTTATTAAAAAAACTAAATAAAAGAAAAAAAATATTGGGATGCGACAGGTTTAGAGAGAATTTTTTGAAGGCTATCCACAAAATGCAATGAAGAGAGGCATCTATCTCTTAGCAAATGACCAGGTCTTAGATAATACGCTCGCATTAATCAATAGCATACGTTTTTTTGATCCATATGCATCAATTATCATGATACCTTACGATTGTCATGATGTCCGCATAACAACTATTCTGAGAGAGAAATATGGCATTCCGAAGTACCGGAATGATTCGCTGCTCAATAGAATTGACCTGAAAATTAAGGAGTTTTTTGGAAAGAAATTTTTTACCAGACCTAATCAGTTTAGGAAGCAAGCCTGTTGGTTTGGACCTTTTGATGAATTTCTTTATCTAGACACCGACATTGTGGTTTTTGAAAGAATAATTAACAATCTAGAACATCTTAAAAACAAGGATTTTGTTTTTTGTGACTATCAGCACAAGAACGGAATAAAATATTTGTTTAATCCGCCAATCAAGAATGCCTTAGAAAAAGAGGATCTGAAATTTGTTTTTAACGCTGGTTTTTGGGGATCAAGAAAAGAACTGATAACAGAGCGCAAGCTATATGGCGCACTTGAAGAATGCGCCAAAAATATGAATTTTTTTGATTTTTCAGCAAAAGTTACTGATATGCCAATTTTTAATTATTTAGTTTTAAGGAAAATAAAAAAAAGAATCAATTTGGTAAGGGATCTAGAAAGAAAAGGACCAGGAAATTGGGCAGGGATGGATCATTTTATCAGAAAAGGGAACCGGCTTTTTGATCCAAATGTAAAGCAGTACCTCAAATACCTGCATTGGGCTGGGATTAATATCCAAAAAGGTTGTCCTTACTATGATGTATGGAATTACTATCGGAGATTGAATAAGTGAATATCTGTTTTTCAACGCTCGCATTGGGAAAAAAGTACCAAGAAATGGCCAAGACCCTTGCCGCTGATATCAAAAAATTCAATCCAAAAATGAAGATAATTATTTTATCAGACGATACTAAGGTCTTTGAAGATATGGACAATGTGATGGCGATACATCATTGCCAGCAGGGAGTGATGTTCCCTTACCATGATAAAAGATTTGTTGTAGCTGAAGCGTTGAGACGATTTGACGCTACATTATTTGTAGATGCTGACAGCAGGTTGAACTCGTATGTTGATATATCGGGCATATCAAGAGAGGATATATACTGTAACCAGACTGAAAATCTGATAGCTCACATTAAGAAATACAACCCAGATCGTTTATACCATGTAAACAAGATAGCCAAGAAAATGTCAATTAATCCCGATAAGGTAACTTATATGGGAGAATCTTTTTTTTTTATCGGAACAAAAAAGATTCAGGATTTTATCTATTATTGGGGCAAGATAGTAGGATATTTGGAAATTCACAGGATTGTTGCAGGAGCAGGCATTTCGATGGGACTCGCTGCACATAAGGCAGGTATCAAAATATGTGAATCAGACAGGTTGCTTACCGCTTCAAGATCCTTTGAACATATCAATATTGCCAAAAAAAAGAGTAAGCAGTCTCTTTACGAATCATTTAAGAACAGGTTCCTTTACCACTATAGGCTTAATAAAGCTAGGATAAAAGCTATATCAGATTTTGATTTTTACTACAGATAATATGAATGAACCTAAGCCTTTTCTCTCAATCGTGACACCAACATTGGGAAGATTTTCAGAATATTGGCTAGAATCATTGCTGTCAATTGAAGGGGATGTTGAGTTTATCTTGGCATATCCACCACATTCCGATACCCTTACGATAAACGACCTTAGACTAAAGGTCATTATTAGCGATTTTATTGGGGAGGTCATGCAAAGAGCAGCTGGATTAAGGCATGCGAAAGGAAAATATGTTTTAGCATTGGATGACGATGATTATGTGCACCCCAATATAGTTGAATTGGCTAAGGATTATTTTGATAAATATCCCGGAAGCTGGCTTTTTAGGTTGCAGAAACATGGTATCGATTACAAGAATATGCAGGATATTCGAGCCCCGTGGAAACCTGTCAAAAAAGTCGAGAAGATGAAGCTCTTAGAAATACCCATTGCTCCCCTAAGAAAAAGGTTTGAACCGATGGCTTTATGGCCCCAGTATAGAAGAAAAGACCATCATGGCATTCATTCAGAAAATTTCGTAGATAGGATATGGAGAAACGATTTGGTACAGCCTGCAGTAGATGATTTTTTTGACTGTTTGAAAATTTTTGGACAGGTCAGATATATCCCCCCGAAAAATTCATATGGATTTGACAGAGTTATGTCCCTTTTTCTGCAGGCCAAATACTTTGAGCCTGGAATAAAAATAGGGCATTGGATTAAAGATTCAGAAGCACAGATAAGAAAAGTACATATGCCAAATGAGTTAAAGCCTGCTAGATTCCACTTTCTTTCCCATTTAGTTTTAGTGAAGAAATTTCCCCGATACGGCTACCTTTGGAACTTATTTTTTGAGACATTTTGGGATATACCCCGAAAAATTGGGAAGGCATTAAAGATCAGACAGCGGCAGAATCATAAACTGGGTAAGACGATTAAAATGAGGTAGTCTGCAAGAAGAAATTGGCTAACGAAACATATATTTCCGTGATTGTCCCCGTATATAACGGAGAGAAGACCATTGAGAGATGTTTATGCTCACTTGCAAATCAGCGCTATCCTAAAAAAAGATATGAAGTGATAATAGTCGACAATAATTCCACTGATGATACAAAAAAAATAATTGAGAAATATCCAGCTAAATATTTGTGTGAAAAAAAAAGAGGTTCTTATGCTGCAAGAAATAAAGGTATTAGATATGCTAAAGGCAGAATCTTGGCATTTACTGATGCAGACTGCATGGCTCATGTGAATTGGATAGCAGATGCTGTTAGGGAATTTTCAGACAAAAAAACCGGATGCGTCGCCGGAAGGATAGGTGCAGGTCAAAGAAATAGCCATATAGAAAGGTATATTGCTAAAAAGAAGCTGCTTATACAAAAGAAAGAACCATGCGGTCTGCCGCTCCCCTATGCAAAGACAGCAAACGCTTTTTATAGAAAAGAAGTTTTTGACAAGATAGGATTGTTTGAAGAATGGATTTCCGGAGGAGATGCTGATCTCTGCTGGAGGATGCAGAAGAAAACAGAATATGGGCTGAAGTTTTCGCGTGCGCTAGTTATACATAAACATAGGACCTCAACAGCAGGATTGTTTAAGCAGTGCTTTAAGTGGGGTATAGGCAATGCCTTCTTGAAAAAAAAATACCGAGAAATGCCGCAAATATCATTTAGGGGCCGTTTGTGGATTATTTGCCGGATCCTCTTCGGTTTGCCCATGCTTTTTTATCTGATCCTAAAAAAGGACTCATCTGACAGATTATTTGATAGGCTAGCATTTATTGGATGGCATTTAGGAATGTTTATCGGATTTATAAAAAAAAGATGAAAGGTCCAGATTTCATTGTCTTAGGAGCGGCAAAAGCAGGAACTACCTCTCTTTATCATTACTTAAAGCAGCATCCGGCAATTTTTATTCCAAGTAAAAAGGAATTAAGATTTTTTACTAACAGGACAGCTGATATTGACGAATATCTGAGGTTTTTCGTGGAGAAATCTGATAAAGTAGCCGGGGAAGTTTCAAGTGATTACTTGTATTCCGGACCCGATACTGCTAAAAGGATAAAGAAATATTTTCCAGGTGTAAAGCTTATAGCTATACTGCGAAATCCTATTGATAGGGCATATTCAGAATATTGTATGGATCTAAGACTTGGAAAAGTCACAGGAAGTTTTGCTGATGAGTTGGGGGGGAAATTCAAAACAAGGTATCTTAATCAGGGATTTTATCATAAGCAGATAAAAAGATATTTAAAAATATTTGATGAGAAACAATTTAGGGTTTGGCTTTATGATGACCTGTGCCAGGATCCTATGAAGCTATTACAGGAAATTTTTAAATATATCCGTGTAGATACTAACTTTATACCCAATATCAAAATAAAACATAATAAAGGGGCTGTACCAAAAAATATTTTTGTTCAGGTTTTAGTCCAAAGACCTAATATATTAAGAAAAGTATTTAGAAATTTTTCAGCACTATTTTTTCCTTTACATATTAGACAAAGAATTCGTAATAGTATAATAAATCACAATTTAAGGAAAATTCTTCCTATGGATTCAGACATAAGAAGGTCTTTATTAGAGTTTTATAGATCTGACATAATTAAGTTACAGACCCTAATGAATCGTGATTTGTCTTCATGGTTGCGCTAACATAATATGCAAATCCAAATATCTGCCATAGTATGTACATATAACAGAAGCAATTATCTTAAGAGAACTTTGAAAAGCTTGATTAAACAGAGTTTAGATAACCAGGTGTATGAAATAATTGTGGTAGATAACGCATCAACAGATAATACTAAGAAGATGGTTTCAGAATATTCAAGAATTAATTTTAAATACAGCTATGAGAGCAAATTGGCTTTATCTATTGCTAGAAATACAGGTTTAGAAAAAGCAAAAGGTAAATATGTTGCATATATCGACGATGATGCAATAGCTGATGAATATTGGTTACAGAATATTCTAAGTTCTTTTAAAAAAGAGAAGAATGTTGGCTGTATCGGAGGGAGGGTAAAACCAATTTGGGAAAGCAAAAAACCAGTATGGTTGGATTACAACCTATACCCTTTTCTCAGCTTGCTGGATAAGGGAAAGAAAAGATATATCTTTTCGGAATCTGAGTGGTTCTCCGGGACCAATATGGCTTTCAGAAAGGATTTGTTAAGAAAAATAGGGGGGTTTCCCGTACATCTCGGTAGAAAAGGCAATTATCTTTTGTCCGGGGAAGAGGTTTATGTCAAGCAGAAAATCGAGAACCTAGGCTACTTAGCCCTCTATAATCCAGAAGCTCTTGTGCATCACAGTATACCTGGCAGTAGGCTTGCAAAGCAGTGGTTTATTGGAAGGTTGTTTTGGCAAGGCGTTACCAATGCCGTAATGGAGCCAAAAAAACCTTTTTTGCACCAGCTAAGATCGGGAATCGCTATGTCCCTGCCCGTTTTCTTCAACCTAGATTCACTTTCTGCCTTGTTCGACAGTTCAGATGATCCAAAGCTTTTCTATGAGAAATGCAGGGTGATTGGCAGATTTGGCTATAGCATGAAGATGCTAAGATTGATATGAAAATCGCGTATCTATCAGACAACTGGCCATGGTTTGGTAGATATAGCTCATATTCTCGATTAATTCACTATATTAAGAAGCTTTCAGATGTTGATGTTGTAGAGACAAAATACACTTTACCCAGGAAGGTCATGGGAAAGATTTATTCTACTGTCCAGGGCGTCGGCAGAAAAGACTCAGTGTTTGCTGCATCTGAATTTCTGTTCAGGAAAAAAATAAACAGGGGACTGGCCCATGTCCTGTATTACGATACGCATTATCCGATGTGGAAAAAAGAGCTGAAAAATGTTGTTACCACCATACATCATCCGCCAGACAGGATGCTTCCGGCCCTTATGAAGATGAATCTTAGAAATGTTTCCAAAGCCATCGTACTATCTAGAAAAAATATTGAATTCTACAAAGAAGCTGTGGGTGAAAATAATGTTGTATTCATCCCTCATGGTGTAGACACTGAATTTTTCAGCCCTGCTGAAACCTGCGATGAACAAAGAATGCTTTTCGTAGGTCAAAATGGAAGGAATACTGTAATGTTTTCAAAAGTTGTAAAAAAATTGCTCAGACATAATCCTGATTTGATATTTGATTTGCTAGTAGTAAAAGACAAGAGGACTGTCTCAGGATTGAAAGAACTTAGGCACCTTCCTAATGTTAACTGGCTTTCTACTAAGAGCAGCGAAGAGCTTAGAGATATTTACCAGAGAAGTTATCTGTTAGTGATGCCAATGGAAAGCTGCTCAGCCAACAACGCTATTGTTGAGTCTTTGGCATGCGGGCTGCCTGTAGTGACAACTGATGTTGGTGGTATCAGGGATTATGGTGGAGGAACTGTCTATAAGACAGCAGATAATGTTCAGGAGACTGTTGAACTTGTAGAAAAGTATTTGGAAGATAGATCATTTCGGGATAAGATCGCAAAAGACTGCAGGTATTTTGCAGTTGAAATTCTGGATTGGAAGAAAATTGCAATATTGCATATGGATTTTTACATTCAGATGGCCTATGAAAAATAGTCTTGAAAAGAAAAAACCACTGGCGACAGTTATTGTACCCACATACAACCATGCCTGTTTCATCGAAGATGCACTGGATAGCCTGCTGAATCAGAGCTATGAAGAAATTCAGATAATTGTCGTGGATGATGGCTCAACAGACCAGACAAGCAAGATTTTGACAAAATACAAAAAAGACATTAAATATGTTTATCAAAAGAATTCAGGCCAGGCCGCTGCAATCAAAAAAGGCATAGGGTTGGCAAAAGGCACATATATCTTCATCTTAAATGCTGATGATATGTTCATGGCAAATAAGATTGGCAAAGTTGTTTCAGTATTCGAATCCTGCCCGACGGTAACGCATGTCTCGCATCCTGTCCTGGAATGGGATGGAACATCTAGAAAAATAGAGCCTATACCCAGCCAGATATTGAATAAAGTAATCGATGGAAAAAGACTGTTAGAGTATTTTTACCTGAACAGGTTCTACGGCGGTGGATCTACCGTAGCTGGCAGAGCATCTATCTGGAAAGAAATCCATATTCCAAGGCAGGTTGATATGTTCATTGATGAATATCTGGCCATCTCATCTTTAAGAACCGGTTCAGGCTATTTTATAGGTACACCCCTCTCCATATACCGGATTCATGATTCCAACTATTCCAGAATCCCAATAGCCAGGAAGGCTCTAAGAAATATGAAGGCAAATAAGGCCATACTGGATCAGCTGGACGGTGAGATAAAAATAATGTATGAACTAAAAACAAGGATAGCATATCTGAAATATAAGGAGATTATATGCAAAAAAGAGCTCGCGGATGTGATCTCTTTGTGGCAATTTCTATTTAGGCATAAGAGCCTGATGAGATGGAAGACAATCAAAAATTATCGGATCCTGCATAGAACAGTCCTATGAAAACCAGTGTAATCATCCCTAGCTATAGAAGACCGGCATGCCTGCAAAAATGCTTAAACGCATTGGAGAACCAGTCAGTTGCGCCGGAAGAAATAATTGTGGTTCTCAGAAAAAATGATATAGAGACTGTCAGCATGGTAAAAAGAGAGAATTGCAGGGCTATTTATGTAAATAGTCCTGGGCAGGTAGCTGCACTCAACACTGGATTAGATAATGCCTTAGGCGACATAATAGCGATTACAGACGATGATGCTGTACCCCACAAGGATTGGATTAAACTGATTGAAAGGCACTTTAGAAATGACAATGATTTGGCTGGACTCGGGGGGAAGGACAATCTTTACATCGATTACAGGTTGTTGAGGGGTAAAAAAAGGCTGGTTGGAAAGATCCGATGGTTTGGAAGCATAGTGGGAAATCACCATCTGGGATACGGGCGACCCAGGGAGGTGGACCATCTTAAAGGCGTCAATATGAGTTTCCGCAAGGAAGCTATCAAAGATTTACGCTTCGATAAGCGGTTAAGGGGGCTGGGTGCCCAGGTTAGAAATGACACTGCCTTCTGCTTACAGCTCAAGAGAAAAGGCGCCAAGCTGGTATATGACCCAGAAGTTGTCGCTGACCATTTTCAGGCACCTAGATTTGAGAGGGATAAACGTGGAAATTTTGACTATAGTGCTGTATTAGACGGTGCTTTTAACGAGACTCTTGTTCTATTAGAGTACCTCCCTTTCTTTGGAAAGATCTGCCACCTTTTTTTTGCCTTACTTACGGGGAATATCTTCACCCCGGGCCTGATCCAGTTCATCCGAATCCTGCCAAGAGAAAAAAAAGATGCTGTTCATAGGTTTTTGGCTTCTTTGGAAGGCAGAAAGAAAGCCATTCTATTAACATGGATAAAGTAGCTTTCATAGTCAGCCACCCGATCCAGTATTTCTCTCCGCTATTTAGATTACTATCGAAAAAAATGGACCTTACGGTCATTTATCTATCAGATGAAACATTGAAGACTTTCATGGATAAAGAATTTTCAGCAGCGATTAAGTGGGATATTCCTTTGTTAAAAGGGTATAGGTACAAATTACTAAAAAATAATTCACCTGTCCATTCTGTTTCCAGGCCACCTTTTGGTTTATTAAATCTTGGGATTCTAAATGAGATAACCAATAAAAAATATGATTGCATAATAGTCCATGGGTGGCATTATGTAAGCCATTGGTTAGTCTACATCCTATGTATCCTTAGGCAGCTGCCTTTCTATATTAGGTCTGAATCTCCCCTAAACCAGGAAAAAACAAAGCCTGATTGGAAGATTTACATCAAAAAAATTTTACTTGGATATTTATTTCGTAGGGCAGCTGGTCTTCTGGCGATTGGAACTCAAAACAGGAGATTCTATGGGTTCTATGGGGTAGAAAATAAAAAAATCTTTTATGCACCTTATTCTGTCGATAATGATAGGCTTATGCCAAAAAAACGTAAAACTAAAAAAGACAAAATAGTAATCTTGTTTGTTGGGAAGCTTATAGAGAAAAAAAGGCCTATGGATCTGTTGCAGGCCTTTGAAAGGATAAGTTATGAAACAAAAGCCCTGTATTTTGTAGGCGAAGGAAAAATGAAGAGACAGCTGCAAAAATATACGAAAAAAAATCATCTAAAAAACGTATTTTTCCCTGGATTTGTAAATCAGACAGCCCTCCCAGACTATTATAATATGGCGGATATATTTGTGCTTCCGTCTGGAATAGGAGAAACCTGGGGGCTGGTAGTAAACGAAGCAATGTGTTTTGGCCTCCCAGTTATAGTATCGGATATTTCAGGATGCAGCACAGATTTGGTAAAACAAGGCAAAAATGGCTACATATTTAAAACAGGAGATATAGGACAATTGTCACGATATTTGAACATGCTTATAAAAAATAAGAAACTAAGAAACCAGATGGGATCTAGGTCTCTCAAAATCATAGGTCAATTTAGCTGCAAAGCAGCAGCCGAAGGGATTGCTAAGGCTGTCAAGAGAAAATGAAGCCATTTTTAAAAATAAGGAAAATTTTAGGACTTTTCAGAAAACTCGAAATCCGCTTAGTTTACTTTGCGATCCCTATAGTTCTTTCGTTTCTAATAGCATTTTTTGAAGGCCTAAGCATCGGACTGCTAATACCCTTGGCTAAAGGGATTGTGGAGATGGAATTCAGTTTTGTGAGAAACCTTCCTTTTTTTAAGACAATCAATGACCTTTTCCCCCAGTTGCTAGCGCATAATAGGGCGATCTTTGTGACTCTTGTACTGATCATATTCATCTCAGCAGTCTTAAAAAATGTCTTCACCTATCTATCTTCCGTCATAGTAAGATATCAAATACGGCAAGCTGCGCATAAAGCAAGAAAGCACATATTCAATAGATATCTAAGTTTTGGCAAGCTTTTTTATGACAGGAATAATGAGGGCCATCTGCAAAGCATACTGCTCAGCTATACAAACTCGATCATAGGTCAGCTAGGCTCTATCTCCCACCTCATGAACGGCTCCGCTATGCTTCTTGTGTATTTTATTATGATGTTTTCCATATCCTGGAGATTGACTGTATTCATTCTGCTGATATTTCCGGTCCTGAACCTATCACTGAAATATCTGATTGCGAAGATAAAGAAAACCTCAAAGTTCTCGGCAGATGCTAGGAAGAGGATGAACAGGGCAGTCTTCAACGTGCTTTCGTCTATACCGATTATAAAGGCATATACGAAAGAGGAGGAGGAAAAGAAGAACTTTGACAAAATGAGCGAAGAAATGTCAAAATGGGACTTCAGTATGGATAAAAAATACGACCTGATAGGGCCAATGCAGGAAGTTATAACCTTGATAGCAGTACTGTTGGTAATCTCAGCCATGGCCTTCTTGTTTATAAAAACTAAGACAGGTGATATCTACGGGTTTGCCGTATTTTTTTATCTGTTGAAGAAATCCATGGGCACGTTTGGTATCTTTAACAGCTTCAAGGGATCATTGGCAAAAGCCTCCGGACAGGTGCAAGAAATAATGCATATTCTCAGTGAGAAGAATAAGCATTATGTAAAAGGAGGAAGAAAAGAATTCAATGGATTGGAATCAGAGATTAAGCTGAGTAGGCTAAGCTTCCATTATGACTCAAAAGTTCCCATAATCAAGGACATATCCTTCTCTATCAGAAAAGGAAAGATGACGGCTATTGTAGGGCCAACTGGCTCAGGTAAGACAACAATAATCAATCTTCTTCTGAGATTTTATGAATGCCCTGAAGGTTCTATATTTGTAGATGGGCGGGATATCAAGGAGTTCACGTTAAAATCGATAAGAAAGCATATGGCCCTTGTCAGCCAGGATACTATGCTTTTCAATGATACATTGAGAAAAAATATGACCTACGGAATAGACAGACAGGTGTCTCAGCAGGAGTTGGCTAGGATAGCAAAAAAGGCCCGGATCTATGACTACATCAAGAAGCTTCCGCGTGGCTTTGAAACGGTTATAGGTGATAGGGGAGTGCAGCTTTCTGGAGGTGAAAAGCAGAGGATATCGATTGCAAGAGCCCTCTTGAAGAACGCCGATATATTGATACTAGATGAAGCCACAAGCTCCCTGGACTCCAGAACAGAAAAGCTCATTCAGGAAGCTATCTACGAAGCTGTGAAGGGGAGAACCTCTATAGTCATCGCACACCGGCTTTCGACTATAAAGAACGCTGACAAGATTATCATCATTGAGAAAGGCAAGATAATTGAAAAAGGAAAACCCAAGGAACTGCTTGGAAAAAAAGGCAGATTCTATCAATATTGGCAGGAGCAGAAGTTTGAATAATAAATTAAGAGTTCTCTTGATAGGCAATTATGCTGCCAATAATCAAAAAAGCATGCAAAGATTTGCCACTATGATGAAAAAAGGGCTGGAAAAAAGAGGGCATTATGCTATTTTAGCTATACCTACAGCGATTTTTGGAAAATTTTTTGCAGATACCAATAAGGGGCTCGGTAAATGGCTAGCATATATTGATAAGTTTATTGTTTATCCCTTCTATTTGATCAGACAAGCGAAAAAATTCGACCTTGTGCATATTTGCGACCATGGTAATTCCATCTACTCGTTATTTACCGGAAGAACGCCGTGTGTGGTTACCTGCCACGACACAATGGCTATCAGATGCGCTTTAGGAAAGATAAAAGAAAATAAGCTTCATTTAACTGGAAGAATATTCCAGAAGCTGATAGCCTTCGGCATAAAAAAATCTGACTATGTCGTATGCATATCAAAAAAAACCAAATCGGATCTGCTAAAAATACTACGTATAGACAGGATTAGCTTGGTTTATAATGGACAGGTGTTTAAGCCGATGCCAAAAAAAGTATCAAAAAGATATCTCAGGAAGCTTAAAGTCAATATCCCTTACTTTCTGCATGTAGGCAATAACAATTGGTATAAGAACCGGATCGGCGTTTTAAAGATATTTAGCGATCTAGAACTGCCAGGTTACGGCTTGGTGATGGTGGGCGCTTCTTTTTCAAGGGGCATGAAGGATTTTGTAGCTAAACATAATTTACCTGTAAGAGAAATCACATCAGCTGACGATAATGAGCTGGGGGCATTGTATTCTAATGCTGAAGCGCTGATATTTCCGTCTCTGGAAGAAGGTTTTGGTTGGCCTATAATTGAGGCCCAGGCATGCGGATGTCCTGTCTTCACCACTGACAGAAATCCGATGAAAGAGGTTGCAGGAGATGGCGCTATATATTTTCAGAATCCCGAGAGCCACAGACAATGTGCGGATATTATTATCAATAATTTGGCGAAAGCAAGGAATAAAATAAAAAAAGGTTTAGAAAACGCTGCAAGTTTCAAACCGAGTTACATGATAGATGGTTATATCAAAATCTACAAGTCATTGAAAAAATGAGGATTCTTTACATTGTCTAAATGAAGGATATAATAGCTCAAGCTACAACAAGATGAAACTAAGTACGATACAAATTAAAGAAAGGATTGTAGGTTTGTTCAGTTTAGTAGGAACAAGATGTTAATCAACATGCTAAAAAAGAGTGAATATGTGCGAAAAAAATACCATGGCATAAAAGATTTTTTTTATGGCCTTAAATACTTTTCAGGAACTAAAAAAGGTCTAAAATACTTTATAGTTGTATGTCAAGCAAGGACAGGCAGTACATTATTGATGGACTTATTAGGTTCACACCCGAATATTAAAGTAGACCATCACAGCTTTTTTAAGATAGATAATTTGAAGCATAAAATAACCCAGCAAAAAGCAAATACGCGTAAATTCTGCAGGGGATTCAAGTTTAGGTTGTACGATGATGGAAAGGAATATGATTTTAGCAAAATGTATCAATTCTTTTGCTCTCTGGATAATGCAGATATTAAGATGATCCACCTAATCAGAAAAAACCAGCTAAGACAGTCCCTTTCCGCAGAAGTGGTAGACTATTACAAGAAAATTGGATTGACAAGGCTTCATTCAAAAGATAAGAATCCTGAGATACCGAAAATAAAGGTAGATATCCAAAAGACGCTAAATCGGATTAATTATTCAAGAAAGTTGCTAAAGGCAGAGAATGATCTGCTCAAGCATTTCCGCCATCATACAGTTAATTATGAAAAAGATCTTTTGCATTCAACCGACCATCAAAAAACATCAGACAAGATATTTGCATTTTTGGGCCTCCCCTCTGCTAAGGTCAGTTCAGATTATCGAAAGACAAGTATTGACAACCCATCAGAATATATTGATAATTTTAATCAATTGAGGTTGCACTACGAATGAAAGTCCTGGAAGTGATATCATCACTGAATCCTAGAACAGGCGGCACTGCTGAATCCCTAAAGCAACTGGAAAAGATACTGTCCAGCAAGCATACTATAGAAATACTCTGTCTTGATAAACCAAAATCTCCATGGCTAAGGGATTTCAAAAGCAAGATATATGCCTTGGGTCCAGCAATCACCAGATATGCATTTTCTAAAAGGCTTCTAGGTTGGCTAAGAAAGAATGCAGTCAGCTATGATTGCATTATAGTCAATGGCATATGGCAATATGTGGGTTTTGCTGTATGGCTCATCCTAAAAAATTCCGAAACACCGTATTTTATCTATGCACATGGAATGCTGGATCCTTGGTTTAAAAAAAACTATCTTATCAAGCATTTAAAGAAGTCAATTTATTGGCCTATCCAATACAGAATACTAAAAGACGCAGAAGCGGTTGTTTTTAACTGCAAGGAAGAAGCCCGGTTAGCCTCAAAATCATTCTGGCCAAATAGATGGAATTCAAAAATAATTAGTCATGGCATCTTTAAGCCGCCTGTCAACAAATCTCATCTTGTTGCCGGCTTTTTGGACAGATACAAAATACCTAGAAACCAGAATTTAATCCTCTTTTTGGGACGCATACACGAAAAAAAAGGCATTGATAACCTGGTGAAATCATTCGCAGAACTTAGCTCCGATTACCGCTTAATCATTGCCGGTCCTGAGTCAGCCTACGGCAATAGGATGAAAAGGCTTGCAAAAAAACTCGGTATCAGCCACAAAATTACATGGACAGGGATGCTCGAAAACGACCTAAAATGGGGTGCTTTCTATGCATCAGATGCATTTATTCTTCCTTCTCATCAAGAAAACTTTGGGATTGCAGTAGTAGAAGCTTTGGCATGTGGATTGCCTGTCTTGATTTCAGATAAGGTGAATATATGGAAGAAGATTTATGATTTCAGTGCGGGTTTTGTTGAGAATGATAGCCTTGAAGGAACTTCAAAATTGTTGAAAAGATGGCATCTAGCTAGTGAAGAGAAAAAGAAAAAGATGGCTAAGTCAGCGAAAATTTGTTTTGAGTCTAACTTTGATATAAACAAGAATATCAGCCAGTTGATTAGGCTTGTCAGTAAATGAATGTGAAAAAAGACATCTCAATAGTCATCCCGACATATAACGGCTCAAGGTACCTGCCCGAAGTGTTAAACGCTTTGAGGAATCAGGAAGGCCTAAAGGAGATATCCTGGGAGGTTATTGTCGTAGATAATAACAGCACAGACACTACGCCGAAGATCGTCGAAGAATTTCAGAAAAAATGGGATATGGACAATAAATTAAGGTATCTTGTTGAAAAAAGACAAGGCGCAGCGTATGCGAGGGAAACTGGTGTAAGAAATGCAAAAAGCAAGATTATTGGGTTTCTTGATGATGATAATATTCCTGAGAAGAACTGGATCCTGGAAGCTTATAGATTTGGGTCTGAACATCATGAAGCAGGAGCATGGGGGAGTAGGATCAAAGCAAGATATGAAAAAATGCCGCCTGAAAATTTCGATAGCATAAAGATGTATTTTGCGATTATGGAAAAAGGGGAAAATGCTTATTGTTCTGAAGCTAAAAAATTTGTCTTGCCCCCTAGTGCTGGTCTTGTGGTAAGAAAAGATATATGGCCCGCATCACCTTTATTGCTAACTGGAAGAACAAAGGAAACATGGCTAGCTGGTGAAGATATAGAGCTATTAGTTAGAATACAGAATAAAGGCTATGGAATATGGTACAATCCAAGGATGGAAATTACACATATAATACCTGCTGCAAGGCTTGAGCCAGAATATGCCATTAACTTGATGAAAGGGATTGGATTATGCAAATACATAACCAGGATGTTGAGACAATATGTATTGGCTAGACCTGTGGCCATAGTGGGATATTGTATTTCAGATTTTTTAAAGATGATGAAATTTATGCTCAGGTTCCGAGCCAAAATAATAAAAGATGCTCTGCTGAAGGCTGAATTTTTTTTATATCTGTACAGTTTTTATAGCCCTTTTTATTTTTTATTTAGATACCCAAAAAAGTTTTTTCTGATAGGAAAATGACAAAAATTAAAGATGCTGTTGATAAAGCATATATCATTTGTCATAGCTCATCCACTGAAGAATTATCCAAGAGTTTAACAAAGAACAATTTAGATGTAGAAGAATTAAGACAAAAACCTAAAAAAAGTTGGAATAAATATTCAAACATATACAAATGCTTGCTTAATCACGAAAGGGCATGGAAAAAAGCACTGAACAATGAATTTACATTGATAGTTGAAGAGGATTTTGTACCTGTTAGTAATTTTGGAGACTTTTCTTTACCATTTGATCCAAAAAAGGATTTTGGAATCTGCTGGATTTATTACTGCGGACCAAGGATTTATAGTGCTTCAGACACAGGCTATATAGAAGGTGGTGCAACTTCCCTAGTTGCATATATAATAAACAAAAAAAGCGCAGCGCTTCTAATCGAATTTGCCAAAAAAATGAAAAAAACTATGAAGGGAAAGTATTATCCATTTGATTCAGATATAGACGGTTATTTTATAAAGAAAGGATTGAAAAACTATATCGCTTTCAGAAACTATGGCGAGCATGGCGGGCTTCCGAATCCTGAACACAGGCAGAATAAAACAGGAAACCAAGGTATACACAGGGCTGATGTGTTGGCCGGAAAACTTGATTTTATGCCCCTTTATTCCAAGCACAATATCATTATATATATCGTTGTAAGGATAAAGGCAAGAATCAAGGGACTAGTACGTTTATTCAGCGGAAGATATTTAAGGCCAAAGATCTTCTGCTCATCAAGCTTTCCGTTGAGGCTTTTGAAGTGTGCGATTAAAAGGCATTTGACATGGAACCTATGAAAGACTTGCTTAAAGGGACAGTTGCATCTGCCGGCCCAAGTTTTAGCTTGAGCAACAGGTTTAGAAGAGCTGTCTGGAATCTGGTATATCATGTTATGTTCAGGTTATCTCCGGTGTTTTTTCATGAGTGGCGCTCTATCCTGCTAAGGCTGTTCGGGGCAGAAATCGGCAAAGGCTGCCACATATACCCAAGAGCAGCAATATGGGCCCCGTGGAACCTTAAAACAGGTGATTTTGTAGGCATAGCCGATGATGTGAAGCTTTATAACCAGGCAGAGATAGTCATAGGTGACCTCACAGTAATCTCACAAGGGTCCCATATATGTACCGGCACACATGATTATCAGAAAAAGGCGTTTCCGGTCATCATCAAGCCAGTTACCATAGGAAAAAGGGCCTGGATATGCGCTGATGCATTCATACATCCGGGAGTCAGCATCGGCGAAGGGGCAGTTGTCGGAGCTAGATCTGTTGTGACTAGAGATATTAAGAAATGGACAGTCTGCGCTGGAAATCCGTGCACTGAGATTAGGAAAAGAAATGTTATATAATCTTACTATAGTCATTCTCACATTCAATTCAGCAAGAACAATCAACGAAGTTGTTTCTTCATGCAGGCATTTGTCTGAAAAAATACTGGTTGTGGACTCATACAGCAAGGATGACACTGTTAAGATTGCAAGGTCTCTCGGATGCAAAGTCCTGCAGCATACGTTCAAGGATTACTCGACGCAAAGGAACTGGGCGCAGCAGAAAGTAAGAACTCAATGGGTTCTGCATCTCGATAGTGATGAGATAATCTCCAAGAAACTGGCTGACAGCATCCAGGCAGCTTTCTCAAAAAAATCAGATAATGACGGCTATCTTATGAAAAGGCTTACTTATTTTATGGGCAAGCCAATCAGATTTGGCCACATGAACCCAAACTGGCACCTGAGGCTTTTTAAGGTCAAGACCGGATATTGTGAGGACAGGTTGTATGACCAGCATTTTATCGCAAAAGGCAATCTCGCAAGATTGGACGGCTACATATTGGATGTTCCCAAAAAATCTGTAGAAGAATGGATAGATAATCATAATCGATGGTCGACAGCAGAAGCAGAGGAGCTCTTGTCTGGAAATTCTTTATGCAAGAGCCTGCCTGGGAAACTTAACAAGGATCCCAGAATAAGGAAAAGGCTGATAAAGAATAATGTGTATTACAGGCTACCGCCGCTTGTCAGGCCTTTTATCTTCTTTGGTTACAGCTACATCGTGCGGCTGGGCTTTTTAGATGGACGGGCGGGATTTATATACAGCATACTCCAGTCTTTCTGGTTCCGGTTCCTGGTGGATGTGAAAATTCTAGAAAGGAAAATCTTTATAAAATACGCTAGATTCAGGAGATAAGATGAAGTTAGTGGATGATAAAGGGAAAGTCTTGGGAAGGATAAACATATTTGATCTGATGATAGTCATACTGGTTTTTTTGCTTCTGTTGCAGGGGACTATCCATATAGCTAGGAACTGGACACTTTCCGAGCCTGAACAGGTTCTTGTTAAGATAAAAGGTGAGCTCTGCAATGTTGATTCCAGCCTGAAAACAAGAGATTGTGGCTCTTCATTGCCAGAATATTTTTACGACAATATCTACATCGGACAGGCTATGAGAAGCAAGGGCGAAATTATAGCCAAGGTTGATAAGATAGAAGCCATAGGTGAAACAGAAGCCAAAAAGATTGTTCTCACGCTTGAGGTCAGGGCACAGCTTCAGGACAATGAGCTTACCTTTCTGGGCCAAGAGCTGAAGATCAACAGAAGATTTGTATTCGCTACGCCGACGATTAATTTTGGGGTGAATGTCATATATCTTGACAGCAATATCATTGAGCAGGCAGCCGAGACCATAACCGATGCAACTGCAAACCGGCAAACCAGGATATATGATGGCTGGGATTCTGTCATAGGGGAGTTGTGCACTTTGGATGAGGCAGATCACGCAAAAGAATGTGGAATAGATATTCCGGACTGGTTTGTCAATCGTATCGAAAATCTGGGGACTATTGAAGATAAGAATGCGATTATCAAGGTTCAGGAGATAAGGCAGATGATGGTAGACCAGATGACAACTGTCATCATCCTTAACTTAACCACCTATGACAATGAAGCCAAAGAAAAGATGTTTCAGGGGGTACCTTTGAAGATAAACAATAGGCTGGTTGTAAAAAGTCCCCAAATTAATTTTGGGGTAAAGATATTGAATATCGGGACTGGGCTTCCTGAAGAATCCAGGCTTCACGAAAAAACAATAATACTGAAAATAGAAAATCTGGAGCCGGAAATATTCAACAGTATACAGGAAGGCATGACAGAGAAAAACAACAACAATGAAGTTATAGCTGAGATAGTTGGCAAGACAGTCCAGCCCCACATTTTGCTGTTGACTACAGAAGATGGCCAGCTGCTGACAGAAGAGCATCCGATAAACAAGGATATCACCCTGGAGACCCTTATAAAAGCATCGAAATCCAGGGATTACTATTATAACGGGCAGCTCGTTAAGATCGGAAATCCCCTCACAGTAAAGACCGATATTATGGATTTAAATGGAGAGATAATAGCGATATCTTGATTGAAGTGAATATTCTTACAAGGGATTTCTTCCCAGACTACAGTGCGGTGGCTAAAAAGATGACCGGGCTAGCAGAGGATCTTACAGCTGCCGGCATAGACGTTCAGGTATACACAGCTAATCCGCAGTATTACTGCAGAGAAAAGCCTGAAAAGCGCAGAAATATCAGAAGGGTTTTATGCACCTCGTTCGATAAGGATAATCTCTTATTGAGGGCCATTAATGAGGTTAGCTTTGGAATATCAATATTTGCTATCTTGCTTTTTTCGAAAAAAAAGATGAATATAATCCCCTCTCTTCCATTTTCGCTTCAGCTCTCTGCTCTCCTTTTAAGGAAAATAAGAAACCAGGATTACATCATAATAAACTATGAGATTATGCCCGAACTTATGTGTTCCTCCGGTCTAATGTCATATGATGGCCCCTTCTTCCGGATGCTCAACAAGATAGCCAAGAAAGTGCTTGATAACGCCAGGTGCATTATTACTTTAACTGCATCTATGAGCAAAAAGCTGGAAAGCAAGGTCAGAAAAAAGATAGTGACTATCCCGAATTGGACTGACACAGATGTCTATTACCCCATCAAAAGAAAAGAAAACGAATTCTTGAGAAGAAACAAGCTTTCAGATAGCTTCGTTGTATCATACTCAGGTAATTTCGGCAGGTACATGGATTTTGATACTGTACTTAAGGCTGCGGAGCTTTTGCCCCAGATAAGATTTCTTTTTATAGGTAATGGGGCGCAAAAGGGCAGAATAACCAAGGCAGACAATATTTTTTATCATGATTATCTGCCAAACTCAAGGATCAATGAATCTCTGAATTCCGGAAATATAGCATTGGTGCTTACAAACCAGAAAGATGACGATTATGTTATGCCGAGCAAGATCCTTGACCTGATGGCTGCTGGAAGGCCAATAGTTGCTGTATCAAGAAATTCGGAGATTAAAAAGATAATTGCCAGGTCAAGGAACGGGTTTGTTGTAAATCCTGGAGAACCAGATAGCCTAAAAAGAGCTATTCTGGCCCTGAAGAACGACAAAAAATTGCAGAAAGAAATGGGCAAAAACTCAAGGGATTATGCTGCTAGACATTTTTCCAGAAAGAAGATTACCGGGCAGTATGTTGAACTGCTGAAGAAAAATTTATAAACTACCTGCCTAGGCGAAGATTATGGGCATTCTGAAAAGGGTTTTGGATTTTGGGATAGCTGCCATAGCTTTAGCTGTTTCTCTGCCGGTCTTCATCACAATTTCGGCCCTTATAGTGGCAGATTCAGGCTTCCCTGTTTTTTTTAGTCAGCGGAGGGTAGGCCATAGGCAGAAAAAATTTACCCTGTATAAATTTCGCACAATGGTTAAAGATGCCGAAAAGATCAAGCACAGGTACAAGAAGCTTGATTATACTGACGGGCCTGTTTTTAAGATTAGAAAAGATCCAAGATACACAAAAATAGGGCTTTTCCTTGCAAAGACGAGCTTGGATGAGCTACCTCAGCTTTTCAACGTCCTGAAAGGTGACATGTTCATTGTTGGGTTTAGGCCGCCTACACCTGAAGAGGTAAAAGAGTATAAAGAATGGCAGCTTGAGCGTTTTAAGGGCTATCCTGGGATTACATCTCTTTGGGCCATATCGGGGATGCACAATATAAGGTTTGATGACTGGATAAAGATGGATATAAAATACAGCAAAAAAGCCAATTTTTTTCTGGATATGAAAATAGTTGCAAAAACAGTCACAAAAATCATAGAAAACATATATGCTTCACTTAAACACGGTCTGTAGTTTTCTCGTATATTTTATCGGATCCTTTTCCTTTAGGGTTTTTATTAGCTTGAAATAAGGGATAACCTCTGATTCTATTTTTCTGAACAATCTCTCCCCCTTTGCAGTCAGCTTCAGCTCTTTGTTCTCATAGCTGACCAGTTTTTTTTTCTGCAGTATCTCTAGATTCTTATATAATGCCCTCTCCTGTTTCTTCGCAATTTTAGCTTTCTTGACAATCTCAATAAAGCTGACCTTGTTAATCGAGACAACAAGGGGCCTGTCCTTTATCCTTTTATTGGCTTCCTGGAACCATTTGCCCAGTGCGTAAAGGATGTACTTTTGTACCTTGGTCATCTTCATATTTCTTCAATATTGAAACCAAGATATAAAAATATTGCTATTTTAGCCTTCTTATCATCTTAAGCGCAGATTCAACGCTTCTTTTTGCATAGCTTTCTATTCTCTTTATGCCGTCTGCCCGGGTCATCTTGGGTCCTGAAATTCCCAAAGACACCGGTTTGCCTGACTGTACGCTTATGTCTGCGATCTTTCTTGCTGCGTTATTGGCCACGATCTGATCATGGTCTGTATCTCCCTCTACAACCGCGCCTAAGCAGACTACCCCGTCAATTTCTTTCCTCTTGACAAGCTTGCTTACCGCGAGGGGTATATCAAAAGCTCCTGGCACCCTTATTGTCTTGGCTGCCGTTGCTCCCAAAAATCCCGCATGCTCTTGTGCAATCTTGCTCATAAGATGGGTTATATCTGCGTTGTAGTCTGAGACCACAAATCCTAGCTTTTCGTTCATTTTTTTGCCTCCACCTGATCTCTGAATTTGATCAGGTACTTATCATAATCATAAACCCTTGCACCCCTGACCCCGAAGATATATGCTAAATTCACTTTCAAGAAATCAGTGACGTCGAATCCATTTCCGTCCCATCGGGTGAAGTATCTTCCGTCACGATAATAGAAAGACGCATAGCCGGCTTGGGCCAGAGCAGCCAGATTGCCGGGTGTCAGGTCGGTATTTGGCTGGGAATATGCCCTTACTAGAGCCGTTAGCTCCGTTTGATACACTCCAATATCGGCCTTAGGTAGCATTTCTGAAATTGCCTTTCTTAAAGCTTTGCGCTTTCTTGTTCTAACCAAGTTAGTTGCCATTGTTCTTCTTTGTAAAAAGTCTGAATCTCTAGGTACCGGCTGTCTTCCTGTTCTGTAGGCTCTTTCTTCCGAATATAGACTGTCTATGTCATATCTCGCTATCTCCCTTTCTGCTAAGAAATTCCTGTTTCGGATTCTTCCTGTCAGCAGCTGCATCCTGGTCATCTGATTCCACCTGCATCTGATTTGCCCTGCCTGACGCCCTTGCCTGCCTTCATCTTTAGCTTGTCCTTTCCTGTTGCAAGCGCTATTGTATTCAAGGCATGGTCATAGGTCCGGTTGTAGACAATATCATAAAGTTCCTTGTCGCCCTGTGCCTCATCCAGGTGCACAAAAACCTCGATTATGTGCTTGTTGGCCAGAAGCTGGACAGTGATTATGCCCTGAGAAGCCTCATGCGCGCATGTCTTGTCAACTGGCTTATCCCCTGGCATCCCCAAAGCCATACATATATCGCAGCTATGCTCTTCAAAAAGCTTCTTGCATGCGACAGGCAGATCTTTAACGCCCGGTACAGTATACCTCTCAATCTTGATTCCGCTTAGCATACTATCGTCTACAGCCTTCCTCACTATATGGTACATGTCCACCCTGGCGAACATTGTATCTGCTATGCCTATCTTAATCATGCTGCACCCCCAGATTATTTCGTTATAATGACAGTATCACTTTCATTGATCTTTAGGTATTTTCTAAGATTAACAGGCGAGATTATCTCAATAATATCCTCGCCATGCCTGGTTCTTTCAGGAACAACTATAGCTGCTTGTTTCCCCCCTAGCTTTATCTTGTAGCATTTCAATGAACCGAATGTCCTCTCTTTTGTTTTAAACCCTGATATTTTTATTTCTTCTAGGTCAGATAAAAACAACAAAAGCGATTCCTTGTCTATCTTGACATTTAGTGTGCCTGGATAGGCCTCAAACCCGAGTCTGCTGTTGAACTGCCTCTGATAATTTAATTGGGATACATAATATGACCCTTCTCCTATTCCTGATTTCACAGAACCTTCTAAAGAATCTTTAGCATCAAATAATTTTCTTATCCTGCAATAGTGTTCTTTTAAGAAGCTCCTGCCTTTTTCATCAATATTTAATACAACACCACTTGTAGATGCTAGCCGTCTTATGAGCCCAGACTGCTCCATTTCCCGCAATTTTCTGCTTATGGACTGTTGGGATAAACCAAATTTTTTGGCTAACTTAATAGTGGATGTTTCAAACTTGCCAAAAAATCCGCCTTTTTTCGCGATATGGACTAGTAGCTCCAGATATTCATACATATCTTATAGGAATAAGTAGATACTTATAAATTTTATGATACTTATAGATGAGTAATTAAAGATAAACAAAAAATATTATAAAACAAGCTGCAACATTGATCATAGATGCAAAAAAAGCTGCTTATTGTTGGCATTGATCCTGGCACTACTCTAGCCTATGCAGCTATCGATACAGCGGGTAATCTGGTCAGAGTATTCTCAAAAAAAAATATTGATCTTAGCACCCTGATTGCTCACCTGATTGGTTTGGGCAAGCCGCTGGTTATTACCGGAGATAAAGAGCATACGCCGGAATTTGTGCAAAAGGTGGCTGTGAAGGTTGGTGCGAAGGTAGTGTCCCCAAGCTACGATCTCAAGGTAGAAGAGAAAAGGAGACTGGTAAAGGAATATGATACTAACAACCAGCATGAGATTGATGCCCTTGCATCTGCCTTCTTTGCTCTTAACAAGGTAAGCCCGTTGCTAAAAAAGATAGATATCTTCGTGAAACACTATGGCAAAGAGAAGATAAGGAACGAGCTTATAGAATTTGTGGTCGGAAAAGAGCTTAATATAAAAGATGCGGCCGATATCATCGAAGAGCCTGAAAAAGAGGAAGTGAAGATAATTAAGGATGTTGTTGATGAGAAAAAGTTGTCTGAAAAAGACTTCCTCCAGCTATACAGGAAATATAAGGATGCACTAGAAGATATTGAATTGCTGAGAAATCAGAATAACAAGCTAAGGGACAGGCTGAAACAGATAAAGAAGGACTATACATATATGTTTCAGAAAGCCACAAGATCTCAGTTGGATGATAAGTTGCAGTCCTTATTGACCTTCAAGGAAAGAAGACTAAAGGTCTATGACAGCCAGATCAGGCAAAAGGAGAACGGAATAAAGGAAATGCAGGATGAGATAACTACCTTGATCTATTTCTTATCAAATGTAGGTTCAAATATCCTGTTGAAGAAATTAGACAATTTAGGTACCAAGGAATTTCAGAAAAAGGAGGAGATTCTGAATATATCCGAAGGTGATGTCCTGCTGGTTAAAGACCCGGACATAATAAGCGACAGCGTGGTTGACAAAATAAGAGATAAGGTAAACTATATATTCTATAAGAAAAAGGTCAGTAGGAAAATAAAGGAAAAGCTGCCTTTTGTTTTTATTGACTCGGGGAAAATCAGGATCGAGGAAAACAGTTATTTTGCTATCACCGACAAAGACAGGTTTAATGCGCTAAAAGGCGATCAGGACCTGATAAAGGATATTGTCAACAACTATCAGAAAAGCAGAAAAGTCTAATAAAAACGGAACAAGACAGTTACTCTATATACTTGCCTGCTGGTAAGCCTGTTCTTTGAATGCAGTCTTCTCGAAATCTTCAGCTCTCCTTTAAAGCTTTTCTTCAGCTTCTTGCCCAGGGAAAGCAGAAATCTGTTCGAAGATATATAATAGTCCACCCCTGTCTTCAGCTTCTCAACCTTGGCAATCCATGCTTTCTCGTTGTTCTTAAATTGGTTTTTGATAAACCTGAATGCTTCTTCATCAGGATTTCTTAGCTGCAGTATTCCCTCAAAATATTGCGGATTTTTTTCCATGATATTGTTGATATATCTTTTTTTAAATAACTATCTATATTTTTAACTGAATCTCCCTAAATAGAAAGCTTTTTATTTAGGCCGTGAACCAATCATAAGGATGGGCAAAAAAAATAATTTTTTAAAAGGTGTCAAAAAAACCTGGAAGTTTATATGGGAGGATGACAGTCTCCTGAGCTGGATTCTGAACATAATCCTGGCCTTTGTACTCATCAAGTTTATTGTGTATCCCGGCCTGGGTTTTGTTCTTTCGACATCTCATCCTATTGTTGCTGTTGTTTCAGGATCTATGGAACATGACCAGGCTTTTGACGGTTGGTGGGAATCAAATGGGGAATGGTATGTTAGTGCTGGGATCACCAAAGAGCAGTTTGCAGGTTTCGATTTTCAAGATGGCTTTAATAAAGGCGACATAATGATACTTAGGGGCATAAAAACAAAAGATATAAAAATAGGGGAAGTGATTGTTTTTGAGAGCAAAAGACCTGACCCCATAATACATAGGGTAGTGAAGAAATGGGAGCAGGATAATGATTACCTGTTTCAGACAAAAGGGGATAATAATATCGGCTCTATAAAATCGCCGTATCTGGATGAGACAACTATCGGAGAAGAACGGATCATCGGTAAGGCAGTATTTCGGGTTCCCCTGCTAGGCTATATCAAGATATGGTTTGTGGAGCTTATCCAGTTGTTTACAAGGTGAGAATATGTTTTGTCCAAAATGCGGTTCAATATTGGTGCCAAAAAAAGAAGGTAAAAAGACAGTAGTTAAGTGCTCCTGCGGCTATAAGGCAAAAAACCAGGAATCTACCATAATCCGTGAGGAGGTGGTGGATAATACTAAAGAAGTAGAGCTTATTGATGATGATAAAAGCCTTGAGACCCTGCCTAAGATGAAGGCAGAATGCCCAAAATGCCAGAACAATGAGGCTTATTTCTGGGAAGTGCAGACCAGAGCTTCAGATGAGCCCGCAACCAAATTTCTTAAGTGCACGAAATGCAAGCATGTGTGGCGGGACTATAATTAAAGTATATAAGGGTTATTTCTAGCTTGCTCGAGAACACCTACTAGCTGCACCAGGCCCTCAGCTCCTGGAAACCCATTGCCTATATAGCCTCTTGCTCTAAGAATATCGCATGCGTCCCTGAATTCGTCCCCGCCGCCTGTCACCATCACAACAGCAATACGTTGGGTAGCAGCATCTCTCCCAAGCAAAGCCAGGGTTTCAATGCCTGATTCATCATGAGAATAAGACAGGGTGTTTCCTGTTCTTGGATGTACAATCTGGATTCTCCTGCTATCAACAGGCTCTCCTTGAACTAATCTTTTTGTGCTATAATTTACAGCTAAGAAAACCATCAGTGGATCTAGTTCCCTTACCCTATCAGCTACAGACTCAGGGGTTGTTTCGGCTGAAACAGCTTCTGCAACAGCATCATAACCAGCATCCTTCAGCGTACTTATGTAAAGATCCGCTAACTCAGTTCTAGGATGAAACACTGCAATCTTATTTGGCATACAGGATATGTATAAAGCTTTACTATATAAATGTTTGTATTTAGTTATCACTTTTAAGTGATGACTGCCCTACAAACCTAGAATTCTGCAATTTTAGGCTTTAATGCGTCTTTCATGCAAGACATGAATAACGACTCTGTGCTTCTCTTTGATCGGCCCACATCGGCTTTCTATTTTCATTGAGCCCATTTTATTTATATATAGGCAAGATAATGCTTTGATAATATATAAAAGCTGTGTTTATTTTGGGGAATTTGTGAGTCGACAAATCCCTCTAAATTATGATGTCTTTTAGGATTCCTTGTTTTACTAATTCGATATTTATCAAGTAATCATTATGCAGAAAAGTTTCAAATAATGATTTCTTTGTTGTTTTCCATCCAAGACCATCGGTAATCCAAATTAAGTCGATTCCTTGTTTTCTTAAGAAGTCTGATAAGTACTGATATTCACCAGCTGTTGACTTTAATTTTGACCCACCGCCACTATAATAATTGGTTTCAATTACAAAAATCTTATTTTTTGATTTCTCAAATACTGCAAAATCAAATATTCGATTGGTTTTATCAAGTTCAATATCAAAATTCCATTTCTCCTTGATCTTTTTTTGTGTTGCTTGCGGAATGTAGTCCAAGTTATTTTTCTCTGAGAATTTCAGTATTATCTTCTCAACAATGCTCTCCATTGATTGACCTGTACGGTTTTTTCTTGCATTTGTATCCATTCCTACTTCGACACCAAAGCAATAGTCAACAATATTCTTAACATTTTTATCTTTGAATATACTTTTTAATCCCGATTCCTTAAAGAAAATTAGTATGTCTTCTCTTATATCTGAAGTAAGCTCAACATCAGGATTAAATAATTCCAGTTTACTACCAGACTTTAGCTCTTCAAAATCATCAATGATGTTTACTGCCTTTAATTTGCTTTTTCTGATAGCAATGAGAATTGGAAGAACCTTTCTTACATTTGGATATTCAGTAATAAGTTCAATGAATTCTTTTTCTATATCGCTTTTTCCAATTAACACATTAAGAAGATTTAGCTCTTTTTCAATTAAGTGAGTGTTATTCTTAACTTTCTCAAAATCAACAAAATAATCCCATGTAAATATGGAATCTGTCAAAGTTTGTACAAGATAGTCAAATATCCCTTTCTCATCTTTTAGGTTTAATTTTTCATATGTTTGTAAGTATTTCATTTCTTCACCTTAATAGTTTGTAACGACAACTTCATTTATCTTTCCCCTTTTGTCCCCATTACAATTGATCATTCTTGTTGCCTGAACAAAATGGATTTCATAATTAGGATATAATTCTTTAATAAATTTTGTATCGCTATTGCTTAACATCACAAGGCAACCATTATCATCCAGTTTTTTGAATACTTCAGCAAGCTGTTTCTGCTCTTCTTCTAAAAATGTGTCTTTTGTGTAGGTTGTAAAACTCTTTCCTTTTTTAAGTGGATAATAAGGAGGATCAAAATAAATAAAGTCTCCTTTATTTGCTAGATTAACAACCTTTTCGAAAGACATTACTTTAATCGTAACATTTTTCAATAATTCTGAAACTAGTCTTAATCTATCTTCTTGGACAATATCTGGATTTTTGTAGGAACCCATCGGAACGTTGAATTTTCCCTTTGAGTTTACTCTATATAGTCCATTGAAGCAAGTCTTATTTAAATAAATGAATCGTGCTGCTCTTTCAAGAGAAGGTAATTCTTTTGGATTTGTTGCACGAATTGTTAAATAATATTTTTTGCCTTCAACCATATGATATTCCTTATGCTGTTTTAATTCAATTATTAATCTCTCTACATCACCCCTTATGGTTTCGTAAGCATTGATTAATTCTTCATTTATGTCTGAAATAATAATTTCAGAAGGATTAAACTTTTGAATTATATAGAAGAAAACTGCTCCGCTACCAACAAAAGGCTCTAAATAGCGATTAAACTTCTTTGGAAATAATGGCTCAAACTGTTCTAAAAGTTGACCTTTACCGCCTGCCCATTTAACAAATTTGGGGATTTGGATATTCATTTTTTATTCTCCACCAATTCAGAAACAAATACTTTTAAATTGTCTGTTACCAAATAACTTTTTTCTAATAATTTTTCACATATCATCTTACAAATATACTTTTTCAACCCTTCATCACAGAAATTAATCACTTCTTTATCTGAATTTTTACTTTTTATCTTTTCAGTTGCAAAATTCAAAATTTCACTATTATTATATGCCTGATTTGTTCTTTCCTTAAATTCATCATAAGCCATAATAGTATAGTGGTTTCTTTTATCTTTTAAAAATTCATTAATTGTTTCTAAAATTAATTTTGGTTCAAAAATATCTTCAATCTCAAAATTAGCTACATTATTTTCATAATTATCAAAACGCTTAACATATTTACATTCTACACTAAAACAGTTATATGTTTTTGACTTTATTTGTTGAAATATACTTTTTCCAGCTGTATCAAAATCAAAAAGTGCGATAATTTTTGGCTTAAAAGATAGATTATTGCAAAACAATTCTAGAAATTGTAGGTAACCTTTATATTTATCAACCCCTCCTGCAACAAGAATATTAGGTTTGATAATTTTTAGTTGTTCAAATAATGCAAATAAATAATCTTTATCTTCCTGTCCTTCCACCAATAGATTGAAAGGCAAGATCTCCCAAGAATCATTCTTAGAAATTCCTAGGTGCTCTTTGACCATGTACACTTTTTCAATACCTGCAGCATTATTTATTCTTGTATTTACTTCATAGAATTTCTCGTCTTTTTTCCTGATGTATTCTTTTAATTGTATATCTGCTTCTAGCAAAACTACTTCTTCCACTTTCTCAAGCCGTATAAAATTTGGAGAATGTGTATTAATAATGGTTTGATATTTTTTTGAAAGTTGAAACAAGATATCACTTACCCTTTTCTGAAGTGATGGTTGAAGAAATGCTTCTGGCTCGTCAAACCCCCAGATAATCTCTTTTCCAGTTTTATCAGATATATATTCGATTAAAGAGTATAAAACAATTCTCTGAATTCCGCTCCCTTTTGTTTCAATTTTGTTTGAATTGCTATCAATCAGAGTAAAATCAATTAAATCAGATAAAACTTCTCGTAAGTTAATGTATTTTGGGAATAGAATTTCTGCCCTCCATAATGAATTATCTATCCCATTAATTCCATTTGTATATTTTTTGATATTTTCAGTAAGTTCTTTTTTTATTTCTACTAATGCCTTTTCAGATTCTTCAATAAAAGTATTCAAATGTTCCATTGGTTTTGTTTTTCTTTTTCTCAGATTATCCAGGGGAGTTAATAATTCATTACTAACAAACCTTGCAATCTCTTTAGAAGTGTCAATATTACTAGCTTCGACCATAATAAATTGATATTTATTTAGAACATTTTTACAATCTTTATCGCTCATTAGGGTTTCTTGTTTACCTTTTACTTTTATTTTGCCCTCTATCGTTAATGATTTGATTCCCTTTTTCTGCTCTTTATATGTTGTAGAAATAGTAATTCTATCTTGATTTTTATTAACAAATTCAGCTGTGATTTTTGTTCTGAATCCTGCTCCTCTTTTTCCATAGTAGATATGATGAGGAATATCCTCGTTAGCATTAAATTTATTTTCGTCTAACGAGAAGAACAAATTTATAGCTCGTAATACATTTGTTTTACCAACATTATTTGAACCACAAATGATTTTATAGTTATCATTAGAGAAATCAATCTTTAACTTACTTATTGATCTGTAATTACTTATACTTATTTTCTTTAACATTATTTCCCCAGTATAGTCAAATAAGCTTATTCTTTATAGAGTTTATCCTTTTTATTGTGGTTTTTAAAAAATTCTCCTCTTTATCAATACCTATAAATTGTCGATTAAGCATACTTGATACAACCCCTGTAGTACCAGATCCATTAAATGGATCTAGTACAACGGCATTTTCTTTTGTTGAAGATGCGATAATTCTTCTCAATAATTCTATTGGCTTTTGAGTGGGATGCTTTCCATGAGTCTTTTCGCTCATTGGAGTTAACGGAATATGCCAAATGCTCCTCATTTGTTTACCTTTTGGAGCAATATTATCATCCCATTCCCTCATTAAATCATAATTAAAAACATGAGGAATCTTCCCATCTTTTCTTGCCCATAAAACAGTTTCATGTGCATGAGCAAAATACCTGCAGCTTAAATTTGGTGGTGCATTAGGTTTAAACCATGCAATTTCATTTAATAATTTGAAATTGAGCTTTTGTAACGCATATCCTACTTGGTATATATTATGCATTGTCCCAGAAATCCAAATAGTACCATTATCTTTTAATACCTTACGACATGCATTTATCCATTCATAAGTGAATTTGAAATCTTTGTCTATTCCATTAGATTTATCCCAGTCTGCTTTATTAACTGAGACCATTTTACCAGCCCTGCAAGAGATCCCTCCGTTAGATAGGAAATAAGGTGGATCTGCAAAAACCATATCAACAGATTTTTCAGGTAATGTGTTTAGAATACTAATACAATCATTATGGAAAAGTTGCACAGTTTCAGACTTGTAATAGGGTTTAATCATTTATAAATCTAATAAAGTCCTTTATTATAAACTTTGTTATTAAACTTTCGAAATATTACTATTTTCTTTGCAATGAGCCGTCTCATCGCCCCCTCTCTTCGCAGATCCTTCTATATACAATGCAAGCCTTATGTATTACATACTCCGAACGTTGCTTATAAACGATGGGAGCCTTAAATTAGGTGGTGATAAAATGACCTTGGAATATAAGCGTGAACCTCTAGAAGAGGATGAAGTGTTGGCTTTAAGGAGAGCATCTACTTTCTTTGAAGAAGAATTAGTTATAAACTGTCTGTTAGATACTGGCATGAGAGTATCAGAGCTTGCCAACCTAAGAGAAGAAAATATCTCCTGGCAAAGAAACTGTATCAGCTTGATAGGAAAAGGTAATAAGCGTAGGGTGATCCCAATGAGTAAAAGAGTAAGGCTACTCCTATTAGACTGTTTTTCTCACAATAATACCAAATTTCCATTAGCCATGCGAACAATCCAAAAATATGTTAAAATCGTGGCAGACAAGGCAAGGATAAGAAAAACTGTAAGCCCTCACGTGCTAAGACACACATTTGCAGTAACCTATCTTCACAGAGGAGGCAATTTAAGGGCATTACAGGCTATTCTAGGGCATAGTTCCATAACAACTACTGATATTTACCTCAACTACTCAGGGAAGCGAGTTATTGATGATTTTCAAAGAATATGGAATGAGCCAGATACAAATAACAAGTTATTGACGGGGTATTTTTAAAAATGGCAAAAAACATCTTCTTTTTTATTATTAAGCATGGAGCTTTGCTTGGCATAGCATTTCCATTTATATTATCCATAAAAATAAGCACATCTCCTTTTGGTTTGGTACATTTAGTGTTAACCCTAATTATTTTGGAATACTATGCTTATTCCATACACCAGTTTTTATTTGATTTTCAGGATAAAAGAAGAAAGTTAAGAATAAAAAAATTTGAAGAGTCTAAACTGATTGATAAATTCCTAAATGCTAAATTAGATTACTCTAAATCTTCAGAACTATTAGAGTTAATTTCTATTATAAAGAATACAGAATTCTTGCCAAAATTAAAAGAAATGTATAATCAGAAAATCGAAGAAAAAATGATTTATGCTGAAAGACTACTTGAGAAATTACAGCACCAAGAAGAAATACAAGAACTTGAGCTGAAGAAAAGTCAACTTAATAACAACATTCAATATCTAATAAAGCAAGAAAAGGAGATGACTCAAACAGAAGAAGAAAGGAAGGAAGATCTAAAGGGGGAGATGAATCTTGAAGAAAATAAGGTGTTTGAAGAGTCAGATCTTACTGATGAAAAAGCAAATTTTCTTCTGGAAGAAGGATACGAACAAACCAATCAATATTCAATTATGGAAGAAGGAAATATCTCGGTTTATATCAAACCCGTACTTAATCATTCAAAATCACATATGTTTTTGGTTTACGAATTAAAGCAGATTTTGGAACATTGGTATGAAGCTGAAAACATAGAAGAGCATCTAACAAAGGATGCAGACCTTACTTTCAAGTATAACAAGAAAATCTACGCTCTGGAAGTTGAGACAGGAACATTGCTGAAAAAGAAAGACCAAGCTAGAGATAAAGTAGAATATCTAAATAGGAAATATCAAAACAGATGGATGTTCATAGTAACAAATAGAAACCAAGTGGCTAAATACAAGAAATTAGGAATAGTCAGTGAGAGAAAGCAGGTGACAAAAAATCTTGATAAGATGCTAAAACTCCGCACCCCCCTAGATCGGGTGTCTGAGGAATTTCCCGACTAAAAAATCACTAAAATAGTCACTTATTCAATCTCCGTATAATATCACTTCTTATATTACATAAGGCTATTTTCCAGCTTCTCAATTTTTACAAGCATCTCGTACTTCTCTTTGAATTCTTCCATACTTAACTCTCCCTCCACATACTTCATCTTGAGTGCTTCCAATGGTTCAATTGTAGATTCTTTTGTGGATTGCTTCGGCTCTCTCTTCGTACCAAAAGCCATGTTTATCTTGTTTTGTAAGTCTTTATTTGTAATGTAAGCATAGATTTGGGTAGTATGGATATCAACATGCCCAAGAGATCTCTGAACATAGTAGAGGTCGACTCCTTTTTCTAGTAGATAGGTTGCATAGGTATGTCTCAATGTATGAAAACTGTAAGCATACCTTTGCTGTCCAAGTTGTGTTTTGAAAGTCTCGATACTAAGCTTAGCTTTCAGAAGATATTTTCTAAAATGCTTGCTTAAAATGTTGTTAGCAAATGGTCTTCCAGAATAGTTTGAAATAAAATACTCTGATTCATCTGAAAGCCTGAACCATTTCTCAATCAATGGTTTGACTTTTTCAGGTAGCATCACTACTCTGTCTTTGCTACCTTTTCCCTGTCTTACAATTACCCTTTCAGCTTCAAGATCAACATCTTGTTTTTTCAGATTGCAGACTTCACTTATACGCAGACCACAAAACAAGGCAATAATACAGCCCATAAATATATTTGCATCATCAATCTGCTCAAAAAGTGCCATTAATTGCTTTTTATTGAAAACATTAGGTAGTTTTCTTTTTGTATTTGGTCTCCCGAATCTCATCTTCACATCCTCGCAATAAGGTTTAATCCATGATCCCTGATCACTTGGGTTACATCTTCAAACCTTTCCTGTCTTCGCTTTAAAGCCTCAGAAACCGCTTTTTTCTGCGATATAGTCCTCTGCTTGATCTGGAACTTGATGTCAATCGGAATCTTTTCTAAAAGCAACCATCTGTAAACCGTAAAGGGGTTATAGCTACTTTTGATAAGAAAATCATACAACTCCTTCTCTAGCCCAAGAACTAGAAACTTCTTCCTATTATAATGAAAATGAGCTAATTTACCCATAATCTGCAAGAAATCACGACTCTCTAGCTGAGGAAGACGACTATATACCAATTTCCTCAAGCATTCTAGCTTCTGGACAAAATTTTTCTGCATATCTGCTTGTTTCACGACCGACACCCCCATGTCAGCTCAATAAGAAAGAAAAGACCGACGTGAACTCACAAGATGCAGAATCTATAAATCTTTCTATTATTTACTATTAATTAGTAATAACATATCCTTAAAAATATTGGATTATCTATACAATATATGGATATCGAAGGGCCTGTATTCAGGATTATCGTAAAGCCGAGCAGTCCAAATAATAAGGTGCTTGGCTATGATAAGGCTAAAAAAGCATATAAGGTACAGATAAAAGCAAAACCAGAAAAAGATAAGGCTAACATTGAAACAGTAAAATTTTTGTCCAGATTGCTTAAGAGAAAGGTAAAGATAATAAAAGGCTTCAGGAGTAAGCAGAAGATACTATCTTTTGAATAATTTTCGCCTAACCAGGACCACCAAGATAATAAGGATACCGAAGATAGTCAGGAGGCCGCCTAAAATGTCAGCAAAAGTCTTTCCATAATAAAGCCTGACATGCTCTGATTCTGGATATACAAGCATAAAGCTTGGGCTAACCAGGTATACCTTATCCGCTCCTTGCACCTTCCAGTTAGGGAAGTAGGAAACCTTGATTACATGCGGTTTGCCTGTGCAGTCTGTCCTGAATATGATTTCTTCGTCGCTAATTAGCTCTTCGTTTATTTCACATGCATTATCGATCTTTTTTATGGCCATATTTTCAGCTGAATTCTCAAAGACAACATAATAGCTCAGATTAGACTGCTCAAACCATATCATGGAATTTTTTTTCCAGTTCCTCCTCGGATATGTCAGTGGACGATATTTTGGAACTTCGATATATCCTGTCTGGCTGATTTCATATATCTCAATATTTTCTATCTTCTCCAAAAGCCGGAAACCTGGATGATTCCTAGCCTTGAATTTTACAGAATCAGAGGTAGCTAAGAAATATCTTATGTTGAATAGTCCCATATGTTTCAGGCCCCTGTCAATATCGACATCAGGGCAGCTCAGGCCCATGATAGGGCAGGAAGCATTTTCAGATAGCTCTGCCTGCATTATGAAATGGAAAGGTGCTGTGATAGATGAGTCTACAAACAGCCCGGTGATTACTGGTTTATTCGCAAAAACAGGTATAGTCTCAAATGCTCTTGGACTCCCGAATCTGTCATGAGAGTCGCTGTATTCGTAGAAAATCCTTCCATCAGGCAGATTCTTGAGATAATGTGTTAGTTCAAAGAAAGAACCTTCTTTTTTTTCCAAACCTTCATAGTTCCATTTTATCCAGCTGGGGGTGTACGCTGTTGTCAGGTTGGCGTATACTAGGACAAGAAGGACAAATAATACGATAAAAATCTCAGTATATTTGGTCTTTTCTAGAAGATTCTTTATCGGTATAGCGGCCAGAAGCAGCATGAACAGGTAAACAAAAGGTAAAAATCTCACGTTCCATATATGGCCATCTGGCAGTGCAAAAAAGACAACAAGGGACACAAAGACTATATACATAAAGAAACGTATACGCTCATCCTTGAAGTATAGGATAGCCCCTAAGATTGCGACTGCATAGAAGACAATAAGTGTGGGCGGAACTAGAAGCATGATGTTATGCAGCTGGTTCCAGTTGTAGGAGGTTGTATAGCCTATCTTAGCCATGAATGGAACTGACCAGAAAGCAGAAAGCGAAAAAGCCAGCAGTCCAATTTTCGTAAGATAGACAGAATTATGCTTCAACCTCCTTTGTAGTAAAAAAAAGACCGAGCCTAACGCCGCTATCACTGCAACAAAAACATGCGTTAAGGCTATGGAAGCCAGCAACACCGAGTTCAAAATGATATGCTTCCTATGCTTAATGCCATAGTAGAGAAAACCGAAATACACCAGCAGTAGTGAAATTGCAATGCTGTGACAAAACTCGCCTGCTAAAGTGCTGGCAATATTACCCCCATACATAGAATGGCTCTCTAAAAAAAGGAAAGGCAGCACCAGGACAGAGGCTATGACTGGCTTTCTTATGCCCATAAGCTTGAACATCAGATAGGCTGAAGCTGGTAAGGAAAATATTCCTATGACTGTAATGATCCTAAATGCCAGCTCCAGCGGGATTACATAGGACAAGCCGGCAATTAGTAGAAAAGGCAGCTGGAAATAAAACTGAAACATTGGCAGCCCTGCAAACCAGGACAAAGAAAAACCTGAAATCCTGCCTTTACCCAGGCTCTCCCTCATAAATCCTGCTGCATGATAATGTGATATAGTGTCTCCTCCAGCCACAGCCTCAGACTGAAAAACCAGCTGCGGGCTGAAGTAAGCAAATAAGAAAGAGTAGATTATAACCAAAATCAGCATATCTATGTATTTCATCTCAGATATTCAAAATTCTTGAAACGTTCTCCTTGATTCTTTTTTCAAAATCTGAAACCTTCTCGCCCTCATTTCTTCCGGTAGAAAGCACCTTCATAAGTTCTTTTGTAATCTCCAGATTGCCTGCATTTTCCCTGATAAGCTTATCCTCAATATCCTCGACACTGTCAGCATCTATCTTAATCTCATCAAACTCCTTGGTTGTTAAGGATACGGTATTTTTCATGACAAAATATGCTCCTTTATCATATATCATCTGGATGATGCTCTTAAAGTCGATATCAGAAGGTTTCCCTGTCTCCAGCACGCCGCCTAACCTTATGGTCACGATTGTATTGATAAACTCCTTATCCTTGATTTCGTCCTTAAGCATCGATTCCACCTGCTCCACGGTCCTGTGGTCGCATTCCAGCTTTATAGGATAGGTGTTGTAGATCTGCACAGGTTCCCAGCTAAGCTGGCCTTCTTCGTAAATATAGAAGCCGCCGTTTCCTAGTTTTTCCAGCTCCGAGAAGTTGTTTGGAAAAAGCGGCCCTGGATATGAGATCATACCATAGCCTTGCTCAGCCTTATTGTAGACAAAATGTGGATGTCCGCCAGCGTAGTAATTGAAATTCCTTGGAAGCAGGGAGATGGGTTGCGAATCTGCATTTTGCATCTCCTTTGGCTTTAGCTCTGTCAGCAATGAGTGGAACATGAAAATTTTGAAGCCACCTTCCTTTTCCAGAGGATCCCGGTTAAGTTCTTCATAAAAACCCTTTTCAAGGCCCCCTCTTTTGCCCACCAGCCCTGTAATCTTTGCTCCTGTAATCTCATCTATGGTGAACTGCAGGTCCAGCTTCCCGTCCTTTACCTTGCCTCTAGCTACGTTTATGCATAAACCAGCATTTTCGAGCACATCCAGCATAGTCTTTCCAGAAGGTGAAAAATCGTGGCTGCCTGCAATTATATAGAAAGGGATTCCTTTGTCCTTGATCTCCTTGAGCTTTTTTGTGACCGCTTTAAGCTTGTCGATGGCTGGCAAAGAAGTATTGAAAAGGTCACCTGAAACTATGATAAAGTCGACTTTTTTGCTTGCTGCAAGGTCAATTGCCTTTTGGAATGCCTGCAGGCTTATGTTGTTTAGCTTAGGGTCTCTCCAGCTGCCAATATGGCAGTCTGCCAGATGAGCGAATTTCATATTAGCAGGTAATCGACAAATATATATAAAGATTTATGATAATTTGATGCCGCTAAAATCTCTTGGGCTATCAGATTTATCTTTCCTGGAAAAATTATCGAAGAGGCTGATCTTTATAGGCGTGGCGAACCTAGCGAAGTTGCTTGAAAGGATAGCTTCGCCCACATCTAGCGAAGCGATGTTCCTGTCGTCCTCGCTAAGATCCTGGGCTGCTGAATCTATGATGGCCTGTCTTTCAGGCTTCATCTCTATGCCCAAGATTATCTTAGTATTTATATTTGCCAGTATCTGCCTCGGTATCAGAGAGGGCAGCTGCGTTATGGCTGTCAGACCAACTTTAAATTTCCTTCCTTCCCTAGCGATCGTGGAAAATATATTTGGACCTTTTTCCAGGACTTCCTTGCCTAGCACTCTGGGTGCTTCTTCTAATATTATTGAAATAACAGGCTTGTCCCGTAAAGTCCCTTCTGTTTTGTAATGCTTGTATTTGTTAAAGACCTCTGTGCTAATGAGGCTGCCGATCAGGATCTCTATTTCACCAGCATATCCTGAAGTGTCTATTATTACTGTTTTGCTTGCTTCAAGCTCTTGGCCTATATCCCTTAATGTCGAAATCCCGCTCTTAAGCTGGAAGATACCGTTAAAAAATAGCTGGTTATCTGCAAAATCAATATCCAACAGCCTGAGCATCCTTCTTCTTAGGACAGCAAGTGTAGCTTCATTGAACCCATCCACTGGTTTCTCCAGGATTATGGCTTCGATCCATTTTTTTTGGTATTTGTGATAAAAGGCAGCCAGGCCTTCCCTTTGGGCCTGCGACCAGTCAACGACCCCGTTGAAATGTGCAGGTCTGATGAGCTCCAGGTTTATCCTAAGGGTTTTGCCCCCGGGAGGGGCATCTTTTGGCCGGTAATATACGATATTATTCTTAGTAGGGTGGTTCTTTATCCTACCATAGTACTCATCATGAGGATCAAGGACAAGTATGCCGCAGTAATCCTTGTCGATGCTGTCCCAGAGCATGCATGACATAAGGTTAGATTTTCCTTTTCCTGTTGTTGCAGGAATAAGGATATGATGTGAGAAAGCCTTTACACCATCCAGGTATATGCCTACATCCAACACCTTGCTGCCGCTCCGCAAATTACCCACATATAGGGGGTTTTTTGGCTTGGTAAGGAACTTCAAATCCTGCTCCTTTACTTCAAGGAGAGGTGAGAAGAAGTTTGGCAAAGACTTGCAGATTCTCGCTGTAGGGCCGTTGATTGTTATAAGCCCCTTCAGTAATGCCAGATTATAGTTTCTTATCTCCGAATCAAAGAAATCAGCATTAGTATCCTCCTCCAGAGACATCCCGGAGATTAGTTCCAGATTCTGCTGCGAAATCTGGCTCCCATACATAAGATCAAAAACCTGTAGTAGAATCTTTCCCTCACGCGTAGGAGCTATTACAAGTTCACCTAGCTCCAGTTTCTGGTCAGCCTTTTCCCTTGCTATCAGCTTACCGAACTGCCCGTATAGTATCTGGCCCTTCATTTATCCATCCTTAATATCTGCTCCATCTCTCGTTTAGAGACAGAACATCCGTTTAGCTTGAGCGCCCAAAGCAGGGAATCTAGCAGTTTTTCCCTGCCATTCTCGATCTTTGGTATATATTTGTCCAGCAGCCCTAGCTCATAGGCTACTGTTGCAAGCTCAACAGACCGTATTATCTTTATATTCTTTGTCATATCGCTGAATTTCTTGAGGCTGGCCTGCTTTTTGTACACCTTTGTATGCAGTCTGTCCTGGAGTATTGTCTTAAGTTTTTTTGGATTCTCGATAAGCAGTCTGACCGTTCTCTCGTCTACAACAAGTATATTTGAACCTAGGTCCAAACATGCAGCAACACTGCTGATTTCACCTGCATGGACAATCTGGATGAAATTGCCCTTAGCTTTGAATATATTATTAGCTAACCTCAGGAGCCTATCTGTTTTGTTGTTCTTTTTTTCTAATACCTTTAATATGCCCCTATCTATATAGTGCAGCACCTGAAGCGCTTCAAACTCAAACCTTTTGGTTTTCATGGGCTTCTCTACAAGTTCGTATTTGACTTCTTCAGTTATATAGAAATTGCCTTCAAACTTTTTCTCCAGCGGTTCCAGAAGCCAAAGAAGGTTATTTAAGGTAAGGCTAATTAGCGGCCCGCTGTCGAACACCACTGATTTCATGCAAACAGCCCTCTGGTCAGGTTTAGGCGGTTGGTAACATTCACTATCTTTTCCTCTACTTCTGGCAGAGTTGTCTGTCCTATGTAGATTAAAAGGTCCCATTGGGATATCCCTAGAATCTCAGCTGCTCTTCCTATGGAGATGCCATGGGCATATACCCTGCCTGCTTTTTTTATTTCAGATTGGTTTATTACTTCCTGGATATATATGCGAAATTTAGAATCCGTATTCTTTATTAGCTTAAACAGCTCCTTAATATAGTACCTGTATGCTTCAATGTTCTTTTTTTCCAGCTTGTCATGGGCTCGGCCTACAAGATCTCTGAAAGGTGAGTAGCCTATCTTATTTCTGGCCAGTATTTTTGAGATGCTGTAAACAAGTATTGCTATTGATATCGAATCCTCATCCTGGAATATGCTGGAATTATGGATGGTGTGATTGCTCAGTTCCATCAGCTGCTGTATGTCTCGCTCCTCTTCAACATCAAGTATGTCGCTTATCTTTGATAGAATAGCAAGTATATCCTTTCTGACTATCTTGTTCATGCCAAAATATAAGCTTCTCATTTATTTAAAATTTTGCTTTTTAAAATAGAAAACTATATAAACAAAAACACTTCTGTGGATTTAACCGGTGGTTCAATGATAAGTGCGATTAAAAAGTTCCTTAACAGTTTTCTAAAAAACTTTTTTAAAAAGAAGAGCCATGTAAAGCTGGGGCTGTATGGTCCGCCTAACGGTGGAAAGACGACTTTGGCAAATAGGATATGCCAGGATTGGTTGGGAGAAGATATGGGAAGTGTCAGCAACGTTGCCCATGAGACAAGAGAGATCCAGATAAAGGAGCAGGTGAACATTAAATCAAAGGATGGAAAAGAGCTCAGCTTCAATCTGGTAGATACTCCGGGTATAGCTACCAAAATTGACTATGAGGATTTTATGAAAGGTGGAATGAAAGAAAAGGAAGCCAAGCAAAGGGCCAAAGAAGCCACAAAAGGTGTGATAGATGCTATAAAATGGCTTGATGAGATGGATACTGTAATAGTTGTCTTGGACTCCACAAAAGATCCCTACAGCCAGGTTAATATTACGATTATCGGCAACCTAGAGGCAAGGGGCATTCCTGTGATGATTGTTGCAAATAAGATAGACCTAAAAAAATCAAAGATTAAGAAGATAGAGGCAGCTTTCCCCCAGTATGATGTTGTGGGAATATCTGCTAAATACGGAAAGAATACAGATAAATTTTATGAAAAACTGTTTGAATTAGCTGCATGAGGGATAATATGTTAACGCTTCATTTCATACCATACAGCCAAATTGAGGATCTGGGATCTGCCCGCAGGGTTAAGAAGGTACTTGATATTGTGAAAGAGAACAAGATAGTGCTGCTCGAGGGCAGGTTGAAAAAAGAAGAAGAGACAGATTTGATAGCCATCACGATGGAAGAGATTGACTCAAAGTTCAAGGGGATAGAAATTGCCTCCATAGATCCGCAAAAAAAGGATATGGCATTCCATAGGAAACTCAGATCCAACGTAGTCAATTTGCTGCTTGGAGACAGGCAGGGCTTTACGATAATAGGGCCAGCTTCTGTAGTCAAGGAGATAAAAAAAGATCCTGATAAGATAGAACTTTTCACTAAGGAAACTAAGAAGAGAAAAAAGAAGTAAAATGCCCCACCAATGCGTTAGATGCAATACATTCTATGAAGATGGAGCCACCGAAATACTAAAGGGTTGCAAGTGCGGTGGAAAGCTCTTTTTCTACATAAAGAAGGATAAGCTAGACCAGACAAAAAAATTGCAGGATAAGGTAAAGCTTTCAAAAAAGGACAAGGAACAGATGGAAAAGGACGTTTTCGAAATAGTGGGCTCAGATATAGACCGTGATGAGCCGGTTGTGCTTGATTTGGAGGCCATCCGCATCCTGAAGCCTGGAAGCTATGAGCTTGACCTCGTAAGCCTCTTTAAAGGTGAACCGCTGATTTTTAGGTTGGAAGAAGGAAAATATATGATTGATATTGCAGAAAGTTTCAAGCAGTTTACAGATAAGTCAAAGTGATTAGCTTATTATCTCTATAACATCCCTGTGCTTTAATTTATGCTGCTTGCCTACAGTCATCTTGGTCTTAACATCTATAGCTCTTATGAAGTTGTCTCCAAAATCGCTGTGCAGCTTATAGGCAAAGTCGATAGCGGTTGAGCCCTTAGGCATCAGAAAGCAGTCAGGAAGTACGTTTCCATCCTGGTCTGCCAGTTTGTTTATTCCGCCAGGAAATATGGCCATATATTCCAGTAGCTCAAAAACAGCCCTATCCAGTATCTGCTGCACACCAGTTGAACCAAATTCCTTGAGCAGCGATTCCACGAACCGAAGGGCCTTTTTTTGCTTCTCTGACAGCTTATCCGGATTTTTCAGCTTGAAGTTGCCATCGCCAGGCACATAATCGATCAGGTCATGCTTGGATGCCTCTCGTAAGGCAAGTTCTGACTCTGCTGAGCAAGGCACAAGTATATTTTCGTTGTAGGTCTTCTTTATCCTGTCAAAGTTCTCTTTTCCCGCGCTGACGTCTATCTTGTTGCAGGCTATGATCATGGGCTTTGTTCTTTTCCTAAGCTCCTGTGCCAGTTTGAAAAGGTCCTGCTCATCCCAGTCAGTTATGCTCTTTAAGTTCAGCTCCGTCTTTTCGATAAGTTCTTCTACCATCTCTTCGTCGACGCCAAGACCGGAGAACTGCCTTCCCAAGGCCTTATGAACCTCCTTATGGGTCTGCTTTATCTCTCTTGCAAATTTCTGCCAGCCCTTATTCAATATTCCCATGTACCAAAAATCAAGCTCTTTCTCCAGAAATTCGATATCTTTTGCTGGATCATAGCTGCCGGCCTCCACTGGTTCGCCTTTTTCATTGGTGGAGCCTGATATATCGACAACATGTATAAGCACATCAGCCTGTCTAAGATCATCTAGAAACTGGTTCCCCATGCCTTTTCCTTCGTGCGCCCCTGGAACGAGGCCCGCCACATCCAAAAGTTCAACTGGCACAAATCTCATATGGTCTATACAGAACCCGAACCGTGGATTGCACTGTACGTTAAAATCTTTGTCAGCGCACTCTATCCTGACATAGCCTGTTCCGTGGTTAGGTTTGATTGTAGCAAATGGATAGTTGGCTATCTCTACCTCTGCCAAGGTCGCTGCCTTGAAGAATGTGGATTTTCCAACATTCGCTTTCCCCACCACCCCTATTAGCATTTTGCGGTTAGGAATTGTCTGTATTTATAAAAATTTTCCTAATAGCAAGAGAAAACTTTATAAAGCGCTTTTCCTATAAACTGCATATGCCGCACGCAGTCAAAGAGGTCGAGGAGTTTAGGGTTAAGTATAAGGATGTTTTTCATCTGAAGAATCTCTATATAATGCTCCATGAATATCTTTATGAAGAAGGATGGTATGGCACGCCTACTGCCCTGGGCGGGCCTACAAATTATGCTCCGTCAGCGCATGCGAACATAGAAAAACTATATCTTGAGAAATTCTGCCAAAAAGGCCTTCACCAGGGCGGCAAGGAGATGTGGATATGGTGGCGTTTCCAGAAGCGGCCCGACTCTAAATTCAATGCGTATTTTAAATATCGGCTTGATATGGATTTCCATATGGTTTATATCCAAAATATCGAGGTGATGCACCAGGGCAAGAAGATGAAGGTGCAAAAAGGGGAGATGGAAATATTCATCAGGCCTTGGATCGAAGGTGACATAAATGATCACTGGAAGAACCATTGGTTCCTGAAGCATTTGCAGGAAGTATATGAAAAGCGTATTCTAAGCCAGGAGATGGAAAAGAGAGAGAAAGAGCTTTGGAGAGAAGGTTATAGGCTGCAGGGCGTTATCAAGAGATATCTCAACATGAGGACATTCATCCCAGTGCCAGAGCCTTTCCATCCGGCAGTCTACGGCTATGAAGCAGAACCGAATAAAGGGGGGCCTCTTCCGGTTAAATAAAAAGATTTTTATACGATTTGCCAATTCTTTGGATACAGTAAATTGCCTCCGTAGCATAGTAGCTATTGCGGCAGACTTGTAATCTGCAGGTCGTGGGTGCAACTCCCACCGGAGGCTTCAAAGGTGATACAATGAATCTGATATTTTTAGGCCCCCCGGGCGTAGGCAAAGGTACAGTAGCAAAGCATGTTGTCAAGAAAAAGGGAATCCCCCAGATATCTACCGGTGATTTGCTCAGGGCAGCAGTTAAAGAAGGAAGCCAGCTAGGTAAAAAAGCCAAGGAATACATGGATTCTGGAAAACTCGTGCCTGATGAACTTGTGATAGGACTTTTGAAAGACAGGATTTCCAAGGCTGACTGTAAAGATGGCTTTATACTTGATGGGTTTCCAAGGACTATTCCTCAAGCTGAAGCTCTTGACAGGAGCGATGTTCAGATAGATAGGGTTCTAAACTTCAAAGCATCCGATGATACAGTCATTGGAAGGATATCCGGCAGGCGGACCTGCAAAGAATGCGGAGCCATCTATCATGTAGCCAACCTGCCACCAAAAGAGGAGGGAATCTGCGATAGCTGTGGTGGAGAGCTTTTCCAGAGAGATGATGACAAGCCAGATGCTGTGAAGAAAAGGCTTGAGGTATACAAGAAACAGACTGCTCCTTTGATTGATTATTATCTTGAAAAAGCGATGCTTGAGGATATAGATACAGAAAGGCCATTAGAAAAGATTTTTGAGGATGTAGAAAAGACAATCAGCTAGCAATCCTATTTGCATCAAGTATCCTTCTGTACCTTCCGAAAGATATCTTTGTTAGTTCTTCCAAGCCTCTGGGTGTAAGGCCCAGTTCAGCAGGCTCCACAAACTGGGTAGCTACTAATTTTGGTCTGGCTCCGTATCTGGTAGCATGAAAATTTCGCAGCACCAACACCATCTCCCTTGGGGTGCCAACTGCGCTCACATATCTGACAAAAACATGCCTGTCTTCATTATAGCCTCCCCTTTCTCGCTCCTGATCAGATATGCTTGCAGCTGTCTGCACAGTCAGGACGGAAAAGCTCCTTTCCTCGTACCCGCCTATTAGCACATATCCCCCAAAACGCTCCTGATGAGATGAATTGCTCCATGCCAGCACAAAAGGCTTCACCAGATTTTTGCCGCCTGCGCCGTTTATCTCGCTCTTGGCATCATACATATACTCCCTATAGCACTGCTGATGGTGGTCCCTGATGATACCTATATAATCCTCAAGATGACTAAGGCAGATTGAGGTAGTGGTAAATATATCGGTCCTCCCGCCATAATCTGTTACAAATCTCGGGGTAGTGGATCTTGAAAGCTTTTCAGATCTGCTCTCTTCATCTTCGTCCCTCCTGGGATTTCCCAGTGCTATGCTTTTTGCTGCTGCCCATAGCCTTTCAGGGCCAAGAATCCTTCCTACAGCTATTCCGTCGGGCCTCATGAGCGTGGCTCC
>CAZDZV010000007.1:0-62102 GCA_964510025.1 uncultured Methanosarcinales archaeon
AATTGCTTTGCGCCTACATGACGACAATAGAGCAAGGTGTCACTGAAAACCTTTATGGGAAGCACATTCAGCCGCTGTTTATAGGGAGGTAACAAAATGTTTAGCATTTCAGACGAGACTTTTTTAGGATCGGATTTCGGGTTAGGAAGCGGACAGGCTGCAGAGGTGGCCAGAGAGCTGATGAGAGATGTGATAGGGCCTTTGAGGGCGGAAAAAGGCTATACTGACGCTCATACCCATTTTGACGCAAAGCAGATACTGGATAATGAGCCTTACCCGGATATCTTTACAGCAATGGTCCTTGACCCAAGCATCAGTAACAGAGACCACTATATCATCCAGCTTTTAGCAGGTGAGGGGGTTCCCTTTGAATTTATGTACAGTGAAAAGATTACTCCGAAGCAAAAGTGGATGGAGATGGCCAGGCATTTCCCAGATCTGCCGCCTAACCAGGTCCATACATGGATGCAGCTTGAGCTAAGGGATACGCTCGGAATAGATGGCCTGCTTAGCCTGGAAACTGCAGAGAGAATATGGAGCGAGGCCAACAGGAAATTAAAACAAGATCAATACACCCCTCAGGGATTGTTAAGAAGGGCTGATTTGAGGATACTATGCACAACCGATGACCCGATAGATGACCTTAGCTACCATGCTAGAGCCAGGAAAGAGCTTGATTGGATACAGATATTTCCGACTTTCAGGCCGGATAAGGCAATCCATATAGGTGCTGCAGGCTGGAAAGAGTATATAGCTAGATTAGCTGATAAGGCAAACACCCAGCCTGATCTGCAAGGTGTTAAGGATGCTCTGGCTGAGACGCTTGATTTTTTTATAACTATGGGCTGCAGAGCATCAGACCATGGGCTCGAAGCTCCTTATGGCAGGCAGGTAGATGTGAAGAGAGCAGAAGAGATATTCAGGAAAGCATATAGCGGCACAAAGCCTACTGCTGATGAAGAGGCTGATTTCGAATCACATATGATAGATTTTCTTTTCGGCTTATACCAGAAAAAGAATATTTTGGCTCAGGAGCATTTTGGAGCCTACCGAAATGTCAATCCTTATCTTGCACATCATCATGGTCCTGATACAGGCGGCGATACTGCCTTGCAGCATATCTCGATTGCCAAGAACGCAAGCTACGTCTTAGGAAAATACTGCAGTACAGGCGATAGGGACAAAGACCTGAAGGTTGTATTGTATGCTATGAGCCAGAACCACTTTGCTGAGATTGCGCAGCTTCTCAGGGTGTTCCCTGGAACATACTATGGCAGGGCATGGTGGATGAACGACAGTTGGCAGGGCATGGTTGACCAGTTTAGGATAACCGCTCCTATTGTACCGTTCTCAAGATGCGCCGGGATGGTATGCGATGGAAGAAAACTGCTATCTGTGGAGCAGAGGCACAGATTAGCAGACAGGGTAGTTGCTTTCACAATAGCGAACTTAGTTGCCCAGGGTCTCATGCCGTATTCCCAGGCACCCGCAATAACAAGAGGGCTGTGCTACGAGTATCAGGCCAGTTTATTCAATTTCCCAACAAGAAAAGCTGCTTAAGATGACCACGTTCATAGAAGAACAAAGGCTGGACAGGGCATTTACAGATGATGAGCTGTCTGCTCTGCTTCTCGAAGGGCTTGGCAGATCTGGGAGAGACCTTTCACGGCTTGCCGTGGTTCCCACTGACAAGACCAGGCTTCCTGGCAGAGCCGGCTTTCTTACACAGGTCCTCTACAGGAACAGGTCCGCCACACTGGATATATCTGACATATTCATAGCACTAGGTTCCCACAGCCCCCACACAGCGCTGGAAAACCAGGCAATGTTTGGTGAGGTGCCCCAGGAAAGGTTTCAGGTTCATGATTGGAAGCAGGGTGTCACACAGATAGGGGTTGTTCCTGAAGCTGTTGTGAGCGAATATGTAGGCGAAGGCTGGGCTGCAGCTATCCCTGTCCAGGTCAATACAGATTTTATTGAAGGTCTTGATGGAGCTTATTCGGCAGCCGTGTCTATCGGTCCTGTGTTTCCGCATGAGGTTGCAGGGTTCTCGAACGGATTGAAAAATATTTTGGTAGGCCTGGGCGGAAAAGGCTTCATCGATGCGTCTCATTATCTTGGAGCTAGCTACGGCATAGAAAGGATAATGGGCAGGTTAAGAACACCGGTAAGGAGGGTTTTTGACTATGCTCACGAGCATTTTCTGGCAGAAAGGGGAATAATATATGCTCTGACGGTTCTTGACAATGACGGCAAGGTGAGGGGTTTCTTTGTAGGCGATGATATCGACACGCATAGAAGGGCAGCAGACCTGAGCAAAGAGCTTAATGTCACTGCCGTAGAAGCCCTGGAGAGAGCTGTCGTCTACTGCGATCCAGAGGAATTTACAAGCTTCTGGCTCTGCTGCAAGGCTGTATACAGGACACGGATGGCTATGCAAGAAGGTGGGGAATTGGTGGTCATAGCTCCTGGCCTTAGAAGCTATGTGGATGATCCTCAGAAAAATCCTCAGATGGATGCGCTTCTGCAGAACTACGGCTACAGAGGTAAAGCATGCATAATGGACGCTGTTGAGGTTGACCCAGAGCTAAAGGCCAACCTCTCTGTAGCAGCCCATCTCATGCATGGAAGTCCTGACAATAGGTTCGATGTCACATTTGCCACCGATCCTGCACGGATGTCTGATGAGGCTGTAAAAAGAGTAGGATTTAACTGGATGCATGAGAGGGAAGCCAGGCAGCACTACAAACCTGAGGGCCTAAGCGCAGGTTACCACCTGTCTGCTGATAAGGGAAGGTTTTATTTTGTTCCTAATCCAGCTTCAGTACTATTGACAAAGGAGGGATAAAAAATGGCATTGCAAGGAAAATTTGATGCGGTCCTTTATGGACTGGCACAGATGGGGGTTAACCTGTTGGATAATATGGCCAGAAACGGAAACGTCAGGGTCATAGGTGTGAACAGGACTGTCCAGACTGCAAGGGACTTTCAGGAGGCGATAGCAGAAAGAGGGCTAGCTGACAGGGTGGCCATCGCTGATACAATGGAAGAAGCTGCCCGATACCTAAGACCTGATGGGATGGTCTTTGCCATGATAAAGGCTTTTGATCCACGAGTTGAGAAGGTTGATCACATCGGAGATTTTTTCCTGGCAGGCTCACAGGCAAAGATGCCCGATGGGACTACAAGAGATATTGCAGCAGCAGTAGAGCTGCTACCTCATGGCTTTTTTATTGACCTGGCAAATTCGCATCCAGAGAGCACCTACAGGAGGATGCAGGCCTTCAGAGCAAGAGGATTGGGAGATGCATTCTTAGGTACAGGAGTCAGCGGAGGATCTGAAGGAGCATTAGAGGGACCATCGATCATGCCAGGCGGATCGTTGGCTGCCTACAGGAGAGTTGGCCCGTTGCTTGAAAAAATTGCTGCCAAATTTCACGGGCAACCGTGCTGCGCATATCTAGGTGATAATGAAGCAGGGCATTTTGTCAAAAACATACATAACGGTGTAGAATATAATATCATGGGTGCTCTTGCTGAAACCTATATGATATTAAGGACATTGACAGGCGCAACACCTAAGGAACTGCAGGGTGTTTTTTCTGAGTGGAAAGAACAGGGATTGGGGGGCTATCTCCTAGACATCACCTGCGATATATTAGGTATGGAACACCCAGATACAGGAAAGCCGATCCTGGATGTAATCCTGGATGAAGCAGGCAGCAAGGGAACAGGAAAGTGGACATCCCAGGTAGCTTATGATCTTGGAGTGGCAGTGGAGGGTATAACAGCTGCGCTGAACGAGAGGATCCATTCAGGGGATAGAAGCCTTAGAGCTAGTATGTCCAGAGGCCTGAGAGGACCGACGCCAGGAAGCTATAGGGGACGTAATGTTAGGACATTATTCAATGCTGCACGGGATGCGCTCTATGCTTCTATGATAGTAGCGTATGCCCAGGGATTCGCCATGTTTACGGCAATAAATCAAACTGAACCGGATAAGCAGGGCAAATATGATTTTTCATTGGATTTGCCGACAATTGCAAATATCTGGAGAGCAGGCTGCATTGTCAGGGCAGAACTACTGCCCACTATTGCAGAGGCGTATGCGGATAATCCAGAACTGGCCAACATGATGCTCGCCCCGAAAATCGCATCAACACTGAGCGATCCGCAACTTCAACAGAACTGGAGATATTTTGTGACGACAGCGATTCAGAACGGCTTGCCCAGGGATTCCATAGGCGCATGTCTGAATTACTATGACAATGCAAGAACCGCTACCTCAGTAGCTGCGATGCTTCAGGCTCAACGAGACTATTTTGGAGAGCATGGCTTTGGCATATTGGGTGAACCAGATCGTGGAAAAGCAAACCATCTTCCACTGGAAAGGCCGTATGCAGTAACTATTCGAGTAAGAGATCAAAGGGTTCAATAAGGAGGGATAAAAAATGGCAGCAATTATGAGACACCAAGACTATAAAGGGCTAGGAGATAAAAGAGTGGGCACCCTAAGGGTTGCGTGGGCGTGCGATATAGATGGATGTGTTGATCCTGGGATGCTCAAACACGAAGACGGATTTGGAACAGCCGCTGTTCAGCACTATGGTATGCAGCAGGTTACAGAGGTCGCAAAAAGAGCTTGGATGTTTGTTAACTGCTACTCTGAAACAAGGGGCGTAAATAGGTTTATGGCTTTGTACACTTGGGCAGACCTACTGCGGGAACAAACTCCATCTGTAAGCGCAGCAGGTGTGAGCGTTCCTGAGTTCAAATATTTGAGAAGATGGGAGGAACAATCTAAGGTAAAAAAACATGGTGCGATCTATGAGTTTCTCGCTGGTGGAGCTGTGTATGGCATCTTGGACAATAGGGACAGTCAAGAGGAATTTCAGCAGGCAACTGCAGAGCTGGTCAAGGCTGCGCACTGGTCTGAACTCGTTGATAGGATGGTTCCAGCCACGATAGAGAACGTAAGGGCATTTCCTCAAGCAGTAGCCGCCATTAGGAGAGCCCACGAAATGGGTGTAGCGATATATGCTGTTTCTGGCACCCCTGAAGATTATGTGGCGGGGCAACTCGCCAAATACGGTGTCTTAGATTGCTTTGACGGTTTGTTGTGCAAAGAGGCCGGCAAAAAAGGAGAATCGATTGCCACTCTTGTAGCAGGTCCTTTTGCAGACAGCGATCCAACTCCCTTGCTAAAGAGCAGGCAGCCACTGGTCGATGTGATCTGGATGATGGGAGATGCATGGAAAGACTACAAGGAAGCCCAGAGGGCAAACACAGTGCTTACTGGCGCAGCAGACAAGCCTGCTAGAATGTACTTCATACAGGTTGGCTCTGAACCAGGGTCTTGGGAAGAATTTGGCAGCGAAGTTCTTGAACAGCTGGTGGCTGATAGATGGTCTGCAGAAGCAGAAGCCAAAGGTATACAAGCTGCTAGGGAAAATCTTTCAAGAATATGGACACCCGATATCACGACTATTGACACGTTCCCGCATAGTCCCGGATAGGGTGACAGCAATGCCAGAATACAAACCAAGAGATTTCCAGGGGACCATGAATGCTGCCATAGGCCCGGATGCTGCTAGGATTTGTCCCGTGTCAAGATACGCCAATATCCACATGGGGACTGTTGTAGATAGGATCGTCACAGCTCAGTATAGGGTGGGGATACCTGATGAAGCTGCAGTTCAGCAGCTAAGGTCTGAGGATTTTGCAGGACGCAGGGCCGGATTTACCAAACCGCAGCAGCTTATAGACCTGTACAGGGAACTAGGCATTGGATTTGGAGAGGGCACAAGGCCATTAAACGTAATTGAGGTTTGCTTTGAGCCCAGGTCTCCTGAAACGATGAGAGACTTCTTTGAAGCTGCGTGCAGGTACAGAGATGGACAAGGAAGTGTGCTCCCGGTTCCGCTTAAGGTTTTTATCGGAACAACCCAAACAGTTGAGAGGTTCAGATATATGATAGAAGATGGCTATCTTCCTGATGCTGTGGTATCGACAAACATGGCTCCTGTGAGGGAATCAGGCATAAGGGATTTTTGCCGTGAATATGGGATTGTTCTTGGGCCCAATGCTGGATTTTCATGTGACAATCTGGTAGAATGCCTGAGTAGCCAGGGTGATTGGGATAGTGTAAGCTATGATCCGGAATACAGGCCAACACAGGGCGCAGCCATACAAAAGCTGTTTCCATTCGGTTCTATACAGGCTATTGACTTCCTCAAAGCCATCAGGGCTACGCATCCCGGCATAAATCCTATGCCGACCGGCGGGGTAAGCCATCTGACAGCCAGGGAACTTATAAGGCATGGCGCCGAGCTTGTGGGAGCAAGCGCTCCAGCTAAAAAAGATGCATTGGTAAGAGCTGCATATGCAGACCTGATAGACCATGAGCCTGAAGCTTGGGATGAATTTGTTTATGGTGCAAGCGTCATGGCAACTGAAGTGCATATTGGGATGCTGGAAAGGGCAGATGACCTGGCAAGAACAGTAAGCAAAGATAGAGAACTAGATGCACTATTCCTTCCAGTTACAAGGACATTAGAATAAGCCTATCTTCCCATAAACACTTCAACATTGTACCTATGTCCGGTTTCAGGCAGCGGAAGCAGCTGACCTAGGATAGGCTGGCCATCAACTGTAATTCTATCTACACCAGTCATGACCCCTGGTCGCTTATGGATCTTGATTTGGTAATCAGCATCCCTGAATCTTCTATCCATGCTGACTTCTTGCCATTCCGGCGGCAGGCAGGGATCTATATATAGGCCATGCTGTCCGTCTATTATCTCAGGCCTTACGCCCAGCATCCAGTTTAGGGCATTTACCTGCGCCCAGCATGCTGATCCTGTGGACCATGCATGGCTTCCCTCTCCGGGATGATCACTGTCTGGACCCTGGATGAACTGAGAGTAGACATAAGGTTCGATCTTGTATCTTTTGGGGTCTTGGCTGAACCTGAACATGGGATTCATGCTCTGGAACGCTTCATAGGCAAGGTCGCCTCTGCCTGCAGCGCACATCGCCCTTATCACCCACATGGCATTATGCTGCTGGTTAGCGTTGTTCTCCTTCACTCCGGGAGCAAACCTTGATATAACTCCAGCTCTTGTATCCGGCCGGAGGAATGTACTGCGGAAATTACTTACCCCATAATCATTATAGAGAGAATGCAAAGATTTCGCAATCAAAGGAACCTGGTCAGGTGTGGCGACCCCGCTGAAGATCGCCATGCTGTTGACAGTGGAGACAAGACTGAAATACCTGTCGCCTGGCTTGCCCAGAATCTCACCCTCATGTGTCCTTACCCTCCAGTAATATTCTCCTGTCCAGCATTCCCGCCGGACTGTCTCCTTAAGCTTTTCCGCCCGGTCCCTGTAGGAGGCTAACTTTTTTGGTCCTAAATGATTCTCCACAATAGGAAAAAAATTCTCAAGGCAGTAGACTGCCCAGCAGGCGAGCATGGCTGATTCTCCTTTTCTTTCCCTGCCCCCTGTCTGGTCTAGGGCATCATTCCAGTCAGCTATCTGCATAGGCGGCAGTTCATCTGCTTCGAACCATTGAAAAAACTTATCGATGCCTGTCAACACATGCTCAAGCAGCGATGAAGGCTCTCTATGCCTGCTTCCGACCCTTCCGGTGTCCCTGTCAAGCCAGGGAACTCTTTCTTGAAAGATTGTGTAGTCTCCAGTCTCACGAACATATGCGTTCAGGGCAAAGAGGACATTCAAAGGATCGTCAGAATGGGGGCTGTCTGAGCCTTCCAGGGAGACAGGATTACCTGAATGTGCCCACCTGCCGTCATCATACTGCCAGCGAGCAACCTCTAGGATGCGCTGCCTGACCCAACGTGGATTTGTGGCTAGGCTTCCCACAACATCCTGAAAAGAATCTCTGGGCGAGATGCCGTATATCCCTGAATAATCATGGCCAACGTTCCTGTTCCACCATCCGAGCACTTTAGCCTGGTATCTTGACCATACGTTTATCATGAGATCCATAAGGGCATCAGGTGTCTCTATCCTTGGTGTGGCAACAACACTTTGCCAAAATTCCCTTGTCTTTGCTAGTGCTCCTTCTGCAGCTTCAACTGTCAGATACTTGCCAGTCAAAGGAAGAGCATCTTCAGCTTGCAATTGAGATCTTCCATCAGGGCTCATGTCGGCAGTCCGCATGTCCTTTACAGGTATCGCTCCCATAACAACAACATAATCAGCAGACTGCCCAGGCAAAAGCTCAAAGCCCTGCTGTAATGCCATGCACGGTATCCTGTCAGCGACAAGCTTGTTTCCAAGTTGCCCATCATTTTCTGCAAAGACAGCCGGATCTGCCAGATCTCTTTGGGGCCCATAGAAACTTTCCCTGTCACCATGATATGATCTGACATCTGCAGAAGATGCCAAAAATACATGGTGATCAAACGGGCCGTTGTTCGAGTCTATCGATTGCCATGCGCCGGTGTATCTTACCCACATCAGATTTGTCTGCCACATCACATTCCGGTCAAATGCCTGACGGTTCATGAGCTTATGGAACTGCCTCCATGTCTGGTCTTCAGCGAAGCTCCCAAGCATAGGTTCTGTATAGTTGGTGGCGCTTATACTTCTTTTCTGGGCTGAGGTATTGGTGAGACGTATTTTCCATACCAAACAGGGATCCCCTTTTCCATCCACAAGATCAACCATCGGGGCAAAATAAGTCTGCTCTGCCAATATCCCTTTATGCTGGCTTCTGATAGTGGTGTATCCTAAGCCGATATGCGCCTGCCATCTTTCCAAAGCTCTTTCGGGGGTAGCAGGAAATCCGTTTGCGTTCCACCATTCTCCTGAATCCTCATCTCTAAGGTATGTAAATTTGCCGATCCTGTTTGTCCTTGGCTGGCCATCCATGCCTAGCCGGGTTATCCTGCCCACAGTGGGGTTATCCAAGACAGAATAACCTGTGCCCTGATGCTCCATGACAAAAGCCCATCTTCCGTTTGTCAGGATGTTTGCCCAGGGCTTTTCAAGCAAAGGATCAGTAAGGATAAACTCGAGGCCATCCTCACTGAACCAACCCCTTTCAAATCTGTCTCCCAGAAGATCAGGCCTAAAAAATTCTGTATCTGGTGTAACCATTACCATAAAACTAGAAAATCGTTTCCTGATTTATATATTTTTTTCTTTTCTCGTCAACAAACATGTCCCAAATAGGTGACGAAAAACCAGCAACAGACTACATCTCTTCCATGACTTCGATGCCCAGTATGTTTAGTCCGTCCTTAAGGACCATTCTTACGCATTCTATTAGCAATAATCTCGCTTTTCTTACATCATCTGATGCCTTAAGCACTGGGCATTTCTGGTAGAAGCCGGAAAAAAGCGTGCTAAGCTCAAAAAGATAATTGGCAATGACATTCACCTTAAGGCTGTCTGCAGCCTCAGCCGCTATCTGGGTGAAATTTCCAAGCTTCTTGATGAGCTCAGCTTCTTCATTCGTATCCAGCAGGGAATAGTCGACCTCATCAGATATCTTCTCCTTCGATTTTCGGATTATAGACGATATCCTTGCATAGGCATACTGTAGATAAGGCCCAGAATCACCTTCAAAATTAAGTGCCTGCTGCCAGCTGAATACCACATTCTTTTCTGGATTTACCTTTAGGATAGCGTACTTGATGGCGCCGTAGGCTATCTTCTTGGCCCTTTCCCTGTCTGCCTTATCATGCCTTTTCCTGATCTCGGCTGACGATTTTGCCACCGCCTCTTTCATAAATTCATCAAGCAGCACAAGATTCCCTTTTCTTGTAGACATCTTGCCATCCTGCAGCAAGACAAAAGAATAGTGCACCGCCCTTGGCAGCCTGTGCTTCAGCAGCTTCAATGCTGCGCGTATCTGTTCATGATAAAGCTTCTGGTCTTCCCCCAGGACGACAATATTCTCCTTTTTCTTCTTATCAAGGTGATAGGCAATATCCCTCAGGGGATAAAGTGAGGTGCCATCTGCCCTTGTGAGCACCAGGACAGGAGACTTCATCGGAAGGTTGAAATCCTTCTGGTCCAGCACTTTTCTGCCCTCTTCATCTGTGAAAAGCTTCCCTGTCTTGTCCAGCTTCTCTAGTATCTTCTTGGTTTTATTGTCCCATAGGTAGTTGCTTTCATAGTCAAAGCAGTCATATTCTATGCCGAGCTCGGAAAAGATCTTTTGCTGTCCCTTGACGCAGACTTCCACGATTTTCCTGAACCTGTTTTTTATTTGCTCATCATTGTTTTCGAGCTTATGAAGCAGATCAAAAACTTCCTTCTCCAGCTCAGGCCGATCATCCATCTCCTTATTGATCCTGACATATACATCAAGCAGCTCATCGAAGCTTATCCTCTTTTGCCCAGCCCCCAAAACCAGCATAGCAATCTGCTTACCTATATCATTGACAAAATAATGCACCTCGACCTTGTTGCCTAGAAACCTGAGCAGCCTTACAATGGAATCACCTATAAGCGCATTCCTGGCCCTGCCCACATGCGGAGAAGCGTTTGGGTTTATGGATGTATGCTCAACTATTATGTCTCTGCCTTTTGGCTTCTTCCTCCTGAGGATTCCCTTCAGCACCTGTCTGTTGAGCAGCTTCTTGTTCACAAAAAAATTAAGATAGGGGCCTTTAACCTCTACCTTTCTTACAGCCCCTGTAAGCTTTATCTCCTTTGCCAGCTCCTGTGCAGTCTCATACGGACTCTTTTTCCGCTCTTTCGCTTCTATGAAGCATGGAAATGCATAGTCTCCGAGCTCCCCTCCTGGCTGCTCCAGCTTCACATCACTAATCCCGGCCTTCTCTAGGATGCCTGTTATCTCTTCTTTGAAATCCATGTCAAGAACTAGCTAGTTATTGGTTATAAACTTTTCGATACGCATCGACATCCTCGGGCTTTCGGAAAAGAACCTTGGAAAACTCTCCTGGGTTGGCATCGCATTCATCTGTAAGATGCTCCCTGCACACATTAGGCCTCTTATCATATATGTCACATTTTGTTCCCTTGAGGTGCTTGCATTTGCTTTTTATCTCAATCTGCCACTCATCATCCAGATCCTTATACACTATCACTCCCTCATGCATGAGGTACCATTTTATCTCATCCCAGTCTGCCTCCTCTTTGGGCTCTGCCAGTTCAACTGTTACATACCTGCAGCACTCAGCATTGCAGTCTTCGCACCTGACCATCTGAAGCCGTATCTGGCAGTTTATTTAAAAATTTAATGGAAAAGCTAATAAACACAATTATCTTACTCCCACATATGTTCAGATACATAAAACAGCTCTTCAGGAAAAAAGAGCCTGAAAATATCGTTCTTAATCTAGATGAGCTGAGGCAGTTCTTCAATGAAAATGCTAAAAAGGTCAATGCTGAGCTTGAAAAAGAGCTTTCAGGGATAAAGCAGAAGATAGTCGCAGAGATGTACGACGCCAGGCAAAACCTTAAAAAATTGGCAGATGCAGAATTGAGGAACCCGAACATATCGGTGCGGGAAAGGCAGTTCATGCAGGGCAACAGGGATGCTTACATAAAGATGACCGAGAACCTGCTGAAAAATATTGATATAGACAACATCAGCAAAGAAAAGTTCCAGGAGCAGCTGGAGCCATTTGCAAAATCAACCATGAAAGCCTACAGGATTCTGCAGAACTTTTTTGCGAACGAGACCAAAGATATAGCCATTAATATAAAGAATCTGGAGCAGGCCGTAGACAGCCTGGAAAAAGCGGTAAAGCAGAAAGGGATACAGAAACTGAGAGAGCTTAGGGAGCTCATTTCGCAGGTTAAGAGAAAAAAAGAGCATATGCATAACCTTGCTTTGGAGCTGAAGGAGAAAAGGCAGGAAAAGGACCAGAGAGAGAAAGACAGGTCAAACCTGCGTGACATAATAGTGAACCTTAAGCAGAGCAATGAATATCAGGAATACCTTTCTTTATTATCACTGAAGAAAAAAGCTGAAAATGAGTACAATAGGCAGGAAAGCAGGATTATTCACATGTTCACCACAATCGATGCAGCTTTGAAGAAGTATTCTAGGATAACGCTGAAAGATGTTGTGCTTCTCGACGAGTATATCATAGACCCGCTTAAGGCATTTCTAAAAGATGAGGATCTGAAGATTGCAGGACTTCTGGAAGGAACACGGAAGAACGTAATGAACGGCACGATAGCGCTGAAGGACAGGAAAAGAGAGAAGACTCTGGAGCAGCTCAGAAAGATGGACCATGGATACCTGAAGTCTGAAAAACAGACTTATGTTGAGCTTTGCAAAACAATAAAAATGCTTGGGGAAAGGATATCCAGGAACAATTCCAGGCAGAAGCTCGATGAGCTGAAGGAAAAAGAAGCCTATAATCAGGAAAAGCTTGAAAGTCTTATAACAGGCATAGGCTATCTGCAGACAGAGATTGAAAAGATAGACTTCAGGAAGCCAGAGATAGAGCAACATATAGAGGATATATTTGACATCAAAGTTCAGTTGAAATTGCCCTTCAGAGCTTCATAGCTTGGAAGTGTTCCATTTGCCACAAGGTCAGATGAAGCGCCTCCGCCTGTGGAGCTTGGCACCTTTAGCCCGTACCGGGAAAGCACCTCAAGCGTATCTCCTCCGCCAGCTATCTTCCTTGCACCTGATTCCGCAACCGCTAAGCCTACTCCTTGTGTGCCTGCCTGAAAATCCTCTACCTCAAATACGCCCATAGGTCCGTTCCAATAGATCGTTTTTGCAGAGAGTATCCTTTGCCTGTAATCAGCTACAGTGGTGGGGCCGATGTCAAGCCCTACCTCCCCTGGCTGCAGACCGTCACATGGCGCTGTCCTGGGTGTTTCATAATCGCCCGGCTTAAGCTGATTTGGTTTTACGCCTCCAGTTATTCTTGTGACTATTATATCGCTTGGCAGTATCAGCCTGCCGCTACCTCTCTCAGTCCCATATTTTTCCAACAGATTTCTGCACTTCTCAACCATCCCGGGATTAAGCAGGGAATTGCCTATCTCATAGCCTAATGCCTTGTAGAAAGTGAAGACCATGCCGCCTCCTAGCAGCACAGCACTGTATTTCTGCAGAAACCTCTCTACATGCTCTATCTTATCTTCCACCTTTGCCCCTGCAAGTATAGCCAATGATCCTTGCCCAGGCCTGATAAAAGGCTTAAGCTGCTGAAGCTCCTTCTGCATAAGAAACCCTGCGTATGGCTGCCTGTATCTCATGATATCATAAGAAGAAGCATGCTCTCTGTGCGCCGCCCCAAACGCATCAAATACGACGATCCCGTCCTCATCAACAAGATCGCATAGTTCCCTGGCAAAATCCTGGCGCTCTGCAGCCTGCTTGGATTTCTCCCTTGGATCGAACCTGACGTTCTCAAGCATTACAAACCCGGCTTCAGGTATGCCCTTCGTGTAGTCCGCCACAAACTCTACTGGCAGGCCCCATAGCTCCGAAGCCCTGGCTGCGACCGGCGCCAGGCTCATCTCCGGCACTATCTTCCCTTTTGGCTTGCCAAGATGCGAAAGGACCACAACGCGCTTAGGGTTCTGTCTCTTGAAATAGTCTATTGTGCTCTGGACAGCCCTTATCCTGGAGTCATCGCCTATCACAACCATGCCGTCAATCTTCTTTAGAGGAACATTGAAATCAACCTTGAGAAGAACATCCCTTCCTCCAGTATCTGCTTTCTGTAATAGCTTGACTGCCATTATTACCACCCAGAAAAATATTTAGCTATGGACTATTTAAATTTTGTGAAATTTTTCCATAATCTTTCCGAAAGCATTTTTCCGGATCTCTACAGCATCGTGGGGGCATATCTCATGGCAGCAGTAGCACCTTATGCAGTCTTTCCTGACTATCGATGCTGCACCTGATTTCATCTTTATTGCCTTAGCCGGGCATATCCTCATGCATTCCCCACAGGCTTTGCATTTCCTGCTATTGATCCTGGGCTTGGCAGTCATAATCTCCCTCATGACTTTGGCCAGGTAGTTGGAAGAGACAAAAGTGACAGGCTGTTTTTCTGCCGGCTTGAATCTTAGCTTGAGGGCTTTATCTCCAACCTCATCGATATCCTCCAAAAACCTTTCACCCCTGGTCTGCAGGCCCTTTTTGTTCGTCAGGATACCCTTGACGCCCATTATCCGGCACAGCACAATATCCATGGCCAGGCTGTCATGAGATGCAGCGATGAGCCCTGAACTTATGGGTGTGCCATTGCCTGGTCCGTTGCCCTCCATGCCTACTACGCCATCCATCAGGTTGAGGTCCGGCTTGACAAAGTTGTTGATATCGACAAGCATAGACGCAAATTTTTCCCGGTCAGCAAGCTTAAGGTGCATCTGGCTTTTGTTGAGCCCTACCATGAACCCAAATGTGTTCTTGACAGCCAATGTCACCCCCATCATCACATGCGTTTTCATCTTTGGAGCGTTCACTATGTAATCAACACCATCGATAATATCGGCCAATTCCATTCTCTTCATGAGCAGCGCATCTTCATGGAGATAGGTTTTCTTTGATCGGAAGCCGACAAACTCAGCCCCTTCTTCTCTGCAGACATCCAGTATCCCGCATACCTTTGCAGTAGTATACGGATCATGAAATCCAGGGGAATCCCCCACAATTATCTCACATCCCTTACCCTTAAAAGTCCGGATGATTGCCCTTACAAACTCAGGATGTGTGGTAACGTGGAACCTGGGATGCCTTGGCCTAAGAAGGTTCGGCTTTATCAGCACCTTGGCCCCCTTACTGGCCTTAGGTCCGCCGATAAGCTTAATGCTTCTCTCAACAGCTTCAGATAACCTATCAGCGTCATAGCTTTCGCACCTGACCAGAGATACCTTTACCATAACAAAATCTAATCAGCAGGCATATAATAATCTTTTGTTAGAAAAAATTATCCGTTCAGCTGCATTTGCCTATATAAACAGCGGAACAAACACCAAAGCAACAATGCTCATCAGCTTAATAAGGATGTTCAGTGAAGGGCCGGAGGTATCCTTAAATGGATCTCCTACTGTATCCCCCACAACCGCTGCCTTGTGTGCATCGGAGCCTTTTCCGCCGAAGTTCCCTTTCTCGATATATTTCTTTGCATTATCCCAGCATCCTCCTGTGTTAGCCATCATTATTGCGAGCAGCACGCCGGTTACAAGAGAACCTGCCAACAGCCCTCCTAGGGCCTCAGCTCCCAGGAAATAGCCCACAGCAACAGGCACAATCACTGCCATCAAGCTCGGAACAATCATCTGCTTTAATGCTCCCTGTGTGGCTATGTCAACACATCTTCTATGGTCAGGCTTTGCTTTCCCTTTCATCAGGCCTTTGATCTCCCTGAACTGCCTTCTCACTTCCTCTATCATGTAGTGGGCAGCCCTGCCAACGGCCTTCAGTGTCATCGACGAGAAAAGGAATGTCAGCGCACCGCCGATAAAAAGCCCGATTATAACCATGGGATTCATGATGTCGATTGTCGTTATATTCGCAGATGTGGCATATGCTGAAAATAATGCCAGCGCAGTAAGTGCAGCAGAGCCTATAGCAAAGCCCTTGCCCATGGCAGCTGTTGTATTGCCCACAGAATCAAGCGTGTCTGTTCTTTTTCTGACTGCCTTGGGCAGGCCGGACATCTCCGCGATGCCCCCTGCGTTGTCAGCGACAGGCCCGTAAGCGTCTACAGCAAGGCTTATCCCCAATGTGGAAAGCATCCCTATTGCAGATATAGCTATGCCGTAAAGTCCTGCAAAATAATATGCAACAAATATTGCGATGCAAATGGTGATGATCGGAAGTGCTGTGCTTAGCATGCCGGTAGAAAGTCCTTCGATAATGTTGGTAGCTGCGCCGGTCAATGAACTTTCAGAAACTTTCTTTGTAGGCACGCAGTCAAATGAAGTGTAATACTCAGTCAGTATGCCTATTACCACGCCAGCTGCAAGTCCGGCCAGAGTCGCATAGAATATTCCCATGGACGAAAAGATGGCATTCCCTATGATAAAGTTTTCAGGCAGGCTGTATCTCACCAGAAGATAGACAAGGGGGATCAGCAGTACACTGGCGGTAATCAGGCCCCTGTTCAGGGCTGAATGCACCTTTTTCTCATCTTTGGTCCTCACAAAGAAGATGCTGATCAATGAGCAGATTATACCGATAGCTGCTATAAATAAGGGCAAAAGGGCAAAACTTGCTGAGTTTTTTGTAATTGTCATGGCCAGCACCATAGTAGCCAGGATGCTGCCGACATAGCTTTCAAAAAGATCAGCCCCCATACCAGCCACGTCTCCCACATTATCTCCCACATTGTCAGCTATCACTGCCGGATTCCTCGGATCATCCTCAGGTATTCCTGCCTCGACCTTCCCAACAAGATCAGCCCCCACATCTGCAGCCTTTGTATAGATACCTCCTCCGACCCTTGCAAACAAAGCAACAGATGAAGCTCCGAATCCGAATCCTATTATCAAATTGGGGTCCCTGAAGATGGTGTACAGCACCGTAACGCCCAGAAGGCCGAAGCCAACAACCGAAAGGCCCATCACAGAGCCGCTGGAAAAAGCGATATGCAGTGCCTCAGCCAGCCCTTTCCTCGCTGCCTGGGTTGTCCTTACATTTGCTTTGGTGGCAACAAACATGCCTATATATCCTGCAAGTGTCGAAAAGATTGCTCCGAAGACAAATGACACTGCAGTTATCCATGACAGGAACTGCCAGATAATGAAGAAAACTGCTACCACAAATACAGCTAGGATCTTATACTCCCTGAGAAGAAAGGTCATGGCTCCCTGGTGTATTGCTTCCGCAATCTCCCTCATCTTGGGCGTTCCAGTGCCAGCCTTTGTTATCTTCAGCATGAACATGAATGCTGAGATTATCGCTACAACACTGATTAATATTATGAAAAGCGTATCCATTGTATCACCTGCTAAGCCTGCCCAAATGGCTGATATATAAGCTTTTGTCTACTTCATAATATATTTGGCCAGGTCAATCATCCTGTTGCTGTAGCCCCATTCATTGTCATACCAGCCCGTCACGACAAGCATCTCATTATCAACGACAGCAGTTAGTTTTGAATCAAATATGCAGGAGCTTGGGTTGCCGACAATATCTGTAGAAACTAAAGACTCCTCTGAATACTCGACTATCCCTTTCATGTGGTGTCTAGACACATTCCTGAAGAGCTCGTTTACCTCTTCAACAGGAACATCTTTCTTGTTTATCTCAGCCACAAAATTTACAAGGGATCCGTCCGGCACAGGTACCCTGATTGCAGAGGCTACAAGCCTGCCCTTAAGCTCCGGGATAACCTGCATGACAGCCTTTGCTGCTCCTGTGGATGTGGGCACTATGTTAAGTGCAGCTGCCTTCGCCCTCCTTAGGTCAGCGTGGGGCGCATCCTGCAGCTTCTGGTCTGCTGTGTATGCATGTACTGTGGTCATGACTCCTCCCTCTATAGAATAGTTATCATTGATGACCTTGGCCATGGGGGCAAAACAGTTTGTCGTGCATGAGGCATTGGACACCAGCGCTTCCCCGTTATACTCATGCTCATTCACCCCCAGCACAATCGTCTTGACAGCCCCTCCTCCCTTCACAGGCGCTGACAAGACCACCTTCTTAGCTCCTGCATCTATGTGTTTCTGCATTCCCTCCTGTGTTCGGAAGAACCCAGTGGACTCCACTGCTATATCAATGTCAAGCTTTTTCCAAGGCAGCTTTGCCGGATTCTTCTCTGCAAAGACAGGTATCTCTTTTCCGTTGATGCTGATTGCCTTATCCTTGGCTGTCAGCTCCCCTCTGAAGGGCCCATGGACAGAATCATATCTCAGCAGATGGGCTAAAGTGCCGGGATCAGTAAGGTCATTTATGGCAACGAATTCTATCTTGGGATCATCGATGCCCGCCCTTAGAACAAGCCTCCCTATTCTCCCGAAACCATTTATTGCGACCTTAACCATAATTCCACCTCTTTTTTTGATTGTACAGCAAATCTAAGTTTATATATGTTTCTATTAGATATATTTTTTCTTGTAGTATTTTGTATGCAGAAGCTTATGCGCCTTCTCCGAGCCAGGCTTTCCGAGGTATCCCTTATAGAGGCTCAAAGCAGCAGGATTCTCATGTGATTTTCTTATCCTCTTTCCTTCATCCTCTGCTATCAGGGCCTTTGTCCTTTTCTTGAGCCTTACCTTGTTTGTAGGCAGCGGCTGCCCGCCGCCGCCGATGCAGCCCCCATAGCATGCCATTATCTCTATAAAATGGTAAGGGCTTCTGCCTTCCCTGATCTGCTCCAGCAGCTTTCTTGCCTCTCCTAAGGTGTGCACCACCGCAACCCTGATACTCTCTTTGCCTATCTTAATCTCTGATTCCTTGAAAGTGTCCATGTTCCGTATCTTCTTGTAGTCTATCTTCTTGATTTTCTTGCCTGCCAGCCAGTCAGCTGCCGTCCTCAGAGCAGCCTCCATGACGCCCCCGGTATGCCCGAATATGGCGGCAGCTCCTGTGCTCTCTCCCAAGGGATTGTCAAAATCAGAGTCCTTAAGGTTGACAAAGTCCACATTAAGCTGTTTCAGAAGCTTTCCGAGCTCCACGGTTGTCAGAACAAAATCAGCCTCGCCCTTGAACTCAGGCCTCAGGATCTCATACTTCTTTGCTGTGCAGGGCATTATGTCTACCAGTACAATATCCTTGGGTTTTTTGCCTATCTTTTCAGCATAGTATGTCTTAACCAAAGATGCAAGTATTGCCTGGGGGCTTTTGCAGCTCGACATGTGGTTTAACTCCTTGAAAAAGAACTGTTCCCCGAACTTTATCCATGCAGGGCAGCATGTGGTTATCATCGGCAGATCCCTTTTCTCCTTCAGCCTTTTTATGAACTCAGTAGCTTCCTCCATTATGCAGATATCCGCGCCAAGATCAGTATCAAATACCTTGTCAAATCCTATCAGCCTGAGCGCACTTACCATCTTTCCTGTAACTGGTGTTCCGGCAGGCATGCCAAAACACTCCCCTAGTGTGGCCCTTATGGACGGTGCTGTCTGGGCAATCAGTATCTTGTCAGAATTAAGGGCATCTATCACCCCCTGGATATCGCTTTTCTCTGTAAGCGCTCCTGTCGGGCAGGCGATGACGCATTGGCCGCAGTTGATGCAGGCGCTTTCATTGATTGACAGGTTAAAGGGCGGAGCCACCTTTGCGCTGAAGCCTCTGTTTTGAAGGCCTATGGCATACACTGTCTGGATATCGTTGCAGATGCGTATGCACTGTTCGCAGAGTATACACTTATTATTGTCCCGTCGGATGGAGACGCTTGAATTGTCCACCTTCTCCTCCCGTTTTTCACCTTCGAACCTTATCTCCTGCACCATAAGCTCCTCGGCGTACCGCTGTAATTTGCATCTCAGGTTCTCGGGGCAGGTAACGCAGTTAAGGTCATGATTTGCCAGAAGCAGCTCAAGGTTTATTCTCCTTGCTTCCATGACCTTGGGTGAATGCGTATTGACCTCTGCCCCTTCCTTTATGGGCGTGCAGCAGGAAGCCACAAGCTTCCCTCCTATCTCCACTATGCAGAGCCTGCATGCTCCAATCCTCTCCAACCTCTCATTGTAGCAGAAATGAGGTATGTCAATCCCTGCTTTTTTTGCTACATCCAGTATCATCTCTCCTGGCTTTCCTTCCACATCAATGCCGTTTATCTTGAACTTGACCTTTTTCATTTTTTGATTATTGCATCAAACGCGCATACCTCATGGCATTTTCCGCATTTTATGCATTTTTCCTGGTCTATGCTGTGCCGTTGCTTCAGCTCACCTGATATAGCCTCAACAGGGCAGTGCCTGGCGCAGTTACCGCATCCGGTGCAGTTTTCAGTTATATGGTAATGAAGGAGGCTGGTACAGGATCCTGCTGGACAGCTTTTTTCATTAAGATGCGCCTTATATTCATCCTCAAAGAACTGAAGAGTGGACAAAACAGGGTTGGGAGCGTTTTGTCCCAGGCCGCATAGTGAATTCTCCTTGACAAACTCAGCCAGCATCCTGATTTTTCCTATTATGGCTGAATCCCCCACCCCCCTTGTTACATTTGTAAGCATCTCAAGAAGCCTTTTTGTCCCTTCCCTGCAGGGTGTGCATTTCCCGCAGCTCTCCTGTTGTGTAAATGCCATGAAATATTTGGCTACATCGACCATGCATGACTTGTCATTTATCACTATCAGACCGCCAGAACCCATGATAGCTCCGAGTTCCTGCAAAGGTTCATAATCAAGGGGCGTATCAAGCTTATTCTCAGGGATGCATCCTCCTGCAGGGCCTCCTGACAATAATGCCTTCAGCTTGGTGCCTTTAGGTGTTCCTCCGCCTATATCGTAGACGATCTCATTGAGTTTAGTGCCTACAGGCACCTCTATTATACCTGCCCTGTTGATCTTTCCTGCCAGGCATATCACCTTGGTCCCTTTGGTCTTTTCAGAGCCGATTTTTGCATAATTCTCAGCGCCGATCTTCATTATGGATGCTGCATGCGCCCATGTACCCACATTATTTACATTTGTGGGTTTTCCGTACAGGCCCTTTTCTGCAGGATATGGGGGCCTGGGCCGGGGCATGCCCCTCCTGCCTTCTACAGAATTTATCAGGGCAGTCTCCTCACCACATACAAATGCACCTGCCCCTTTCTGGATACGGATATTGAAGCCAAAGCCCTTTCCAAGGATATTATCTCCAAGAAGATTATTCTCCAGAGCTGTCTTCAGTGCCTTTTCCAGGGTTTCGATGGCCAGAGGGTATTCCGCCCGGGTGTAGATTATGCCTTCGTCAGATCCGGTTGCGTATGCGCCTATGGTCATCCCCTCGATAAGCTTGAAAGGATCTGACTCCATTATTGTGCGATTCATGAACGCTCCTGGATCACCTTCATCGCCGTTGCAGATAAGGTATTTCTTCCCTTTTTTGCCTGCAATAAATTTCCACTTCAGCCAGGTCGGAAAGCCTGCTCCTCCCCTGCCCCTTAGCCCTGATTTCCTGATCTCCTCTATAACCTGCTCTGGCTCCATCCTCATTGCTTTCTTGAGCCCGCTGTAGCCCCCCGCCTCAAGGTACTGGCCAAGCTCCAGAGGATTTATGGTTCCGCAGTTTTCCATAACCAGCCTTTTTTGCTTTTTGTAGAAATCAATCTCGTTTATGTCATGAGCGACCAGGTTCGGGTGCTCTTTCCACTCCTTGATGCATACTATGAGCTCTTCCACATTGTCTTCTGTTATGCTTCCGTAGATAGACCTGACATCATTCCTTACAAGAGTGACTATCGGCTCATTATAGCACATGCCTATGCAGCCCACCTTCTCTACAGGGATGCCTAGATTGGCTTTCTTGAGCCTTTCAAATACAGGAAGCCCTCCGGCTGATATCCCGCAGGTAGCAAGTCCCACTGTGATCTTGTTATTCATTTTAGTGCTTCTATTATTTTCTTGACCTTTGTCTTGTCCAGCTCCCCATAGACCTCATCGTTTATCATCATAGCTGGGGCTTTTGCGCAGGCGCCGATGCAGTTGACACATTCCAGGGTGAATTTACCGTCTTCGGTTGTCTCCCCTGTCTTTATGCCGATGATCTCCTCCAGATACTGTAGCAGCTTATCAGAGCCCTTGACATGGCATGCTGTGCCCCTGCACACTGAAATAATGTATTTACCTGATTTTTTGAGCTTGAACTGGGAATAGAATGTCGCTACACCATAGATATTCACGCCCGGTATATTCTTTTCCTTTGAGACCCTTATCATCTCCTCATTAGTTAGATATCCGTTCTTTTTTTGCAGTTCCTGCAGTATGGCCACAACATTAGGCCTTGCTTTCATTTTTTTGGCAGGCTGCCTCTTTGCATGAAACTCACGTTTCATCCTTTCCAGCTCATCTTTGCTGGGCTTCTCCTTTCCTATGTACCTGCTGAGTTTCTTGTACTTATCGCCTTCCCTCACAGTGTGGAATAGATAATAGTATTTGTTGCCTTTGATAGTGACCTGCTTAAGATAGGGCATAGCATAATTTAACTACCACTAGTATAAAAACCTTCCTATTTTTTTATTAATTACCACAACAGTCCCATTGGCATTTAACTACCACATCTGGGTATGGCTGTCTAGTCTCTAATTACCACAAAAAAGCAAAAATAGATAAAGAAGCCATGCAATAAGCAGCCTATGGCAAAGGTTGCTGACATTTTAAGGCATACTGCAAGAACACTCTTGCTGGTATTTGGGATTTTGATATTTATTTTTGCCCTTGTCTCAGGAGCTGCGACTTTTGGACCTGGCATCAAAGGAGTTGTCTTGAACAGCCCTAACGCGCTGCCTTGGCTGATCCTGCTTATCTTGGTCTATGTAGCATGGAATAATGAGCTTGTCGGCGGCATTTTAATAGCGCTGCTGGGTATACTCACTGTCTTCTTTTTTAACACACTGAAACATGCGGCTGTTTTTTTCATCATCTCTCTGCCGTTGGTTGTCCTGGGGGGCTTCTTTGTACTAAGCTGGTATCTTAGAAATCATCGGAACTGAGTTCTTTTTACATATCTTGTATGCAGAAGGCTGTGCGCCTTTTCAGAGCCAGGCTTTCCCAGAAAATCATCATAAAGCTGGACTATCTCAGGGTTCTTGTGTGATTTCCTTAGCTGCAGCTGGCTGTCCTGGTTGTACAGTGCAGAAGCCCTTTTCTCTATTACTGCAGAATTTGTTGGGACAGGCTGTCCCCCTCCGCCGACACAGCCGCCTGGGCAGGCCATTATTTCTATGAAATGGTATCTTGAAGTATCTTTCTCTACAAGCTCCAGAAGCTTTCTCGCATTGCCCAGCCCATGGGCTACTGCAATGTTGAGGTCCATGCCGGCTATGTGGACTGTTGCTTCCTTTATCCCCTTTAAGCCCCTGACACCATGGTATTCAACTTCTCCCAGCTCCTTTCCTTCAAGCTTGTCAGCAGCTGTCCTCAGCGCTGCTTCCATGACGCCTCCTGTTGCCCCGAATATGGCTGCTGCTCCTGAAGAGCTGCCCATGACAGGATCAAAGAACTCATCAGGCAGCTGCTCGAATTCTATTCCTTTCTCCCTTATCATCCTGCCCAGTTCCCTGGTGGTAAGTACAAAGTCCACGTCCTGGAATCCAGAGCTTTTCATCTCTGGCCTTGACATCTCAAACTTCTTTGCTGTGCAGGGCATGATGCTTACAGACACTATCCTGGCAGGATCGATCCTATTTTTGTCAGCATAATATGTTTTCAGCAAAGCTCCGAACATCTGCTGGGGGCTCTTGCAGCTGCTCACATGAGGCAGCAGTTTGGGAAAGAAATGTTCTATGAACTTTATCCATCCAGGACTGCATGAGGTGATCATTGGCAGGACTCCCTTGTCCTTGATCCTCTCTATTAGCTCGTTGCTCTCCTCTACAATCGTCAGGTCAGCGGAGAAATCTGTATCAAGCACCCTGTCGAAGCCGATTTTTCTCAGAGCAGCTACCATCTTTCCAGTGACCAGGCTGCCTGGAGACATGCCCTGGGTCTCTCCCAATGTTCCCCTTATAGAAGGCGCTGTCTGCACGATGACAGTCTTATTCTCGTCATTGATGGCCTCCCAGACCTGCTGGGTGTAATCCTTCTCAACAATAGCTCCAGAAGGGCATACATTTGTGCATTGCCCGCACTGTACGCATGCCACCTCTCCCAGGCCGTATCCGTAATAAGGCATCACTTCTGTGTAATGGCCCCTATTTTCAAAACCGATAGCGTATACTGACTGGATATCCTGGCATTTCTGCACACACCTTCCGCATAAGATGCATTTGTTGTTATCTCTGTATATTGCCCGGCTTGTGTCGTCTGTCTTTTTGTCATACAGCCTTTCGAACCTGCTCTTTTCCACACCGAGCTTTTTTGCCAGCTTCGCAAGCTCATTGTCCTCCCCTTTTGGATTATGGTTTGCCAGCAGCAGCTCGATATTTAGTTTTCTTGCTTTGGTGAGCTCTTCATTATCAGTTGTAACGCTCATACCGTCAGAGATCTTTGTGTTGCAGCTTGTCACTATCCTGCCGTTGGCCTCTACTACGCAGATCCTGCATCTTGCCTGCTTTTCAAGATCAGGATGATAGCAGAGATGCGGCACTTCTATGCTGTTCTCGATACAGACTTCAAGTATTGTCTGTCCTGGCTCTGCTTCATATTCTTTGTTGTTTATGACTATCTTCATATGAATTCATCCCGAAAATATTCCAGGGCTGTCTTGATGTGGTTATTTGAAGCCTGGCCCAGCCCGCATAATGATGTCTTGTTTATGAAGTTGGCAAGGTCCTCTAAGGCCGAGATATCTTCCTGGCCTGTCTTTTTTTCAACGATCCTGTTCAGTATCTGCAGTGCCCTGAAATTGCCCTCCCTGCACGGGGTGCATTTGCCGCAGCTTTCATGCACAAAGAACTCTGCAATATTCCTGCATATCTTGGGCATTGGAACGGATTTTCCTACTGCTATTACAGTGCAGCTTCCGAGCATCGCCCCGTATTCCTTGATGCTGTCCACATCTAATATAAGGTCTGGCGAATAAGGCACACAGCCGCCGGCACACCCGAAAAAAAGCGCCTTTATCTCCTCCCTGGGCTCAGCCTGCTCCACAAGCTCTTTTGCCAGGATGCCTAGAGGCATTTCGTATACCCCTGGCTTGTTTACAGAGCCAGACACTGAAAAGAGCCTTTTGTTCTGCCACTGCCCGGCCAAAATCAGGGGAACATTTGTAAGGGTCTCGACATTATTTATTGACGTAGGGCAGCTGCATAGTCCGCTTTCCACAGGATAAGGCGGCTTGGGGCTTGGCTCCCCTCTTTGCTCCTCTATCGAATTCATAATTGCGGTCTCATCCCCGCAGATGTATGCTCCTGCCCCCATTACGATTTCTATCCTCAGTCCTATCCTGTCAAGCTCCTTGGCATATTTTTTTATGGATTTTTCCAGGCTTTTCCTGAGATACCCGTATTCAGCCCTTAGATATATATAAGCAAGCTTAGCAGCTGTTGCATAGCCTGCGATTGCAATGCCTTCGATAAGTGTTTCAGGGTTGTGCTCCAGAATGAACTTGTCCTTGAATGTTCCCGGCTCACCTTCATCAGCGTTGCAGATGAGTATTTTCCGGGACTCTGCGCAGCTTCTTGTACATTCCCATTTCAGCCCTGTCAGGAAGTTGGCTCCCCCTCTTCCCCTTAGCCCTGCTTTCTTGACAATCTCTATTACCTGTTCAGGCTGGAGGCTTAACGCCTTTTTGAAAGCTTGCAGGTTTATCTTCTGTGTTATTTGCATTTCTTTATTATCTCCCTGATCCTGATTTCATCAAGTTTAGTATAAGCCTTGCCATCTATCAGGCAGGCAGGCGCCTCGTCGCAGCATCCTATGCATGAGGTCTGTTTAAGCGTGAACTTGCCGTCCTTGGTTGTCTCGTTTATCCCTATGCCAAGCAGCTCCTGGAATATGTTCTGGATATTTTCAGAGCCGTTTATCAGGCACGCGGGCGAATTGCATAGCCTTATGATATGCTTTCCTTTTTTCTTTACATCAAAGAATGAATAGAATGTAGCTACCTCATATATCTTTGTCAGGGGTATTCCTGACTTCAGTGACAGCTTCTTTAGATTCTCCTCTGACAAAAACCCCTCTTTTTTTTGTATCTGCCTTAGTTTTGATAACAGCAGCTCACTTGACTTGGTGTCAAGTATCTTGCGTCCTCTCTGCATTTATTTTTAATCTCCACCAATTCCTATTTAATATTTTCTATTTTATAGGAATATTTAAATATCCGCTGCAAGATAAATGAATGTGATGGAGATGATTACCAATATAGGCAAGCTCTTCCTTTTTCTGATACTTCTGATGAATCTTGTGTTTTTTTCTGTGCAGGAATTCCGTAAGAGGAGAAAGATGATACTGCTGGTCGTATTCCTTTTCCTGCTGTCTGTTGGGGCCCTGTTTAGCTTCCTGGCAGACCTTTCTGAGCTGAGGATGATAGAGCTTCTTTGGCATGTTATGGGCATTGGCTTTGTTGGGATAACTGCCATGCTGATATCTGTCAGCGCAAACAAGAGGATGCAAAAGGTGATGAGGCATGGGATCAAGCTGGTTCATCGTAGGCATTGATATCATAGGGATCATAGGATTCCTGGCTGGTTTCTATTTTTCCAGGAAAAACGATTACCTGACAAAATTCGCTTCAGCTGTGTGGTGGGTTTTTTCAATACTCTGCATCATCGGCATAATATGGGTGATCTTCCTTATGCTTGACCTGGAGAGCATATCACTCGTATTTTACAGCTTCTTTGTGGGCTTCCTGACATGCTTTCTTTTTGTCTCCTATAAAGAGAAGATCAAGCTTTTCTAGGTGATTAAGTGGCAGATGTTTATGAAAAGCTGAAAAAGATAAAGTTTGATTCGTTGGTGGTATGCACTACAGAGGAGATCCTGTACTTCCGCAGGTGCATCGAGCTGATTGAGGTCTTGGTGAGGGAGCGTGGTATGGCAGGCATCCTGATAACGATGAACATCCCGATAGAGCATTTCAGCCGTGAGTTGTCTGGCCTTGATACCGGAGATATTTGGTTTGTGGACTGCATATCTGCAATATCTGGCACCATTCAGCCTGAGATATCTAACTGCATAACAGTGAGCCACCCCATAAATGAGGGAGGCATAATGGTCGCTGTTGCCACAGCTTCCAGAAGATTAAGGGGCAGGCACAAGTTTGTGATGCTGGTATCACCCCATGTCCTGAATGAGTATTGGGACATAAACAAGATGGGGCTTTTCCTCTACCAATATAAGACATTTCTGGCTGAGAATAGCCTCCTGAATATCATAATGCTGAAGAAGGAGAAAAACAAGCTTTTTGAAGCCATGGTAGAGAGGCTGGCTGACTATCTGCTGGTCAGCTGACAGAAAATTATATAAAGAACTTGCCCCACATTCATCTTATGGTGCACAAAATAATCGGTCTGCAGCTTAAGGAAAGGCAAAAGCTTGCAGCAAAGGTGCAATCCCTCTTAAGCGAATACGGGTGCATTATTAAGACAAGGGTCGGGCTTCACGATGTCCATAAGGAAAAGTGCTCAGAAACTGGGATAATCTTGCTGGAGATGCACGGGCCAGACCGGGATATCCATGAATTTGAGAAAGATATCAGGGACATTGACGGAGTAACAGTGAAAGAGATGGTTTTTGATTAAGGATAAATTATATAAATGCTGAAAAAGGGTGATTGAATATGGAATATCTAAACAAGCAGGATTATAGGCTCAGCTACAATGCGGAGATTTTCGAGATAGCGCTGTACACAGTGGCTGCTTTCTTTCTGCCGCTCATGGTTGGCCACCCTCAGATAGTTGTGGGTGTGCTGGTCAACTCATTGCTGATTGTCTCAGCTTTGAATGTCAGGGGAATCAGGCTTCTGTCTGTCATCATAGCGCCTACATTAGGCGCCCTGTCCCGGGGCATTCTGTTCGGGCCTTTTACGATTTTTTTGGTGTACATGATCCCTTTTATCTGGGTGGGAAACGCGATCCTGGTGTATGCCTTTAAGAGACTGCATCTGGGCGCCAAGCTCAACAGGTGGATAACGCTGTTTATAGGGTCTGCTGTGAAGGCAGCATTTCTTTTTGCAGTAGCCTTTGCATTTGTGCAGCTTGGCATTTTGCCGAAGCTGTTCCTGGCAACAATGGGCATCTTCCAGTTCTACACCGCAATCCTTGGGGGAGTGTTGGCTCTTGGATTCCAGGCTGTAAAGAAAAAAGCTGCATAGTTGTCACCTGCTTTAAGCAAAAAATTTATATACTTCAGCATATATATTAGCCTAAGCGGGGTGGAAATTGGTAAAAACTTCTTTGATAAGGAAGATAGGCAAAGATAGCATAGAGAAGATAATGTTCTTCAATAAATACCTAGATAATAGCGATATCAGTTTTCTGAAGCATGAATTTGACTTCAACAGCAATGATATCAAGAATATTCTTGAAGGATACAGGAATACGGGCCTGGTCATCAACCTGAGCCAGCAGAAAGACGGCCTTAGCTTCGACTGGTCCCCTTTCATCAGCAGGGTCATAATCAAGAATGACATCATAAACAAGCTTGATAATGTTTTTGTAAACAAGGACAGCAACAAGGTGCTTCTTGTGACCACAAAAAGGCTGCTGAAAGTGGATATGCAGAAGCTGAATGAAAAGATAGAGCAGATAAACAAGGCCATCTACAGCTACAACTCCAAGGTTGAAAAGGAAAAAAGACAGATAGAGCACGAGTTAGACAGCATTTAGACCGGCTTATTCTATAACCAAAAGACTTATAAAGCAACTTTGTATCCCTTCTTGAAGAAATCAAGGGTGGATAATCATGAAATCAAAAGAAAATACAAGCAAGTTTATCCAGGTAAGGTGTCCTAAGTGCAAGAACGAGCAGACAATCTTTGGAAAGGCATCTACCAAGATAAAGTGCCTTATCTGCGGAAAACTAATAGCTGAACCTACTGGCGGCAAGTCCAAGATCAAAGCCCGTATTCTAGAGGTACTTGAGTAATGCTTTTACGAAGAGAAGGCTACCCAGAGGAAGGAGAGCTTGTTTTATGTACTGTAACAAATGTGCACCACAACTCGGTCTTCGCAAAGCTTGATGAGTACAGCAAGTCTGGGCTGATACATATATCTGAGATCTCTCCGGGAAGGATAAGGAACATAAGGGATTATGTTGTGGAAGGCAAAAAAGTAGTGTGTGTTGTGCTCAGGATTAACACTGAGAAAGGCCATATCGACCTTAGCTTAAGGAGAGTCAATGAAAGCCAGAAAAGGGCAAAGCTGAACGAGATAAAAAAGGAGCAGAAGGCTGAAAAGATAGTGGAATTTGTGGCAAAAAAGCTGAACATCGGCCTGACCATATTCTATAAGGAGATATTCAATAAGATTTCCAAGAAATATTCTTCATTGTACCCTGCTTTCGAAGACATTGCGCTCGACAAGCTTGACATAAATACCTTGGGCCTGGACAAGAACCAGGCAGAGGCCCTCGAGGAGGCGATAAAGAACAGGATAAAGCCTTCGGAAGTTGCTGTAAGCGCAGAGCTGAAAATCAGGAGCTATGCGCCCAACGGGGTGGATGTTATTAAAGACTGCCTGAAAAAGGCAGCTGCGATAGACTCCAGGGTCACTATACGCTATGAAGGGGGCGGCAGGTATAAGATAGACCTCATAGCCGATGACTATAAGGCAGCGGAGAGCCGTATAGACAAGATAAAGAACGCTATAATCGAGACAATGAAAAAATCAGGCGGGGAAGCTGCTGTATTATGAAAAAAATTCTCAGATGCTGCGGTACTTATACGCTCAAGGAAATCTGCCAAAAGTGCGGCTCAAAATCAAAGAATATAGCTCCGGCAAAATACAGCCCCGAAGACAGATACGCTAAGTACAGGAGGGAGGCTAAGCTGGCTTTCTATAAAAAAGAGGGATTGATATGAGTAAATGGATAATAGAGCAGTTTGGCAAAAAGCCCAGGCTTAACAGGCCGATACTTATCGAAGGCCTCCCTGGCATCGGCAACGTGGGCAAAGTGACCGTGGATTTCATCACAGACGAGCTCAAGGCCAAGAAGCTTTATGAGATAACCTCTTATTCATTTCCGCATTCAGTTTTTGTAAACGACCAGAACCTCGTAGAGCTTCCCAAGATAGAGATGTTCTACAGGAAAGGAAAGACAGACCTGCTCATCCTTGCAGGCGACATACAGCCTATGGATGAGATATCCAGCTATGAGTTCTCTGAGAAGATGCTTGACATAGCAGAGCAGTACAAGACAAAAGAGATAATAACCCTGGGGGGCATTGGTCTCAACGAGATACCGAAAAAGCCGAAGGTATACTGTGCTGCCAACTCAAAGAAGATGCTGAAAAAGTATAAGCATAAGCTGATACACGGCAAGATATATGGTGTTGTGGGCCCTATTGTCGGAATTTCTGGCCTGCTGCTTGGACTGTCTGCAAAAAGGAACATTCCTGGCATAACCTTCTTGGCAGAGACGTACAGCCACCCTATGTACCTTGGGGTAAAAGGTGCGAGAGAGATCATAAAGGTGCTGAATGACAAGCTTAAGCTTGGTATTGATGTGGAAAAGCTGAAAAAAGAGATTGATGAGGTAGAGTCAGAGATAATAAAGAGGACAAAAGACCTTGAAGAGGTCTCAAAACAGACAGCTTTCAGCAAGCTTAAGGGCAAGCTCGGGGGAGAACAGACATATATCGGCTAGTTTTACAGGCCCTGATATTCCTTCATTATCATCCTCTTCAGAATTTGGTGTTCCCTTCCTAATCCAGTATAGGTGTCTATAGCAGCAGAAAGATCAGCTTCTGCCTCGGGCTTAAGCGCAGGCAGGTCAAGAGCCATGGCTGCCACCCTTGCAGCCGGTCTTGCATCAGCATGGTGCTGCATGCAGAAAAGTGCTGCTCCCACCACCCTGTCTCTGCTGGACAGTTTGGCCCCTGGATTCCGTATAAGCCGTGCAACATCATCATCAAGGTATGTATTTGCCGCCCTTTCGTACAGCGACATCCTGTGATCAAAGATTGCCTCTCTGCCAAAGTTTTCTGGGTCTTGCTCTCCGTATGCTCTCATAAGTGCATAGCATAAAGCTCCTGTCACCTCAGCTACAAAACTTCTTATCTCTGGAACAGCCACTGCTTCCGGTACCTTTTCACAGCCCAGCCTGGCTGCATATGCCCCTATTGCCATATGCATCAGGTTATGGATATACAGCTTTCTGTGTATCATTCTCAAAAAAGGGCTATATGGCTTCATTGTCAAATCAGGAAACGGATCACAAAGCTTGGCAGCATCTACCACAAAATCATCTTCGCTGTATGCTTCAGATGTTATTGGAGATGTGGGCTTGCCCATCACGTGTACGATGCTGTCAGCTATCCCCACCCTAGATGCCAGCCGTGGATCCTCCAGGATATCCGCAAGCTGCTGCTCAAGGAATGAAGCTCCGCCTTCCTTGTTCTCCGCCAGGATTATATTCTTTGCAGCATCTTCCTTCACAAACAGCTCCAGGCCCATCCTAAGGTACTCTACCAGGCCTACAAGATTATCCTTGCCTACAGCAGTTACAATAAGATCACAGTCTGCAACTTCTCTCGCTAATATGGCTTCAGTGCTTTTGGAGGGGACTATGCCGTCAACTACATTGTCGATTCTGGTGTGCTGCCTTCCTTCCAGTGAAACCACATCCACGCCATATCCCTCCTCCACCCGGCTTATCGCATCCCCACAAGTATCTACAAAGACTATGTCATAGCCGTGCTCTGCTGCATTCCTGGCTACAAATCCAGCTCCGTTGGCTCCGGCTCCGAATATAAGTGCTCTTGGCATTTTTATTCACCAATGTGTATAGCCGTGGTCGCACCTTAGCGTCTGGCCTTGCAGAAAAGCTGATTCCCTTGATAAGAGAAAGATTATTGCCCGGCTGGCATCCACGTATTCGCAGAATCTGCCGTCTGCGGTCTGTGCTGCATATTTCATAAACATGTCGACCATGCTGCCTCCCTGGTTATGGCTGTATTGGGCAAACAGCCCCCGCTCAGGATCAGTCCATAGTGGAGAATACAGAAAATTTCCAAAAGCAGCAGCATTAACCCTTATTCGCTGCCCATGCTCAAGCACTACACCTTGGTTGATGGTATGGCATGCTGCTTTTGAAGCTGGATAGGCATAATTTCCTCCTGACCCTTTCAAAGCGGATTTTGATGTTACTTGAGCTATGGTGCCTCCGCTGTTTGTATCCAGCATATACCTGACAGAAGATCTTACAAAATTATAGTGCCCGCCTGTATTAACAGCCAACACCCGCATAAGATTATCATAGCCAAATTCTAGCAATGGTCCAGAAATCAAGATTGCTGCATTGCTTACTGAATGCGTGACTTTTCCGAATTCAACTGCAGCCCCCTGAAAGCTCCTTTCCACTGTTTCCTCATTAGTCAGGTCTACTGGATATGTAAGCACCCTAGGCCCGACATTATTCAGTGAGGAAGCAGTCTCATCTAGTGCACTCTGATTTATGTCCAGCAGGACCAGACCTTCGATACCTTGGTGTGCAATCCCTGTAGCAACAGCTCGACCGATACCCTGTGCAGCCCCTGATACAACAACCACAGCACCCTCAAGGTCTGGTTTTTTGTATCTTTGGCTGCCAGCGACAACCTTTGGCATAGCCTCAGCTTCCATCCTTCTTAACAGTTCCAGCAGATGCGCCTCATCGCTGATTTCTGCCTGTTCGCCTTGGATATTCAAGCATACCATTCTAGCATCTCACAAGCTGGTCGAAAAGGATCATGGTGGCTGCATCACTCATCCGTCCCCTTTCCATCTGTTGTCGCGCGTCATCAACATCTATGCCTGAACCCCTGTAAGCTTCAAAATCTAGAACTGCTGCCAGCTCATCTATAGCTCTAAATCCAAGTGTGCTTGCAGCATGTGGAAGGACTATGCATTTTCCATCGATGCTGGCTCCCTCGATCGCCCTTAGCACTTCTGGCAGGCTGTCCAGGCTGGCCACAGCTGCTATGCTGGTCTCATACGGGTGGATTGAGCCTGCTGAGATGGCATCCCTGGCCTCATCCAGGTTTGCTCCCTCTAGTCCGCTGAATCCTTCTACCCGTACACACCTGTCCAGCATTGCCCTGCTGCCATAATGCAGCGCTTTCAAAGGAAGCTCATGATCACCGTATGCGACAATGACTTCATCTTTTAATCCTGCAAAGATATCAAATACTCCTCCATCATTCATCATACCCAGCGCGCCGGTGACAAGCGGCTGCATAACTGATTGTGGTGCAGCAAACATAAGAAAAGCGTCATCAACTTCTGGTATAAAGGCCTTGACATCTGCAAACATCTTCCCTGTATCATTAGCATCTACATAAGCCATCTGTATGCCTGCCTGTTCTGCCCTTCTGCCGACTGTAAGTCTAAACCTGTCTAGCCTGTCGTTCCTGACTTCTGTTACTGCTATTTTCGCTGGACAGCTATGTTCTCTCGAAAGTATAGACTCCATCAAAAATCTCGCCATCGGTCCAGCGCCCATTATCCATGCATTTCCCTGGGCTCTCAGGGTTTTCAACTCAGGCCTGTGTCTGTTCAGCGTATTAAAGCAGCATGCATATGGCTCAAGACTAGCTGCCAGCAGATAGCCCATATCATCTGGGATGGTCCTTAAGGAACATCCATCATCATTGTCCAGGAGCATCCTCCCATACACGCCAAACTGCCTGTATCCGCCCCATAATTTATAGCCAAAAGTCACCTTTTTTCCATCTAAAATGGTTTCTGCATTCACCACATATCTTTCCCCAGGATGATATCTGTCTCTCAGCGCTTCTCCCACACTTACCACTGTCAATGCAACCTCATGCCCCATTATAGCAGGAAATGTATCCAGGTCCCGTCCCTTCATTCGTGGGTGGTCTCCTCCTTGGGCAGCAATCTTGATGTCAGAGGCACAGGCACCTACTGCATCAAACCTTACCATGACCTGGTCTGGCTGTATCTCCTGGCCGTGCAGATATTCAACCGGAAACTGGCTATCAAGCCTCAGGTTGCTGTAGTCTCTGCCCATCCCCGGCCGGCTTTGGCATTTCCCTGTCAGAAGCCAGGCTGCCTGGGTATCTGGCAGTGCTTTATATTTTGCTGCCTTGTATGCCTGAAAATTTGCTAGCTGCATTTTATCACCTTTTTGTCATGGTTGCTGCTCTCGCTTTCTCTACTTCCCATGTTCCGATAAACAGGGCCTGCTCGTCTGTCAGCCTGTAGTCAGGGCCTGCTGGGCTGCCTAATGCTCTTGCATACAGGTCTACAAGCAGACTGTCTCTTGCCAGCAGCATTGCATTTTCAGCTGCTGCATCTGGATTAAGATCATTCGGATTGTGCCCGCCTGCTGTCAGTATGCCGTAACCCCCAACAACATAGGTTCTTGGAAACACACCATCCTCAATAGATGTCTGGCCACTCACCTGGGCTGCGATTTCTTTAACGTCTTCGCCTGAAAAAAGTTCAATATTTGCTGTATTCATTCCTCCCGAGACAATATTGTCAGGAGCAACTCTTGTGAATCTCTCGCCTAGATATCCTGCCCTTCTTGAGCGGGCATAAAGCCTGGCTTCTGCACTGGTGTCAAAACAGATAGTGCCGCCGCCATATTCTTCGCTGCCCATTTTTTTTGTCCTTAACCTGCTTACCCGATATCCTTGCTCTAGCATCCTTCCCCTATAGCTTGGCCTGTTCGGCTCTTTGCCGAAAAGAGCCTGGTAAAAGCCTTCCATGATAGCCCTTATATCTGACTCAGTTATCTCAAAATCATCATAGCTATAGCTGCCGTAAGGCTCATCCCACGCCATGCGCTTCAGTCCCTCTGCTAGAAGAGCAACTGCCTTATTTATTGTCTCGTTATGGCGTGCGATGACCTCATCAAGGCTTTTTCCTGTGAAGAAGAAGCCATGATTCCTTTGCATCACAGCTGCTGGCATCGCCCCATATCCTTCCATAGCTTTTTTTACATGCTGGGCTAAGGTGATTCCTGGATCGCAGTAGTCCACTATTACAACATCTTCCAAAAACCTATCTGCTTCAAGAACACATGACAATGCAGTAAGGATAGTCGGATGGGTATGCAAAACATATGTATCCAGCAGCTCATGTACAGGAGTCTCTACAGATGGCCTCGGGCAGTCTCTTCCCCTGGAAGCCAGCAATGCCTCCTTGTACCTCTCCTCTCTCACGCTAGGGCTATATCTGTCAAATCTTCTTTCCAAAAGCTCTCTTAAAGCTCCTCTGGACACCCACGCCAGATTGTCTTCAGTCATCTCTGTAAGCCTGCTGCCGCTGGCTTTGATAGCCATCTCACCATCAAATTTCCTTGAGAAATTGCCGCCTCCCAGAAGTACGACCCTTGGATTATCACAAAGCTTTCCCACTCTTCGCAGCTCTTCACTAAAACTTACGATTTAACCCACCATTTTTTTCAAAATTATTAGGCATTTATAAATTTTTCCTGATTAACCACTTAAAAATAGAGACTTTTAGAAAAATTTATATATGAATCTATGGTTTGGCTGCAATAGGGGGATTAGATGGTAAGGGAATGGGATATTGATCCAAAAGAAAGGCAAGCAAGCACTGCCTTGCCAAGTAGAAGGATAGTGCTTAATAGGTATGCAGGCGGTCTGGAATCAGAGCTTGCTTCTGGCAGGTTCTTAGATACAGGCATGGCTATCAGAATATATATGGATATGCTCTTTGCTCGAAGGGTGGAAGAGGCATTGCTGGATATTAAAAACCACCAGATGTTTCAGATTGACGAGGATGGTGAAACTGTTCAGTTTGAATACGGAGGTCCTGCTCATCTAAGGATGGGGCAGGAAGCTGATGCTGTTGGAAAGGTTTTTCTCCTGAGTGCTGATGATGTTATCTTTGGGAGCCATGGCAGCCATGTGGAGATCATGGCAAAAGGCCTGGCTGCGATCCATCAGCTGGATGAAGGAGCCCTGCAAAAAAGGATCGGGAATTATCATCATGGCCAGCTTGTGGACATCGTGTCGGGTCATGAGCCGCACGTCCCTGTTGCAGTGGGTCAGCTAGGCATAGACAGCTATAAAAACACAGCGCTGTCTGCTTTCACCTATGGATTGATTGCTGAGATCTTCTGCAAGCAACCTGGATTCAACAGGGGTATGGGGGGAAGCATGCATGCATTCTTTCTTCCTTTTGGCATAGGCCCGAATAACGCGATTGTCGGGAGCAGCGCCAATATTGCTGCTGGAGCAGCTTATGCGAAACTGGTTCAGGCTTATATGACAGATTCAGATTTTCAGAGGGTCATGTTCAATATCGGAGATGGAGCAGCTGCCCGCGGGCCTGTACGAGAGACATTGAACTGGGCAGGTATGGCTCAGATTGCGAACCTGTGGGGTCTTGGGCCAAAGGGCTTGCCCTTAATCGCTCATTTTGTGGACAATGCTTACGGGATGGGCGGCCAGACAGTAGGTGAAACTGGCTCTTATGACAGGCTGGCAAGGCTATTCTATGGACAAAGGTCTGATGGATACCATGCAGAAGGCATAAATGGAAATGATCCTTTGGCTGTTATTGATTTTTATTTCAGGAAATTTGCTGAACTTGCAGAGTCACATGCCTGGCCATTGGGTGTAGTTTCTGAAACATACAGGCTTATCGGCCATTCTCCAAGCGATAAAGGAGCCTACAGGACAAGGGAAGAGTTGGAAGCATGGAAAGAGGTTGATCCTCTGCCATCATATAGAAGAGGGCTCGTAACAGCACTGAAAAGGGTTGAAGGATTCGCTGACATTGAGGCCAGATTGGCTGATATTGAAAGGTTTGTGGATGAAACAGTCTTTGCTGCTGTTAAGCTGGCTGCAGATGACCATGTTTCTCCCCATTTTGAAGATTGTGGTGAAGGATTAGAGGCGATGATGTTCAATGAAGGCACCACTGCATCTGTTCCCCCAAGAATAAGAAAGGATGTGCTGTCAGAATTGCAGGCTCATCCTACATATATGGCTATCGTGACCAAGTCCGATGAAAAAGGAGCTGGAAGCCTGTCGATTCGAGATGCGATCACGCTTGCCATAATGCAGAGGGCAACCTCTGATGCAAGAGTGGTTAGCTGGGGCGAAGATGTCAGGCAGTGGGGCGGTGCATTTAAGATATATCCTGGTTTTGAGAGTCTTTTGCCCCCGCACAGGCATTTCAATTCGCCCATAAGCGAAGGTACTATCATCGGCACAGCAGTCGGAGCTGCGATGATGGGCTTGCGCCCCTTGGTTGAGATCATGTACTCTGACTTCCTGGGCTGCGCAGGTGAAGAGCTCATTAATCAGCTGGCGAAATGGCAGGGAATGTCAGCAGGAGAGATAAGACTGCCGGTTGGGGTGAGGGTGAGTGTAGGCAGCAAATATGCAGCCCAGCATTCTCAGGATCTCTCATCGATGCTCATGGGTGTTCCCGGGCTCATACTTGGTTATATTGCTACGCCTTACGACGGGAGGATGATGACCACTGCCCTTATGATGCAGGACAATCCATTTGTTGTTTCTGAATCACAGAAGGCATACAACATGACTACTGATCAGCTTGTCAAGATGGGCATGTCTGTAAGCAGTCCTGTCTTGGAGGAGACCGACCCAGGATATATTATAGGCAGGACACAGACAGTCAGGCTTGCTTCCGAAGGCCTGGCAGGTGCAGGAAAAGCTGTTACCTTGCTTGCTTGGGGTCCTGCTTTGTATACAGCTGCAGCTGCCGCTGACCAGCTTGAGAGACTTGGATATGCAGCTGAAGTGATAAATGGGAGATGGTTCAGGCCGTTTGACTGCAGCCATGTTGTTGAGTCAGTCCAAAAGACAGGCAAAATAGTCCTGGTCACTGAAGCACCTGAAGCAGGCTCAGCTGCTGCCTCCGTTGGCATGGATATCCAGCGCCTTGCTTTTGACTATCTGGATGCGCCTGTATGCCTCGTCGGAGCCCTGAATACGATTACCCCTGGATGGAAGGGCCAGGATGTCTACTTCCCCCAGGCAGGTGATATCTTGGATACAGTGCATGCTCAGGCAATGAGGTTGAATGGCTACACTCCGGGGAAAGATATGTCTGCTTCAAGAATTCAGATGAAAAGGTCACATGGTGTTTGAAATGGCGAGAGCAATTCCACTTTTGGATTTTTATGAGCAGGGCGTGAGGGGCACAGAAGCCCAGGTTGTGATGCTCTGTGCAAACAACTACCCTGCGAAATATGCCGGAAATCCGGGTTTTGAAAACATGTTTTATTTTAACCGGCTTGTAAGGGAGAAATGCGGTCTCAATCTAGTGGAGGTATCTGATGATTGTTGGGAGCCGTCTCACCTTATTAATGCAGATGGCATACTGGAGCATGGGGACCATATTAAGAGGATAGAATCAGCAGCCCAGGATGCCGGCGTATACATGGTAGCTATGGGGACAGGTGCCTTTCTCTCATATCAGTGGCAAAAAGGCTTGGGGGTGGCTTTGTTTGATTTGCCAAGGAAGGGCCAGAATTTTCTGTTGAGGATGTATGATGCTTGGGCGGCTCTTGGTTCAAGGACAGGGGTCCAGCTGATCACAGGTAGAAGACCAGGTATTCTAGATGATGCTTCAGCATTTTCAGAAGCAATACCCATAGGAGAGATCTCAGACTACATTGCCAGTGTTTCAGACATTCGGCTTGGGCCAATATCATTGGGGAATATCAGCCCGACAGACGAAATCACCAAGTCAGAGGCGATGAACCTTGCTCTCGCCTTAAGGCTGAATCGTCAAAATCCAAGAGTCATGCAGCTGGTTGAGCAGATGCAATATGCAGGCATGGAACCAAATACAGTAGAGCAGGTTGTCAGAGTCAACCAGTTTCTTAGTGCAAATCTGCCAAGAGGTTATTTTGCAGATATGGCAGACAATGGTCATGTTGGAGTTAGAGGCACCAGAAAGACTTTGGCTCAAAGGGATTTTGACCTGTTTAGCTATGCTGATGCTTATGTTGGGCCTATTCTTTTTATACATCATAATATTCTGTTTGAGAATGCAAAACAGCCAGGGACTGCCGCTAATCTCGATAGAGACCGAAGAGCGCAGAGACAGGCTATTCCTGCTCGAGATATGCCTCATCCGTCGGTCATAAGAGACATCAATGACTACCTAATCAGGGCCATTGATAATCCAAATGTGAGTTTGGCAATTGCAAGTCCAGAGCCCAAATGCCAGATCGATACAGACTTAGGACAGCTTGCTGGTGATGTGGCAGAAGCAACGCAGATAACTGCTGAAAGGATAAGGCAAACAGGAAGATTTGTGGAATCAGGGATAATCCCGCTCACATTCATAACCAGGGACCACAGGGAAAGGCTGGATGATCTGCTAAGAAGACTTGTAGCTTAGACTTTTCTCTTTGCCCATGCCTTCAGCCTTAGTGCATTCAACTTTATGAAGCCAATTGCATCTTTCTGGTCATAGCCTCCCAGCTCATCCATGGAAGCTGTCTTCTTATCATATAGGCTGTGCCTGCTCTCCCTCCCTTTCACAAAAACGTTTCCCTTGTAAAGGCTAAGATAGACCTTTCCGGTGACATTCTCCTGGCTCTTTTCCACCATTGCCTTCAGAAGCTCCATCTCAGGGCTATACCAGAATCCAGAATAAACCAATTGCGAAAATTTCGGGATTAAGCTGTCCCTTATCTGCATCACTTCCCTGTCCATTGTGAGGCCCTCTATGTCAAGGTGCGCTTTCCTCAGTATTGTAGCCGCCGGGGTTTCGTAGACTCCCCTTGATTTCATGCCGACAAACCGGTCTTCCACCAGGTCTATCCTCCCAATTCCGTTCTTCCCAGCGACCTTATTCAAGTAGACAAAAAGCCCTAAAGGCTCTGTCCTTGTGACCTTGTTTGTGGTGTCAACTACCTTGACAGGAATGCCGTCTTTAAACTCTATAACCAGGTTGGTCTCTTTATCAGGTGCTTTTTTCGGACTTACTGTCATCTCGAACGCATCATCCGGCAGTGTATATTTGGGGTCCTCAAGCACGCCTGCCTCATAGCTTATATGCATGATATTTGGATCTGAGCTGTAAGGGGATTTCTTGGTTGCCTTGACATGGATGTTGTGCTTTTCTGCATATTTCAGCATATCAGGCCTACCCTTGAATTCCTTCAGAAACTCATCATCCTTCCATGGGCTTATTATCTTTACATCAGGCATCAGCGTATAGAACGTGAGCTCAAACCTGACCTGGTCATTGCCCTTGCCGGTCGCCCCATGCGCAACAATATTTGTCTTTTCCTTTTTTGCTATCTCGATCTGGCGCTTCGCTATCAATGGCCGTGCCAAAGATGTCCCTAGAAGATATTTCCCTTCATAGATAGCATTTGCCTTGACCGCTGGAAAAATGAAATCTGTGATAAACTCTTTCTTAAGGTCTTCAATATAGACTTTTGAGGCTCCGAGCTTGAGGGCCTTTTTTTCAGCCTCCTTGAAATCCTCTTCCTGGCCCACATCAGCTATGTAGCACACTACCTCGTAGCCCTTGTCTATGAGCCATTTCAGTATTACCGATGTGTCTAATCCGCCTGAATATGCCAGTACAACTTTCATTTTAAACCTACCTCCTCATCAATCTTAAACATTATGTTCATGTTCTGGACAGCCTGCCCGACCGCTCCCTTTATCAGGTTATCCATTACAGCCACAACAACAAGCTGGTTGTTCTCATCAATATCAAAGCCGCCCATAATGCATTTGTTAGTCTTCTGGATTTCGTGCAAATCTGGTATCTTATCTGTGACCTCGACAAAAGGCTTGCTGCTGTAATAGTTACTGTACATCGCCTTTATTTCTTCCGGATCCTTGTGCCTCTTTAGGATGAAATGGGCAGTGCACATGATACCCTGGTATGTGTTTATCACATGGGGCGTGAAGCTTACCCTGGATTTGATAAACTGCTCAACCTCGTACTTGTGGCGGTGCTTTGTAAGCTTATAGGCCTGGATATTGTCTTTGATGATCGACGGATCCCTGAAATACTCTGAATTTTTTCCTGCTCCGCTATAGCCGGATTTGCAGTCAAAGATGATGTTCCTTGCAAGCTTATAGGCCGGATAAGCTGATAATATGCATGCTGTTGCATAGCATCCCGGATTTGCCACTATCCTTGATGTCTTGATCTTGTTCCTGAAAAGCTCGGGAAGCCCGTATGCTGCCTTTGTTTTCTTGTCCTTATGCATGACCCCATAGACACTCTCATAAACCTCGGGCTTCTTGAAACGGTAGTCTGCGCTGAGATCTACTATCTTGGGCTTCAGCCATGGAACATAGTCCATAGCTGTCCTATGGGGAACGCACAAAAATACGATATCCAGGCCAAGCCCGTTTATCTTGACATCTGACAGGTCGCTGTATGCCATCTCCTCATCCTCGAAATCTTTCCAGACATCCTTGACCTTTTTTCCGGCGCAGCTCCTGCTGTTCAGCAGTTTTATCTCTACCTCAGGATGCTTCTTGAGCAGTTTTGTAAGCTCATATCCTGTTATTCCTGATGCTCCGATTACTCCTGCCCTTATCATCTTAAAAACAACAGCTTGATGGCAAACACTATTGATAAGGCTATCAATAAATATTTTACCCATTCTGCTCCCTTTTTTATTGTTATATGGCTTCCGAGCCATGAGCCGCCGAGATATACCACGCCTATAGGTATAGCTACCTTATAGTCTATATAGCCGCCCCAGGCAAACACCAGAAAACCGCCTAAAGCAGCAAATAGCTCTATGAACCTTAAGCTGCCGATAGCCTCTACAAGATCTTTTCTGAACAGAGCAATGAACACTATGATCGAGAATACTGTGGAGGCAGCTGCATAAAATCCTATGTATATCCCGATTACGAAAAAGTATGCCAGCCCTAGGATTATTGCTTTCTTTCCAATCTTCTTTTTCCCCAGCTTCATCCCGAAATCCTTCTTCAGCAGAAGAAATGCAGCTATGACTATCATAAGGATCGCTATTGTTGTCTGCAGTATATCTTCACTTATCTGTATGACAATAAAGCTGCCGATTATGCTTCCAAAAAATACGACTATAGCAAAAGGCCAGCTTAGCTTCAGGTCCACTTTCTTATGCCTTAAGAAATTCACAAAACTTAGGTTTATCGAAAGGCTCGTTATCTTTGTGATTCCAAGTATATAATATATATCAAACCCTAAAAAAAGCAGGGCAGGGATGAACAGGAGGTATGATCCCCCGACCATGCCGCCTATGATCCCGGAGATGAAAGCTATGATGCCTGCAGCTGCTACCGGGTCCATTTTAGGGCCTCCCCGACAGTATACACAGCTTCATCGATCTGTTCCTTCGCCACGATAAGTGCCGGAAGAAACCTTAGTATATTTTCAGTGGGATTATTTACCAGAAGCCCGAGCTCAGCGCATTTCTTCACAGTTGCTTTTGCTACATCATCCTTAAGCTCCGCCCCCACCATAAGCCCCTTGCCTTTGGCCCTCTTTATTCCATCCATGGAACCTAGTTTCTCCATGAAATAATCTCCCATCTTGGCTGCGTTATCCATGAGGTTGTTCTCAAGGATATAGTCTATTGTTGCGTTTGCAGCTGCGCATGCCAGGTTGTTTCCCCCAAAAGTCGATGCATGGTCGCCCTTGTCAAATTCGATTCCCTTGGACATGCAGACCCCTATAGGTACCCCATTTGCCAGCCCTTTGGCTGCTGTGACAATATCCGGCTTCACATCTTCATGCAGGAAGGCAAAAAACCTGCCGGTCCTGCCGTTGCCGGACTGGACCTCATCAACTATCATCAATATCCCGTTATCCCTGGATATCTTCCCCAATTTCTTAAGGTATCCTTTGTCCGGCACTATGATCCCTGCCTCTCCCTGTATTGGCTCTACGATAACTGCTGCAATATCTCCTGTGATTTTCTTCTCGACCGCCTCTGGGTCATTATAGTCCACAAACTCAACGTCCGGCGCAAGGGGCTCAAATTTCTGCTTATATTTTGCCTTCCAGGTGGCAGCCAAGCTTCCAGTTGTCCTGCCATGGAAAGAATCCTTAAAAGCTATGAACTTGTTCTTCCCTGTTGCTTTTTTTGCCAGTTTGATTGCAGCTTCATTTGCTTCTGTGCCTGAGTTGCAGAAAAAGCACTTTTCTAGCTGGCTCAGCTTTGCAAGCTTCTCTGCCAGCTCGACTTGCGGCTCAGTATAATAGAGGTTGCTCACCTGTATAAGCTTTTTTGCCTGTTTGCATATGGCTTCTGTAACAGCCCTGTTTGCGTGGCCGACCGGCACACAGGCGATGCCTGTAATGAAATCAAGATACTTCTTTCCCTGCTTGTCAAAAACATAGCACCCTTTCCCATGATCCAGGAAAATGTCCCTGGTATAGGTGTGCATGATATGCTTTTTTTCCAGTTCCTTAAGCGACTCCATTTTTTACGATCTCGGTTCCTATGCCTTTGTCGGTGAATATCTCCAGCAATATGCTGTGCTTGTGGGTTCCATCTATGAGGTGTGCTTTCCTCACTCCCTTGTTGACAGCATTCACGCATGCAAGGACCTTTGGTATCATGCCCTTTGAGATAACACCCCATTTTATGTCCCTTTCTGCGTTCTGTATGCTTAGATGGGTTATCAGCCTTCCGTTCTCATATACGCCCTCGACATTTGTGAGCATGGTAAGCTTTTCCGCATCCACTACCTCTGCAACCTTTGTGGCGACTGTGTCGGCGTTTACGTTATTCATATTGGTCCCGTCATGGCCAACAGGGCTGATCACAGGTATTATCCCTTTCTTTATCCTGTCCATGATCTTTTTCTTGTCTATGGAGGATATCTCTCCCACAAGGCCTAGCTCCTTATTGATGATCTTTGTCTGTATGAGCCCTGCAGTCAGGTTTTCAGCTTTGCAGTTCTCTGCTGCAAGCAGATCCACCATCTCCCTGTTTATTTTGCTGCAGACCTTGCTGACTATGTCCATTGTCTTCTTGTCGGTATATCTCAGTCCATGCACAAACCTTGGCTTTATATGCGCCTTCTGCATCTCCCGGTTTATTGTCGGGCCGCCGCCGTGCACAACGATGGGGCTTATGCCTACATGGCTCAGCAGAGCTATGTCTCCGACAACTGATTTCTTTATCTCCTGGTCTGTCATAGCGTTGCCGCCGTACTTTATGACGAAGATGCTGCCTGAATATTTCTTTATGTACGGCAGTGCCTCGATAAGCACCTCTGCTTTCTTCTGCACTATAAACATCTTACGTAGAGTATTCTGCATTTATCTGGACATAGTCATAGCTCATGTCGCATCCGTATGCAGTCGCCTCCCTCCTGCCCGACTTAAGGTCTATGATAATGTTAACCTTATCTGACCTTAGCAGCTTTGAAATCTTCCTTTTGTCGAAATTCTCAACCTCAATGCCATTTTTCACTATCGCCTTGCCCTGAAGGTATATGTCGACCTTATCTTCCTCAAAATGCGCATCCGAGTTGCCTGCGGCGCAGATTATCCTTCCCCAGTTAGGGTCATTGCCGAACATTGCGCATTTCACAAGGTCTGAAGAGACCACCATCCTGGCGATCTTTTTGGCATCCTTCTCTGCTTTGGCGTTCTTTACCTGCACCTCTATAAGCTTGGTGGATCCTTCACCGTCTGCCGCTATCTTTATTGCCATCTCCCTGCATACATAAGTCAGGGCATCCTGAAAGCTCTTCCTGTCTGTATTCTTGGTATTGCTGCTCATCAGGATTACCATGTCTGAGGTTGAAGTGTCTGTATCGATCGATATCATGTTGAAGCTCTCATCAGCGGCCTTGGCCAGGAATTTCTTGAGCTCTTTGGCCGGGAAATCTGCATCTGTTGTGATGAAGCAAAGCATCGTCGCCATGTTCGGATGCACCATCCCAGAGCCTTTTGCGATGGCGCCGATAGTGAACGTGTCTGACTTTACAGCCAGCTCTTTCTTTAAGGTATCAGTTGTCATGATGGCCTCTGCAGCATGATGGCTCTTCTTAAGGTCCCTGGCCAGGCCCTTCATCCCCTTCCTGATTATGTCCATAGGCAGGGGTTTTCCGATTATGCCGGTGGAAGCCAGAAGCACATCCTGCTTCCTTATCTTAAGCTCTGCAGCAGCCATTGCGCACATCTCATCTGCATCGTCTATGCCTGCCTGGCCTGTAGCGACATTTGCATTGCCTGAATTGATTACTATCGCCTGGGCTTTGCCGTCTTTAAGGTGGGCCATATTGACATGAAGGGGGGCCCCCTTCACCTTGTTCTTTGTGTATATTGCTGCTGTACTGCATACCTTGTCGCAATAGATGACTGCAAGGTCCTTTTTGCCTTTCTTGATGCCTATATGCTTGCCCAATGCTGTAAATCCCTCTACAGCTGCAACATTATCCTTTAGAAACTTCATTTCAGTAGCTCCAGTATAAGCGCTTTCTGCGCATGCATCCTGTTCTCAGCCTGGTCAAATACGATGCTCTGCTTTGAGTCCAGCACATCGTCCGTCACCTCATGTCCCCTGTAGGCTGGAAGGCAGTGCATAAACAGCGCCTTGCCCAGGATCCTCTTGTTTACCTGGTAAGGGGGGAATACCTTTTTCCTCCTGGCTGCTTCCTCTTCCTGGCCCATGGATATCCATGTGTCAGTATACACGACATCTGCTGCCTTAGCTGCTTTTTTGGGATCAGCTGTAAGCTCCGGCTTGTATTTCCTGACTATATCCTTCAACGGCCTGTATCCTTCGGGTGTTGCAACAGCAATCTTCATGCCTGCCTTTGTGCAGCCTATGATAAGCGAGTTGCATACATTGTTGCCGTCCCCCAGATATGCCAGCTTCAGCCCCTTTAATCTGCCGAATTTCTCTTTTATCGTCATCAAATCTGCCAGTATCTGGCATGGATGGTACTTGTCGCACAAGGCGTTGATTACAGGCACATCCGAATTGGCCGCTATCTCCCTGATTGTCTCCTTCTTGTATACACGGGCCATGATAACATCAGCATACCTCGCTATGCACTTAGCCTCATCCTTCAGCGACGCCTTCTTTAGCTGGGTGGTCTTCCAGTCAAGAAATATTGCATGCCCGCCGAGCTGTGTCATCCCTGCCTCAAAGCTCAGCCTTGTTCTTGTGGATGTCTTTTCAAATAGCATCACCAACACCTTGTTGTCAAGCTTTCGGTGATATCTTTCTGGATTCTTTTTAAGGGCTATAGCATTATCTATCAGCTTTTCTATCTGCTTTCCGGAAATATCCTGCAGTGTGATAAGATTTTTCATATGCCTTAATCTTTGAGAATTTATTTATAAACCTATCGACTCATTCTGGACAAAATGGACAAATATGTCTAGAATTAGACTTAAGCTTTTCTTGGTTCACGCATTGAGACATCAAAGCTCTCAACCTTTACTTTGGCCCCGCTTCTGTAGCCTAATCTTGCTGGCAAGGTTGCAAGCAATTCTGCTGCCTTATCTCGATATGTTACTTCTGGGGCAATAATCTTCTTCGCTGACCGCCCCAAAAAGACGGCTTCTGCCCCTGACCGTCAGACCATCTTCTCCGGCTGTATAGGATCCTCCGCCTTTGTGGCGAATGTTCAATCTAATGCCTGATCCATGGATAACACAACAATCTGAGGCATAGTAACTTCCGGCGCCTGGTTTGTTATTCAAAGGCCAGCTTCCCGGAAGTGTATCAAAATAATCCAAGACACTGGTCCAGACGTCTGCCAAAAATCCGTGAGCCACATCATGATGATCCCTATAATGGCCTTCAAAACCTCTTAGAAATACCCGCCGATATACTGGTTGCCTAGCTCTCTGCCTGTCAGACAGTGCGACCTCTAAAACAAGATATTTGCCCATCTCCCCATTTTTAGACAAACCTTGCCCCCTTTTTGCCAGAACCTGTCTTCTTTTTTCATCAAGAACACTATCAATGGTCTGTAGACCCTCAACAGTCCTGGCTATAACTATACGGGGATCATTCTGCCAGCTGCTTTCTGTATGATCCTCCACTTCAGTTGAACCCATATTAGCCTTCGAATTATTTTCAATATATAAATCTTTTGTTTAATGTTACTTTTAAGTAGTTAAATTTTATTAAAATAAGTAATTACTAACTAGTAACGATACATTTATAAAGAGATCCTGATTAGCCAGCTTTATGCAGCTAAGATCACTTTATGAAGCACTATCCTGCCATGATAGTGTGAGATACTGTACTCCTGGATATATGGCTGTAGCTAGGGGAGCAAAGACAACTCAGGTTGAAGTTGGAGAACAACTGGAGATAGCTAGGCATGATCAGAGAGAGATCCTCACTCTAGGATGTGACGCCGATACCACAAAAATAACCTATTCTGGGGACATTGCCGAAATGCTCGCAACTTTAGATGAACTGCAGCTGCCTAGCGCTCACTCCGGGAATTTGGGCTATAATGTTTTCAGGCTGTTCCAGGCTAGGATTGAGGGCCATCAGGAAAAAGGTCTTAGAGGCGAAGATGATATTATTATGACTGTTGAGACTGCACCTGGAAGGGTAGGGGAGCTCCAGGAAACCCTGGACAGGCTTTGTAGGATCTACGCTGCCCGGAAGGCTGCACGCTCAGGGGCTGTTCCCAGCGCCCTTTCAAATGCACCATGATCTTTGACACTGAATAGATAATAAAGCTTGTTGGAGCCGTGGCCTGCGATTATCCTGACCTGGTCTGACCTTCTTCCGATCTCATCCCAGCCATGTTTAGCTGTTTTTCTCCTGTGCATCAGTCCAGGCCATAGAAGAAGCCTGTTCAGTACAGCTAATTCTTGTAGGCTGAGCTTTCTTAGCTTATTCACAAAAGAATCCTTCCCTTCTGTGTTATAGAGGTACATGCCTCCAGGCCCGATCTCCTTGTCCAGGATAAACCTTATGAGCTGCTCTTTTGTTATGGAAGTAAAGGACAGTATATCCGGATCAAACATCACCTTTAGCCCGTTGCCTATCCTGGAAAGCCCATGAAGAAATCTTTTCGCTATTTTACGCCTGTAGGCAGACACAGGCTGGCCTGATACTACCATAGCCATGCCCAGTGACCACTGGCATCGCCTATATCCTATCTCAATATCAGGAATCTCATGATAGCTGACCCAGCCATAGAAAGTCTCAAGACACTCCCGGTAGCTCCTGATTATGCCTGGGTTCACTTCAAACCTGAAAGCCTCTATTATAGCGTTTATCTGGTTTTCATCAGAGATGAAGTCAAAGTCTTGCCTTGACAGGATTGAACGGAACATCGCCAGCCTGGCTATGATTCTTCTGCAGCCCATATTGCTGATGATAGCGATAATGCTATATAAATTTTACTGCCTTCGACATCAATGTCTAGAAATGATATGCCTATTTAAATAAGAGACAGTTATGTCCAAAACAAAACATTTAAATATGAGCTGTCTCAGTATATCCTTGAGCGGTGTGTTTAATTATAGGGTACCGTAGAGATCAAACATACACGCTCCATCTCATGGGGGCCATGCGAACATGGCCTCTCTTATTATCATGCAAACTAACTTATCAAAATTCATGGATCTGACTGCGATTTGGCTAAATCCAGCGATAATACATACAGTAAGGACATCGACAATCACAAAAAAAAGACGCAAATAAAGAATGAAAGTTGGGGGGGTAATGAATAGGCTATTTCCTAGAGCTAGAGTCATCTCTGTCTCGCCTATGAAAAAAGGTTGCGTCAATGAAACCTACGATATCAGGATTGAAAATCCGAAAAAAGACCTTGTTCTGAGAGTATATCCCAAAGAAGACTGGAAAGCTGTAAAAGAGGCTTATATCTATAAGCTTCTCTCGGAAGAAACTGACGTTCCGGTGCCGAAGGTCCTGTTTCTTGATACATCCAGAAAACTGCTCCCAAAAAAATATATTGTCTTGTCTAAGGTCAGGGGCAGCGAGCTGGACAAGAAGGATCCGAAGCTTGTCGCAAAAGCAGCTGAATACCTGGCTAAGATCCATAGGATTAGGTTCAGCAAGTTTGGCTGGATAATAAACAAGAAGATTAGGCCAAGCTTTGACAGCTGGCAGGCATTCTCAGAATATGACCTAAAGCATAAGATATCCGGTCTGAGGAGATATAAAAGGCTTAGCGCCCAAAAGGCAAAAAGGATATGGGAATATTTCAGGGCAAACATGGATCTGCTTGCAGCAGCCAGGCCGTGCCTGCTCCATAAGGACTATCATTCATCACATATACTTACGGAAAAAGGCAGGATAACAGGCATAATAGACGTCGAGTGGGCGATATCCGGCCATAACGAGCTTGACCTGACAAAGTCCCTGATGTGGATGTTTGAAAGGGATAAGGCTGCAGAAAAGATATTCTTGAGGGCCTACGCAAGGTTCAATCCCATATCAGATGACTTTCCAAGCAGGAGGAAGCTCTACAGGCTCCTTATCTCAGTGAGCTCAGCGCTTTTCTCATGCCAGCTGAACAGTACAAGATGGCTCAGATATCATATGGATAATATCAGCAGGATAATAAGATGAACATAACAAAGCTTACAGAGCAGTATATACAGGCGCATCCGAGCGTCAAGGACTGCCTCAGGAAAGGCATGATCAACTATTCTGCGCTGACAAGGAAGATTGCAGAGGATTCCGGCCTGGACCTCAAAAAGAGCTTTGACGCTATACTCATCGCATGCAGGCGCTACTTCAGGAAGATAAAGAAGGAATCCATTCATGAGAACAAGATCATTGACATCCTGAAAAAAAGCAAGCTTGAGGTTAAGAACAAGATAATCGTGGCTGTGATCGAGAAAGGCATCTATTTCAGCAACCTTTGGGACCTCCAGAAATCAATCAAGGATAAATCAGAAATTTTTCACGTGATAGAGGGCAGCACTACAATAACCATAATTACTGCAGATGAGTTTAAGGAAGAGATAAAGAAGCTGTTCAGGAACAAAATCGTCAAGATATCTGAAGAGCTGGCTGAGGTAACGCTGAAGAGCACAGAAGAGCTTGAAAAGACCCCTGGAGTAGTGGCCTACCTTACATCCCTGTTGTCTGAGAACAACATAAACATCATCGAGACAATGTCGACCTGGACAGACACGCTGTTTGTGATAGAAGAGAAAGACATCGGAAAGGCGATGGTTGTGCTGAAGTTCTAGTCAAAAACCGGAAAGTTTATATTTAAGCTTCGTCATAATGATTTTTACTATTCGAAAAAGGTGATACTTATGGCTAAACAAGGATATGCTCTTGCTAAACAATATCTTGATCCAACAACCCAGAAGAAGCTGCAGGATGAGATAGGCGAAGAATTAGGCAATGCCATCGCTAAATACCGTGCAGAGATCCGCGACAAGAAGACAGTTGAAGACCTGGATAAGTTTGCAGGGGATATGCAGCAAGCAGCCAAGGCTGTATTGCGTAAGCATCTTAAGATACAGGATGATGGTGAGCTGGATGCCATCGCACAAGGCATAATTGACCAGACCATCCGAAGCCATTTCAATATAGCTGAAGGAGATACCAAGACATACATGAGGCAGCATGGCATAGACAACTATGACCAGTTCCTCGCAGGCATGATACAGAATTCTCAGGAAAGAGCCCGACAAACATTGTATGAAAGAGCAGCCATGGTAGCTGACGAGCATCTGAAAGATTCCGGGAGAAGAGGGCAATTTCTTGATCACGCAGAAAAAGATTTTGCACCTGGTTATCAATGGACAGATGATGCAAGAACAGCAGCAGATGCCAATCAGGTAACAGCTGTAATTAGGGATAGCCTGGAGGGCAGGTTAGCTCCAAGACATATCGACACTAATTATATGAATGTAGTCCAATACGACAAGGCACCGGCTGGATACCAGCCACCTGCAAAAAAGGCAAAAAAAGCTGCCTAAATAGAAAGTTTTATATATAGTTTATTACTTCCTAGTGATTAATATATTGACAAGGTGATAAAATGCCAGAAAATCCTATGACAAACCCCCCTACTACAGATCTTGGAACGCTTGCAAGGTTACTTACAGATGAGAATAGAAGAGCTCTCCAGAATGATATCGGAGAGGCAGTGGGAAGTGTATTTGACCGGTATAGGGCAGGCATCAGAGCAAAAAGATATATAATAGATGTTGACCAGTTTGTGGATGACCTTGAAACTGCCCTGGTCGGAGTGATGGAAGATAGAGGATATTTGCCTCAACCAACAGATGCGGGTTTGCCTCTTGGCACAGCTGCAAGAAAAACTTTGTTAAGACAGATTCTTGGATATCAGAAATCCTCATTGAAAACTCAGTTGAAGCGGACTGATATAGATAACTATGACACCTTCATGCCCAGGCTTATTGAAAATTTCAAGGGCAGTGCAATGAACTATGCTGATAGTGAAGCGCATGAGATTATCGATGGAATGCTCAAGACAGACCCGTCTAGAAATACATTCTGGGATTGGATTGATCGGATTATGCATAGCACCGAACCGGTAGGATATTTCGGTGTAAGCACAGACCTTAGAAGCGAAAGAGATCCATCTGTAGTCCTTAGGGTATTGGGACCGTTCTTTGACGGTTCAGCATCAAAAACAACTGCCGAAGCGACCCACGGGCTGGTAACATACGGTCCACCTTCTTAATTTTTTTTCTCTTTATTGATATTACCTAAATAGTGGTCTGTAAGAATGCAACAACAAATGTACCAACAGGTTGAAAGAATCGGAATACTTCTGCATCAAGGAAATAGGACTTTACTAAAGCAACAGGTCGGGGACGGATTCTGGGAAGCTATGAGTGACTACAAAGCCCAGATAAGATCCCCAGAGCAGATCCCGCTGCACTTGGCCCAGAAGATGGCTGTAACGCTCTCTCAGATAATATCAGATGCTGTTAAAAAAGCCAAGATATACAGGCCTTCGGACAGTACCCATGTTGTGGGGGAGGTTCTGTTTGACGCTGGACTGGATGCAAATACAAGATATTTTGGCATGGCAGGCCTAGAAGCTAGGCTAAGGTCCAGAGAAACTGACTATGAGGCCTTTGTCGCAAGATTGATAGTTGAAAGACAGCAGGCATTGGATTCTGCCCTGCAAAAAGATGCAGTCAGGTTGATAGCTGGAATAATTGGAGAAAGCATCGTTACGGCAGATGCAGAAAAAAGATATGCCTTTTTTGATATGAGCCAGGAGATGTACCTGACATCAGAAGTTGTCTATTGGACAGAGCATGCAAAATCAACAGCCAGGCCGTCAGATGTGGCTGATATTGTTTCTCACTGTGTAAATGGGACAGTAAGCCAGGCTGTGATTGCACAATCTAACGGTTTCCTTACAAGAACAAAGCCAGCTGTGATAACCCAGCCTGAAGAACAGGCCGCTACAAAAGGCGGATCACAAAGAACAAGCCCTGGTGGGATAATATTACCTTAATAAGCTTTCTATCCTATTTTTTACCTTAAAGTAGTTAATAAACCGAAAAGTTTATATAGTAGTATTTCTTACTACTTAGTAGTATAAATAAGCCTTGCCGAAATCATCTATGGCTCATTGCAGCAGCCGCAGAGCCGTATCTACCCGGCCCTTGGAAATGAAAAAAAAGATTTCAATATCGATCGATGAAGAGAAGGTTAGTCTAATAGAGAGCATAGTAGCCCAGGGAAAATTCCGAAATAAATCCCATATATTTGAATATGCTCTTGATTCTATGCTGAAGGAGGATAAGGATGCTGCCAGATAGCATACATGGCCCTTTCGGGAAATATAGGACGCCTGAAAGCCAGGCAAAGGCCAACAAATATGCCAATCTCCATAGCCATACCCCTCTTGATGTAGCTGTCGAGCTTGCTCACTCAGGCGGGAGATACGGCTATCCTTTCCTGAGAGAAAATTATGAGGCTGAAGTATTTGAGGGAGAGGTAAGGCATGAAGGAAGGTTTTCAAGATGGCTTGCAGATAACGGGTTCTATGATGAGGTATCCAGCGATGCAGATATCGAAAATCCAGGCATAGTGGTGCCTGTAAAAGCAAGGCAGTCTGAGCATCAGCCTAATACCAGCCTGACAGCCTATGATTCAGCGTATCATTGTGACCTTAGGGAGATAGGCATATTGCTGTCAAAATCAGAAGACCTTAGGCAAAGTGTAGCGGGCTATCTTAGAAGCGAGGAAGGTCAGAAGCTTGTAGCTGCTCTGGCAGAAGCCGGCTATAGCTCTGCCGAGATAGAGGCCCTGGCAGTGGGGCTGGCTCCTGAAGAGGTTTTGTTCAGTGTAGTGAGCAGGGAAGAGGGGGCTGTTCTGCAGAGGCACAGGGATTTCTACAGGAAAGCCAGGAACGAGGCCGCAGCCTATGCAGAAGAGGTTAGCGGCTCCCTGGATCAGCAGCTAGGTGAACAGCTCTACATAAGGCAGGCTCTTGCTGAAGAGATAACCCATCTAGCCAGGAGAACAAAGGTAACAAGTTCAATAGCTGCGCTTCTTGAAGAGGCTGCGACAAAAGAGTTTGTCAGGGCCTTCTACGAAGATAATGCCAAAGGTCTGACAGGAGAAAAAGCAAGGGATTACCAGCTTTTGGAGGCCATGAAGGCAGTGGACCTTTCTACAACACTTGAAAGATATACCGAGCTGTACAGCATGGCATCAAGAGCAGGCTATTCTGCAGAAGAAATAGACGCAATAGTGGAAGGGGCGGTCGCTGAAGCAAAAAGCAAAGGCCTAAAGGGAAAAGCAGCTGCCGCATATGCGCTTGCGTCGGCTAGAGCCACAGTTCAGACAAAAGATGCTGAAGAGGCAGAAGAAAATCCTGAAGATCCAAAGGAAGACCCGGATGATGAATCATCTGAAGAGTGATGCATCGACCATATGCACTAGCCTTACAAACCATATCTTCACGAAAACAAAGGTAAAGACAAAGTTTGTTACAGACCACAGCACCAGGAAGATATTCGCTTCAGCGCTTTTCAGCATAAAAAAAGAAGCCATGCCCACAAGTGCAAGATCTATAATAGCTACAGGGACTATAAGGTAAGCCTTGGTGATACCTATCAGGAATGTTCTTTTTGCGATCAGTGCCATGTCATTTTCATGTATCAGGGAATAGGCTATAAAGGTGAAATAGTTCAGCACCATAAATCCAAAAAGGGCAAATGCGACCTGGACCTTAGGGAATGTTGCCGAATTGACAGCAGTCTTCAGCGGCATTATCAGGAAGAGGAAAAGGATAGCTAGATACACTATCGTAATGATCAGAAAATTCAGCATATATCTTAGTATATGTGCAAGCCTCTTTTTCTTGTGCAGGTATACTGTTAGGGCCCAGTTAAGCCCTTCGAAAACTATGAAAATCGACACAGCCAGGATTATGAAGAGCCGCAGGAACCCAAATATGATATCGTAGTTTTCATAAATCAGGGCAGGGTTCTCTCCGAACATGTCCTCCCCGGTGATCAGCGATCTTGCCAGTGCTTCCTCATCCATCCTGAGCTGCTGTATATAGGAAAGCACCTCCTGGGTCGCCTCAAAGGCTGGCGTAAGCGTCAGCACCGTGTCCATACTGATCAGCATAAAGAAAACCAGCTGGACAAGAAATATCACCAGAACCGCCTTCTTGTGCTTGTTCATGAGCTTCAGTGATTCAAGCCATGACCTGAATATCAAATTTTTCATATTTTTGACTCTATTGTTATCTTTCCAGCTGCTGTTGCCTTTACAGGCTCGTTAGTACCGTCAGCTGCTATTATAGCTATGGTGACAGGTACGCCGTATAGAGCTGTATGCAGTGAGGATGTATCCCATTTCATCGTATATATTTCAGAGCCGTCATGCCGAGCAATGTCAGGAGCTATGCTCTTTATCTCCTGGTTCAGCCCGTTTGCCTCCAGCTTTATGCTTTCAAGCTTTGTCTCCTCCCTTATAGTTGCCCGGATCTCGACTTCATCTCCCTCAGCTGCTATGACATCGCCATACTCTCCCTGGATCATTATGTAGCTGACTACAGGGGGGCTGGTGTCTGAAGACAGCTCAGCATATGCCTCCTTGTGGCATCTTGATGATTCCCCTTCTTTAGCGTAGCAGTACCTGTATTCTTCTGGATTTCCTGGGACATAATTAGGCTTCTGATAGTCTGCCTTTTCTTCAGCTGTCTTAGCTCCAGCATAGCCGCAGTTGTAATAGTCTGCTTCATCAGACCCCATTATCCTGCCGCACACGCATCTATCAGCAACAGCACCTGCACCCGGGCATTCTGGGTACTTTCTGCAGACTCCGTCTGAGCAGTAGTGGTATTCCCCGTCCGGGCAGTTTTCCTGCATTCCTGCCACTGAATCCCTGGCAGAGCATACACATTGCTTCTGCCCGTCCAGATAGGTATCTTCATCACACCTGTTGCCTCTTTCTCCCATGCCGATATATATAGGGATATCGAAAGACTGCTTCACTCCTTCCCGTACTATTATCTGGGTCTCATCATACTGTGCATGAGAGACAAGATTGCAGTTGCTCTCTTCATCCAGCGGGCTTCTGAGGTCAACATGAAGGTAATAGGAGGGCTCGTCGATGCTCTTTGTCCTTTGCTTGCTTTTTTCAAATACCACCGTAAAAACCCTGCTTCCGGCAGCGCCTTCCATGTTTACGTTGGAGATTGTGGCTGTTATCTCAACATCAAAATACCTGTCAAAATCAAATTCACAGATATCGTTCTGGCACATCTTCCTTATCTCGGCCACCCTTTTGTTGTTTATGCTGTATTTGTCATTGCTGTTCTCATCAAGCTGTATCCCGTTGTTGTCTGTATCGATGAACTCCATTGTTATCGACTTCCTCTCCCCAGGAGGGAATCTCTGGGAATCTGTTATATATATGGAAAGGCCGCCGTTGGCAGTGTTTCCGTCCCTTTGGTAGGAGATGGATGGGTCCATCATTGCATACGGGCTTGCATCATCCTCTTCGATTCTTTTGTTCAGCCGGAAAGACTGGGTATCTACGCCTGTATCCCCTTCATGAAGAAGGATTGTCTGCGTGTAGCTTTCCTCTGCCTTTCTTGCCTTATCCAGCAGCTTGACAGTCATGCACTGAAGCTTGTTGTCCTTGAAGTATGTAACCTCGCCTTCAAGCTTGTCGCCGGGATACAGTATTGCCCCGGTCTCCTCTGAGCCGCCCAGCGTCCTCAGGTCGATATCCTGCTTGTCAGGCCCTATGTTGATGCCGGTGACATAGGCCTGCCCGAATGGGTGAAGGAATGATGCTCCCTGGCTGCAGTCATAAGTGCCGCTTTCAGCATCCACGTAGCATGCTGCAAGCTCGCTTGGGGTGTAGTCTTTTATGGGGAAATAGAAGATGCCCTTGTCCCCTTCTGCATGGCCGTCAGGGAAGCACTTGCTTACATCCCCCTCCCCTCTTTCTATATTTCTTGCGTCTATCACTATCTTGATATGGTCATACCTGTATCTGTCCCTGACTATCCTGTTTCCGCTTGGTATCATGGTATGGTCTATATCCTCAAGGACATTCTGGCTCAGTGAGTCTCCATCATACAGCAGCCTGGTTATCTCCCTGTCCTGGTTCATGCAGGCACAGTCTGGCTTCTGGGGGCTTTCCACCTTATCGCACCTTATATCGCCATATTTTGCAAGCTCATTCTGGCTGATGCAGCTGAGATAGACATCATAATCATCAAAATTGCAGCCCGGATTTATCAGCCAGGAGGCTTTATACTCATATACTGATTTTCCAGTTACCGGATCAAACGTAAGGTACTCCCTTCCGGGCAGGACAGCCTGCACAAATGTCGCATATGGAGAGGCATAAGCCGCATCCATGAAGTTTTCTACGCTTAGATCCCAGTCATAGCCGAATGCTGCCAAGCACACCTTCCTTACGATGGCTTCCTCGCCCATGCCAAAGATGCTGTTCAGGTCTGCATTTCCGTATTCTGCCGCCATCTCCATCTGTGATTCCTTTACAGAGTCCAGCAAAGAGCCGACTCCTGCGACTATTGTAGTGGACCATGATGCCTCATCAGACTCCTGCAGCGACCCGAAAGGGCTGCAGCCGTCCCTTACCCAGACAAGTATCTTCCATATCATGGAGCATACATACTGTGAAAAAAGCTCTTTGCATACCCCGCTGTCAGCTTTGCCTGTTGTCCTCACCTGAAGAAGGCATGACTTCAGCATCTGGGCAAGATTTCTGATAAATGCAAGCCTGTTGTATATTCCGCTTATAGATACGCACTGGAAGGTAGCCAGATGGTCTGTGGAAGGATCCAGTATCAGTTCATCCTCCCCGTACCATATGTGGTTCTGGCCGAAGCATGCAGAAAAATCCCTGCCGTCTATATACCTGTGAGGGTCATATCTGTCTCTGACGCTTCCGGTAAGGCTTCCGGTCGCTTTCCAGTGTGTAAGGTGGTAGCGGTAGCTCCAGGCCATGTCCTCATAGCTGTCTGCATGCGCTGCTTGGAAGGGCGGCTCCCTTCTTGTCTTTGATTCGACGTCATTAGGAACATAATATTGGCTGAAGCTCGTATCTGCAGAGCTGCTCAGGCAGCAGCATTCCATCCTCTTGTTCGGATCTCCGCTTACCGCATCCAGGCTATTGAGGCTCGGATGCCCCACACCATAAAAGCAGTCCTGCGTGTACCCTGCAGGCTCTGCCCTGTTCACCCCCCAGCTTTCCTCGCCTATATTATACTGCTTCTGGTAGAAGCTCCTGCATTGGTTTGGGGTGGTGCATAGTGCAGCTGTCTTGGATTCCTCATTTCCCCCGCTTGGGGAGCTCTGCTGTATAACATTATCATTGAGGGATGCCCCGTATATTGTGCCTGTGCTGCCTATGCCTGGCGAATCCATCACCCCGCAAAGCTCAGCGCATGACTTTGGCTGGAATGTCAGATAGCTGTTCTCGTTTTGCTTTATTGCGTATAGGTATTCGATTCTCTGGGGGCCTGTGATATGGTTAAGCTGATAGACATAATTGCCCTGCGAAGCTCCGATAGTATACAGCGTCTTGGTGCGTTTGCTTGCTTCATTGCCGTACATCTCCACGCATTTGTCATATATGGTGAACCTGCCCTCATAGCCGTATGTCTTTTCCACATCCCTGCAGTTGACTGCCTTTAGGGGCCTTCCTTTTGTTGACTGGTCATTTGTGCATGTTGAGCCCATAGAGGCTTTTTCCTGAAGCTCGTTTGACTGCCTGTTTCTTGTCCATCCGGCAGGGCTTGAGTGGCCGAAAAGCCTGTCGCATGTCCATCTGAAAAACTTGTACCAGCTGGACTCCATCTGCCAGGCGTTATAGCATGCCGGATAGCAGTGCCTCAAGCATGTATCGCTCAATGCGTTCATGTCGATGCTGCTTATGTCACCTGTGTAGCCATCGAACTCGACAATGCACTGCTCGCACATAGGTGTCTGCTGGCCACCTACGATCTTTGTAAGCTTTGTTATAGACTCCATCCTGCACTGAAAATTTCTTACGAACTTCATGAAAAACTTGGTGAAATAGCTGATCATGCACCCCAATGCTGCATACTCCAGTATCTTTTCCAGCTTTCCCATCCAGTCTGTGGTTTTTTCGATAACCTCATCAAGGGTATCTACAAAATCATAGAGCAGCCAGTCCGGAAGCACGGACCTGGGGTCTACCCTCGCCATATCCACATAATAGGCGACGGTGTCGCAGAAGGTTTGCGTGCCCTGGACCTGCTTCCCGGTTGCATTTGTGTATTCATAGCGCAGTGTGAACTTCAGCGGGAAAAGCATCTCGTTGTCCTCAAGTGATTTGAAAAATTCCTTCCATTCATCTACTGACCATGCATCCATCAGGTCGAACCTCTTCAGCCTGTACACCACATAGGCAGTCCTGCCGTTTATTATCTCGACCTTGGTGGAGCCGTCCCTCATCACCTGGCAGCTGTAGTTGTATTTGGGGTCAGCGGTTATATAGTCGTCGCAGGCCCTCTGGATATCCACAGCATGCACGATAGGCTTGTCGTTCTGGTCCCCCCAATAGGTAAAGTTGAAGTAGAAGTAAAGCGTTTCTGTGCCTTCTGCGAGCCTTTCTGTGCTTATAAAAGCAGGGCTCTGGTATCTCAGCAAAGGAGTTGCTGACCAAAGCTTATCCCCGGACCAGCAGGTCTGTACGTTATAATGGGCTGCTTCTGCGCCTCTCCTCCCAAAAACATCGGTAGATATGAACAGCAGGTCAGCTTCCATCTCATGCTCCCTGATATAGAGTTCCCGTCTGTCCTGGAGGTCTTCATAATCGACCTCCTCCATCCTGTATCCGACGGCAGCTGATGATGTGATGTCAACGTTCTCGAATACAAAATAGCCCTCAGCATCGGCGGTGGTCACATAGTCCGCTCCGCTGCTGCATCCGCAGTCAGCATCCAGGTCTGCTTCATCAAGGTGATGTATCTGGTTTGGTATGCCATAGACATCGACAGTCTTGTTGAACCTGCCCAAAGGTGTCCTCTCAACATAAAGGTACACCCTGGCATTTGGATCAGTCCTTCCCCTGATATCGACCTCGTTGGCAAACTGCTCAAATATCTGTGCGCCGTTCTCAGGATATATATCCTCTATCTGCGGGGGTTCTGTATCCAGGTGCACATTCCTTTCTATCCTTGCGGTATTGTTGGCCAAATCAGATGCCTCTATGGTGATCAGATAGAACCCGTCCTTGTCAAGCTGCAGTTCAGCGGTAAAAGTGCCGTTGGTTTCAATGACTGTTTCCTCGCCCCGCCTGCATTTCAGTTCATACTCCCTGACCCTCCCTGATATGTTCCTTACGCCAGATAAGGTGGTTATGGCAAGTGCGTCAGATTTAGGCCCTTCGTTGCAGTTCTTGTCAACGGCGCTTACCTCGTATACATATGTTGTGCTAGTGTTGACCTGGTCTGCAAAATTAGGGCTTTTCCTGCCTGCGATCCTTCTGCCGTCCCGATAGACAAGATATTCCTTGAAGTCATCTGCGTCGCTTTCCTGCCATTCGAACTCAACGCTGTTGTCTTCGACGACAGTCTGGTTCAGTCCCATGACCTTTCCAGGCGCAGCCTGGTCAGCGCTCCTGTACTCCACTGTTATGGTGACTGTTGCCTGCTCATCTACGCTTCCGTTCAGCTCTAGAAGATCATCTTCTACCTGGGCACCTGTATCAGACACTGCAAGCGCAGGCTTTTTTGTGTCCACGATAACCTCAAATATCTCTTCCCTGATATGGCCCCTTGGGTCCTCAGCCTTTATGTGCAGCTCGTTAAGCCCCTCCTTGAGCCTCAGGCCTGAAACTAGGAACCTCCCCTCTTCATCTGCATAGCCTCTTTTCCATTCCCCGTCTGACCGGACATCAACAAGGCTTTCTGGATCCGTGTCTATACTGAGGTCGAGCTCATGGGAGCTGTGGTATTCTGGGATGTTTGTCCTGATAAAGGGCTCCACATCCTGGCTGGTTGTGAAAAAATAGTATGTGCCGTTATTGTTGTCAGCAGCGTCATTTGATACCACCTCAAAAAAATACTGGGTGGATTCCTGCAGTCCGGTAAGCTTCACTTGGTGGTCCCTGACAAGGTCGCTGTCTGTTGCATGATCGCCAAGCAGTGTATTTTTGCCGTAATTTACCCTTGAAGATGAGGCTTCATCAGTATCCCATCGTATCTCAGCAGTGCTGTCGGTTATGCTGCTGGAGCTCACATTAGCTATCGACAGCGCAAATGACAGGGGAAGGCATAGCATAAGCTGCAGTATCAGGGTTGCTATTGCCTTAAGATACGCTTTCCTCATTTTATCAGCTCTGGCCCCATAACACCTTCTGAATAGCTCTCAAGGTTGCTGAAGAAAAGGGCCATATCCTCTTCATCCACGAAATTCTGGTAGAGCACATGGAACCTGACCTTCTCATACTCGTCCACATTTCCTGTCTTCCATGCAGATCTATACCCTCCCGCTATTTCCTCGTCCTTCATCATGTAGATCTCTACATCATATTCAAATGCACCCGACAGCAGCTCAAGCTGCTGCGTCTCTTCGGCGCCGCTGTCAAAGGGATAGACGACTGTCTCATCAAAATTCTTGTCTTTGGCCTTGATGATTATGATCGCTGACTCTCCATCGGCAAATTCCTGGCCTGGAAAGACGGTTCCGCCTGAATATTCGTGTTTGATAACGCTGAAATTCACAAATGTCTTTATGGGGTTCATATAGATAGAATATATGCTGTCTTCCCCTGTCTGGATGAACATCTCTGAATCAGCATATCCCTCTTTCTCTGCCCTAAGGACGCCCAGGGTGCAGTAGGGTGTGAGCCCTTCCCAGTAAGGTGTTCCTCCGCTTCCGTAGTCCGGCTCTGTCTGGCCCAATGGGCAGATGAACTTTCCGCATGCCAGCGTAAGATTAACGTCCTTGATCTCCCAGCCGGAAGATGTGTTCTCCCTTGCAAAGATGGTCAGAGTGTTGTAAAGGTCGTTGCAGAACTGCTCGTCTTCAACCAGGTTGTCAACCTCAAAATCCGTTGACACGAAGCTTTCCCTTCTTGGCTCATTATGGTCAATAGATCCCTTGAACGCGAACATGAAAGTGTATTCATAGTTTCTTGTCGTCCGTTCATCCACTATGGTCACCTTGACAGGAAACCTTATGTCATATGTGAAATGCCAGAAATGCATGCAGAAGAAAGACAGCATATCCTGGCCTTTCTGTGAATTTGAGTGCAGGAAGGGATATTTGTTGGGCCTGATGTAGAAGTCGTTGATCCAGTGCATCGGCCAGTTGTAGTCATAGCTGAAGCTCACCCTCATGTTGCTCCAGTCCCTGTCGCCTATATCCCATACATAGTGGCTCCAGTAGTATGATGAATTATAGCTGTCATCCAGCGGCTTTCCTGTCAGTAGGTCTTTGGGAGGCAGCGGCAGATACCTGTCTTCGTCAAACCTCGAGCCTTTGATCTTTATGAAATCGAAATTGTGGGCCATCAGCAGCTTAATCTTGTCTTTTATCCTGCCGATGTTCCAGCTCATCTTGGAGCATCTGAATTCAGGGCCGCCTGTGTCAGGTATATCGCTGTCCAGGGATATAAGGTCAATCACCTTTCTCTCGATAAATCCCTGCTGGTTCTCTACCTCCAATATTGTCCTTGCCATGGTATAAGCGGCATGCAGCCTCACCGGAAGCTCAACATTGAACCTGCTGATCTCTGCCAGGGTCTTGTTGAACTTGTCTTTGACCTCTATGCTGTAGCGCAGCTCTATATCCACAAGCGAATCCATCGAATCCCCTATCTCAGCTATTGTCTCGATGCCTGAATGCTCCACAATGTCATAGATGCTGCTGAATGCGCCGAAGTCAGACAGGCATGCGGACATATGCTCGTTGATATATTTGGTTATCTGGTCTTCCATGAAATCCTCGCTTGGCACTCTTTCTGTCCCGTCATGCCACCAGTACGGATTCTTGTA
>CAZDZV010000007.1:62112-65443 GCA_964510025.1 uncultured Methanosarcinales archaeon
TTGTATTTGGGTGTCGGTGACCTGGAGATGTATGTTTCCGGATTGTTGTCTATCTCAGGGGGGAAGTAGATATACCCTCCGTTGAGTCCCAGCGTCGTGACCGCTTCCATGCCAAGGTTCCTTATGCATGCCTCCACATAGCTTTGCACAGGAATGAGCTCTGGATTTATCTTCTCAAGGTCCTGCAGGGCTTTCTCCTTTATGAAGCCGAAATAGGCTATCGCAAGCAGTAATACTAGCCCAAGTATTATAAACACAGTAATCTGGCCTCTTTTTTTCATCTTAACAGTATAGCTGCCAATCTGATCCTTATTAAATCTATCGCTGACACAACTCCTGTGAGCAGCCCTATGAATATGGCTGCCCGCAATGCGACAGCCCCTATGCTTTGCAGGGCAGGCATGAGCAGCAGCAGCGCAAAGCAGCCGACAAGCAGCATGTTGGGCAAGGCCAGCCTGTAAAACCTGACAACCCCTATCCTTAATGCTTCTCTTATTGACCTGATGGTCTGCTTTTCTGCAAATTTCAAAAATACTATGTTCCCGAAATATAGGGACAGCACCGGTATGGCTATTGCCGCGATATCCCTGAATATTGCCCTGAAGCCGTTCTGCGCAAGGATCATTGCAGCAAAAGATATCATGAAGATGCATGACGTCAGCAGCAGGAACCTGAGGAAATAGGCTAGATTGAATCTTTTCTTTGCAAGCCTTGCGTAGATCATTCCCTGAAAAAAGGCAAAGTTCGCAAGCATTAGCGCTACATATGAGATGATCAGGGCTATCAGTATCCCCAGTGTGTTGCCCATGGTAGATACCAGCATGGTCGCCTCCTCAGGTGTCTTCTGCAGCAATGTCTCAGGTGTAAGCCCTGAAAACTTGCTGTACTGCATAATCACAAGTAAAGAGAATGATGCCAGAAGAAGATAGCTAGCTAGCAAGAAAGCCATATCCAAGGCTACGATGCCTAGCAGTCTTTGCTTTTTTTTCAATCTTTATCTGGCCTCTAAAAGTCATTTATGTTGCCGGATGCCTGGCCTGCCTGGCCTCCCTGTGAAGGCGAGCTGTATCCTGTTGCAGGCGCAGCTGACTCAGCTATAGGCACGCATACTTCATTATAAGACTCGTCATCCGGGGTGAAGAGCTTCCTGTCGAACACAAGGCATGCCTCATTGTACAGGTTGAAGCTGTATTGCACAATGGCCTCCTCACCTATATACCGTAGGGCCTCTCCCTCATCAGCCTCAAGGTCTGCTGCAAATACCTTTGCTGTGGTCGCTCCCCTCAGCTCAAGGTTTACGCCCAGACCCTCATATCCCGAATGATCAACATTGTTGACCACAAACGTCAGCTTGTATAGGTACTCCGCCCCGTCTGGACCATCCAGAGGCTGGCTCCTGTCTGCTTCTATGTGGGCTGCTGTCATCAGCAGTCCGGTCGGTGACTCCACTACAAGAACATTGTCAGGTATGCTCTCTATCTTCTGGTTGCATAACACAGAAGACCAGCATTCCTCTCCTCCGAACAGGACAGTGCTGCAGAAGAAATTGTCCACCTCCTGCCTCCATTCATCAAGGTCCTGCCTGTCGAACAATAACCTGGAAAAGCCGCTCAGCCCTGAAAACTCGCTTAATATGAATTCAGTTGAGGCTGCGAACCTTCTGAACTGGGATTTTGTCTTTGACTTCAGGGCCCTCTTTACCAGCTCATTCTCTGATTTCTCAGCTGTCTGCCCGTTATAAAGCCATTCCTCTTTTTCAGCGTCCCATTTAAGTATCACTTTATCATTATCCTCCACATATATAAACTTCACCAAAGCGCCCCTGTCCCTGCCCCAGGTTGTCCATTCCCCTACGCTTTCCTGGAGGTCATCATCTCCAGTCTCAAAATAAGAGAAATGCTGCTGCTCCACTATGACCTTGCCGTCAGTCACCCTGTAGTCAGATATTATTGAAGATACCAGTTTCCGCTGGGCTCCCTGCTTTTCCTCCAGCTTTATCTGGGCATAACCCCATTGCAGGACCAGCTCAACCGGCTTTGATTTGCCGTCTATCTCAATTGCTCTGCTGTAGGTAGTCTTTTTTATTCCGAGCTGTTCTTCATAACCAACAAGATTTACTTCAACCCGCCAGCCAGCTGAATCAGTGTAGGTTATTATTTTGCTTGCAGCTGTCAGGCTTTTAGGATTGTCTGCCTTTATCTCATTTAGCGTGTCAATATCAATCTCAAACTGATGATTCGGCAGATTTGTAGCAGGATCCAGCGTTCCGATCTCAATGCCTTGCAGCTCCTTGTTCCTCCCGTCCTTCAGCTGATATTCCTTGAAAACATGGCTTCCAGCCAGCTCTTCTACTTCATACATCAAGTCTATTTTCTCTCTTGTCTGTGTAAGATATATTCCATTATCCAGATAGACCTGCTCAACACCGATCTCTCTATTTATTGAATAACTGTTTTCCACCAGCTTTGCATGAGGATGGTTCATCTTGAAGTTGATGATGCTTGAAAGCTCTGCTGGCGGCTCTGTGTTTGTTCCGCCATAATACCATTTGCCTTCGTAAACATAAACATGCTTTCCTGAATGGTCTCCTACTGTAGCAATGCCCAGATGCTTGTAAGGCACTTCTTCATCCTCCTCGCCGGGAGTTCCGCTCGGGAAAAGGGCTCCGGTTACGCTATCACTATCCAAACCATAGCTTCCGAACCTGTCTATCACAACGCTCTCAGGCTTGAAGTGTTCGATCCATCTCTTCCTAAGCTCCGGACTATCTTGTTGGTCTGTTTTCACCAGCCAGGCGCCATATTGCTTTTGTATCTCTGAACTTGCCAGCATTGCTTTAAGTGCCTCTGTTTGCTCACCTACAAGCCATTTTTTGCCGCCGTACATATACCCTATGGTGCTTTCTCCATCTGGCGACTTTATCTCAGTAACATCCAGTGTTGGTGCAGTGACAGACTTGTCTTCAACAATCAGTCCAAGAGACTCCTTGACAAATGAAGTGATCTCCCCTAGCCGGTCTCTTCTGTCTGCAAGCCCCCTAAGATCTGGCGGGGTGTATGCATTGAAATTTTGCGCATAAAGGTCTCTTGTCTCAGCATCATCATTGAGATCATTGCTTTTTCTCCAATTTTCATAATGCTCCACAATATCTTCCTGGTCATTGTAGACCTGTGCTGCCTTTTGTCCCTCATCCATATTACCATCTGTAGATACGATGATCTTCTTGCCTCCTTTTTCAATATAGACAAGATCATCAACCTGCCTAGCCTCCCAAGCACCGACTACTGTTGTTGCCTCAACTTCACTTCTAGGTGCAGCATCAACTACCGTA
>CAZDZV010000007.1:65453-79962 GCA_964510025.1 uncultured Methanosarcinales archaeon
AATCCTTTGTATCTTGCTGTTGCCCTGTCAGTTGCTTCCTTAGCATTCCTTGCATTCCCGACCACTACATCATAGGTAGTTCCTTCATTATTCTGTATCGTTACAATATATGTTTTTGGTCTGGCTGAAGTATCCATCCCAGTGATCTGGATAACTCTGCCTGTCATGTTGCCTGTCATCATACCTACTGCTGCCACAGATATGGCTATGATTACTATGAGCAGCCCTGCCCGCATCGAGCTCAGCTCTGCTCTAGAACCAGCTATCATCTTCCCCCTCCTCTTCATAGTCAAACTCGCTCTTCATGTCATCGAAGACCTCGCAGTAGTCGTTCTGTATCGTCCATCCCTTGTCCATTATCTCGTAAACATCCCTCACAGCCTCTCCTACCATTGCCAGCATCTTAGGCACGACGCACCACTTGTATGGCCAGTGATATTCTCCTCCGGTGCATTCAGGCATGCAGCTGTAGGCTAACGCAGCTCCCACTATAGCCAGGGGATCAGATAATGTGCTTTTTACCAGCCCGACATAGTGGTCAAATACAGCCACAAAAGGTATGGCCCTGAAGACCTCTCCCACGACGTACTTGCACGTCATGTAGTCCTTCTGGTCCTCGCAGACAGACAGAGGGACCCCTGCAGCAGGTGTCCCGGCTCCTGGTGCCCCTTCGATAGCAAGCAGGCATGTCCCATACATGCACTCGATCTGCCTGTATTTCTCAAGGTTGTAGATTATCCCGGGCACGCATAACGTGAATGCGCTCAGCACGATGCTGTTCTTGACATCCATATAGTCATTGGGCGACTTGCCTGTATAGTCCTTGACTATCTGCGATCCTGGCCATCTGTTGAGGTCAATCCCGCCCCCTCCTCCTAATTTTTCAGCCCAGCCTTCCCAGCCAGCCACCTCGTTGTTCATGCTCTTTGCCATCTTGCAGTTCACCATGGCGCACAATGTGTTTATGCCCTGCCCCCATGCTCCTCCTTCATAGCTTGCGACTGCAGTCTGCCTTATTGTCTCGCCGGATGAGCATGCGGCTATCCTGTTCATCCTCATGGCTTCCTTTCCTGCAGGGAACCATGTCAGTGCCGCTTCTGCATTTCCCATTATTGTGGTTATGCCTTCAAACACCACTATTATGTTGCTCAGGTGGTTCCAGAACTTGCAGAATATTCCTGCATAATCCATGATCTTTTTCAGTATGCCTACCCATTTCCATAACCCGTCGTTTATCTCATCAACCTCATCTATCTTATCCTTCAGGCTGTCCCCTATCTCCCCCAGGGGATTGTTGTAGAAAGCGATGCTTATAGGGATGTTCTCAGTCTCTTCCTGTGTAGTTATGAGGTTGCCAACCCTAGATATGATATTTATGGGGCAGCTTATCCTGATATCGTTTAAGGTTGCTTCTGCCCTCGCAAGTGTCAGCTTGATGAACGGCTCCCTGCTGCCCTGCTGGTTGTTCATAAGCTCTATGTTTGATATGAACCCTGCATCTCCTGTGCATTGTCCAAGCTCTACAGACAAAGGCTCCTGGTCCGAGCTCATGTCGATCTTGTCCAGGTAGATATGGCAGAATGACCTTGTGCTGACTAGAGGTGTTATCTCTCTGTCAAGCCTGTCTGGCGAGCATTCGACCCTGGAGTTCCAGTAGTTGGATGCTCCTGCTTCCATAAATCCGACAACCTGTATCGGGACATCCTTTTCAAGCTGGTTGCCTGCTGGATCGACAAAACTGAACGTGAGCCTGCCGTCGATATCACCTGAAACATCTATAGGGGTCGTGGCCCAGTTGCAGGTCCACACATCGCCGTTGCTTGTGCAGCTGTCTGCAAGCACGCTGTCAGCTCCGTCGATTATTGAAGATAGGTCAGCATATGCATTCACTATCTCGTTGCTCTCCCTTACATTGATCTCTATGGATAGTGCATCCCCTGTCTTGATTATACCTTCATAGGTCTGGGCGCCTATGTTCTCGACCGAATGGGAGATGTATGACGGGTTTGTGAGGTCAACTACAATATCCTTTTCAACTATGCCTGTGGCCGGATTTCCCAGGTCGTCTGTCCCTGTTACCTGAAGCGTCTTCCTGCCTGCGCTTCCTGCCACCACATCATAGGTGCAGCTCCAGCCAGGGGTGCATTCCTCAGGCTGTATCACCTGTCCGGCTATGCTTATCTGTATGTTCTCTCCATAGAGCCCTATCCCTGACTCCTGTATGCTGAGGCTGATCTCATTGTTGCCGCTGCCCAGGAAGCTTACATCATCCAGGTTGGTATGCTCGGTCTCAATCGCAGTTATCTCAGGCCCTGTTGTATCATGCTGTATATTCTTGCTGAAGACAACCAGGACAGAGTTTCCGGCTGTATCAGAGGCGTTTATCCTGATGTTGGCTGTTGTGACAGAATCCAGCTCTACGTTCACCGGCCATATGCACCTGTATTGGTCGCCTGCTGAGGAGCAGCTTCCTTTTGTGTAGCCTGCTGCCTGGTTTATGTTGAGCTCGCTTAAGTCCGCATATATTCTGTTGGTATCTATGTTGTCGCCGACTATTGTCGCTGAAACCTGTGCTGCCACAGCTGTATCTCCGATGTGCGTAAGGTCATTGCCGTTGGCCTTTAGCTCAAGGTTCTGCACAGAAGGTATTGTAGTGTCTATGGCCAGGTTGACTTGTCTTGAAGCCTGCTTTCCAAGGTTATCATAAGCAGTAATGGTTGCAGCTATTGTCTTTGAAACAGCGCTGGCTGCATTTGGTTCTATCTGCAGCAGCGGAACATCGACAGTGCCTGTATAGCTGCAGTGGTCTGGAGCATAGTTGACGTCTATTGTTGCAGAATAGCTTCCGGCTGTCAGCTCCAGTCTGTCTATCCCGGAGCACCTGTTGGCGCACGCTGGGTTGCTGCAGGCATAATCCTTGACGCTGAAGCTGAAGCTTACGTCCCCTCCGCTTGCGATGCTAGGTGAGGCTGTAAAGCTCTCTATGGAAGGTGCAAGCTCATCAGTGTACATCCTCTCTGAATCCTGGGCGACCCTCAGCTGAGCATCATCATAAAGATATACCCTTATATCCTTGGGATTTGTGAAGCTGCTAAGTGAAGCTGTGGCAAAGGTGCATTCATGATGCGGGCCCACGTACACGCACTGGTCAAACATGGTTCCTGGGTTTGTTGCGTCCAGTGGTGTGCTGCCTCTTCCGCCGTACCTGACCTGGCCCGGGGTGATATCCTCATCCCCATCCACAACAGCATTAACCTTTACGCTAAGGATGTCTGACTGCTTATCCCTTATATATCCGTTGATTTCATCCTCTCCGCTCGCGTCAGTGATCTGCAGGAAGCTTGCCATGGCTGCTGAGCTGTATATCGGAATGCAGACTATCATGAGTATTACAGCTGTCGTTATGATTTTCCTATTCATTTTTTGGTGAAAGTGCATAGCAGTATTGGGTATATGCCTGCTCATCAAGCTTCCCTATCTCCTGGAGGTCCTCGATCATGATATCCTGGGTGTTTTGAAGATTAGGTGAGATTATGTTGAAGACTATGTCGCTGTTCTCGTCAAAGCTGGGATTGCTGGTCTTGAACACATCGTGTGTTGAATCGCAGTGAAGGCCCCCGTTCGGCAGGGGATTGGTGTTGTTGAACTCCACAGAAGGGTAGGTTACGGTCTGGTCTTCTATTGTCTCTGTCCTTTCCGGTATCTCAAAATCCCCGTGGTAGTATACATCTATCTTCATCTCATATTCCCCGGGCGCGATCCTTATCTCGCCATAGCTTTGGTTGCCCCATAGCTCCCCGTAGGTGGTGTAAGGCATCTCGTTCAGGCCTGATTTTCTCTGGAGTATGATCATAGCATGCTCACGCCCCGAAAGGTTTATGGACTGCTCCATCGTCTCAAACACCGGATTGAACTTGCCGTATATCTTCTCCATCAGCGCTTTCTTCACTGTGAACCTTTTTGTCAGTATAGGGTTCATGCCGATCTTCACATCTTTTTCCTTGTCAGCGCCTGTCGTCAGGATCATTGAGTATGATATGTAGTCATCTTTTCTGAATGAAAGTATCCCGTTAATGCAGATGGGCAGCCTGCCTCTGAAATGGCCGTTCTGGCCTGTCTGGCCAATGCTGCATGACTCTCCTGCGCACGTATATATTATCTGGGCTTCCGAAATAGGCTCGTCTGTCAGGGCATCTTTGGCCTCTATGTTCACGTCTGCGGACAGCCTCTTGCTCTCGTCGCACAGCATTGAGCCTGCACTTGGCGATACTGTCTTGATCGTGGCATAGTCCGTTTCCATCGGCTCATTGTTCCTGATGTTTCCTTCCAGCAAAAAGCTGAAGCTGTAGCCTTTCCCGCCGAAAAGCAGGGCATCCGGATCCCTTATCGTCACCATTGCCGGAAAGCTCACGTCATAGAGGAAATAATACCTCTGGAATCCGAACAATGACATTATCTCTGTGGAGATGGAATCAGGGCTGCAGTCATCTCCATCGCAGTTGAGGTCAAAATACGGGGTCCAGCCCAGGTAATCGAAGTCAATGGCCAGGTTGCTGTAGCTCATGTTTCCTGGTATTGTCATATCGCCGTTGTAGAAAGCTGTCCTGTAAGAGCTCGGAAAATCAAAAGCCTCATAGTTTGAGGTCCCATATACCCTCAGCAGCGGCACATAGCTCAGCAGCACCTCTTTCATCCTCTCATGTACCCTGTTCTTGCTCCAGCTTATCATGCTGCCGAAGTTAAAGGTGGATTCGGTCATCGGCGGAAGCTTCTCCCTGTCCAGCCCTGAAAAGCCTACTATCAGGTCCAGCAGGTATCTTTCCAGGAAATGGTAGTTTGCTTCAAGGCTTGTGAGCAGTATGCCAAAATTATATATATCCATGAGATCCACATTTATGGTTGACACGAACCTAGATATCTTTTTCTTGCTAATCTTTGAGGCCTCGATAGGATATTCAAGCGCAAACTGCACAACTCCGTCTAAGATCACAACATCGGTCCTGGGCGAGCCTGCTGATTCCATTTTATAGCCCTGCTGCTCAAGCATTGTGAAGTCTGCTATGCAGTTGTCTATATTCTCATCCACATAATTTTCAAGCTGGCCTTCTATGCTTGGAGAGCCGTCTTTCTTGTAGAGATGAAGTCTTGACTGCGGAACAAGCTCAAATTCGCAGTCCCCTTCGCATCTGTCAGGAGTTGCAAGATGCCACCAGTACGGTATAAGCCAGTTTCTTGCCAGCTCTATCGAGTTGCCGCTTGTTGCTGCATCACCCGGAGCAAGTCCTTGCTCATAAGGCTCGATAAAGCCCCCTCTCTCTCCGAGCATCTTTAGGCCCTGTGCTGCTGTCTCCTCAAGGCATTTTTCAACAAATACCTTGACGGGATCGAACTCTATAGGCACAGATTCCGAAGCAGTCAGGGATTCCCTGGTAGCTATGCCTGCCGTATCCGACCTGAGGCTGAAGAACAGCGCTCCACCTGCAAGTATGATGATGCCCAGTATCACAAATAATGTTATCTGGCCCTTCATAGCCTTATCTCCTCCAGTCCTTTTTGGATAAGCTTGAGATCGTACATCTTCTGTTCCATAAGTTCCCTGGCCAGCATTGATTTCTTTTTCCCTAGTTTCTTGGCGACCTTAGAAAGCAGTTTGTCTATCTCATCGCTGACTGTAATGCGGATCTGCTGGCTCATTTTGGGATTTTGTTATACTAATTTGTATACTATTATATAAACTTTTTGCTTTTATTTGTCTTTAATATATACATCATTTGTACATTTTATAGCATAAATATACCTTATTTATTCTTAATTTATACTAAATTAGTTACTTATTTTGTATTTTATTATTCTGAAGTTTATATCAATATATTATTTTGTATATTCAGTATTTAAATATTTCCTTTTTTATCCATCTTACTGTATAAATCAAGTACTTTAAAAGTCTATTTATACTTAGATTATACTTAATTTAGCATAAATAATTAACTATCATAGATAAAATTACCTACCCAAATGAGCAGCACAACATTTATATACATCTGGACCAAGAAAAATAATGAAATTGGCTAAGCAGGCTATTGTCCAGTGGCTGAGGCAGTATCTTAAATCAGGCTATGACCTGGCTGTACTAGAAAGGACGCTGCTTGACAACGGCTACCGGAAACAGGATATTGATGATGCAGTAAGGTCTATCTACGGCGCCGAAGTGAAGCATGTCATCCATCTCTCAAAGACATCTGTTGCGCTTATCATCGCAGTTATATGCAGCTCTCTTCTGATAGCAGCAGGATTCCTCTACTTCACACAGCAGCCTGCAGAGCTGCTGGACGTCAGCACAGAGGTCCTTGATTCCTCACTTCAGCCAGGACAAAGGCTGAACTTCAATGTTGAGCTTTCTTCCCTTGGCTCATCCAGGCGATATGATGTTGATGTAAGGTACGATATAGAGAAGGACGGAGCAACCCTAACATTCAAGGAAGAGACAATCGGCCTCGAAACATCCAAGTCACAGAGAACCTTCATAGACCTGCCCGTGGATGCAGAACCAGGCAGCTATATCTTAAGGACCCTTGCCAGATACCAGGACAAGGTAGCAAGAGCAGCCTCAAGCTTTACAGTGTATATCCAAAGCGAGATAGCCACCTGCACAGACAACATCCAGAACCAGGGAGAGGAAGGCGTGGATTGCGGAGGGCCCTGCAGCCAGTGCCCTTCCTGCCATGACAACACCCTCAACCAGGATGAGGAAGGCGTGGATTGCGGCGGCATCTGTAAGCCTTGCTCTGATTGCGATGACAATGATCCCTGTACCCAGGATATTGTTGTCAGCTCAGAATGCAAGCATGAAAAAATATCTCCCTGCTGTGGGAACAGCATATGTGAGCAGGGAGAGGAGTGCCCTGCCGACTGCCCTCAAGATGACCCCTACCCAGGCTCGACTGTCTGGGAGAAGCTGGATGCCATAAAGGAGCTTGCCCGCTCTGATGATTACGCAGCAGCTGCACGCTGTGACAGCTTTGATGAGAATCTGCACAGGGAGAAGTGCCTAGACAATGTGGCAAAGCAGTCAAATAAGCATAGCTATTGCGAGGAGATAATGGATGAGCGCACCAGGGAGGAATGCCTCATATCAGTCGCAAAAGGTGCAGATGACCATGGGATCTGCGAAAAGATATCTCAGGATACAAGAAGGGACCGCTGCTATATGCATTTTGCAAAGGCAGGCGATGATTTCTCTGTGTGCGATAAAGTCACTGACTATTACCTCAAGCAGTTGTGCAACTCTATGAAGGACATGCAGGCTCCCTAGCCTATGAATTCAGGCTCTATGTACGCCCTATAGTGCTTGGAATAGTTGGCTAATTCCCCTGTCTCGCTCATGTCTTCCGGATGCATGGGCGTATCAAGCTTGAAGAAATAGAACCTGATCTTGCTTGACGCATCCAGCTTGTTCTGGCCGACATTCCATAGCCCTGTTTGGTTTGACAGCTCTCCTCCCCCAATCACCAGCGGCGTATAGTTTATCTCAGGAAAATATCCGCTGGCAGCTATCACAGCCCCTTTCTCATCCCTGGCCAGCATATTGACAAAATATCTACCGGGAACAAGGCGTATCGTAGAGCCGTTGCTATCCACATCTATCATGTTTGCCAGGACATCTGTCTCATAGATGTCTTCCTGCATCTTCGCATAGCTTATTGTAAGGTGCTGTCCCTCTGACAGAGGAAGTGCATCTGATCTGGTGGCGCCCTTGAACCGAAGGTTGTTTAGTTCCTTATTCAAGGAGAAGATTATATCCTTGAGCACATACTCCGAGATAGCATCTATATCTATTGCGCCGCCGCTGCCTGCATATGTGGAGGGATTCTTAACCACAGTCCATGCTGTTTCAGCAGCACCTGTGGCCAGCTCAAGGCTCTGCTTGAGCTTATCCTTCCTCACCTCATGCCAGTGCTTGTAATCCGCAACTAATGCATATGCATTCAGCACATCCTGGCCTGCTGAGCTTATGACATCCAGAAGAGCATCTGCCTGAGATTCTGTTATCTTGCCCTGGCCAGCAGCTGCTTCTATGGAATCCATTATCTCTGCAAATAGCCCGTAATGATTGTAAAGACCGAGCTGCCTGTCGATAAGCACCCTGTGATAGAGCTTGTCAAGCACACCTGAACCTGTTTCAGGCGCAAGCCATCTCTTCACCCTGAACATGTTGCTTATGTTGATGTAATATGCCTCAACCTCTTTTTCTCTCACCGGCTCCATATAGACATCATGTTGCGCAGATACGTTTATCCTGGATGACACATCAGGCACATACCTGGAGATATAGCCGTCTTTCTCCAGAAGCAGATAGCCATGGCCTATGCATACAGGGAGCCTTGTCACATATACTCCATTATCTCCCTCAACAGCTATGGGGCACTTTCTGTAGTTGCCGCAGCCATAGCTGATTATCACGTCATCTACAGGCTGCATCGTAAGCGCATCTTTGACATCAATCGTATTATTTCCGCTTATCCTCTGGTCAGCTTCACAGAATAATGAGCTCTCGCTGGAATCAGCTGTAGTTGTTGTCTCAGTCTTGCAGTTGTCCGAACACTCCATGGCGCTGCTGTATACCTGGTTCGTCTTCGGGCATCTCCACCTTGTGTTTATGTCGCCTGTCAGGTTGATGCACTCTGTAAATTCGCTGTCTGTTATGGCCACTGAAGCCTCAACCTGGCTGTAGTCTGTAACCCCTACTGTGCCTTGTCCCTGGTTCCACATATACATGTCCTTATTGTCCCTTAGATTTGCCTCCAGAGCAAACATGAATGTGTAGCCGTCCTCCCCGTAATCTGACAAGGCATCCTCATCCCTGACAAGCACGATAAAAGGTACAGAAAGGTCGTAGAAGAACCCATAATAGTTGTTAGTAACCTGCGGAAAAAAGCCGATCGTGTCATGTGACCTGCTTGTCATGGGCTTCAGTATGCTTCCTGTCCTGGGTGTGATGTCCAGGTGTATGGGCCAGCTTGGGTTGTAGACAAAGCTTACGTCAAGCTGGGGAAAGCTCAGGTTTAGGAAATCCAGAAACAGCACATCATACAGGCCTTCCAATGATCCCTTGTCGGTCTTTATCCTGGAGGCTCCCTTTGTATCCTTAAGCTGCATAAGTGGTATGAGCCCGGGCAGCAGTTCAGTCCTAAGCTTGTCTTCAGTATCCTCCATTTTCCAGCTTGTGATAGATGCCCTGTCATCAAACCATGCTATAGGCGGCAGTCTTTCCGGGCTTGGCGGGCTTGAATAGCTGGCTATTATGTGAAGAAGTATATCCTCAAGATAAAGCTGGTTGCGCTGATAGAAGGTCGTGAGATAAGCCAGCAGATATATTTCATAAAAATTAAAGTCCAGCTCATAGAAAAATTTATCTATGCTGGATGTGGCTTCCCCCAGTCTGACTTTTAAGGGATAATCTACCAGAAAACTGACATCCTCAGAGTTTATATGGGCGCTTACATCAATCTCTCCTTCACTGATATCAAGGTTCTGCTCTTTAAGCCCCCTGAATCCATCCAAGCACTCCAGAAGCTCCCTTTCCATATACCTGTTCAGCTGCTGCTCTATATACGCCAACGAGGGCATCAGCGATGTCATGGTGCATTTCTGGCAGGAGTTCGGCGAATGCATATAGAACCAGTATGCAATTTGGGCTTCACTTCCTGGACTCAGGGCCACAGCATCAGATTCTGTGGGCTCCTCAGGATTTATGCGGAAAAGCCTTCTTACGCTGTCGTAATCGTAGAAGTCTATATATCCGCCATGCTGGCCAAGCATCTTGAAAGCCTTTATCGAGGTTTCCTCTATGCAGTCTTCTACATATATTTTTACAGGCTCAGACCAGTCAGGGATATTTTCCTGCTCAAGCCCGATTTCCGCGGTTGTCTGGGTGTATCTCCACCTGATGTAAAATACCAGCGACGCCAGCAGCAGGATCAGGATTCCTGCTATTATGAATATGGTTATCTGTCCTTTATTATTCATCTTTATCAACAACCAGATTGGTGTAGACCTTCACCCATGCCAGATAGTAAAGTGCAAGCAGGAAGCCTGCTGCCAAAAAAAATGGGCCTAATATGGATATGCCTGCTATAGTCAGGAGCCCTATGGCCCAAAACATAAGATATGCCGCCAGAAAGGGCCAAAAATATCTGTATAGCTTCATGAAGCATAGCCCAAATGTTCTTTTTACAGCATCCATAATCTTTCTTCTGCGGTAAAAGACAGGATACAGGAACAGGCTGAGGTACAGGTAGATATGGAACATTACTAACATGACCTTCTGTATGGTGTATATGTCAAGCCTGAGCCCGAACAATATGACAAAAAAAGATGCAATCCAGGCAGCGTTCCAGACTAGCACCAGCAGTGCGTGCTTTATGGATATCTCTTTCCTGTATTTCCTGTCAACCAGCAGCGACCATTCCTTTCCATGTATAAATCCTGCTGCTGCTGTCAGCACCAGCGCAAAAAATCCTATGACAATAAACAGCTTTAATGCAAAGCTCTTCAGCGCTGCATCCACTATCTCAAAATCCCTGACAACAGAAGAGGTTATGTTCATATCGCCCCTCAATACCCTGACCACATTGTCTGCTGAGCTGCTGACATCAGGGACAGTGGCGCTAATAAGCGTAAGCGAAAATCCGTTGATTATCACGATAGCAGCCACAGATGCTATAAAGAGCAGCTCGAGGCCTATCATCTTGCCCATTTTTTTGTCAGCCCTGAAAGACTTCAAAAACGTTTTCATCTTAGTTCTACCAAAGGCACCCTCAGCCATGCATCCCCGTATGTAATTCTTACCCCTGTGTAGCTCTCATTGCTGTAGTCTGCATAATATCCTGTTCCAGGGGAACTGATGCTTGCCGTGCCGTGGTCAAGGACATATTCCTTATCCTGGCCGACCAGCTCTACCCTGTATCCCAGATCAGCTATTGGTTCGATGTACCAGCTGGCTGTATAGAGGGTCCTGTCAAACCCTTCTACATTGTATACCTGCCTTCTGCCCTGGAGGCTTATTGTATTCTGCGACAGAAATACTGCCTGGCTCGATGTTCCCCCGCTTTGGGCTTCTGTAGTGCCCCCCCATTTGCTGCATATCTCCAGCTCCCAGTCCTCAACAGCATACCAGTTGTCTATCCTTGGATCAAAAGCTGCAGCACAAACCACCATCAATAGTACACTTAATAATATCCTGATCTTCATTTTGTCAGCCTCCGCAGTAATCCTGGCCCTCAAGTTCATTATCATAGTTCAGAAAGCTGAACTCAGATGATAAAAGGCCGTATATCTCCATAATTATGTTGGCTCCGCCCCACAGTCCGCACGTTGTATCATACCATCCTGCTTTTGGGACGCCTTCAATGAAGGATCTGGCGCATGTCAGCCCGCCGGATTTTCTGTGCGCAAAGCAGAATATCTGGTAGCCGATGCTGTTCAGAAGCGAGGGCCACATATTCACGATAGCTTCCCAAAGACTATCAAAAAATCCCTCGACATAGCCGTGCTTCCTGAAGCTTGCGCTTTCAACATACAGGCACTCCCTTTCCTTGTATGCGATATCGCACTGTGTTATGGAGGTGCCTGAAGCTATGCTGTTCATTATGCATGTCCTGTACATGCACTTTATCTGCCTTGACTTCCTGAGGTTATAAACATAAGCAGGAAGGCAGAGGCATGCTTTTGCATAATGGATGCTCTTGTATGGGTCAAATATCCAGGTTCCTGTATCCTCGATCTTTGTTGGGGGGGCCCTTTGCTTCCACATCTTGTATCCTGGGTCTTCTTTCATGAATGTGTCAAGCTTCTTGAGCCTTTCCCATTTGCTTGAGCCTGGTTCTGCCCTTGCCTGAAGCCCCTTGGGCTTTGCTCTTGTCAGATCATTGAAGTTTGTCTCTATCCAGTCTGCTGACATCGATCCCACCCAGTTGCCTAAGAAGTTTGCGCTTACTGACAGATATGTACCCCAGTCGCACAGCGCACAGTGAAACCCTATCATGCAGCCCCCCTTGTTTATCCAGCCGATGATTCCCAGCAGGCTGTCTGGCAGTATTCCTGGAGGCCATATGAATTTTTCTATTATCCCTACCTGGTTGAATGAAAGTGGCTGGCATATGGCTGTCCAGGCAGCAGACACAGTGGCCATGCATCCGATTATAAGGTCAGGCTCTATAAGCCCAAAGCATGCCACCCATGCGCCAGACAGTACAGTGTATGCGGCGCTCTTTATTCCCTGAAGCATCGCATTCAGTATCCCCAGCCCTTCAGAGATCTGGCACCATGTGCCCCAGATGTCTATGATCTTCTGGTATTCCTCTATCTCAGAGTCTATGTCCTGTATCTCAGCTGTTATCTGCGCAAGCTTGCCCTCTATGCTCTCTTCCATGTCGCCTATGCTTCTTCCGTAAAGCTGGACGCTTTTGGATATGTTCTCTATCTCTGGCTGAGCATACACAGAATTGCCTACCCTCTGCATTATGCTAAGCCTGCAGTTGATGTCAAAGCTGTCTTCAAACCCTATGGCTGCGCTTGTCTTAAGCCCGATAAACGGGCCTGCATCCACTATGTATGGCTCAGCTACGATGTTCTGCATTCCGCTGCAGTCAGCATCATAGCCTATCACTTCTGTGTTAGGGCAGATCCTGTTAAGGTTGATTTGGGCAAACACATCCATGCTTACCTGCGACGCGGTTTTTTTGTCTATCCTGCCTGGTATAGATTCAACACTGGACACGCTGAAACAGTTGGGCGCCCCTGTGTTTTCAAGATTAAAAACAGCCACATATATCTCTGCCGGGTCTGCCTCATTTCCTGCATAGTCTTCTGCTGTTATCCTCACCGTAGCGTTGGTGAAGGAAGACACTAAGGACCCGACCGACACGGTACATAAGCCATCGCCGTTGCAGTCTGCCGTTTTGGGGAAGCTCTCTGTGCTTACTGAAGATGCATCTATAAATGCATCAGCTCCGTTCTCATCTGCTATCCTGAACGAGAATGTTATATCATCCCCTGGTGTGGGAAAGCTGGGGCTATAGCCAACATCTGCTATTGCCGGCTTGGTGACATCTACCGTGACATTCTCCCTCATTGGCCTTTCAAAACCCTTCCCGAAATCATCTAGAGAGCTGCCTTTTACCTCAATTTCATGAACCCCTTCTGGCTGGTTCGGGTTTACATCAAAATAGCAGTACCAATAGCTGTCTTCGCTGCAGTTTTCCGCCTTTGCATCATGGACATTCCTCCTGACTTCGCTTAGCTCCATGAAGACATTTGCGGAATTGAAGCCTGCCCCTGCTGAGTCTATCTCTACTATGACTATATCATTTCTCCCAAGATATTTTACTCCGTTTCTCATATGGCCCGTAAGGATCGCGTTTACCTGCGGCAGGCTGTTGTCAATATCAAACAGATAATTTGCCGGAGCCTCAGCCAGGTTGCCTGCGATATCTGCAGCTGTGAAATGGATCAAAGCATCAGTATCAGAATCGATATCCAGCTGGACATCATCCCAGCGGCACCTGTATGTATCAGCCCCGTAGCTGCTGCAGCTGTCTGCCTGCTTTGCGCCCAAATAGGGATTTAGATCGCTTAGGTCAGCCCTTACACTGCTTATGTTCAGGTCATCGTCTGTTATCTCGATTGAGATGCCTATCTTGAACATGGTCTCTGGAACAGCAGAACCGTCCCCGCCCAGCTCGTCGGTTATCACCAGGCTGGTTGTATTTATCAGTGGTGCGATGAGGTCCACAGAAACAGCAAGTGAGCTGCTTTGTGCAGCCGTTCCAAGATTGTCATATACTATAGCATATATGATATCATTCTCCTGCAGCTCTTGGGCGCTTATTGATGTTGTTCCTGTCTTCACGCAAAAATCCGGCTCCCCGTTAATCTGCTCTGTATGCAGCAGCCCTGTCTTGCTTGAATGAAACTCGATACGGCTTATGCCTGAACACAGATCCTCACAAGCCACCCCATCACATGCCCTGTCCTCTGCCGCATACCTGATATCCAATCCTGTCGATCCGACCTTGCTCTTCTCCAGCATTATGTCGATATCAGGAGGCCTGTCATCCAGCACAATCTGCTCTGAATCCTGCTCAACCAGGCTGCAATCCTGCTGAGCGCACCCGTATAGGTAGACATTAGTATAGCCGGGATTTGGGCTGACAGCATACATGCTGGGGTCAAGCGAAAGCCTGCATGTTCCGTCTACGCAGGAATCAAACATTATGCCTGGGCTGCTCTGCTGATATTTTCCTGAATAAGGCATGCCCCCGAATCTCACAAGGCTCCTGTCATTTACCCTTTCATTTCCTATCATAGCAAATGCCTCAATCTCGAGCTGGTCATCTTCCTTTACGTAGTTGTCATAGAAGTCAGAACCATGTATTTCAGTTATCTGCAGTGCTGCCAGAGCGATCGATGAGTATATAGGCATGCTTACAACAAGCACTATCAGCGCTAT
>CAZDZV010000008.1:0-17893 GCA_964510025.1 uncultured Methanosarcinales archaeon
AAAGTAACAAGTATGCCGGAACAGATGACAGTAGAGCAGATGAAAGAGCTCAAGGAAAAGCTCTCAAAGATGAGTCCCGAAGAGCTTAAAGAATACCAAAAGCAGCAGTGCATATTCTGCCATATCGTAGCCGGCAAGGTGCAGTCGAAGAAGATTTTTGAGGATGATAGGGTACTGGCTATACTGGATATCAATCCAGCCAACCCAGGCCATATCCTTATCCTGCCTAAGGAGCATTATAGCATAATGCCTCAGCTGCCTGAACAGGATCTTAGGCATATCTTTATGGTCACAAAAGCCCTATCCAACTCTGCCCTAAGGGCCCTGGGTGTGCAGGGTACAAATATCATTGTGGCAAACGGCGTCGCTGCAGGCCAGAAAGCGAACCATTTCATGGTGCATATAATCCCAAGGAAAGAGAATGACGGCATAAATTTTGAGCTGCCTCAGAGAAAGATATCAGAGAAAGAGCTGCTGTCCATCAGGGACTCTATGTCCAACAAGCTTGCAGAGATGACCGGAAAAAAGACAGCTGCAAGCAAGGTTGTTGAGGCTGAATTTATTGAAGAGAAACAGCCAAAGCAGGCAATACCCAGTCAGGCCAGGAAGGAAAAACCCAAACAGCCCAAACCTTCAGGCGAAAAACCCCGGAAGCCTGCGAAGCAGGCAGAAAAGAGCTCGCTGGACGATATATCGAGGATGCTAAATGGCTGAAAACTGCATTGTGTGCAACATAATCGAAGGTAAGGTGCCGTCTGAGAAGGTTTATGAGGATGAGAATGTAATGGCTTTTCTGGATGTCAACGGCGCAAATCCCGGGCACTGCTTTGTCGTACCTAAGAAACACTATCCGATCTTCGAGCAGATACCTGATCCAATGGTGGGCGAGCTTTTTTCCATAAGCAATAAGGTCTCACAGGCTTTGTTCGACAGCCTTGAGATACAGGGAACCAATATTTTTGTGACAAACGGCATCACAGCCGGCCAGAAAGTCGCTCACTTCATGATAAACGTAGTGCCGAGGAAAGAGAATGACGGAATAAACCTTCAATGGAAACCAAGGCAGCTCAGCGAGGAGGAGATGTCAACAGTTGAGCTGAAGCTGAAAGATGAATCTGCCAATGTCGGAGGTTTTCAAGCTGAACCTCAGCAGGAACAGAAGCTCGTGGAAAATACTGAGACAATCAGCGGCGAGGACAATAACCTTATCAAGAGCCTACGACGGATACCTTAGGATTCTATGGTAACGTTCGAATGCAATTCTATTATCCTGTTTACTCTTCTGTGAACATCCCGAAGGTCATCTGCAGCGTATGCCTTGGTAGTTAAGAATGTGTTGATTCCATCTTTGACATCCTGTTCAATTGCCTCATAGCTTGGGATATAGTACCCGAACTGTGCTTTGCACTGAGGATGAGTACCTACCCTTATATATGGTTCATAGAAAGCGTAATTTGCGGCATCGATAAAAAAGATAGGTGCATTATAGAAAGCAGCAAACAATGATGCTATAAGGCTGGCTGGATTATCATCTTCGGTGTTAACCATGACTACATGCTCATACCTATACCAAAATGCGAAATATATGCTTTCCAGATTGTCAACCCTGATCATCTGATAGCCATCACCCAGGTCACAACAAGGCAGACCAGCGGGCAGACCATCCATGGTACATAAATCTTCATCCCATCCAAGACAGGGCAGACCAGGATCATCAAAAATAAAAGCATACGCTTTTTCATCGCTTATCAGCTCTGACTTAATCTGTCCAGAAGTAATCCCATCATCATCATAGTACACATTATAGGGGATCCTATGAAGTCCGCTGATATCGTACCATGTTCCGACAGGTATTAGCCTTAGCATATCCCGCTGATTGGTTCCGGTGTCTTTGATGAACAAGGCACTGTTCTCCAGCAGACGCCAGTCTTTTGTGTTGTTTGTATAGACCCTAACAATCTGGCTCTCAGAGCCTATGGCGCCCTGGTCATTAATCACCTTAAGCGTAATGTTGTATTCCCCCGGCTCAAAATAGTAGTCAATAAACGACTCCTCTCTGTGGTCAATTATATTATCAGCGTCAATATCCCAGTAAAATCCCTTTATCTTATGCTTAAGGTCATAGCTTTGCGAGCCATCGAAAGATATATCCTGGAAAACGATATGTATATCGGAAGGCCTTGGCGAAGATATGACCGGGGTCGGCGGGACAGCATACTTTTTCAGCTCTTCTTCCATGCGTATTTCTGCTTCACCCATCCATGTCCTTATAGCTAGCAATATCAGGAGAAGCACAACCAGCGCTATTATGATTATCACAATCCACCTTACTGAGAGATCCATCGCAGCTTTCTTGTTTATCTCCATTCTTGATAATACCCCCATACATCGTAGAATGTTGAGTCTTCTTCATCTCTTTTAGTCCAACTGGCATCCTTACAGGTTGCATCCACTATTACGTCCTCCAGATCATATGATGTTTCAAAGGTGCTCCAAGTCTCATCTATATCATCACCGCAGCAGAAGCTATGCGGATCTGTTGTAAATGGCACTAAAGAGCCTGCCCAGCAATATGTCCTTATTGTGTCACTGCAGTCATTTGTACCATCCGGTCTTAGGGCTCTTTCTACACCAACAAACCTACAGAAATATGCATCTTTATCTGCGTCATCTATATAGATAACATCACCGCTGCCTCCTTGCCTACAGCATCCTTTGTAGACATTATCTATCCAGCATTCATCAGCATCGTCGCCGCAGCATCCGATAGTTGTGTCAGCTGGCGGCGCATCCTGGTCCCAGCAATTAGTATCTCCAAATTCACTGCATATGCCATTATAGGTTTCTCCTATTGATATGAAATGATTCCTGCAGCTTAGCTCATTAAGGTCAGGGTTATCGCCGCAGATGTCTAATTGGTTACAGTTGCCATGCTGAGCAATAGTACCATTATCTCCACAGAGGGTTTGGTTCCATGGATATACGATACATGTAATATTTGGGCAGTGTGTTACATTAACTACATAATCGGGGGCTGCAAGCCAGGATCTCGCATGGCAGCCCGATGCGTTTATCTCCCATGTCTCGCACCCATTATCCCACGGCAGATTGGTGAGATTTTCACCGATGCACCAAGGTAATTCCTTATCGTCACATACATTATCTTTATCTACATCATCACATATACAAACAGCATCATCACAATAGTATGGCCAGATGCATTCCTGTTCCAGTAAAATCCCTCCTGCTTCCAGCTGATCGCAGTTTCCGGAGCCATCACATTTTGTTATGTTTGTCTGGCTTGTCACATTGCTGGTTCCTTTTCCAGATCCAATACATGAGTATCGTGTTTTTGTATCGCATACAGTATCTGAACCATTATAATTCGGCAGGGCATTGTCACAGTCTGCATCTGCTATTCCTCCGATGCCATCGCATGTCCTGTCTGCAAGATAGTACTCACATGATGTGCTCTTGTCGCAATGCACCTCTTCTACAATATCCGACGTGTCGTTATAGTAGATGAGCCAGCATCCTGTCTTCATATCAAAGCCTTCATAGATAGTGCAGGATTCATTTGGAGGTATATTATCTGCATCCTCATCCGGGCATTCATCTATGTATTCGCATGCATCATCTATGCCGTTTGCGTTCAGGTCAGTTCCAGAGTCAAAGACTCCAGGGCACATGTCGCAGGGCTGGTCATCTCCATATAATGTGGTGTAGATGCCTTCTGTAGCCCCATCCTGGTCAAAGTCTGCTTTTGCGCAGGTCCATCCCTGACCTGATGACGAAAGATCATCGCAGACATAGAACACCTGCCTTGCTGAACGGCCTAAGTCCCCATCCTGATCACTGACTGAGACATGTATTGTGTACATCCCATCCCCACTCGGAGCTGCTACCATCCCGTCGCATATGCACGTATTGGATATTGACGTGGCAGCTATAGCGGCTGTCGCAACCTGGCTGCCCTCTCTTTCGATATATACATTACAGCTGTTTGCGCTAAATACATCTGCAGCTATAAACTCTACGTTTATCTCAATATTCTCACCAGACCTGAAGAAAGGCTTTTGCTTGCCGATTAGGGACAATAGCGAGTTGTTGACTGGTGATATGTCTATATTGAAGGTTTCCTCGTACTCCTGGCCCAGATTGTAGGCACCGTCCCTTGCCTGAGCCCGTATCTTATAGCTGCCCTCCTTGACCAGGTTAGACAGCCTATACCTGCAATTGCCGTCTGAGCTCTGGAGGAGGGTAGACTGGCTGTCAGGATCAATCACTTCAAATTGACATCTGCAGATGCTGGATGGATCCTGGGTTATCGCCCTAATATCCAGATAGCCATCATAATCAACTGTGATCTGCCCATCCCCTTCCCCTGTTTCTATATCAGATACAGCAGGTGCGGTATTCTCATAAAGCCTTGTAGTCAAGGCCACACTTCCTCCGAGATCGCCCTCAGATGAGCGCTCACTTGTAGCCAACGGATAGGCATGAGCTGGTTGCGCCACCCCTGGCGTCGAACATCTAAGAGTGATGTCGAAATCCTCAATATTATCAGCTACACTCTGGATATTGCCTGCCATGTTGTTCGGGCCTGGGCTCCATCTGAAGTCAGAGGCGTCAGGGCCTTCCAGCGAACACTGCGATGGATCAAATACAAACCTGGATGCTGGTTGGTTATCTATGCCTATGGTGGCAAGGAAATAGCTGTATGTAGAGCTTCCGACCAACCTCAGCGTGTAATCATCATTTACATGCAGCCTGCTGTGGTATTCGTAGGTTATTGTTGTTCCTACGAGCTGGCCGCTGGCGACATAAGGTATGACTGTGCAGCTGGCTGTAGACCAGTCATCTGCGCAGGAATCGGATGAAGCACACTGGGGATCAGCACAGTCTTTTCTTCCATCATTATGATTGTCAAATCCATCGCTGCAGAGTGTCTCACCATTAGGTTGGCACTGCTCTCCCTCTGGCCCGGCTGCTGAGACGCAATCAGCGTCTGCGCAATCCTCCTTGTTGTCAGCGTCATTGTCAAAATTATCGTTGCAGGTTGATTCCTGGTTGAGCTCGCATCTCTGGCCCTGCTGGCTTCCAAGATCACCATCGCAATCGCTGTCCCGGCAGTCTTTTCCTGAATTATCGTTCCTATCATAGTTTCCCAAGCCGTCGTCTACGTCATTGTCTATGCCGTCAGCGCATGAGTCATAGGTGTAGTTTTCATAAGCCGGACATGGACCGCAGTACCCGAATGCCTGCCAGCAGTCTGTTTGATCAGTGGCATCACTGAAATAGCCATCTTCACAGTCAGTTCCAGCTTTGGCCGGCCTGGGCCTCAAATCAAAGTCAAAATCATTATCTTCCTGATCTGTGCAGAACCCATAGACATTTACGAGGAACTCTGAAGACATACAGACATCATCTGAGTCAGGATCCTTTACACCTGCGCAGTCAGGATCATTGCAGTCAATGCCTCCTGTATTGTCCAGGGCATATGAGTCTCCATCCCAGATGTACTGGTCAAGGTCATTATCAATATTATCGAAGCATGTTGCATTGTCAATGCCGTCATACTCTGTTACAGGGCAGCTTCCAAGCCCCCTGCAGTCATAGTCATCGCAGTCAGCTCCTGTGCTGTCCAATCCAGGATCAGGTATGAACAAGCCGAGCCAATTGTCGCTTCCACCCTGAAGATATGAGTCATGATCATCATCTGCTCCGCCGGTGCATTGGTTTTCTCTTCGTGGACAAACCTCGCCAGCGCTGCTTAACGTATCGCTCTTGCCCCAGCATTCATAAGGATCATAGCAGTCGATCTGCCTGGTTTCGCATTCCTGTGGTGTGCTGCAGGTTATTGAGGGGCCGTAAGGTGTGCTGTCAGCATCATTATCAAATCTATCCTCGCAAACAAATGCATCTATGCTGTATGATGAGCCTTCTGGGCTTTCACAATATACTGCCTGATTGCCTGTATCATATTTTCTTGGGACCCCATTTCCATCAAGATATGCACCAATCTCTCCGAGGCAGTCTGAGTCAGCGCAATCTACAAGGCCGTCGCCGTCATTGTCGAAACCGTCATAGCAGGTCAGTTCCTGCTGGTGCTCACAGAGTATGGGATCTTCGTTTCCGGCTTTGCCTATCTGTATTCCGCTGCAATCCGTGTCCCTGCAGTCGATATAGTAGTCCAGGTCATTGTCTGCATCATCATTGCACCTATGGTTTGATGTCTGGGTGCCTTCTATGAATTCAATCTGGTTTTGATAGAGGCTGTCATCATTTTCATTTGTATTGTCGGGAGCATCGCTATCCACAAAGAACCTCACTGCTTCAGGCGGCCCCTGCTCGCCATCCACTGATACAACGAGCTCAAATTCGTATTCGTCATCTGCCAAGCCAGCATAGTCTACATACATCACCTGGTCCACACTTTCCCTGTCTATTATCTCCTTGGTAGAATAAGAGCTTGTGGAACTGACATCCTCCTCCAGCTCAGTATAGCCAGGAGCAGGATTTCTGTATTTCCCAAATGCGCTGAATTCAGGGACATTGTTCATGGCAGTTAGGGTATATTCGCTCTGTGAATTGATCTGCCTGTCTATGTCAAACCTGACCTTGAGTCTGCCGCCGGGCAGAATATGCTGGGTATATGCGTAATCCACATTATAGACAGTCCCTGCCTTATTTACTGTGATTCTTCCTTCACAGATATTATCCGTTCCGCAATTTTCAGGTGGCTGAGCGACCACTGCGCCCGTAAGCAGATTGCCTATCTCTGGCAGGTATGCAATGATCGGATGCCTGCCATAATATCCTGAGCAGTTGTAGGCAATTCCCTGGCAGAACGGATCCTCTATGCAGTCTGTCTTGCTGTTGCCATCGTCATCAATTCCATTGTGGCAAAGCTTCTCTAAATCAAATCCTTTTGCCATCATATTTCCTGCATAATCCTTGTCGCCTGCCCAATCGCATTCAACCTCATTTGCAAAGTAGACGTTCTTGTTTCCTAGATAGCATTCCAGGGCTTTCTGGCCGTCGCCTTCTTTTCCATCATAGTTGCCAAAGCCAGTCCATGTATTGTTGTGGACATATATCATCCTGTTTATGCCAGTTTCTTCAAATACTTCCTGTCCAGAATAAAGCCTGCAGGCCCTTATGAGCCAGGGCTTGTCTCTGCTTAGCTTGGCAGGGTCAAGGATCTCAGGACCAGGTATCACATAGCTCAACACTATCGGATCATCAGCAGCACCGCTGTGCTTTTCAGAAACAGTCATGAGAGTTCCGTCAGAAACCTCGATGTCGCATTCAACGTCTCCCGGAGCAGCATACGCTGAATTGAATGTTATCTCAAATCTGTGAAGATGCCTGTTGCTGAGAGGCTCCCCTGTCTCGCAGTCAACGTCATTTGGATCATCCACGTCTGCGCAGTAGTCTCCTCCATCACAGCATGTGGGCTCATATATACCATCCGGATAGGTGATATTGGCCCACGGTGCCGTTGCCCTGATAGTCAAGTTAACGCTCATCTTAGTGTCGCCAAACTCAAAGCCATCAGATGGAGTTATGCTGCAGGACCAATCTGAACCCACTGTGGTGTTTCCAAATCCTATTGTGGATATGTTTTCAAGCTCTGGATGCTCTGTTCCATTTATATACCACCTAATGGCATTAATAACAGCGTCTCCATTTTCGTCGAATGTGGATATATTATAGCAGGTTAGGTTCTCATAGCTGTAGTTTGTGCCATGGGTGGAGTTTATCTTGGGCTTGCCATGCGTGGGAGCTATGTTGGGCTCCATCCTGGTTAGAGGCAGCTCATCCAGATTATTTTCATCTATAACCATCGGTGAATCGCAGAAGCCGTCTCTTGGAGCATCATCTGAGCAGGTTTCACTGAATCCTGTTCCGTCCTGGTTAGCCCAGTAGTTGCCGCCGGTATTCTGCTGGCCGATCATGTTTATACCGGGAGCAAAGGTGGTGTTCCATAGGTTAGAGCTGTCTATCACTTCCACGGTCGAGTTTATGAAGTTGTTATAGATCGAATTTTCATTTCCGAACGCTATATATATGTAGTTCAAATAAGAATCCCTGATAGTATTTCGCTCTGACCATGACGCATTTATGCTGATATGCGCATCTTCAGCAGTTATGTTCTGCACGAGATTTTCTGAGCTATGTACAAGCTTAATCTCATTGTGGAATTCGCTGTTTGTGATGTTTGAATAGTTCGTCAGCATCAGTACAACAGCAGGCATATATTGGCTGTGAGAAGCAATAATGGTGCGGTCTATTGTTGAGTTATCGGCGTTGCACAATATTATCTGTGATGCGTTCCTGTCCCAGCCTATTATCTGGACAGAGCGGTTATAGTAGACTATCGGCATGATGCCTGTGACGTTTTCTATTGTCTGGCTGCAGTCTTCAGCTGTAGCAGGTATTATCTCAAGGTTGTTCTGCTGGCTATCCAGTTCTAGACCTATGAGCTGGTTATGTGATATTGTATGGCCTGTCGAAGCAGCTATCCTTATGCCTTTCAGGTTGCCTTCAAAGACAGAGTTCTTCACTGTGTTATTGGGGCTTTGCATCATATCGATGCCAAGACCTGCACAATCAGAGATATTAATATTCTCTATAAGGTTGTGGCTGCTTTTTTCCAGTGCGATTCCTGCCTGGCCCCATTCTGTTACTGTACAGTTCTTGATCGTCAGGTTATTGGCGTTATCAATGCTTCCTTCTGCGTAGATCCCATAGCTTCCTGCAAGCCTTATGCCATCTATCTTGTTGCCCTGGCAGTCAAGAGAGATGCCTGCAGCTTTGACAGGGAAGCAGATATCTTCTGTGCTGTCGATGACATCTGCTGTCAGTATATAGGCGCCCTGCTCCTGATCCAGCATCTGGCAGCGTGTCAGAGGGATATTGTCATGTATAAACAGCATGTTGCTGAGAAGCAAGCTGCCGTCATCTATCCCATCGTTCGGAAGCACGGAGCACTGCCATGCCTCTCCTGTTGCGGTTTCGTCCGAGACGATAAGGTCTGTCCTGTTCCTGTAGAGCGCGCTTATCTGCACTTCAGAGAGGGCTGTACTGTAGATGCTTATATCATCGATAAACCCATCAAAGTGATCCCCCATATCTGGTTTAGCCCCGATTATCAATGGAGCTTCAGATGGATCAATCTCCCCTGCAACAATATGGCTGTTTTCTAGATGCCCATCCAGATATATTCTTATTTCACTACCATCATATACTGTAAAAATATGGTACCATCTGTCTGTTTCCATAGTTGTAGAGACCTGCACTGTATATCTAGTTGAATCTATATATACAGATGACATCAGGATTTTTTCGGTAGATGCACCTCCAAGGTACAGTGAATAGCTATTTTTTGACAATAACATAGATGATTCTTCTAGACTCCTGAACCTAAACCATCCCCCAAAGCTTATCTCACCTGCAGGATTCAAAGATGGCGAGTCCTCGATTCTGATGTAATCCATGTTGCCATCAAATTCATACGCGCCCCTATGGTCATATCCAGACTCATTGGAGCGGAGGGCGTTGAAAACAGTGCCGTTATTGCCGAATGCTGAATAATCCCTTGCAAATACGGCGTTTGAGCTTCCTTCAAAAGGCATATTGAGGATCAATATGGGTTCGCCATCCCTATACCAGTTATATATGTATTTTATGGTGTCCTGGTCAAGGTCCACTGCATCCTGAGGTATGCATGTAAGGTTCTCTTTTTGTGAGTCCGTGCCATAGCTTGATGATAACAGCGGCGTTGAATGAGTGGGCCTGTGGTTGTCTCTGTCGCAGATATCGTCTATGCCGTCTCCATCTGTGTCTATCTTGGAGTTATTTTGGGCAGCACACATATCGCAAGGCTGAGGTATGCCGTAGATATCGGTCACCAGGCCCTCTGTATAGCTGTCCTGGTCAAAGTCTGCTTTTGCGCATGTCCATCCATCACCAGAAGAGCCAAGGTTGTCGCATACATAGAATACTGTGGAATTTGTGACAAATTCGGAATCTTCTGTAGTTATTTCCAAGTGTATCCTGTATAGGCCATCACCGAAGTCTGCCTGTACAGAGCCGTTGCATATCTTAATATCAGGATTTTCGTCATCTATTACTTCCAGCTCAGCAGCTTCATCTCCACATAGTGCCCTGCAGCTGACTGGCAATCCATAAATGCCTGTATCGAACGAGGCATTTATGTAGATTATTTCAGCTGACCTGTAGAAAGGCTTGGCTTTGTCCAGCAATGGTCTTGGAGCTTTGGAGTCATCTGTGGTATAGCTGTCTCCGCATCTCACTGCATCTTCAAGAATAAATATCTCTCCAAGGCAATCTTGATCATCACAGTCTATGTCTCCATCATAATCATTATCTATGCCGTCAGCGCATGAGTCATAGGTGTAGTTTTCATAAGCCGGACATGGACCGCAGTACCCGAATGCCTGCCAGCAGTCTGTGCCTAGTGCAGTATGGTACATATCTTCACAATCAATTATGTTCGGGCCTGGATCAGCGCTTCTTTCGCTGCTCCCATCATCATTGAATCCATTGTCACAGAACTGGTAGTAGCCAGGCATGAATTCATTGTCCTTGCAGATCCTATAGCAATCTGAGTCATCACAGTCAATACTGCTGATCCCATCAGGGCTGTCAAGATCATTGTCAATCCAGTCACTGCATTGATGGAAAGCGTCATTTCCCTCTTTGTCCTGGTCTTCCCTGAGAGGGCAATTATCATCGCCGTAGCAGTCATAGTCTGTGCAGTCTATGCCGGTGTCCGGCCTCGTGTCATAGCTTGGAAGGTAGTTCCTATCCCAGTCATTATCTATGCCATCACTGCAGTCTGTCTCTGTAGATGGGCAGCCGGTGTCTTTTTTCCAGCAGTCATCCTGGTCTAAGCAGTCTGCATCACCATCCCTATTGTTGTCAAAGCAGTCATAGCAGATTGACTCAGCTTGAAATTCGCATACAGCATATTCGCCTGTGCAATTCTTCCCACCTACTTCAAGATGGCATTCTTCGTCGCTGCAGTCCATCTTATAGTCTAGGTCGTTATCCAGCGTGTCATTGCAGTTATGAATGTCGAAGGTGCTTGTCGAGTTTTCCAGCCAGTTGTCCGGAGCTTCAGTGGATATTGTCAGAGGAAGGTTTATCCTTGCGTTCTGGCCAATCAAAACCAGCAGTTCAAATTCGTATGCACTTTCTTCATAGCCTGTCAGATTCACCCACATGACAAAGTCGTAGTGGTCTCCTAGGAAGGTATTTCCATCTGTGGTCAATGTATATGCTGTGGAAACAGCTGCTTCCCCCTGAGGTATGAAGCTGTAGTCCGGATGGGCGTAATTGCCATATTCATTAAATCCGACCAGATTGTTTATGGCAAACAGCATATCGCCTTCATAGCTAAACCCATCTGAACTGAATCTTACCTTAAGTGTTCCGTCTGGCCTGACGAATCTAGTGTATTGATAATCGATAATGTTTATATGGCCCTCGCCGGAATCGATCTCAAAGCTGTCGCTGCAGATGCCTTTCTCGCAGACAGCAGGCTCTTCCATTATAGCTGCTCCCTGAGTATCCACTCCCATAGCCCCTAACAATCCCATATGCGGCAAGCAGGAGTAGGAGATCCCGAAGCAGTCAGGGTCTTCGCAGTCTGTGAGGCTGTCTCCAATATCATTGTTGATGCCATCATGGCAGTATCCTTCAACAGATGCACCCTGGCTCATCTTCACAGCAAAGTTAACGTCTCCCAGCCAATCGCACTTATGGGTGTTGTTGAAGTAGCTTCCTGGTATGCCCAGATAGCACTTGACAGCCCTGTAAGCATCCTGGTAATAGAATTTTGCTCTTGTCCAAATGTTTTCATGCACAAATATCCTGCTGCCCTGCTCTCTTTCAGGCTCTATATCTATCTTATGAAGCTTGACTCCCTGCCTTATAACGCTGCATTCTGTGATGTTCCACGGCCTTAGTTTGCTTATTCTTCCCTGCTCAAGGTCAGCTTGTGTCAGGGTATAGCTTAATGATTCGCTGGCTTCAGATATATCGGCCAGGGTCTTCCTTAGAGGCAGTGATGTACTGTCTGACCGTTCTATGAGGCATTCAAGAACATCACCGCTCTGGGCTGTGATATTGTTGAATGTCACGGTGAATCTGTGCAGGTGGGTTCCTGCCAGCTTATTTGTAGGGTCCCCCGATGTACAGTAGTATGCTTCTTCTGGGCTGCAGGCGGTTCCGCCTCCAGGGCAGCATAATGGCTCGAAGATTCCTTCTGGATATGAGACATTTGACCACCTGGGCTGCAGCCTTATGGTCAGGTTCACGCTGGAAAGCTCTTCAGAGCATACATATCTGTCACAAGGTACTATAGAGCAGGCCCAGCTGTCTCCTTCTGATGTCTCCTCATGCGAGATTGTCCTGAGGTTTCTTAGTTCAGGGACCTCTATGCCATCCTTATACCATCTGTAGATGTTAGATACTTCGTCTCCATCAGGATCACCAGTTGACCTGTTATAGCATGTCAGATCCTCAAAGGTGAAATTTGAGCCCAGTGTTGAGTTTATCACAGGCCTTGACTGGGTTGGGGGCCTGTTGACCGCTACATACAGCACAGCTGTAGTATGCCTCGTCTCCCCTTCTTCGGTATAGTTCGCGTATATCACTGTGTAGCCATCTCCGATACCTGTTGCGACATTATCAACAACTGTGGCTACAGTAACATCTTCAGACTGGTATCTGGCTTGAGCGGTAACATTTGCGTACGAATTGTCTGAGTAGTAGGCGGTCAATGAGTAATGCACTGTACTCCCTGCGATTATGCTATGCACTTTTGGTTTTATCTCGATTGCGGACAGCTCTTTTTCTGATCCAGCCCTTGCTATTGTAAGCGTTGTCGTTGCATTTGCCTGATAGCCAAGTTCTGTGTATTCTGCAGAGATAGCTGTCCGGCCTTCTTCCAGAGCCGTTACTATATTGTCTGACTGAAGGAAATCGGCTTTTGCTGTGTTTTGGGCTGAGAAACCAGCCTCTGCAGTTATGTTCTTGTAGCTGTTATTGCTGTAGTAAGCGATCGCATAGTAGGGAAGCGTCAATCCCTGCTCGATCCTTGCATCTCTGGGTTCTATCATGATATAGGAAAGGTTATCCTTGTCTGTAACCACTATATCTGAATAGTCTTCTGCAGTGTATTCATTCTCAGTATAGGCCGCCCTGATCCTTGTCATTCCAATACTGTTGGCAGTTATCCTGTTGTTGTCTGCTGAGGCTATTGCGGGCTCCAGTGAACTGTAGTCTGCCTGGTAAGTAATATCCCTTACTGTTCCGTTTTCGTAGGATACTTTAGTAGATAGGAAGATGTAGTTATCTCTCTTCACATAGGCCAGCGGCGGCTCAACATCTATTGTGAATTCCCTGTCAAGGCATATGTCAGGCTCGCCGTTGCCATCAAAGTCTGAAAACTTGCAGATGCCTGAAGGCTGCGAGCAGACAAATACTGCTGCCCTGTCTGATTCTGTGACATTGTTTTCAGTGGATTCAGTTGCCCTTACAAATACTGAATACAGCCCCTCAGTCCCTGCTGTGCTTACTGTTCCCTCGCACCTGTTGCCGTCCACTGGTATTGTGCCTAGCGAAATCTGCTCTGCTGCATTCCTAGCAATGACTACGCAACCAGACAGGGTATCAGTTGGCACCATATTGAACTCTGCTGCCACAGCCAGTTGCTCACCTGGCCTGTAGAACCTTTTGTCTGTGGAGATAGACTTAGGTGTAGGCATGATGTTCAGGTTATATGTTGTTGCTAAGGGTTCGCCAACATTTGAGTAGTAGTCAACAGGCGTAACCTGCACAGTATACTGGCCTTCTGTGGTCGGCAAGAAGCTTGCCCTGCAGTTTCTTGAGTCTGCCGGATTGAAATTATCCGGTCCTGTTATGCTCCATCTGCATAATCCCAAAGCTTCATTGTCTGCTATCTGAGCCCTAATGTACACTCTTTCTCCAAAGGGCAGGGACTGAGGCGTTACCCTTATCAAGGATGCAGTGGGATCGATGTTTTCATCTATCTCATGGGGGATATTATTATTGGTTGACTGGCCTAATCCATCTTCGTAGTAGAAAAGCTGATAGTCCAGGCTGTCAAAGGCAGCGGCAGCTGTTATGGTAAAGGTAATCCTATACCCTGAAGGCATCGAATTGCCCTGGGAGTCTATCCTGAATCCATTGTCAGACTCTACAACCCTGAAATAAGAAGTTGAGCCCTGGCCAAAAACCTCTTCTTCTACATTAGCGGTAGCCAAGTTGAAGCTGTCTTTCTGGAACGGCGCATTTTGGGTCCCTATATGCCACTCCGCAAAGTTGGATGGGCCATTTCTTTCGAATATTATGGTATATGTCTCTCCCTGCCTGACCTGTTCTGTATAGTCCACTATCTTCGCTTCTTCCAGTGAAATGCCATCGTAACCTATAGGTGCTCCATGCCACTTTGGAAGCAGCACAGGCTGGGCTCCATCTATGTCCGTCAAACCGCAGACTGAGTTGCAGCTTGGGTCATAGCAGTCAACATAGCCGTCACCATCATTATCAAATCCGTCCTTGCAGTCTAAGAGCGATGATTCTTCTTGCCTGCAGTAGACGCTAGTAGTGCCTACCTTACCGCCTACTTTGCCATCGCAGTCAGAATGGTCCCTGCAATCAACCAAGCTGTCAGCATCGTTATCAAATCCATCATCGCATGCCTCATCAGGCCTGCAGACAGCTCCTGTTAAGCTTCCTATCATCCCGTAGCAGTCTGAATCCATGCAATCAAATGCGCCAGCCTGACCATTTGGAATTATCTCTCCTGCTGAGTTGTCATTGTCATTGTTAAGCTTGTCCGAGCAGCTGTCCCATGTTATGTTCTCTTCATCATAGCATGGGCCTGGTGAGCATATCCTGAACTGCTTGAAACAGTCAGCATCAGAGCAGTCCCAAGGACCGTCAGCATCATCATCAAGATCATTGCCGCAGTACATGCCAGGGTAGTCAAGGCCGGTGAAAAAACCATCTCCCGGATCATACTCTTTTTCAAGGCATATCCTTCCGTCATCTGGGTGCTGCACTCCAAGGCAATCAGGATCACCACAATCAGTCAGTTCCTTTCCAAGGGAATCATCCAGTACATATGTATCTCCGTCGAAATAATATGCATCCAGGTCATTGTCGATTCCATCGAAGCACCAGTATGGATCCTCTGCCTCGTTGGCAGGGCATGAGCCCTTGCAGTCATAGTCATCACAATCAGCATCTTCTGCATAATCCCGGCCAAACCTTGCGAGATAAGCCTCCTGGTTCCATCCAGCACCGGGCATGCCCGCAGCATCCCTGTCAAAGTCATTGTCAAATCCATCAGAGCATGATGACTCCTTCATAAGCTCACATAGTCTTCCTTGTTGATCTGGCTGGCCATGGCAGTCTTCATCGGGGTTGTAGTCCTGCCCGATACTGAAGTAGCCGCCCCAACGGCAGTCAATTCCCTGATTAGGGCCGCTGTTAGCTACGTATTGGTCGGAATAATAGCCTGTAATGGATATGGCATCCCAGTCATTGTCAATATTATCGAAGCACTGGCCAGCTGCTTCTGCCGATGTGGTAATCCTGCAGTAGTCCCTGCAGTCATATTCTGCGTTAGCAGGGGTGGGCATTGACGTTGTTGAAGCAACAGCGATTAGGTCACAATCCTTCAGCTGCATAGCATCGTTGTTGAAATTATCATCACAGCTCTTTTCATAGCCCCAGTTGCATCTGTCATTTGCATCTATCGGATTTCCCCTTGTATCGTTGCAGTCAGGGTCTTCGCAGTCTATGAGGCCTGCTGTATATGTCGGTTGGCTGTATTTGGTGCCGTTGTTTTCAATCTTCTGGTCGGCGGCAATCTCAGACTCGCCTCTGGTGTAGTCCCAGTCATTGTTAAGACCATCGTGGCATATCCTCTCTATAGGGGCGCAAACGGGATCGTTATGGAAGCAGTCAGCATCATGGCAGTCTGTATAATCCTTGAGCGGATGGCCATCCGGATACAGCGAATCATAGTCATTGTCAAATTCATCTTCACAGTCTGTTTCTATCTGGTAGTTGCATAATCCTGTCTTGCCAAGGCCGAACTCATTCTGCTGGTCTGCATCTCCTGTTACACCATCACAGTCCTGGTCAAAGCAATCATAGCTGTATTCCCATACATTGCCAGGTCCAAGATAATCGAAATCATTGTTCACATAGTCTCCACAAACGCCGTTGAATTCTATGACTGCCAAAGGTGTTATCTGGCTTTCATCATCACCTCTAAGGCCATCTTGGCTAAAGGTAACATCGAATACAGCCGGCTGCTCAGCATTGTTGTCTGAGCCATAGGCTATTATCAGTTCTAGGGCCCTTGTTTGATCCAGTGCCTGGCTGAAGGATATGTTGAACACCAGGTCAAGGGTGCCTGTGAAAGGCTGCTGCTCATCCAGCCATTCATGGGATACGCTAAATGTGCCGTCCGGCTGTTCCACTGGCTGGGTAGTGATGCCGTTTCCTGTATTTTTTCCGTATACATTCACAGATTCCACATCAACTAGGTTGGCTATAGTTATGGAGTACACCTTTGATGTCAGCTGCTGCCTTAGACGCAGCTTCAATGTCCCCATTTGGGCATCCACATATCTTGTGTAAGCTACGGGAGTATTGTAAGCACCTACAGCTGCTGTGAAAATCGCATATCCATTTGGATCTTCGACATAGGTAACATAATCCGGGAACCGTTCTATAGGGTCGCATGTCGGGAAAAACATAGCATTGCACAAGTCATAGTCACATCCGGCTCCTGGATTGTTTATGCATGACTCATCCTCAAGGCTGTTGCCTGCGGCCATGTACATCGCAAACCTGACATCCTCGATACCTTCGCATTTTCCGATATTGTCAAAGTACCTATGTGGATTATTAATGCAGGACACAGCCCTTGTAACCTCGCCTTCTGTCCATTTATCTGCATGATGGGTGTATATCCTTGTCAAGACATCCTGCTTGAAAAGCACATCCCCTTCTCTCCTAATAGAGCAGTTCTTCAGAATCCAAGGCAGATAGTGTCGGTCAGGATCCCTGACAATCCTGGTAAGGTTGTCTTGCTCTTGGAGGGTATAGTCCAGGCTGTATGAGCTGTCTGATATGGAGAGGCCTGTTGCAGTTATGTTAAATACTGTATCATCTCCTGCTTTTACCGTGCAGATAAGCTCATCGGATGGGAAGATGGTCAAACCTTCAAACCTTATGCTGAAAGTATCCACATGCGTGCCTGAAAGCTGGCTGGCTGGCTCGAATACTCCTTCAGGGGGGATGATTGCTGACCACTGCTCGCACCTGGAGTTATCATTGAATGTCATAGATGGCTCGCAAGGTTGGCCTATTCCTGTGTCTATGTTGCATGAGCATTCTGTATTGCATTCGCCGTTGGATGGGTAGTCTGCAAAATCGTTAATATTGCCGTCGCCTTCAGCATCAATGCACTGGTCTGCTGGACATACGCAGTCAGTTGTCTGGTCGCATTGTGCTCCGCATGTAAACGTATTTATGCCGTCTGCCGGATTATTGTCGCTGCAGTAGCTGTTTTCCATCTCACAAGAGTACGGAATGTCGCAATTTCCAGCTCCGTCACACTGGTCATATCCATCTGCGGGATAGAGCTCCACCATGAAGCCGTTGCACCCATCTGCAGGACAGTCTACGAGGTCGCCGCATTGCGTTCCCAACGGGGCGAATCCGTCTGCCGGGCAGTCTTTTGAGCTGCCTGTACAATATTCAGCGACATCGCAGTCTCCATCAGCGTCCCTGCACACATCTGAGGTTGAGTTGA
>CAZDZV010000008.1:17993-72451 GCA_964510025.1 uncultured Methanosarcinales archaeon
CGCAGACCTCTGGAATATCGCAGACACCTTCAGCATTCCTGCATTCTGTTCCTGCAGGCCTTTTGCTGTCGCCAGGACAGTGTGGGCCTATTCCTGTGCAGAACTCAGCGACATCGCAGTCTCCATCAGCGTCCCTGCACACATCTGAGGTTGAGTTGAACACATCTGTGGGACAGAAGTCTGAGATACCGTCGCAGACCTCTGGAATATCGCAGACACCTTCAGCATTCCTGCATTCTGTTCCTGCTGGCGCTTTCTGATCAGCAGGACAATCTGCTGCTGCTCCGGTGCATTTCTCTTCAGGATCGCAATCCCCATTGGATGTCCTGCATGTGTATCCAGCCGGCCGGAAAATGTCTTCTGGGCAGGATGGCGAAGTGCCTGTGCAGAATTCCTCTATATCACATATTTTGTCCGCTGCCCTGCATATTTCACTAGACGGCTCGAAATCCTGGCTGCATTCATAGTCAGCGCATACACCATCTGCGCAGCTGTCATCCAAGGGATCGCAGTCATCATCAGCCTGGCAGCAAAGCACTTCTCCAGGCCCGATCTGGCCTGCGCACGAGGGCTGCTCGCAATCAGCGAAGGCATCGCAGTTATTTTCTGTCTCATCATCACAGGTTTCAACTGCTCCAGGATGTATGCACTTGGAGCAGGCCGAGTACTGGCCAGTGCTGCAGTCCACAGAGGATGCATCATATGCGGATATGTCAGTGGGGCATATACCCTGGTCATCAGAGATATCATCATTGCAGTCATCATGCCCTAAGAAACCCGGCTCAGATTCACAGCCCGCAGCCTCCTGGTAATAGCTGTCCTGGTCAATATCGGTGCATGGATCGCATATGTCTCCTTTTCCATCGTTATCTGTGTCAGTCTGTTCGATGTTTGCATCATAGATGCAGTTGTCACAAGCATCATCTATCCCATCCCCGTCGCTATCACTGTTCAGGTTCATTATGCCTGGGCAACTGTCGCATGAAATGGTGGATTCATATGCATCAGTGAAAAGGCCTTCTGTGGCCCCATCCTGGTCAAAGTCTGCTCTTGCACAGCTCCATCCAGGCCCTGAGGACAGCATAGAATCGCAGATATAGAAAGCTTTTTGCCCAGAGGAGACTCTGTCCCCTTCTGAGTCAGTTGCTTCTATGTAAACATAGTAGATACCATCTGCTTGAGGCGTTTCTATCTGCCCCCTGCATCTTGTTGAACTTGAGCCGAATTTAAAAAGTGGAGATGAGGCGGAAATCTCTGTCCCTGTGCTGTCCAGTACATGGGCTATGCAGTCACCAGGGAACGTATCTTCGATGCTTGTCGAGAAGGTTGCGTTGACTTCCACTGTCTCATCTGATCTATAGAATGGCTTTGTCTTATCCAGCTCAGAAGCTATCTCTACAGGCAGTACATTTATGTTAACTGTCTTTGTCAGCTCTGAGCCAAGATTATTGGATGCATCTCGTGCTCTGACCTTTATCTGGAATCCATCCTCGTCCGAAGTTATGCTGTCTAAGGTAGCATTGCAGTTTCCGTCACTGACAACAACCACCCCGTTGAAGTCGAACTCGCAGGAGCATACATCCTCATTTGGTATGGCCCTTACCTTAACCTTATCCCCAGCAGGGATATCTATAGTGTCTATGTTAAGCTTGTCGATCTCTATATCAATGATCTGCGGTGCCGTATTCTCATAAACCTGTACCCTGTACTCTTTTTCTGTCAGCTTTGGATTGTCTGGGTATTCTTCCTCAATATAAGACACTATTATCGGATACAGGGCAATCTCCGGCAAGGCCAATGGATCACATGTAAGATTTGCGTAGAAAGTGTTCAAGATGCCGTTGTATTCGATCCTTCCTGATTTCTGGTCATTAGCAACCCACTGCAGGCCCGGGCTGGCCTCCAGCGTACAGGAAGTTGCGTCGAAAGGCAGAGGATTTCCGACTCCGGTTGAGCTTCCAACACCCAGGTACAGCGAAAGATAGTTGCCTTCGCCCATTATCCTTAATTTGTACGGTTCATTGACATACAGCCTTTCCTTATGGCTTACATAGATTGAGGTAGTTCCAATCCTGGAGAATGAAGAAGTAAAAGGAACCTCGGTGCAGGCCAATGCAGACCAGTCTTTTGAGTTGCAGTTGCCGATGCCGTAGCAGGATGGATCGATGCAGTCTATGAGCATGTCCCCATCATTATCCATATTATCATTGCAGTAAGCTGCTGTCTGCTCAGCTGTGCAATCTCCGATCCCTGAGCAGTCGGGGTCTGCACAGTCTACAAGCATGTCGCCATCATTATCGAAGTTGTCATCACATGACAATTCTGGCCATTCACACTTCTGCGAAGCTGCCAATGAGCCAAGCTCCCCCTGGCATTCCAAATAATCACTGCAGTCTAAAAGGCCGTCGTGGTCATTATCCACACCATCAGCACATGAATCAAAGGTGTAATCTTCTACAGCAGGGCATGGGCCGCAGTCTCCGAATATCTGGAAGCAGTCGTCGTCTTCGCAGTCCTTGACAAGGTTCCCATTTTCATCACAATCATTGCTGCAGTACTGATAGTTATTTACAAGGAATTCATATGGATGGCATTCGCAGCCAGATTCCGGATCTACAGCATTGTTGGTTATGCAGTCAGGATCACTGCAGTCAATGCCTCCTCCTGGCCTGGGCTGCCATATCCATGGCTGGGTGGGATGGACCATATAGTAGTCAATATCATTGTCTATTTGGTCAAAGCACTGGGAAGGAGCTTCACTGCCGCCCAGATCATAATACTCATTGGTGATGCAGCCCGGATCGCCATAACAATCATAGTCTGTACAGTCTATCCCTGTGCCTGGAAGGCTATCGTAATCATATAGGTAATCCCTATCGAAGTCATCATCCTCTCCATCGGAACAGTCGATTTCTGTATTGGGGCATAAGGAGCCAAACTGCAGATTTCTTTTCCAGCAGGCTGTCTCGTCAAGGCAGTCGACAAAACCATCTGCATCATTATCGAAGCTGTCGCCGCAGTTTGTATCTCCGGATTCAAGACCAAACTGACAAAGCTGGCCCTGCAAGCCACCCATTTTGCCGTCGCAGTCCTGGTCCTTGCAGTCTGTTAAATCGTTCCTGTTGTTGTCAAAGCAGTCATTGCAGGTGTTCTCTGCACCAAATTCGCATACAGCAGGCAGCCCGTTGCAGTTTTTGCCGCCCACCTGATTATGACAGTCACTGTCAAGGCAGTCGGTGCTATAGTCCAGATCATTATCCACGGTGTCGTTGCATGTCATAAACACTTCAGGGGGTATGGTGAAGGGCGTTTCACTATCGCCGTCCGGAGCCTGCGAGCTGATTATTATCGGAATTTCAGCTATCAACAGGGGCTGCGTCTGCACAATATGGATGGCAAATTCATCTTCTCCTTCGCTGTATCCTGAAAGCCGGACCCACATTGTCATGTCAAGGGTCCCTATGAAATTCTCGAGCTTGAGAACGTAGCTTGTGGCCGACATATCCTCCACCACATCAGGTATAGCCAGATCAGGGTTTACCATGTAGCCCTTGTCTGAGAATGCATCCACCATTATCGCATAAGAAAGGTTGATTACTTCCGGATACTCGCCTTGAAGCCTTACCTTAAGCTTGCCATCAGGCCTGACATATCTAGTATATGAATATGTCAGGTCCAGACCGCCCACATTCTTTGTCTCTGTGCATAATCCATTAGTGCATTCACCATAGAAAGGATCTCCCGCATATCTGTGCTGTTTGCATGTATAAGGGATCCCAAAGCAGTCCGGATCATCACAGTCTATCTTGTCATCGCTCGGGCCTACATCATTGTTGATGCCATCATGGCAATATCCTTCAACCGACGCACCCTGGCTCATCTTGATAACGAAGTTCACGTCTCCTTCATAATCGCAGTAATGTGTATTGTTGAAGTATCTTTTTGGGATGCCAAGATAGCATTCAACTGCGCGGAAGCCGTCGTCATCAAAGTTCTTGAACCTTGTCCAGCTATTGCCATGTACCAAGATTGAGCCGTTAAGCTCAGTATTTGATCCAATCTCAGCATAAAGTACCTCTCCATCCCTTATGAGGCTGCAATTGTCTATTCGCCATGGCTCCCTTTTATCTATTATATCTGCAGGTTTGATCGTATAGTTGAAGGAGGCTTGACCGTCTGTCATCTCATGCATTATGTCTTTAGACAGCCTCATTATGCTGTCGTCTGGCAGCCTTATCTCACATTGCAGTCTGTCGTTCACTTCAGCTGTGAGATCCATGAATGTTATGTTGAATGTGTGGAGATGCGTGCCTGCCAACTTGTTTAGTGGATTGCCTGATTCACAATAGTATGCTTCTGTCTCTGGGTGACATTCGAGGCTGCCGTCCGGACAGCATAATGGTTCATAGACCCCTTCAGGGTACAGTATCTGCTTCCAGGGTCCAGGCACAATGCAGTCCTCATCGACTATCCCGTCGCAATCATTGTCCAGCCCATCGCAGATTTCCGGCTCAGGAGATACCTCTCCTATGCATTCCGCCCCCCAAAGCCCGCTGGGGCATTCCTGGTATCCTATTTCACACTCACCGACATCAGAGCCGCACTCCCTTGTCTGCCCGATATTGCAGTTGCAGCCTTCATCATAAAGGCCGTCACAGTCATTGTCAAAGTCATCACAGTTTGGCACCTCATTATCGCTGTCTGCCATGTATGGATTGTCTTCCAGTGCATCATCACCGCAGCAGGCATGATAGCCGACCTTGGCTGTCCATATGTGGCTGCATTTCTGCGCGCAGTCATCCTGGTCAAATCCTTCATCAGTTGCACCATCGCAGTCGTTGTCCACACCATCGCAGGCCTCATCTTCGGGGAAGATCTCGCCGATGCATTCTTCCCCCCAGTGCCCTGTCTCATCGCAGAGATTATGGCCTTTCTGGCATTCTCCAATGTCTGTGCCGCATTCTCTGGTCTGGCCCGGCTCACATACCTCTGCTTCACATGCGTCTCCAATTCCGTCAGCATCTGAGTCCTGCTGATCCGGGTTGGACAGCCCGATACAGTTGTCACAGGCTTTCAGATCGCCATATATATCAGTATACAGCCCCTCTGTCGCCCCGTCATTGTCAATATCTGCCTTGCTGCAGGTCCATCCCTCGCCAGATGACTCGGGGTCATTGCAGACAAAGAATACCTTGGATGAAGAGGCGAGGGGCAATGCCCCACTTGTTATGTCAGCATTCAGGTAGTAAATACCATCCTGCAAGGAAGGAAGGTCAATTGTATCTGAACAGACAGCTTCGTTCCCGATTATCTCAGCAGTTGATGCATGCGTAGCCACTATGCTGCCAAGGCTGTCCCTGATTCTGATGGCACATTCTGGCTGAAATGCCTCTGCGCTTATGAAGCTGAAGTCTCCTGTCTCCAGCTGGCTGTTGTCTGAATTATAGAAAGCCCTGTCCAGCGTATGCTCGTAGGCTGTCTCTTTTGGCAGAACATCCACTGTGAACTGCTCATAGTAGTAAGGTTCTGCCCCAATGTTGCCTGGCCTGTCTGTGGCATACATGTAAAGAGTGTATGTACCATCTTGTGTGAAGGGTGCGCTTAATATGCATCTACCGTTGGCCGAATCCTGCTCAAATACTATGTTGGAGTCAACATCCCTGATAATCGCGTGGCACCTGCATATAGCAGAGCCGCCTGTAAAGCTGTCATCAGCGACTCCTCTGAAAGACAGTGCACTTCCATATTCGAGTTCTGCTGATGAAGGTATCTCAACATCTGAAATAATCGGAGCAGAGGATTCCCAGACATCAACAGTGATTTCAGGGCTTGCAGACTGACCATATGTGCCTATTGTAAGAAGGATATCATGCTGGGCAGGCGTTGCAGATGTTGTGGTCTCAAACACAAGATCAAGGCTGTTGAGGTTGCCTATATATGTGTCATTTTCCAGCCTGACAAGATATTTGCCGCCACCAACGTACTGGTCGGCTGACTTAAAATAGGGCGCTGAACTTCCGCTGAGAACATAATTTGGGTCGAAAGGAATCGCCCTGCCCTCGTCGCCCCCTTCACCTATAAATATTATGATCTTTCCGTCGAAAAGGTCTGGATTGTTACCGTTGTCTGTAAACCGGACACGCCATGTGTCAATTCCTCCCCTGATGACATCTCTATACTGTATATCGAGCCCTGCTCTTGGGATTGTGGCTGTCTGAGGCGTTGATGAGCAGCCGATCTGCCAGTTCGGAGCGCATGAAACGCCCGCGCAATCATTATCAGCGCAGTCTGCTAAGCCATCTGCATCATTATCAAAATTGTCGCTGCACATTGTCTCGGTAAGCTCACAGGATCCTATGCCATTGCAGTCTGCGTCTGCACAATCAGCATCCCCATCTCCATCATTGTCAAACCTGTCTGAGCAGTCTTCTGTACCGCATCGGCTTCCAGCATAGTCCCCTAGCTCTCCAATACAGTCAGGATCTGCACAATCTACGAGGCCGTCATAATCATTGTCTATGCCGTCAGCGCATGAGTCATAGGTGTAGTTTTCATAAGCCGGACATGGACCGCAGTACCCGAATGCCTGCCAGCAGTCCGTTGCCAGGGCAGGATGCAGGTTGTCACTGCAGTCAGCTAGGGTATCAGCATCATCATCCTGGCTGTTTGCGCAGCGGTTCCAATACAAAACAGAAAATTCCGAAGGCATGCATACCTCGTTTTCGTCCTCAGGATTCTGGACAAAGTAGCAGTCCGGGTCATTGCAGTCTATGCCGCCTGTTTCATCGACAGCATACCTGCTGCCATCCCAAACATAGTTGTCGAGGTCATTGTCTACCCCGTCGAAGCAGGTAGAGTTGTGGTCTGGATCGCCATCCCATTCTTCTGCTGGGCACTCTCCTGAGCCCCTGCAGTCATAATCATCGCAGTCAGCTCCTGTGCTGTCCAATCCAGGATCTGGGATGAAGAGAGCCAGCCAATTATCCTGTGTATTCTGTAAGTATGAATCATAGTCATTATCCTGCCCATCATTGCACTGATCCTCCCTTCTTGGGCAGACTAAACCCTGGCTGCTTTGTGTGTCGCTCCTGCCCCAGCATTCATAAGGATCATAGCAGTCTATCTGCCTTGCTATGCATTCCTGCAGGGTATCACAGGTTATGGAGTCTCCATAAGGTGTGCTGTCTGCGTCATTATCAAAGAAATCAGCGCACACAAATGCATCTATGCTGTATGATGAGCCTTCTGGGCTTTCACAATATACTGCCTGATTTCCTGTATTGTATTTTCTGGGCACGCCGTCATTGTCAAGGTAAGCACCTACCTGCCCCAGGCAATTAGGATCTGCACAATCTACAAGGCCGTCACCATCATTGTCAAATCCATCATAGCAGTTCATCTCTGCATCATGGTTGCATCTTACTGTCTGGCCATCTGGATTTATTCCAATAACCACATCATCGCAGTCGATATCAGCGCAATCAATACCATCATAGTTAAGGTCATTGTCAACACCGTCATTGCAGGAGTTGTCCGTAACCTTGGATGTGCCTTCTATCACATTATTTGTATTATGTGGCAGATTTTCGTCATTTTCATTGTCATTCGCAGGCCCTGCAGCCGATACTACCACATCAAGCGTGCTGGGCGGCATAGGGTCTTTGATGATACCTTCAAATCCTACAGTATAGGTGCCTGCATTCACAGAATTTACATCTACTTTCATGACCATATCAAGGTTGCCTTGGAACACATCTGTAGAGCCTGGATCAGGCCTTGATGATGCCATATAATAATCCTGCTCAACTGTCTCATAAGGGAGCAGGTTCTGAGGGGATGGTGCGTATTTTGCAGGATATGCTGAAAGTATGCCAAAAGGCTCGAGGTCTTTAAGGATCAGATCTGTAAGGTGGCTTATTCCGCTTTTTACAAACCTTACTTTGATGAATCCATCTGGAGATGCTGTCTTAGTATAGTAAACAGCGAGCTGGTTGTCCGGCAGTCCGATATTGTTCCTGTAACAGATATTCCCCCTGTCTAGTGTGCATCCATCACCAGGAAGACTTGCCATCCCGGTGATACCAGCCACAAAACCAACAATATTGCCCATTCCATCATATTCCCTGTTTATATCATGGCCGCAATCAGGATAGAAGACAACCTGGCATTCTGAATCTGCACAGTCCTCTGCCCCATCCTGGTCATCATCTATGCTGTTATCACATATTTCCATGCCAACAGCAGCTCTTTTTGCAAGAGCAAAATCAACATCATTCTGGGTCGTATCGTTGTGTGAGAAATAGTACCTTTCTCCAAGAACCCTTGTCAGGTGAGCAGTGGTTGTGTCAAACGGATCATCGTCCCCTGTTGCGTCATTGTGGAAATACCAATAGGTTGTCTTGACATATAGGGGGTATTCTGTGCTGTTGATCATCTGCAGGCTGCCCAGCTGATCCCTGATAGTGCAGTTTGATATATACCATGTTCTTTCATAGTGGCCGCTGGGGTCTGTCTCCTGAGGGATACTGTCTCCGGGTTCATATGGCGTACCCTGGAGCCTGTAGCTTAATGCTATGTCTTCATCAGATGCTGGCTGGGTGAAAGTGTGCGCCAGTTCAAGTACTGTTTCATCTGGTTTGACTATGTTGCAAGACAGCGTATCTCCTGAATCAGCTGTTATATCCTGCACTTGTATCTCAAAAGTATCACGGCTGTGCACTCCAGCAGGAAGCACGCCCTGAAGCTCATATAGTCCATGAGGATAGATGATGTCTGACCATGTCCTTTCCAGGTCAAATACGGTCAAGGCAGCATAGGCAGATTTTGGGAAAACGTCAATATAGGTTGAGTTGATGGTTGCAGTCCCCTGGCCGATTCCTGTAGCAATGTTATCTGCCACAGCTGCCACACCTGCATCAGATGAGCTGTAAGATGCAGATAGGCTGACATCATGATTTGAACCGTCGCTATTGTATGCTGTTGTGGCGTAAGCCTGCTGGCTGTTTTTCTGAATAGAGCTTATCATCGGGGATATCCTTATGTGGCTGAGCATACGGCTGCCCGAAGCAACGACGTTGATTTCAGCATAATCATACGCGGTATTTTCTTCTTCCTGGTATTTTGCCTGGATAACAGCCTTTCCCAAAGCGACCGCAGTGGCGGTGCTGAATGATGTAGAGGCTATCTCTGGGTTTGATGATGTAAGCTCAGCTGATGATGTTATGTCTTTGCTGGTCTGGTTGTCATAAGTGAGCATTACCTTATAAGAGACAGACACTCCAGGCTCGAGGGAACTGTTCTTTGGAGTCAGGTTTATCTTGAAGTCTGGCTGGGGGATTGTCCTTATCAGAAGGCTGTTGCTTGCCTTAGCATCCCCCTGTTCCTTGCCATCAAAAGGCGTGATTATGCACTGCCATTGGTCTGCAGAAGAGGTATAGATCGAGGGTACAATTCGCATATCTTCCAGATGTGGCTGAGGGATCCCCCCCTTGAGCCACATATACCGGTTAACCACAGGATCACCATCCTCATCAAAAGTAGACTTATTATGGCAAATCAGGTCTTCATTTGTCAGATTTGTGCTGAATGTTGAGCTCAGAACGGGATTCTCATGCGTGGGCGGATGGTTTATCTCCTCATATATCTGCAGTGTGGCAGTCTTTGCCTTTGTGATCCCCTGATAGGTATAGTTAACATTTATGCCTGTCCAACCTACTGCCAGACCAGTTGCAACATTGTCAAACAGGCCCACTATTGTGCCTTCATCCAATGAGCTGAATTCTGCCTCTTGTGTAACGTTCTCTTTTGTAGCATCACTATAGTGCGCCATCACTGAATAGTGCTGCTGGGATCCGATATTTATGTCAGAGTTCAATGGTATTATCTCTATATCTGACAGCACTTTTAGCGGATTTGCCAATATATTTAAGGTAGTAGCAGCCCATCTCTGCAAGCCTCCTTCGCTGTAGAGTGCGGATATTATTATACGGTAATCCTGTTCCAGACCGGGGGTTGTATGGGCCACGTGGCCAAGCATCTGGACCTTTGTCGAATCTCCTGAGAAAAATAATGTAGTTGGCTCGGATGTGATGTTTCTGCTGCTCTTGTTGCTGTACCAGGCTGTTACATAGTAGGGCCTTTCAAAACCAGATACAATAGACGCGTCTGTCGGCCTTATCTCAATATGCGACAACATATCGAGGTCAGTGACGTTTAGGGAAGTAACTGCATGCTTGGTGGTGTAGCCTTCACTATAGATGGCAGTGATATTGGTTATCCCCTTATGGTTTCCAACAACTATGTTGTCTGTTATGAAGTCTGCCACATCAGGCTTGGAAGATGTGTAGGATGCAAGAACTGATCTGCTTGAGCCATCTTTATAATAGGCTATTGTAAAGAAATTTTGGGTGAGCCCGATCTTTATTGTGCTGTTTGCCGGGATTATCCTTATCTCCTCCAGCTCTCTTTTGGGTATTACCGCTACTGTGGAGGTATCTGACCTTGTTATGCCGGTGTCTGTGTAGTGTGCGGTTATGTCTGTGATCCCCAGCTCTAATGCTGTTAAGGCACCTGCTGCATCCACCGTCGCTACGGAGACATTTGAGGAAGTGTAGTAGCCTGGCTCTATCGGGACGCTGTTTCCTCCGCTGTAATATGCGATTGTTGTGAAGTCGCTGTACTGGCTGCCAGCCTTTATCGACAGAGTGTCAGGTGTAAGATCAATATGGGATAATATATCGTCTGCTACAACATTCAAATCAGCTGAATCCCATCTTGTGTATGGCATTTCAGTATAGCTGGCATTAATTGCAGCCTTCCCTTCTGACACAGGGCTTGCTATTCCGTCAGATGATATTACCGCTACTGACAAATCATCGGATTCATAGTCCGACAAGGAAGTAATGTCTTGTGCAGATTTATCGCTATAATGCGCGGTTGTGCTGTAGTGAAGGTTCATGCCCGGCTTGTTCTGTATCCAGGCATTTTTTGGCTTGATGGTTATGTAGGATAATAAACCGGAACCCTGGCTTACAACATCCAGAACAGATGCAGCTTGATTTGTAATGCCCTCTTCGGTATATGCAGCTGTTATGATGGCTGTGCCGATGTTGTGCCCGGTTGCACTATTATAGCTGACAGAAGCGACATTTTGATCAGATGAACTGAATCTACAACCAGATGTCACTATCTTCCTAGAACTATTTGAGTATATGGCCTCTACTGCGTACTCCTGGCTAAGCCCTACTTCTATCAAAGCAGTTGCCGGCGTTATCCTAAGCGACTCTATGTAAGGCTTCAAAGTAAAGTTATAGGCTGTTTCAACCAGCTTTTGGCTATAGTTCTCCAGAACCTGGCCTGTCTCATCTGTAGCAGCTATGTAAGCCCTATAAAGACCATCGCCGTTGCTGCTTGTAGACGCCTGCCAGCCGCCTGACGGAGATCTGGAGTTCCATATAGTATCCAGAGCAAGATAGTCCTGGGCGTTGATCCTTCTTCTTATTCCAGTAAGTGAATCATTGAGGAGTACAGCTTCGTTGACCCAATCCTGGCCGTCAAAATACTGTACCTTCATCATCAGGTGTACCTCCACATCATAGGAGCCAGCGTTTGATATCTTGCTCTGGTCCTGCTCAGGGATAGTCTTTGAAGAGTGCCCCATAATATACATAGGTTCTGAGAATTCAGCCAGGTACTGTTCATAATTCTCAACATACCTTACAGCTTCCTGGAGCAGGCTATCTTTTTCAGATGCGATAATAAATTTAGGATGGAGAGGATCAGCTACAGCAAGTATAACCTCATTGTCGTCATAAATCCAAGAGCCGATCATATCCTCAATCAATGGATTGCTTCCAGGGGTGCCTATGACAAGAAGCTTCTGATCAGTGGTGCTCTGGCTTACAGACACTATCTCAGCTATTCCTGTAACCAATGAGAACTGATCTGCAGCAAATGCTTCATCCTCAGAAGGATCATCACCTGTCACTATCCTGTATTCCAAAGGATTTGAATAGATATCCTCTATCACTTGGTATATTGCGCTTATGTCACCTATTGGCCTTATGGTGTAGAAGCTGAAATGCTGCACGCTGGCAGTGTACATATCTTCTGCCGGATCGTAGGCTAGGCCACACTGCACACATGGCATCTCATTCCTGTAGACAGACGGAGATGTCATGGCACCTAATCCTGCGAATCCAAGCTTGGCAGGCTTACCTGACAGACCGGCGAGGCTCTCAGAGCTGAAGCCGATGCCGCTCGACTGAACAATCATATCTTCTCCTATGGGAAGCTTCCTTATGTCCAAGGGGCCTGACCATTCAACATAGCTGCCATCTGGGCCAGCCACCCTAAAATTTCTCGCGTAGCTTGGATCTCCATCCCAGCTGCAGTGGTAAATGCCGCAATCAGGGCCTGTAGTGCCATATCCATCGTCTGCTGTACCATATAGATTTTCGCTCAAGGAGGCCAAGAAGCCATTTATTTGCTCCAATATGCTGTTTTGAGGCGGATCAGTTAGATTAATCCAATCTGCAATAGAGTATTCGTCTTTCAGTGTCTTTGCCTGTATTGTGAGATTATACTCCATGATCTTCGTGAAGTTGCATATACCCAGGTTATCGGTAATATCCTTCTCTTCTTCACATGTATCGATTGTGGTGTCATCACCATCATTGCATTCGACAGGTGTTCCGCCGATGCAGTCTTCAGTTGGATCACAGGCTTCAGCCCCATCACACCAGAGACCGTTCTGGCAGATAGTATCATCAGGAGCGTGTATGATCTCATCATTTATCTCATCACAGCTGTCAATGGTGCAGCCAATCCCATCCTCAAGAATAGGGGGGGTGCCATCCTGACATTGTAGCTGGGCATTGCATGTTTCTCCTCCGTTGCAGAATAATCCATCATCACAATCGGAATCTACAGTGCAATCCCCTCCTGCTAATGTAAAGAAATTCCACACATCACTCGTAATTGAATTTCCAATGCCGTCATCTACAAAAACATACCATTCATATTCAGTGAGAGGATGCCTGGCAGTCCATTCATGGACAGCGTGGTCTCCGCTTGCTGTGCCTGCAAGAGTAGCCAAGTTAGTGAAACCTGTGCTGTCCATATCATAATCAAGGAAAAATTCACTATCAGAATCTGTTTCAAACTGGCCAGTATAGGGAGAATAGGTCTGTACATAAATCTTATCTTCCGCTGGTACGAATTTCATTATACGCAGAAGTCCATTTCCACCTTTAGACCTGGCCTGATAGTTTGCCAGCAGCTGATGAACCGGCTTTCCATCCAAATTGCTGTCTGTTCTTCTGGATTCACCATCGTTCAGGTGCATATGGCCGCAAAGCACAAGCTGAAGATTTTCGTGATGACGTATGAGCTCATTCCAGATAAATGAAGTATCACCGCCATACCTGCTGCAGTCTCCTGTGTTGTCCAGCCTCTCTGCATTATCATTCAGATAGGCATGGGTGGTAAGCACAGCTTTCCTGTCTGCATAGCTGCTTAAGATGTTGTTAGCCCATCCGATCTCATCTTCTGAGGGACAGAAGTCAATATTAAGGAATATGTAATCCTCTCCGCCGAGCGTCAATAGCTGGTAGTTGTTTGTGTTCTGATTGAAGCTTCCTCCCCAGTAATCCTTATCCTGGAACCTTGAAACAGGAAGATATTTCTCATAAAATGCAGTAGATGAGTCAGGGTCATCCTGGGTCTGATGGTCATGATCACCGGGTATGATTCCTATAGGCATATCGCCTTCTATGAGCTTCGTGAGGGTTGCGTTTGCCCTGTTCCACTGTGTCAGGCTGTCCCAATCATCTACTATATCCCCCTCATGAAGAACCATCTCTATATTGAGCGTGTTGATGTTATCTATGATCCAGTCTACCTGGCTTCCAAATATATCCGGATAGTCCTGGACGTATTTCTGCGTGTCCGGAAGGACTATTATTGTGAAATTTTCGGTTTTCTGCCTGCCGAAAAAGCTTACATCCATAGAGTTTCCTGCTGTGTGGGTGACATTCACAGCGAGCAAAGGAGACAGGGGGATATTTTCCGAACCATCTTCTGGATAGACCAACCTTACAATTGGGCCTGTCCTGTAGATGCATGCTCCAAGGTTGTCAGTTATGTCAATCCCCTCATCACATATATCTTCTGTTGATGGAATCCCGTCATCACAATCCACAGGAACGCCGAGCTGGCAACCTGCCAATGCATCGCACACCTCAGCCCCATCACACCACAAACCGTTCTGGCAGGCAGCATCATCTGGAGAATGGGTTATCGTATCAGTTGCTTCATCGCATGCATCCACAGTGCACCAGACACCATCATCCAATGCAGGAGAAGTACCTTCAAGACATTCTCCTGTCTCAAGATTGCATGTTTCTTCTCCGTTGCAATATAGACTATCATCACAATCGGCATCAGATGCGCAGCTTCCGGTTTCAATGGTGAAATTATAGTATGCTTCGATAGGATTTCCAGCCAGGCCAGTATAGACAACACCCTGGTCGTCTGTTGCAGCAACATAAGCCCTATAGAGCCCGGGGCCGAAACTGTTAGAAGATGTGGCCCAGCCGCCTTGAGGCTCTTTTATGTTCCAGATAAGATCGAGCGCCAGATAGCTTCCTGCTTCGACTGTTCTAGGCGTCCCTTCTGCGGCGTCATCAAAAAGCGTAGCTTCATCTATCCAGCTGTCCCCATCAAATCGCTGCACCTTCATCAAGAAATAGACAGTCACATCATCGGCTTCATTGTTGGTAATCTTGCTCTGGTCTTCCTCGGGAATCGTCTTGCCGCTCTGCACAATGACATATTCTGCTGGAGAGTTGTACCATTCACCCTCTATCTTGACGCATCCGTAATATTCAAGCAGGGTGCCAAAATCAGAGAAATCAGGGGGCAATGTTATTGAGCATTCTATTGTGCCTTGATTATCATAGGCGCTGCACCCGCTGTTCAATTCTTCATTTGTATGCAGGTCATTGCAGCCCTCTGTTTTTACGTTGGCATTCCCAATATAGTAGTCATCAACAGCATCCTTCTTCAATGGATCTACGATGATATCATCCTTGATCACCTTGGTTGATTCGTAGTCAATGTAAGTCGGTGAGCTGACAAGTTCTGATAAGGTGGTCCTGGGGCATGCAATCACAGGCCCTTCAGGTTCATCTGGTTCAGTGCCTGCCGGTATTATATTGCCGCAGAACCTGCATCCGGGGCCTGAGTAGTCTGCTGCACATAGCTGATAGGCATTCGGCATTTGGGCTCCGCCACCAGCTGAAAATACACCAGGTTCGATCTGTAGATTAGCTGAATCTGCATCAGCAGCGACCAGCACGGGATCTGGACAATGCTCAGGCTGCTCACCAAACTCAATACTGATGATTGTATCCGGCTCCAGATTAATGACCTTAAACCATGTGCCTTTTCTTATGGTTTTGTAGTTTGTTCTTAATGAGCCAGACGGCGGATCTGCCATTATCTTGCTTTGGGGGAAGATGCCGCATTCATCATATCCCCAGTTATTTGCAACAAAAAAAGTCACGCATGCAAAACCTGTCCCGTCAGCGGCGCCTACTTTCATGTCGAAATTCAGAAAACCATCGTTAGATGCAGCAGCAGCAGCCACATCATTCCCAAGATCAATATCCACAAATTCTGGATCCCCAATCTGATCCCAGCCGTCTTCGCCAAAGCGGAACAGCCCAACATCCTGGATATTGTTCAGCCTTCCTGCCCTGCCCTGCTGGTCTATAAATCCATAATAATCTATCTGTGTGTCCGGATGCGGCTTAAGTTTTTGGCCGTCATCTGGATCATAGAAGAAAACCTCTATGGCAGATACAGGCACCATCCTCTCTTCATCAGTATCCTGGATATCGTAGGTGTTTATCTCATTGGTCATGTCTCTCAATACTGCCACCAGGTAGTCTTTTTCATAGTCGAGCCATTCTCCGTTAATCTCTTTCAGGAATCTGCTTCCGGCAGGTATGACTACCCTTGTTACGCCATCTGTGCAGCTTTCAGTCACCTGCGTATCGCCTGTCAGGGAGACTTCCTCAGCATCTGCAGGAGGAAGCCCTATCATTGTGTCTGGCCCCCAATTGTTCTGTCCAGCGTCCAGTTCCTCAGCATAGGTTGCAAGGAAAGGATATTCTATGCCCTGCTGAAGCGCCACACTGGGCTCTATAGATGCGATGACTTTCATAGAATACTGCTGGTCTGCCATATAGCAGTTGCAGTTCGGGGGCTGTATGTAGTTAGATATGAAGAAAGAGAAATAACCTTGCGAGTCGGTAACAGCCCTCTCTATCTCTCTTTCTTCTCCCATCTCCTTCATCAGGACTACATCTGCGCCAGCTATCGGTATAATAGACGGGTCGTCAGGAGCCTTGAAAGAGCTATCTTCATTCATAGCAGAGGTCAGCACAATAATCCTGCCCTGAAGCCTGTTCTTCAGCTGCTGCGCATCGGAAATCAACATGGCACCCATCGTACTTCCGCCAATAGTGGGATCTATGCTCCTCTGGTTAAGATAGTCCGCCGAGCATAACGGCTCTTCCAGCTCAGGAATATCCTGCCCCATGAAACTAACGCCGCCCGGTACAGGATCATACCCTGTTATTATCATACCAGGACCCCTGAAAAGGTTGGAAGCAAAATCATTCAGCATATTCCGGAAGATTTCAAAAAAGCCCTGTGTTTCTACAGGCGGATCAGTAAGGTTGACCCATTCTTCCAGCTGATATATGTCTTTGAGTGTCTTCGCCTGTATATCGAGGTCAAGCTGCTGTCCATACATTATTGAAAATTCATGTTGGTCCATAAGCGGACGGCCCCCAATGTCCTTCAGTACATGGCCGCTGGAGTTATGGACTGAGACAGTCGCCCTGTATAGGCCAGGCCCCACGCCTTCTGTCGTATCCCATCCAATCACATTCCACATCGTATCCAGCGGGATTACCTGGTGGGAATTAATCTCCCTTTTTGCAGATGCAGCCAGATCGTCGGCAATATCCTTGATTCTTACCCAGGAACTGCCATCATAATAGTCAACACCCATCTTGATATAGACCGGAATGTCCTCCACGTCTTCATTTTCCAGCTTTGACTGGTCTGCATCAGAAGTTGTCTTGATCCCATCACAGTAATGAGATGCTGAAGCAGCATGTGCAGCTATCGTATCCGGCGCCAGGGCAGTATTATAGATGGCAACCTCATCGATATTGCCGTTGAAAAATGATGGATTTATGTCCATATGGATGCTGGCTCCTATCCACATATGGTCCCAGCCAGTATAGCTGGTCTGCAGCATTTCCAGGTCAAATGTACTGTCCATGTTGCCGTCCAGGAACAGGGATAGGTTATCTGCAGCATTGTCATAAGTGACAGCTATATGGTGCCACTCATCTAGGCTGATTTCTGCATCTCCCATCATGTAGGTTCCAAAGACAGGACCATACACATTTCCTCCGCAGTCTGTGCAGAAGAATATCCTGTTATCCCTGATACCAAGCAGATATGCCTGCCTGTATACAGACATGCGCTTTGCAGCGATAGTTGCCCAATTGTCATTTCCATACTGGCCTTGGTGCTTTACCCAAGCCTCAATTGTAAGGTTATCCTGTATGTTGAGGCCCAGGGGATCTACATCTGTGCATAGTTTCCAGCCGTCTTCTGTCCTCAGCCCATTTTTAACCCTGCCCTCCTCACCGAGATAAGCGTCACAAACAAGGTCATTATTGTTAGAGGAGTCTTTAGCTATGCTGCCTTCTTTCTCGTCAAATTTCCAGTAGCTAACCAATGAGTCTGGATTGCAGATCTCTTTTTTGCAGTCCAAAGCACATCCATCTCCGCTGAACCCATTGCCATCGTCACATTGCTCGCCGTCGTTGAGGATACCATCCCCACAAGGCCCAGCATCTGAAATTACCATCCCCTGAGGCGGATCTGTCAGCATCACTGTCTCTCCCATCTGGTACAAATCCTTAATTGTCCTGATTTGCACAGAAAGATTTGCAGCTTCGCTATAATACAGTGTCCTGTTGCCTGAGATGTTGGTATTGCTGTCCAGTGTGCAGCTGGCCCAATATTCATATGGTATGCCTTCCATAAGATCCGGCACTGTGAAGTCTGCCCATGTATCCGGACCGTTGTTATGCACATTCATCGCATAGTTTATCAAAGGCTTGAAGTTCTGCACAGATGTTCCTGATACCCCGTTGATGCTGCAACTCTGCCCGTGATCAGCCACTCTTGACGCTTCTACAGGAGCGCCTGTTCCGCAACCTTCAAGCCCAGGACACTCCAGTATGTTAGCGCAGTTACCTGTGCCTTTGTCCACGTAGAAATCCGCCAGCCCTGTAAAGCCTTCAGCTGCTGTATAAGGCCCTGCACGGAACCCCTTTTCCACTGTTATCTGGTTAAAATCCAAGTCAGACTGGCTGAAGTCATGCACAAATTCTATGAGCGGCTTTTGGCTGTTTTCATCAAAGATCCTGATAAGATATGCTCCTTTCAGGTTTCTAACCCTTGTCCTGTCTGGGTCACCATAGCCTATGTAAGGGACAGGGACCATATCGGTGCCATCACCGTAATATTCCCTAATATTATCAACTGTCGATGTCTGCACATATCCGATTATATCGTTGCCAGAAGTCCCGGTGCAGGCTATATGGTCCTCGCAATATGTTTCATCGCAGCAATCAATGATGTCATTGCAATCGATCAGACCATCTTCATCTTCATCCACTGTGCTGTCGCAAACCTCGGGCGCAGGGCAGATTCCTTCCCCGTTGCAGTACGCAAATTCGCAGCAGTCTACATCATCACAGTCAATCACACCATCACAATCATTATCCTGTCCGTCATTGCAGCTTGTCTCTTTTGCTTCCTCTCCAGCGGTAGGCGAGCAGTCCAGCTCATCACAATAACCCCCTGTTGTCTCTATCTTAAGTGTATTGTATGCACCTCCGCCTATATGCCCTCTGGCAGATGTTGATGTGGCTACCGTCACTGTATTTTTTGTCCTCACAGTCTCAGGATCCAAATCAAGCACATATTCACCTACAACATTGGTGTTGGACCAGACCTTTATCAGCTGGCCGTTAAAGTATACAACCGTATCCCTTTTGCCCAGATTTGCGGTTCCTGGAGAGAATGCAATAACAAGCTTTGCATAGCCTTTCACAGGAATAAGCGGCTCAGGGACATCAAGCTCAATGGTGTAGACAGGATGATTTGGACAGACAAGGCCCCATGATGACACAGTATGCAGGGTCAACAAGGGAAGCTCTGGCCAGTCTATATTATCTGGCACAGTGTAGGTTAAGTCTATGGTCTTCTGGAATGTTGCGGCGCCAACCTCTATCTGTGCAGTCCCCGCAGGTGTATTTGGCATTGCAAAGAAGTATGCCGTGAAGCTGACACTCTGTCCAGGTTCCAGCCTATATCTTCCCAGTTTGGGCTTAAGATAAAGGTATTCTGCTAATTCGCCTTTTACACTCACAGTAAGGTCTGTAAGCACCTCCAGGCCAGTATTTGTTATGGTAAATTCCTTTCTTGTGTCGAGGCAGATTTGCCCGGCCTCACTGGCACCAGGCATTATAGCTATATCCCACAGCTGGCTGGGAGAGATATCAAAGTTATAGTTGGTTGGGTTGATCTCCGGAAGGTTAACTGTTATTGTAGTGGGCTCTATTACCTCTTCCAGGCAGGACTCTATCGAAAGGTCAAACCTGACCTGGTCTTTGTCCCATACCTCATCAAGCATCGCACCATAGATGAATTCACCTGTCTGCTCAGGCTGTATCACTCCCGGGTATTGCGTGGAAAAAACGCCTTTGCCGCTTATCTCAGGCACATCAGCAGCTTTGATGATTCCCTTAACATCAAAGGCAGACTCATACAGGTGCTGGTTTTCGACCAAAACAGACCCCGTCATCCTGTCCCGATGACCATCCTGCTCCAGATCTGCGGAAGCCAGATGAAGGTCCCCAACAGTGCACTCAAACTCGAAATTATCACAGTCTGCTGCGCAATTTTCCTTGTTCTCTCCTGCAGCGCATTTAGCGTCTCCACATACAGAGCAGGAAGATGTGTCAAAGCCACATTCATCGGTGCAGCTCAAGGTTCCCCCATAAGAGTTGTAAACCTGAGTTTCGCAGCTTTCTCCATTCAGGTTTGCCCCATCGCAGTCCTCATCAGAGTCTATCTCACCGTTTCCACAATCTGTCCCATAGGGCTCATCAGCTATCCCGTACAGATTGCCGGGATTGAAAAGAGAAGCAAAAAAATTCCTAATGCCCTGCCAAAGACCAGTTTCCTGCCCGGGCAGCGGAGGATCCCAGTGCAGTGTGCAGGAATCTACATTTTTATTTACACTTATATTTACAGTAGCTTCGCCTGTATGCAGTATTGAGCCATTTGCAGGTGTCGGCTCGATAAATCCTATCCCAATATCCTGACCTGCACACAGATATTTGCCCTGCCCGTAGTTATAATGATCTGATATTTCATCTGGTGTAAGTGCCTTGCTCCAGACAGCCAGCTCGTCAATCGAGCCTTTATATTTGGCTCCCAGGAGACTGTCGGCTCCAACAAACATATCAGCAGCTATATCTATAGCGCCTGGTTTCTGCTTGACGTCATCCTGAAGCTGGCCATCAACATACAGCTTTATCGTGCCATCTGCCTCCCTGACACCAACCAGATGCTGCCATCTATCCTGCAGCACTGCACTGTTGCTCTTTACGCCGAGACAGGAGCCTACAAAAACATACCAATACCAGTCATTGCCATATTTGGTGAGATAGTAGCCATCACCGGCACAGGATTCTCCGACTACCCTGTAGGCCAGCCTTCCGATGGGCTTGGATAAATCCGGCTTTGCCCACATTTCCACGGAAAATTCATCCTGGAAATTGAGATCAGCAGAATGAGGGATGGTTATGTAATCCTGGTTTCCGTCAAAGCTAAGCGCATAGTTTCTTTTTCCTCCAGAATCTATCCAAACAGCATCTGCTATAGTGCCATGATTGCTGTTGCTCGTCCAGTCGTGAAGTATGCTGCCGGTATTTGTGTCGAACCGGTAGTAGGCTACCAAGCTGTCAGCGTCGCAGACCTCGTAGTCGCATGTGGACGAACATCCATCCCCATCAGCTAGATTGCCATCGTCGCATTGCTCACCTGCATCAATATTGCCGTTGCCGCAGCAGAGCTCATCAGATCCATCGCAATCCTCGTCTATCCCATTATCGCAAACCTCAACTGCTCCGGGATATGTGTTTGGATCAGCATCATTGCAGTCTATTTGCGATAGATTGGCAAAATGCTCTATATTATAATATCCTGATGGACAGCTTGCCTGGCTGACTACTGTTCCATCTGAGTAAAGGTCATTATCCTGGTCCTTGTAGCAGAGCTGGCTGTCTGAGCTTAGTTGATAGCAGAAGCTTAGCGGATGGTCTAACTGATAATGAGCAGTCTGCGTATTTATGGGGCAAACAACTGTTCCTGGACCGTTGTAGTTCCCAGGATTACAGCCCGAAGTACCTCTACACTCCACTTGTGCTATTGTATCAAGGAGCTCTAGGCTCTGATATCCCTTTGGGCAGGGAAATCCAGAAGCGGCCCTGTATCCAACTACCCTATTTTGCTCTTTTCCCATACCATACATGCCGCCAAAATGAATCGGCTCATCGCCAGTATAAGGTCTTATGCAGTAGTAGCTTAGCCTGTCAACAGAAGCACCAGCCATACCTGTCATAAATATCCTCTTGAAGCCATCAGGGCAGCTATAGTAATCTGTTGCCGGATTCTCCTTGCCAGGAGGCATCTTCATCCTAGCTCTTCTCATCCAAGGTTCCCAGTCAATCGTGGGCTTTTCACCGTACATACCCCCAAAATCATAAATCCCCCCTGATCCGTCCCACGGCTTGATGCAATAGTATAGGGATACATCCCCTCCCCATATAGGCTGAAAGCCTTCCTGCAGGCAATTGATTCCTGGAATAGATGTGGGGTTGGCTCCCCATGCCTGATGGGCTGTATACCCATCAGGACAGGAACATTCACCAGTTGCAGGATTTCGAGTCATGCATCTGCCTATGGGTGCAGAATTCCTGTTGGTCGAATAAACGCCTCCAAAATAATAAAGCTGAGCAGAGAAGACTGCTGGAAGGACCAGTGCTAGTATGGCTATCCATATGCCTATTGATTTATTGCACACTCTTTTTTTCATCTTAGTTTTGAAAGCTTTTCCAGTGCATCTTCGCTATACTCTGCATCCTTGTGGATATGCTTGAGCTTTGAAAAAACATCCTGCTTGTCCTGTTTTTTCTTAAGCTTATCCAATGTGACAAACTCGTCCCTAGCAGCTGTTTCCGGATGCCTGCTTTGCTCGGGATGATTCTCATGGCTGTGCTGCTGTATATGTGATTGTGAAGTCTGCTGGCGGGCCTGTTGAGGAATGTAACGTCGCTGAGGCTGGGCAGCAGGCATTCTCTGGAATTGTTGAACTCTTTGCTGAGAAGATGTCTGGCTTTCAGCGTGCTTTTTGCTTACATGGTGCGCAAATTTCAGCATATTGAAGATATGGGTCCTATAAGCTACAAACACAACAATAACCACTACAATCAGGATAGCGATGGCCCATATCAATGTGCGCATCAGGGTGTTCTCAACAGGCGTCAGCAGCGCGGGCTGCACAGGAACTGCAGAGCTTCCCTGCTTATCTGAAATAAGCGGGTTGGTTCCCTGTTTGAACTCATCGATATTGGATATGCCATCATTATCAGGATCCCTTTTGGCATCATCCACATCATATCTAAGTCCATGCTTCTTTTCCCATATATCTGTCATACCATCATTGTCAAAATCAAGTGGATGTTCATCTTCAGAATCTGGGATCCCATCAAGATCAGTATCCTGCAGCCCTGTACCCGCGCCTGTCTTTGATATCTGGGAATTATTCAAGAAAATGATCGCTCCACCTATCAAAATCAACAGTATCACCCAACCTGCAGGATTATTCCTTCTCATCATCTAACTCCTTTTTCATAAAAAGCTCTATCCTTTTAGAAAGCATTATAGCATTCTCTTCACAGTGCTTCTTGTAGCTATCATAAACTTCAGAATCAATACTCAATGTCACCTTTTTTTTGGCCACTTTGTTCCTGTTTTCTGTGAGTTATTGTTGTACTTCTATTTAAATATTTCTATTTATATTAATGTACTAATACATTAATATATTTATTTATAATTATTTATATTTATTTTAACTTCTTTTTATTTTTATATATTTCTATTTACTTCTATGTATGTATACTAAATTAATATGAACAATACATTGCCATATGCTAATGTTACTATGAATGCGATAAGGAAACTTGGAATAAACGGAATACCTTCTTTTATCAGGACTTTGTTTAGCTTCTTTGAGCGATAAAGCTTCAGCAATTTTTTAATCTGTTTTTTGGATATACCCAGATCTTTCGGTCCGCAGATATATTTTCCTTTGATTTTTATTTCATTGCCTATCCAGTCACCTTCTGTCAGCTCTGTAGGCTTCACGTATTTATACATGCAGGCCTTTTCTATTATCTTAACATACAACCAAACATAGTAGAACAGAAGAACCATCATCACAAATATTGCCAGAAATCTTAGCAACAAATCCTGGGTTATAAATAAAATAAAAACAGCAACCAGAAGCAAAGATACCAAGATGGTATTTATCACCTTATTTTTTTCAAAAATCTTTTTTGATTCTCTTGCAAATTTCTTCCTGTTCTTAAGAGCTAGAAAAACACTCCAGATAATCCCATAAAAAGCCCCTGTAAGCAGGACATTTATCAAAAAAGACAGGAGAGAAAAGCTCTGGTAATTCAGGTTAAATATGTCCAGGCCAATGAGCGCTCCGATTGCCATTATCATCTTGGAGTCACCGCCGCCCCACTGGCCAGTATAGAACATGCCGAGAGCAATCAAAAGGCAAAGCAAAAAACCTGCAATACTGTTAACGATATAGCCCCATGTTTGGAATATTATCGAAGCAAAAAGGTTGACAGCAAATCCAGTGGCTATCAGGCTAAAGTTAAGCCAATCAGGAACTTCCCTTGTTTTCATGTCAGTAAAGGAAGCTACGACTAATCCTATGAATACTATTATCAGTATTGTCAAAACCACCACTTTCCCAACAGAAGTGCTTAGAAATAATAATCTTTATAAATATTACTATATTATGTATACTATCATCTAGAAGTAAAAGATGGACATTGATAAAAATATCGTGGGGAAGGTCAGGGAAATTCTAGGGTCAGACAACGGATTCATAAGGCTGAAATTACCAAAACATATTGCTATAGTCACAGAAGGGAAAACCATCTGGGCAAAGAAGCATAATGTGGATATACAGGAAGCCTATAAGAAAAGCTTTCTGATAATAAGAAGCACAACGCTTTCTGCCATAAAGATGGATATCCCTATCCTTACATTCTACCTTCTTGGCCCAAACATGAAGGACCTGGAGCAATTTTCCATCCTGATGGATTCCCTAAAGGATTTTTTCGCAGATATAAGCAAGCGGGATTTCATACACAAAAGCAGGGTAAAGGTAACTGTCTTCGGCAAATGGTATGACCTTCCAGGCAGAGTTGTAGAATCTATAAAGAAAGCCGTCGATGAGACAAAGGACTATGATGATTTTTTTGTGAACTTCTGCATAAATTATTCAGGCCATGATGAAATAATCGATGCAGTCAAGCTAATAGCAAGACAGGTCAAGGCCGGCAAGATAGATGTCGATGCCATATCATCAAACATGATCAAGGAGAATATATACAGCTCTTATTTTCTGCCGCCTGACCTGATAATAGTCAACGGGCTGCAGAAGTCTATAGGGGGTCTGCTGCTGTGGGATTCAGCGAAAAGCCAGGTCTACTTCACAGGACAGCTATGGCCTGATTTTGACAGGACCTTTTTTATGGATGCAATAAAAGACTACCAGAAAGGAAAATGACTATTTAGCCACTTCTTGTGCCTTGGCTGCCCTTCTTTGGCTGTCGGCGGTAGCCTGCTCCTGTCTTGCGCCTGCCTGAAGTGCTTCCACCGGAGTTCCTTGAGGAGCACCTTCTTCCTGGGCTATCTCTTGGGTAGCTTTTTCCAGATTGTCTGCCTCAGCAGCGTCCTGGCCTGCTTCTTTCGCGATATCCGCAGTAAGCTTCTCGATACTGATGTCGATAAGCTCTATCGTCTTCGTAACCCTATCCCTGTTTTCTGTGCCCATAATTCGCATAATGTGCGTTTTAAGTCTTTCCCACTCATTTATTGCTCTCTGCACTTCCCGCTCTTCCACGACAATGTTGTCTTTTTCCAGCCTGAGAAAAATTCTTTTGATCCCGTCGCACTCCGCTTTCACATATTTTTTGACGGCACCCTGAAAGTAACCAGGAAGCCGCCGGAAAAGGGATTTTAATTTCAGTGTGGTACGTTCTTCGTCCATTTCAGTTCTCAATTTTCCTCTAGCTGCCTGTTCTGCCCTTCTAAGAAATCCGATTTCATTCTCTATCTGGGACTCTCTAGTGTCTTTTCTAAAAAAGATAGAAAATAGGTTCTTGAGCCAGTCAAAAATGAACATATTGGCTATTTTATCATTGGACTATAAAAACTTTATTCCAAATCAGTACCAATTGTAGCTGTTTTCGCTGTACGGCAGGCTGATCTCATCTATCTCATCGAGACCATCAATCTCATTCATCTTGAGCGTTTTAGCTGAGACCGTATACAACACGTCGTCCATGTAGAGACTCCTCCTTACTGCATCAGGGGAATTCCAATACCATCTGTCTGAAGCATCTTCCTCGTGTATTACCTTGCCTCTTAGCGAAATGCCATTGGGATCAATACCAAAAACATAGGCGCCTTGTGTTAGACTGTTCCTATAGTAGCCGTATTTTGGGTCCCTGAACCGCCCAGTAACCTCTCTTACAGGTATCACGAGCAGATTCCTTTTCCTGTCAAAAAGGAAAGCCTTATGGTCCCTTAAGGCCTCTGAATCTGTTCCTGGCTCGCCTATCTCATATTTGTCTACCTGCTTTGGGTTTTCCACGTCCGAGACGTCGAAAAGGGCAATCTTGACTCCACCAGTAGACACCCCGCCCCACTGGTTGCCTTCTGTTTCCTTGCCGATGCCAATTATGTGGTCCTCATCGTAGGGATGCAGATAGTCGGAAAAGCCCGGTATCTTAAGCTCTCCAAGAATCTCTGGCTTTTTCGGATCAGAAAGATCCACAACAAAAAACGGGTCTATATTTTTGAAGGTAACCATATACAACCTTTCTCCAATGAACCTGGCTGAATATATCCTCTCTTCGGGCGCGATGTCCTCGATCTTTCCAATCACGTCCAAATCATGATCCAAGACATATACATTGTTGTACATGGTAGAGCCCTGCCTATATATATAGGTGGTAGTAGCTACCCTAAGATTGTCTTCATATTCATCCATTGAGAACTGGTTTAAGAGATAGCCTTCAACTTCACCTCTTGCTCGGTATTCAATCTTTCCATCATCTATGCTGATCTTATGTATAACGGTTTTTCTTCGTTCGGCCTCCATCTTCGCCTCGTATTCCTCAACTGCCTGTTCGATCTCCTGAATGAGATCCTGCTTGTCATCTTCATCCATGTTGTTATACATGTCCTCCAGGATTAGGGATATTCGGTCCCATCTTTGGTAGGAACTGATGCTGTTGTCGTTCTTAACAGAGATGATCTCTGAACGAGCATCAGCAGGCAGCAATGGAAGGACCACATTGTAAAACCTCTCTTCATTTCGGGCGCGGTAGTCTATCCATGGTATGTTTTTCTGATAAGCTATGTATATATTGCCTTTTGATACATAAAGGCTGTTTGAATACCCCATCATGAATGTCTTGGCATCTATAGTGCTGCCAAAAATGTCAAAGCCTGCTATTGTGTGGAAAATGTAGTCATCCTCTGGATTGTCAAAATAATATATCTCTGGCTGAACAGCAATGCCACCCTTTTCCCTGATTACGGGCAGGTCGATGAGGTTGTTATAGTAGTAGATATCCTCTTTTACCACAAAATAAACATACTCATCGATCATCCTTGACTCAAAATAGTTTCCATTCAGGCTGTAGTCCTCTATGAGCTCTGGATTCTCCCTGTCTGATATGTCATAGATCAGGGCATGGGTTTTCTGAGCTGGCCTTCTTCTGGGAACATAGTCATATTCAGATATCACATAGGTGTCTTCGTAGTCGTCAGTGAATATAACCAGCCTGTCATCCTTCAGCAGCATGTTCCTTGGCCTTGCCTTTATTTCTGTCTCTGATATTATCTCAGCGTCTTCTGCAGGATAGGCGTCCACAATAACAAGCTTGTCCTGGGCTATCAGGTAGATATGCTTGCCATCGTTCTTGACAAAATCAGCTTCATCGACGCCCTGGACCTGCACATTAGTTGTTGAAAAATCATCAGCCTTGGCTTCAGCAGCTTCCATTACCATATCAGCGCCTGCAAGACCTCTTGCTGCACCATAGGATGGTACTGTCCTGCCAGCCTGATCCAAGAATTCTAAAATTTCCTGTTTTGACTGGAATTTTTTCAGTTCCTGTCCATCATTGCCATCCTCAGTGGCCGGCGGCTCAACCCTTACCTCACATGCTGACAGAAGCAGCATGGATAAAAGCAAAAATGATGTAAATATTCTAAAGTCCATTGCTATCACCTGTAATATTGGTTATGAAGCATATATAAATAGGTTGCCTTTATTTCAATCTGGGTTGAAGTTATTAAAAGCAAAACCTTTTTAAACTGAATCCTAATCCCTGTGTATACCTATGATTAATGAACCCTATCGGGTGAATGAGGAAGTTTTCTAATTTTCCTCAGTGGAAGGTGAAAAATATGGCAGAATTAGCAAAAGATGTAATTGAGAATGTATACGAAGCTATAGAGGTAGCCAAGACAACAGGCAAGATCAGAAAAGGAACAAACGAGACGACCAAAGCTATTGAAAAAGGAGAAGCAAAGCTGGCCATAGTGGCCAAAGATGTAACACCGCCTGAGATTGTCATGCATATACCTTTGATTGCTAAGGAGAAAGAAATTCCATGCGTGGAAGTTCCGAGCAAGGAAGAGCTTGGCGCAGCTGCAGGCATCAATGTGGGCACAAGCTCTGTGGTGATCGTCAAGGAAGGCGAAGCAAAGGAGCTTGTTAAGAAATTATCTGAAAAGCTGAAGACTGAGTAAAGATGGCGCAGGAGAAAAGATTTCAAAAGAAGAAAGAGGACGCAAAGAAGTCAGCGGTCCATTTCAGCCATGCATTTCCCGCAAAGGTTGAGGAGATAATCGGAAGGACAGGTACAAGAGGCGAGGCAATCCAGGTGCGGTGCAGGGTTCTGGAAGGCAGGGACGAAAAAAAGATACTAAGAAGAAATGTCAAAGGGCCGGTGCAGGTAGGGGATATCCTAATGCTGAGGGAGACAGAGATTGAAGCAAGACCATTGACCAGCGGATCAGGCAGAGGAGGCTCGAAATAAATGGTCAAATGCACATTTTGCGGAGAGGTTATGAGGCATGGTACCGGAAAGATGTATGTTCAGAAAGATGCTAAGGTTCTCTACTTTTGCAGCTCTAAATGCGAAAAGAACATGCTGAAACTGAAGAGAAAGCCCATAACTACCAGATGGAGCTCAAGGTATGAAAAATAAGGTGGCTAAGGTGGCTGTAGAGCAATCTCTGGTGCTGATAAAGCCGGACGGACTTGTGAAATCACTGACAGGCAACATAATAACAAAGCTGTCTGAGACAGAGCTTAAGATAGTAGGCGCGAAGATAGTCCAGGTGACAAGGGAGCTCGCAGAGGAGCACTATCAGCAGCTAAGGGAAGAGAAGTTTTTTGACGAACTTATACAGTACATAATGGGCGATTATCACACAAAAAGGGTTTTGGCTATGGTGTATCACGGAGAGAATGCCATCAACAAGATAAGAAGGATCGTAGGCGAGACAAATCCAGAAAAGGCTGATCCAATAAGCATAAGGGGGAAATACGGCAGGATAACCACATCTGGCGTCTTTGAAAATGTGGTTCATGCTTCTGTGAATGTTGAGGAAGCTGAGAGAGAGATAAAGCTTTGGTTCAGGCCTGATGAGCTCTCTCACACGATATACCCTACTGAGATAAATGAAGTAAAGATCGACAGGGTCTTTTGGAAATGATTTAGGAGGTTGTTACTATGGGAGAAAAGATGGTTGAGAAGGTTCAGAGGATCATGAAGATACCTGAGCAGATCAGGAATATCTGCACATCTGCCCATATTGACCATGGCAAAACTACTTTTTCAGACAACCTTCTTGCAGGGGCTGGCATGATGTCAGAGGATCTTGCAGGAAAACAGCTGGCGCTGGATTTTCATGAGGATGAGGCTGAGAGGGGAATAACTATCGACACAGCTGCAGTCAACATGGTTCATGCTTTTGAGGGAAAAGAGTATCTAATAAACCTGCTAGATACGCCGGGACACGTGGATTTCGGAGGAGACGTGACAAGGGCGATGCGCGCTGTGGATGGCACTATCGTTCTTGTGTGCGCAGTCGAGGGGGTCATGCCCCAGACAGAGACCGTATTCAGGCAGGCACTTAAGGAGCTAGTCAAGCCAGTGCTGTTCATCAATAAGGTAGACAGGCTCATAAAAGAGCTCCAGCTGACTCCTGACAAGATGCAGGAGAGGTTTATATCCATAATCAACAACGTAAATAAGATAATAAGGGAGATTGCGCCTAAGGAATATAAGGATAAATGGCAGGTTTCTGTCAAGGACGGAACAGTGGCTTTCGGTTCAGCCTTCCATAACTGGGCGTTGTCTGTGCCTTACATGGAGAAATCAGGCATCACGTTTAAGGATGTTATAGATGCATACAACGGCAACGATACAGAAAAGATAAAAGAGCTGGCGAAGAAAGCGCCTTTGCATAATATCGTGCTAAACATGTCAATAAGGCACCACCCTAATCCTGTGGATGCCCAGAAGTACAGGATCCCGAAAATCTGGCATGGTGAGCTTGAAAGCGAAGAAGGAAAATCCCTGCTAGAATGCAACAAGGAAGGCCCGCTATTTTTTGTGGTCACAAAGATAACTGTGGATCCGCAAGCAGGTGAGATCTCAGCAGGAAGGCTTTTCTCAGGAAGCATGAAGAAAGGGATCAATGTATACCTTAACAGGGGAAAGCAGAATAGCAAGATACAGCAGGTTTTCATCTACAACGGAGCAAAACGTGAGATAGTAGAGGAGGTGCCTGCCGGAAACATAATAGGGATAGGCGGCGTCAAGTCATTTTCTGGAGAGACAATAACACTTGAGCCTACAGAGCCTTTCGAGAAGATAAGCCATATTTTCGAGCCTGTCATAACAAAGGCTATTGAGGCGAAAAAGCCCAGCGATCTGCCAAAGCTGATCGATGTTCTCAGAATGGTGGCTAAAGAAGACCCTACTGTGCAGGTTGAGATCAACGAAGAGACAGGGGAGCATCTGCTGCACGGAATGGGGGAGCTTCATCTGGAGGTCATCGAGAACAGGATAAGGACAGAGAAGGGGGTAGATGTTCAGACTACACCTCCGATTGTCGTATACAGGGAAACGGTTATGAAAACAAGCCCTGAAATAGAGGGAAAGACACCCAACAAGCATAATAAATTCTATTTTCATGTAGAACCGCTTGAGGATAGCATATATAATGCTATAAAGAGCGGCGATCTTCCCAAGGAAACTAGGCTGAAAAAGAAGGATACAGCGATAAGAGATAAGCTGGTGGAGCTGGGCATGGATTCAAAGAAGGCAGAAAAGGTGAAAGGCTTCTTTGAAGGGAATATCCTTATAGATTCGACAAGGGGGCAGGTCCATCTTGGCGAGGTCATTGAGATGATCTTTGATATGTTCGAGGATGTCATGAAAAACGGGCCCCTGGCAAGGGAACCTTGCACGAAGGTGAAGATCTATCTGGATGACATGAAACTGCACGAAGATGCAATACACAGGGGACCTGGACAGGTTTACCCAGCTGTGAGGGAAGGGATAAGGGGAGCTATGATGCAGGCCAGGCCGATCATCTTTGAGCCCCTGCAGATACTTCATATCGAGGCACCAGTCGACCATATGGGCGATGTGAGCAAACTGATCAGCAATAAAAGGGGACAGCTGCTGGACATGCAGCAGCAGGGCAGCCTTGTAATTGTAAAGGCGAAGCTTCCTGTAGCTGAGATGATAGGCTGGAGCTCTGACCTAAGGTCATCTACCGGAGGCAGGGGCACGTCCAGCCTTATGGACCAGATGTTCGAGAAGCTGCCAGATGAAATGCAGCAGAAAATAGTCAAGCAGATCAAGGACAGGAAAGGCCTTTCAGATTCACAGGTAGGAGTCTAGATTAAGGTTCATCGTCGAAATACAACTGCATAAGGCATCGGTTTTTTCCTCTAGAAAAACCCAAAGCTTTATAAAGAAAATATAATTTCCAATTAGTGCTATAATTTAATGGAGGGTATGTAATATGGCAAAAGGAAAACCACATATAAACATTGTATTTATCGGACATGTTGACTCAGGAAAGTCAACCACAGTTGGAAGACTTCTATTCGACTCAAAAAATATCGATGAACAGGCAATGCGAAAGCTCAAAGAAAAGGCTGAAGAGCTCGGAAAAGGCGGCTTTGAGTTCGCTTTTGTGATGGACAACCTGAAGGAGGAGAGAGAAAGAGGAGTTACAATTGACCTGGCCCACAAGAAATTTGAGACAAATAAGTATTACTTCACTATAATTGATGCACCTGGCCACAAGGACTTTATCAAGAACATGATAACAGGGGCATCACAGGCTGATGTGGGTGTTCTTGTTGTTAGCGCTCCAAGCGGAGTGGAAGCACAGACCAAAGAGCATGTTTTCCTGGCAAGAACACTAGGCGTCAATGAGATGATAGTAGCAATCAACAAGATGGATATGGTCAACTATGATGAGGCAAAATACAACAAAATCAAGGAAGATGTGTCTAACCTCATGAAGACAGTCGGCTATAAGCCTGAGGAGATACCTTTTGTCCCAGTGGCATCACTGCCCGGGGATAATGTCTTTAACAAATCAGACAAGATGTCATGGTGGAAAGGCAAGACATTGATGGAACAGATGGACGAGATCAAGGAGCCAGAAAAGCCCACAGACCTTCCACTGAGGTTGCCTATACAGGATGTTTATAACATAACAGGAATTGGAGTAGTGCCTGTAGGAAGAGTAGAAACAGGTGTCATGAAGATAGGTGACAAGGTTACTGTTGTCCCAGGAAGAGAAGGAAAAGGGGTCAGCGGAGAAGTTAAGACCATAGAGATGCATCATGAACAGATGCAGGAAGCCACACCCGGCGATAACATAGGATTCAATGTAAGAGGGATCAACAAGAAAGACATCCAAAGGGGAGATGTGCTCGGACATTCAGACAATGTTCCGACAGTAGCCACAGAGTTTACAGCAAGAATGATTGTGCTGAACCATCCGACTGTAATAACAGTAGGTTATACACCTGTATTCCATATCCACACAGCGCAGGTCGCATGCCAGGTAACGGCAATAGAGAAGAAGCTGAACCCGACAACAGGAGAGGTGTTGCAGGAGAATCCTGACTTTATCAAGAACGGAGATGCTGCAATAGTCAAGATAAAACCTGTTCAGCCGCTGGTCATAGAGAAGACAGAGGAAATACCGCAGATGTCAAGGTTTGCGGTAAGGGACTCTGGCGCTACAGTTGCTGCAGGCATGTGTATTGACCTCGTTAAGAAAAGCTAGATACTTTTTCCTTTAATAGGGTCATGGTGAGTTTTCACCTTATCATGAAGCACACTCCACAACAGTCAAAATGCAGAAAGCAAGAATCAAATTAGCAAGCGTAGACATTGATAAGATCAATGAAATATGTAGTGCTATCAAGGATATTGCGGAAAAGACCGGCGTGGAGATGCGCGGACCTATACCTTTACCTACAAAAAAGCTCAAGATTACCACTAGAAAGGGGCCGGATGGTGGCGGGACTTCTACATGGGAAAGGTATGAGATGAGGGTCCACAAGAGGGTCATTGACCTAGGCCTTGATGAAAGGGCCTTGAGGCTCGTGATGAGGGTGCATATACCTGAAGGCCTCAATATCGAGATAGAGATGATCGAGTAATCCTTAAGGTTAAATATTAAGTTTTTATAATTCTATTGCTATGTAGGTCATATGAGAGCATATCTGACTGCAGTACTGTTAGTTTTGGGGGGATGTACAATGGCAAATATCGATACTGCCACTTTTGCTGGCGGCTGTTTTTGGTGTATAGAGGCTGCTTTCAGTCAGGTGGATGGAGTCAAGGAAGTCATATCAGGATATACAGGCGGAACTATAGAGAATCCAAGCTATGAGCAAGTGAGTAGCGGCAGTACAGGACATGTAGAGGCAGTGCAGGTATTATATGATCCTGAGAAAATCAGCTACGAGGAGCTTCTAGATATATTCTGGCAACAGATAGACCCTACAGATGCAGATGGCCAGTTCGTTGACAGGGGATCTCAATACAAAACAGCAATCTTCTATCATAATCAGGAGCAGAAAGAAAAAGCAGAAAAATCCAGAGATAGTATATCAGGAAGGTTCAACAAAGAGATAGCTACAGAAATAAGGCCAGCAGGAGAATTCTATAAGGCAGAAGAGTACCATCAGGATTACTACAAAAAAAATAAGAAAAGATATGCTTTGTACAAAAAGAACTCAGGAAGGGATAATAATACCAAGAAAACCCGGAATGATCTGACTCCGTTGCAGTATAAGGTAACGCAGGAGGGAGGAACTGAGCTGCCTTTTGCAAATAGATACTGGAACAATAAGAAAGAGGGCATCTATGTGGATATCGTATCAGGCAAACCTTTGTTCAGCTCTAAGGATAAATTTCAGTCAGGCACAGGATGGCCCAGCTTCACCCAGCCCCTGGTAAATGAAAATATAATCGAGAAAGAAGACAGGACCTTAGGCATGAAACGAACAGAGGTCAGGACAGCTGAATCCCATCTGGGGCATGTATTTGAGGATGGCCCTGATGGGGGCAGAAGATACTGCATCAATTCAGCTGCGCTCAGGTTCATACCAAAGGAGGATCTGGAAGAAGAAGGCTACGGTGAGTACAAGAATATTTTTGAGTAACTTTTATAAATCGCTGAAAATTCTTGGATTTTATGCCACGGTGGCACAACGCGGACAAATCCTTTGTCCGGGTGCAATCTGGTACTGCGCAGGACTGGAATGGCCGGCTTTGGCCGGTCGACACGATGAGCATCGTGCCAGCTATCCTGTTTCCGTAAAAGGATATCCCGGACAGCCTTTGTGTTCGGCAACAATCTCCCTATGGTCGACAAATGCTGGGGAAATTCAAACTTGCGGAGGCAGCTGCCTCCGGACTGAAAGTCCGGGCCGTGGCGCTTTTTTTTGGAAATATTTATATATGCTTTTCATAGATAGGCATAATATCAACCAAATTGATAAAACTTAAGAAGCTATTGTTTTTTGACGGGGCAGGCTGGCTGCTGCTAGTGTTCTTGATTGCCATGGGGCTTATACTAGGCCATTCTAACTTCATAGTAACAGGTTCAGTACTGGGCATCTTATTATGCATCTCCCTAATTATCCACTTCAGCTCAAGGGACATAAAATCCTTCCTCAACAGGGTAGATGCAGAGAGCGAGAACCCGATATTGGTGAGGGAGCTTATGGTCAGGGATGTTTACACAGTGTCAAAGCACGAAAAAGCCATAGATGCCGCTCAGAAGATGGTAAAGCATGATATCGGCGGCATCATAGTAGCAGAGAAAGGCAGGCCAATAGGCGTACTCACAGAAAGGGATTTTATGCGAGAATTCTCAGCAAAAGGGAAAGCTGCCGGAAATGTGCTTGTAATGGACATAATGACCAAAAGCCCAATCACTGTGGGCCCTGAAAAGGATATCTACGAGATTGCCAGGATCATGCTAAGGAGAAGGATAAAGAGGCTGCCGGTCGTCAGCAAGGGAAAGCTGGTAGGGAAGATAAGCCAAACTGACCTGATAGATAAGCTGGACGATATTAGGGTTGTGAAGCCGATCGTAGACAGGCCATTCTTGACCAAAGAGCTTATGGTCAAGGATGTTATCACTGTTGGCAAAAAGGAAGGTGTGATGGATGCGGCAAAGAAGATGATGAGCCATGATATAGGCAGCATTATCGTAAAAGAGAAGAATCAGCCAATAGGCATACTTACAGAGAGGGACCTGATGAGGGAATTCTCAGCCAAAGACAAGAGCACAGAGAAGAGAGCTGTGAAGGATGCCATGACTTCTGATCTTATATGTGTAACCCCTATAACCTCCATCTCCAAGGTCATAGAGATAATGACAAAGCATAAAATAAAGAGGATTCCAGTTGTAGACAATGGCAAGCTTGTGGGCAAGATAAACCAGACAGACCTGGTAAGGCATCTTGGCGATGTTCAGATATCCAAGACAATAGAAAATAAGGTAAAGAGGGACAAGAAGTATGATCTGGAACCCGGGCTATATTTTGACAGGAATTGCTATGGTATATTTGCGGACCAGGTAAAGGCCGGCAAATACGGCCTGTGCCTGACAACGCTTGAGCCATCGGTTGTCAGCAAGAGATATGAGCTGAGGAGAACACCTATACTGGAGATAAGCTCAGATCTGGAGTATACCTATGATACGATATTGAGGTTTATCTCAAAGGCAAAGAACCCTGTAGTCATGCTTGATGGCCTGGAGATGTTTATTGAGGATAATCCCATATCGGAGATTGCTGACTGGTTTTATAAATTGAAGGAAAAGGCAGCAAACAGAAACGCTATATTCCTGATGTGCATAGACCCGGACAACAGGGAGCATCTCGCCCTTATGCGGGAATTAAGCTAAGATTTAAATATTGGCTGGGATTTTCATCAGCTGGAGCGCCCCCATAGTGTAGTCCGGCCAAGCATAAGGGCTTCTCGAAGCCGGTTACGCTCGGTTGACACGCAAGGGTCTGCAGCATCGCCAAGGCCCAAGCTCAACTTTCGATGTAACCAGTCAGAAAAAGCCTTTGACGTGGGTTCAAATCCCGCTGGGGGCATACCGAAACCTTTTTTAAGGATGATGGCTATATTCTGATCATGAAGACTATCGGCAAAAAAACTATGGTGAAGGCTTTTGACCTGTTCAAGAAAGAGGCAGAGCGATGGTATAGGATTGTCAGGAAATTCAGCATCCCTGACACAGAGCCGAAAAGAACAAATCAGAGGACCATGCGCCTTACCTTTGACAATAAAAGAAAGTCCATAAAGTCAAAGCTTGTCTACCTTTATGGCGCCCAGAGAGGGACAGATACCTTTGAGAGCATAGAAAGGAAGCTTGCTGCTTTCATCAAGAAAAAGCCGAGAAAACTAAAGCAGAGAGATGCAAGGTTCAACCCAAGGGACAGGTTCACCGAGAAGGATAGCATACTTATAACCTACCCTGATTCAATTTTGGAGGATAGGGCAACACTGAAATCCCTGAAGAAGTTTCTGGATAAGCACCTGAAAGGCATCATCAACTCCATACATATCCTGCCTTTCTATCCTTTTTCTTCAGACAGGGGGTTTTCTGTAAAGAACTACAAGAAGGTCAAGAAGGAATTCGGCAGCTGGGATGACGTAAGGAACCTGGAAGAAAACTTCAAGCTGATGTTCGATGGCGTATTCAACCATATCTCCAGGAAAAGCCGCTGGTTCAGGCAATTCCTCAGGGCCAACCCTCTTTACCAGAACCATTTCATAGCTTTCGGCAAGAAGAGCGATATATCATCAGAGGATATGAAAAAGATTGTCCGGCCGAGAACATCTGAGCTTCTTAGCGAATTCAAGACAAAGCAAGGAAAGATATATGTCTGGACGACATTTAGCAGGGACCAGGTGGACCTTAATTTTAAGGAGCCAAGGGTTTTGCTCCGTATATTGGATGTGCTGTTCAGGTACATAAGAAACGGGGCATCCTTGGTGAGGATAGACGCTGCCAACTATTTTTGGAAAGAGCTGGGAACATCATGCAGCAACCTCAAACAGACGCATGTGATAATACAGCTGCTAAGGGATATACTGGACATTGCAGCGCCGTCTGTGTCGATTGTTACCGAGACAAATATAATACATTCCCTGAACAAAAGCTATTTTGGCAACGGCAGGAATGAGGCGCAGATGGTTTATAATTTCACCCTGCCGCCGCTTGTGCTGTATTCATTCTATAAAGGAAGCGTAAAATACCTAAGCAAATGGGCTTCCAGGCTGGAAAATATAAGCGATCACTGCACATGGTTTAATTTTCTGGCATCCCATGATGGCATAGGGCTTACTCCAGCCAAAAGGATACTGCCTAAGAAGGAAGTTGCTTTTTTAATAAAACAGGCCAAGAAGCATGGAAGCCTTGTGCAGAACAAGACTCAGGCAGGCAGGCTAATACCTTATGAGCTCAATATAACATGGTGGAATGCAATAAATGATGACAAGAAAGAAGAGCTAAAAGGGCTTAAGCTGAAAAGGTATCTGGCTTCCAGAGCGATAGCACTAAGCCTAAAAGGTGTCCCTGGGATATATATCCACAGTCTTTTTGGCACAAAAAATGACTCTGAAGCTGTAACAAAGTCAAAGGTCAACAGGGATATCAACAGGAAGAACCTAGTGCTGAAGAAGCTGGAAAAGGAAATCGAGTCCGACAGCCTGACAAGCAGAGTGTTTGATGGATTGACCAACCTGATAAAAATCCGGACAGCCTGCAGCGCATTTCACCCCCAGTCAGAGCAGAAAATCCTAATGGAGAACGAGTCTGTTTTTTCTGTGCTGAGGACCTCCATATCGGGAGAGGAGAAAATACTGGCATTAATCAACGTTACAGACAGGTATGTTGATTTCACCGTCAACTGCAGGAAACTGAAGCTTAACAGCAAAAGCCTTATTGACCTGGTCAGCAGAAGGAAGATTTTACCAGCTGACAGACGGATATCTGTCAATGAATTCGATATAAGGCTAGGCCCGTACGATATCATGTGGATTTCAAGTAAATATTTAAAGTGAGGGATATTCCTGCGTTTTGCGCCAAGGTGCCAGAATCCGGTCAATGGGCTCGCCTCGAGAGCGAGTTGGCTTCGGCCTATCCAGGTTCAAATATAACGAGAAATCGTCTGTTGGAAATCCTGGCCTTGGCGTTTCCATTCCATAATAGTCATAAACCTTTATAAAGCTATTTTCTAATTCAGATGCAGGGATGGTGGAATGAAGGTCAGCATAGAGAAAAAAGTAAATCCTAACTTAGAGAGATACAGAAAAGAGGATCTTGACCTAGCGTATAAATTCACCAAAGACCTCCATAAAGAGCTGCAGACATTTGTCAAGGCTGTCGTGCTTTTTGGCTCAGCAGCAAGAAAGACAGAAGAAAAGGGCTCAGATATCGACCTTCTGGTTGTTATCGATGACCTTAGCATCCATGTCAATAGAGACCTGGTCGAGGCATACCGTATCATTGTCCAGAAGATAATAGCCAATGTATCCACAAGGCTGCATATCACGTCGTTAAGGCTCACCTCCTTCTGGGAATATGTGAGGAACGGAGATCCTATAGGGATAAATATACTGAGGGACGGCGTCCCCCTGATAGACACAGGATTCTTTGAGCCATTGCAGGTGCTTCTCAGGCAGGGAAGAGTAAGGCCTACAGAAGAAAGCATATGGACATATTTCATGCGGGCCCCCAATACGCTGCATAATTCAAAATGGCATATAATGCAGGCGGTTGTGGACCTGTACTGGGCAGTAATAGACGCTGCTCATGCTGCACTGATGAAAGTTGGGGAGATACCGCCAAGCCCAAACCATGTAGCTGACCTGATGGAGAAGAAGATGGTGAGGAAGAAATTGCTGGAGCATAAATATGTAATAACGATGCGTAATTTCTACAGGCTTGCCAAGATGATAGGTCACAGGCAGATTTCAGAGATCAAGGGCCAGCAATTTGACAAATATTTCAAGGAAGCTGAGGAATTCATAGGCAGGATGAAGAAGTTCATAGATATCCAATAATTTTAAATTCTCATCAGGTTTCTTAGGATATATGGGATTTGACCTTGACAAAAAAAATGCCCTGAACAAAACAGACAAATCGAAAAAGAAAGGCATAGATAAAAACATATCCAAGCTGGTAGCGCTTCTCAATTCTAAGAATGATTTTTACACCACAAGCAGCTGCGCAGGAAGAATACTGCTGATATCCTTTCCTGAAAATAACAGGAAATATAATGTCAAATGGCTTTTTATCAGCCATGAGGGGGCCAGATTTGAGGACGTAAAAATATCTCTGGAGGGCAGTGATTTTGAGGATATCTGGCTGAAGCAGGAAGCTATGATAATGCATGTCTGCTGCAGGAACCTGAGGAGCGCTTCAAAGCTGATAGAGACAGCCAGGCATCTGGGATTTAAAAGGTCAGGGATAAACACAATGGCAAAAAGGATCGTCCTAGAGCTTGTAAGCACCGAGAACATGGAAACGCCTATAGCTAAAAAAGGAAGGCTTCTAGTGGATGACAAATATCTCAAAATACTGTTGACGGAGGCCAATTCTAAGCTAAGAAGAACACATGAAAAAATAAAAAAGCTGTACGAGGAACTATCTTCTCTTTAGGATCATCACTGCTGCCCCAATGGCATAAATGACCGCCCCAAGCAGGATAATCATGACGATAACCAGCAGAGTCATGTAGTCTCCACTATCCCTGAAGGTTATTGTTGTGGGTTGCTTTGGAACTGTTGTCGGTGTAGGGTATATGTCGCTATCACCAGGCAGGATCTGGACATCTACTATGTCTTCCTCTTCTTCCTCATCCTCTTCAGGAACAGCTGCGCATTTCTGCACCGTGAGATAAAGTATCTCGGTCTCCACCTCGTCTCCATCATCATACTCGACTTCTATAGTGACCGGATAGCTGCCTTGTTCGAGATCATCATCTATAACAAAGGTGTATCTTTTTTCATATTCGTTGTCATCATCATCGATGTCCTCACTGAGGTCGAAGGTGTTCCTTTCATCTAAGCCCAGCTGGCTGCTTTTTACTGTCAGCTCAACATCTTCCTCCTCTTCTGAGCCTATATTCCTTATGCCTACATCCAGTCCAACGACCCTATTGCAGCTGATTACTGAAGGCGACAGGTCTGCTTCGAATATCTTAAGCATGTGCTTGTCTTTTTCTACCTCCAGCTCTAATGTCCAATCGATCTCACTGCCGTCGTCCCCTTCTATATGTATCCTTATCTCATAGACATCCTCTTCAACCTTTTCAGGAACCTGGAACTCGATCTCAATCCTTTCATCTTTTCCGTCTTTTATCTCATCTATAGTATCGTCTTCCTCCAGATCATCGCCGTCATCTATGTCAACTATAGTCACCTCTACATCAATATCTTCGATATCCTCATCTCCGATATTCTTGATCTCTATATCCAGCTCAACAGTCTCTCCAGGCTTTGCCTCGTCGCTGATTGTCTCCCCGTTATTAAGGTTGGAATCCTTGTTTCCATTTACCTTTACATCCAGGTCTGTTATCCTAAGGTACCCGACTGCGCCATCATCTTCACCCTCAACCACCTTAATAGCAACCGTGTCCTCCCCTATAAGGCCAGCGCTATCAACTACGACTAGCCCAAACTCGTAATCTCCAAGAACGGTAGGGGTGAACTTTGCCTGGAAATCGACGCCAGTGGTTGACAGATTGACAGTCTGCGGGCCGGATATCTGAGCCCATATATAAGCCACAATATCCCCATCAGGATCTGAGGAGCCCGAACCGTCCAATATGACTTCTGAGTCCACATCGACTGTCCTGTCGCTGCCTGCATCTGCTGCAGGCGGGTTTGATATGTTGACGAAAAACATCGAAAAGTGAGGTATCTCAAATGTCAAGGTACCGTTGGCATAATCCTTGCCGGAGCAAATGCTGCCCGGGCATGCTATGCCTGTGTCAGCTGCAAATCCGCTGTTGTAAAGGATCTCAGGCTGCTCTACAAATGGAAGCTGATACATGCTGTTATCAGATGGTGTAGACTGGAAAACAGTGAATGCATCGGAATCGATCCCAAGCTTGCCGAGCGATAGCTCTACATACCTGTCAACATCCACCACATTACTTAGGTCTATTGTCTGGTTACCGAAATCAATCTTTCCAAACTCATTTTCTATGGTCAGGCCGGTAAAGGCATTCACGTTGGATTCATTTACATCGTTAATCGTACCGCCGTAAGTTGTAATAGGTATCAGGCTTACCTGCACGGTCCATTCTTTTCTGTCAAACGTATCTGTTGCGTTTGACACATTGGCAACAACATCGAATGTTCCTGCTGTAGCCTTGTTGAACTGGAAATCCGCTCCAGTATCTTCCAGCACATCCTCTATATACCAATTTATGCTGTGGGCTATACCGTCTGGGTCTGCCACATCCACATGGAAATCTAGGTTCAAGCCATCACCCACCAGCAAGTATGCTTGTGTCGGCAGAGCATCCTTTATATATGGCAGATCATCGAAGAGCTGGTTCACGGTCACCAATATATCCTGGGAATCGACAAATTCGCCGTCGCTGACATTAAGCGTTATCGTTTCGCTCCCATACCAGTCATCCTCCAATGTTCCAAATGTGATGACCTTGTTAGGGGCGATGCTCACTGTGATGTTCTTGTTGCCAGACCATGTCCATATAAGGTTATCACTGTCTATGTCCTCTGCATAGTCGTCCAAGTCAAGGCTGCTGTTTGTCCCATCCTCGTCAAATTCCACATCTGGTATCGCTTCAGCTATGAATGGCGGATCATTTACAGGCTCTACAGTTATCCTGAACAAGCTGTATTCAGTATAGCTTCCTGTCGCGCTTATGTTGACATCAGAATGGCCAGTAGCATTCGCAGAGGGCTTTCCACAGTCAACATATCTGTTGGCGTTTATTGAACAGCTTATCAATGAGCTGTTGGACTGAGATTCAACTGAATAAGTGAAATGGCTTCCAGGGTAGTTTGGATCATCTGTATAGTTCCAAAGGTCAATCCAGTTTGAAGCTGGCTCTGTGTCTTCATCTACGCTGAAATCGGGGATGCCAAAGCATTCTGATACTTCAAGATATACATTTTCCTGTATCGTTTCCGTATAGAACCAGGTAACCTCTATGCTGACAGCGTAGCTGCCAGGATCATCTTTTGTCGTGTTGATATTGTATGTTTTTCTGATGGACGTGTTCTTGTCTATCGCAAACTGCTCCTCTATATCAATTCCCAGCTGTTCGCTGCTTACCCTGATGGTGTTTCCGTTTATCTGGTCCTTGCTTCCCCTATTGGTAATGTTAAAGGATAATACTGCTTCCTTGACACAGCCAACCTCATCAGGTGTCAGGTTGACATCTTCAACGATCACATCATTATTGTCTTTTTTAACATCTATATATATTGTCCTTTCAACAATGCGAAGAATATGGTCTTCATCTTCCCCTATGCCTTTTATATGGAGGGGATAAACCTCCTCTCCTATTATATTTGGAAGGCTGAACTGAAGAGTGACTGTCTCTGTCTGATCCGGCTCAAGCTTTGGAATAAGTGAGGATTCCTGGAGCAATCCAAGGTCGGTGTTTATGCTGCCATTTACAGTAATGCCCCTGATCTCCATGTCTATCAGGTTTTTCAGCTCAACATCGACTTCCATCAGGGAACCGGGCATTGCTTCTACCGTGTCAAGATCATCGAGGTTGCTGTTCTCTGTGCCATCCACTGCTATATCAAGATCGGAAATCTCCAATGAGCTCAAGATGGTGAGGGTGACTGTCTCATTATCCTGGCCGCCTTTGCCGTCTGTAACGCGGAAAAGCACATCATGCACCCCGACATCTGCATAGCAAGGTGTCAAAGTCACCTCTCCAGAGGTCTGGTTTAGCTGGAATCCGCATATGCTCGCATTTGTCTGGAATGTAAGATTATCATTTGTGGGGTCCTCGTCTGTTGCTTCAAGATCAAAGCTAAGCGTAAGGCTTTCAGTTGCAGTCTTATCTCCTATGGAAGCAAGGACGGGATCGTCGTTTACGTTGGTTATATTTATGGTAATGTTCTGGCTGCCGGACAGAAGCCCATCTGAGGCAGTTATGGTGACGTTTTCCTGCAGAATGCCATTTGGATAGTTGAATGTGATTACCTGGCCATCAACATCTCCATATGGGCTGTCTGTTGTGATCGTCAGCTCCGATATGTTGGTATCGACATCATATAAATATGGTGTGACATTGAGCGTCAGGTTGGTCTCTTCAACCGCATTCTGGTCTGAAATGCCGGATATGATGGGAGCGTCATTATCGGACAATACTACCATGGTAAAGTTTTCAGTTGAAAAATCCACGTTATCATCTGCTGTGCAGGTGATGTTCAGCTCTCCGTAGAAATCATTTGAAGAGGTGATATTGAGCATCTTGTCAACATTGTCAACGTCAGCTGCCACATCCGCCACATCCGCGCTGCAGCTCCAGTTGATATCATCTACTGCTGTGTCCACATCAACGACATGTTCAGAGAGGTTTATCAACGTAAATGAATCCTCGAATATCGTCAAGCCATTCAGGCTGCTGAAGCTTATCTCTGGAGCATCGTTGACAGGAAGCACGCTTATGAAAAAGGTCTTGTCTATGGTGCCATAGCTATCGTCGATCCTGATTGTACAGTTGGCTTCCCCGTAGTAATCCTGGGCAGGATTCAAGCTAATATTCGTATCGTTAATTATAGAGCAGGCAACCTCATCTGAATCGACAACCGAGTATTCCAGCAAGTCACCATCAGGATCAGCTATATAATGCGATAGGTTGAACAATGCAGCTGTATCCTCTTCAATAGTCTGATTTGGAATATCATCCTGTGAAAGCCGGTTATTTGTCGCGTTTGGCGTTGGTATATCAAATTCAATCCATGTCGGCAGGGCGTCATGCAGCCTCCCTATAGAGACATCCTCCTGAGCCACCCACATATATGAATACTGGCTTATTATCTCTCCCAACACATTGATAAGCTGAATTGTGTCATCATCCTTGTTAAGCATATTAACCACATCCACATAGAAGTGGCTGCCAGGTTCAATTATTCCGCTCTCTATTGCTTTTGTGTTGTCTATGCTGTCATTTATAGACCAGCCGGCCAAGTCTATAGCAATCGTATCATTGTTATATATCTCAACCCAGTCATGGCCAGAAGAATAAGGCATGAATTCGTTTATAATAAGATTAGGTGACGTGTAAACGTAAACTGTCCCATTCTCAACAGATGATGGGTAGACCGTAAGGGGTGCGGGTTCACTGCTGTCATAGACCTGGGCATTTTCAATTTTTATCTGGGTTGTATCCTCTCTTGTTATGGCCTTAAAAGTCAGGTTTACAAGATGTCCGCTTCCATTTAAGCCAGAATAGGTATCATCCTTGTATATAGAGACCAGGACAAACCCCTCTGAATTGTTAATCTCAGATGTGTCATGAACAGTATCTCCTGTTCTGCTGAAAAAACCGCCCTCTGTCTCAGATACTGCCTGTATGACATCGGGATCATAGAGGACATTGAACTGAGTTCCTACAATAGAGTCTGTTGTGTCAACATCAACAGTAAGAACAAATGTGTCATTAAGGCTGAGCGTCTTTTGAACCGGATTCACATTCATTGTTGTCGCTGCAGAGACAATTGTTGTCAAGAACAAAATAAACATTAATAGGCTGTAAGTTGATTTGTTTTTCATTATGGCATTCCCCTCTAGTCTTGATTAAACTAATGCAAATGAATATTACTTTATAAAGCTTTCGATATTTTTAGTATTCTGCAGTAGTAACCCTATGTGAAAGCTCTCCTGATAAATATCAGGTCCAATGTATTGATTGCACCGTCGCCAGAAACATCGTAGCGAGGATCCCAGTTCGGATCACTGGGAGTTACGCCAAACATCCTCCTTGTCAGTATAAGGTCTAAGGTATTTACCACCTGGTCCTCGTTCACATCTCCAGGCAGGTCAGCCCACCTGTCGGGATCCAGGGGAAAATCATCAATAAGGTCATTATAACCATCTCCATCTGTGTCAGGATTCTTCGGGTCAGTGCCGATAACAGCTTCTTCATCATCAGCAAGCCCGTCATTATCATCGTCATCATCGCAGACATCCCCCATGCCATCAGAGTCAAAGTCATCCTGGCCTGGATTTACATCTGCGGGGCAGTTGTCAGAATAGTCATCTATCCCATCATCATCGGTGTCAGGGGGCAGAACGGTAAAGCTGAACAATGTTGAATTGGCCTCATTAGATGAATTGTCATATGCCCATATCCTGTATTCCACGAAATCCCAAAGATCGAACTCCCCCAGGTTTGCCGAGTATCGATCAGGCGCTATTTCTTCCATATCCTTTATCGTAAATACGCTGTTGTTTATCCTGTATGCAACAAAAACATTATCCAATGCAAAGTTATCGGTGACTGCAGCAAATACAGTGACATTGCTGTTAAATTCATCAACCTCATCAGGTTGATGATAGACATCAGCTATCAACGGAGCCGACCTGCAGTCTATATCCATGAGGTTGCGTCCGCTGACAAAGTCTCCGTTTCCTCCGCGAAGGAATGTTCCCGGATATCCGTCCCTGCAGCCCTCGAATTCAAGAAGGAAGGATTCTCCTGTATTGAATATCAGCTGATCCAGCGTATCAAAATAAGCATCTCCCTGCAGATGAGCAGGAATATTTTTACCGACCAGGCCTTCATAAATCCGGCCTGCATTGTCACCTGATGTCACTGTTATCTGGTAGTTGGATCCTGTGGCCAGCATGACCCCATCAACAGAAAGCCTGCCCCGCACGTAGTTCAGGTCAAGATCGTCCGCTACATCAGGCAGAAGGTTGTAGCAGCCAGAAAAGTCAAAAGAGCAGGAGCTGCATGAAAGGGTGCCAGCATCATATCCCTCACTGGCGCATGTGGCTCCTCCAAGATTATCCGAATCGCATTCCTCATCACCTTCTATGATGCCATCCCCGCAGCTGTAGCATCCAGACGTATCGAACACGCAAGAGGCTGAGCATGCCAGACTTCCGCTATCAAAGCCAAGCGACTGGCAGGTCTCACCAGCTAGCTCATCGCTATCACATTCTTCATTTTCCCCAATAATGCCGTCACCGCATGAACTAAAGAAGCAACCAGAGACATCTAAGGTGCAGGAGGGGCTGCAGACAAGGCTGCCTCCATCATAGCCTTCACTCAGACAGCTTGCTCCGCCGAGACTATCTGTGTCGCATTCCTCATCACCTTCTATGATCCCATTTCCGCAGACATTTGAAGTGCATCCTGAAAAGTCGAAATTGCAGGACTGGTCACATGACAGATCTCCACCTTCATATCCCTGGGAGAGACAGGTCTCTCCGGCAAGCTGGTCTGTGTCGCATTCCTCATCACCTTCTATGATCCCATTTCCGCAGACATACGATACACAGGCTGAAAAATCGAATTCACATGACTGATCGCAAGATAAGGTCCCAGAGTCATAGCCCTGGGTCAGGCAGGTCTGTCCCCCAAGATCATCCGTATCACAATCCTCTTGGCTGTTTCTTATGCCATCTCCGCAAAATTCCTGGCCGCTCAGGACACATTCGCAGGATGAGCTATCACACTGGTAATCAGGCCCACAGTCCTGGTTTGTCTCGCAGGGAGCGCTGCATATCGCCTTGCTGCAGGTATTGGTGAAATCATAAGGATATATCTGGCAGTCGAGCACTGGATCACAGTACCCATTCACGCTTGGCGCTGTGTCGAATGTATAGGGGTTGCTGTCTGAATCATGAAAGCATGTGGCGATTCCCGGAAGCCCCGGGCAGAGCGCATCAATAGGGGTAAAAACACAGCCTGTCTGGCTGTCACAGGCATCATTTGTGCATACAATACCATCATCACAGAGACCATTGTCAGGTGCATTGGAGCAGACCCCACCTTCACATGTATCAACAGTGCATCCTATTCCATCGTCACAATCCAGGTCTTCAGAGCATTCAGAAGAGGTGTTGCATGGCATTTCTGTGGCGTTGGCCGAATTCTGGGGGCTTGGTAGGCTGTCATGCCAGAAATCCTGGAAGTTGCTGCCTGAGTCCACCCAGTTGCCGCATGACGGGTCTGTAATACCTGGCCTTCTTTCAAAAGAGTAGCCTGATATAGGTTCAGGCAGGATTGCTCCTTCGTAATAATCCGCTATCTCAACTGTCCAGCCGATCCTATCCACAATGGTTCCTGAATTTTCCAGCTGCAGGCCCATACCGCTGTTTGTGAGGCTGTAGGTGTGCCTTAGATCAGGCTCGGCCCATTCTGATGGCCAGTTGGCTGCAGGATTATTTGATATGAGGAAAAAGCTGTAGGCAGGCATTATCGTGCCAGGAGGAATATCCTTTGAATAGACTGTGCTGCTTGACTTGAAATTTATCTTCCATGATCCGATATTCACTGCTGTACCGGTGGGATTGTACAGCTCTATGTATTCAAGACCACTGTCACCTCCAGCTGCATTTACATGCAGTTCAGAAAAGACAATATGGTCTGCAGGATCAGCTGCCAGAGCTGAGCCTAGCAGAATGATGCACACCATCACTAATATATTCTTTTTCATTCTATCTTAAGCGTAAAGTTTTTGTTTGCAGTCAGCCAGTATCCTTCTGCCGGCTGAATATCAAAATCATTTGGCTGATACCATGAGCTGACAGAGGGATAATATGTAGCCAGATAGTATGTTCCGTTCCTGTTTCTGGAAGCTATCTCTGTGATATTATAGTCATCCTGATTGAAGCTTGAAACATCAGTTGCATTATATAAGGCAAGCCCTATCAGATTCTGCCCTTTTCGCAGCTCAATATCCTTTGATATGATCGGGTAACCAACCACAGTGAAGTCCAGGGTATGTTTGGAATTCAGGAAATATCCTGCAAGAGGCTCCATACCGCCAGGATCCCATGTATGTGTTGATGGATTATAGTCAAATGTCTGGAATCCTCCATCAAAGGTCCTTATCTGAGAAATCGGATGGTAGCCGGAATCCTGATGCATCACTGCATCTATGTCATCGTCAAACGGGTCAAGGTTCAGTGACACAAGGTTGTATCCCTCCACCAAGCTCCAGTCATATTTGGCCACGATATTCGTATTATTCTCCTGATTGCCTGCAGAATCGACTGACCTGACGATATAATACCTTTCCCTATCAGCGTAAGCGTCTGAATCAATATAGTCTGTATCAGATGTCTGGGCGCTTGGCGAAATGTAGCTATAGGATTCAAAATCGCTTGCACCATAGATATAAATGTCATAATGGTCAACTGATTCACCTGAAGGAGCATCCCAGTCCAGCTTTATTATATTGTTAGGGTTGATCACCTGAAGAATTAGGTTTTCAGGTGCTTTGGGCGGCGTGTAGTCTTCTGTGGCAAACGAAGCTAAAGAAGAGTTTTTGCAGTTACCGCTTGGATCGCACATCTCTACCAAGTAATCATATTGTGTACCTTCTTCCAGCGCATCAAGCATAAAATCTGCCTCATCATCCAGTGCTGACAAAGGGCTTATCAGGCTTAAAGCTGACACACCATAATACATCCTGGAAAAGCATTGCTCGCTGAACGTAAATGAGATGTCCAGGGTGGAATTTGTCTTATTGTTTATGTTCGTAGAAACAAGATTAGGGGCAGTGAAGTCCAGCGTAGTGAATGAAAAGGTCCCTGTTTTGCCGCAAACCTCATCCTCATTGCAGGAGCTTATGTTGAAGTAATATATGGTATCTTCCTCAAGGCCGGTCAGATCTACACTATGATCAAGGCTGAAGCTGGAATCAGCGATCGAGTCTGTAAAGACTGTGGTGGTCCCATAGTCTATTCTTGTTGTTCCTGGCTCGTCAGTATCCCAGGTTACAGTCGCTGACTGGTTTGTGATATCAGAAACCTCAACATCAATTATGGCAGGTGGGATGGTATCTGTCACGAGCCAAAGAGCAGACCTTCTGAAAAGATATTCAGCAGCATCTGTCCACTGGTCAACCTCTATCATGCCGAAGAACACTGATTTTGTATTTGAATAGCGGCCGTTCCTGAGCTTGGTTCCTTCCTCTGCTGTGCCGATCAATGCGCTATTCTGGTTTGAAGCAGGAGAGTCGCTTATGGCAAGGACTGATTCCACGGCAGGCGCCTTGACAAGCTTGTCCATATAGTAGCCTGTCAGCGTAAGGTCGCCCAACAAATAAAGCTGTACTGTGCCGAAAAGGCCCTGCGTGATGAAATGGTCCGGGTCTGTCACATAGCCTGAGAGAGGACGGCTTGAAGCACGCTGAGAAAGCCGCCTTACCCATTCCCAGTCATCCATATAATACCTGTTCAATATAAGGGCAGGAAATTCGTTGACAGGTATATCCTCATTATTTGAAAAAATCTCGTTGTTTACCACCATAAAATCATAGTCAGAAAAGACAATATCCCCTATATCCTCGTCAAAAACAGTATCCACCGCAAATCCAAGGTCTTCCAGATTATCAATGATGGTCTGCTCCATACCGAACTCGCTGTTGACCAGATAGACCACTCTGTTGGTCTCAGCAGCAGCAAAACTAACAAAGAACAGGATGCTAAAAATTATCAATATCCTTTTCATTTTCCCTTGTTTATCACAAAGAATGCAAGCAGGCCTACAGCCACTATAATGGCCACTATCATGCTGCCGACAAGCATCTTGTTCGGTTCAGGCTCCTCAGCCTTGAAAGCGTCCTTCGAGCCTGGCGTCACAGAGACTCCGGTGTCTTCTGGTTCAGGCTGGCCCGGGTTTGCCACAGGCGGAGGAGGCGGCATCTCCCTTTCTTCCACTTCCAGCGCCCCGTCGTCTATCTCAGGACCCTCAGAATTTACGATTAATGTCGAGATCAGCCCTGCGTTGTTATCCTTCACATCAGGATCAGCAGGCGAAAATCCAACATTGAATGCGATCTCAAAGATACCTCCTCTGTCGATGGTAGCAGTGTACCTGGCATTTTTTGATTCAGCAGGCTGAAGAACAAACTCCTCATCCTGTATGTCTATGAAGTAGTCGTATTTTTCGTCAACCACTACGTTTATACGGACAGCGAAATCATTTGTGTTCTTGACCAATATTGACCTTTGAAGAACAGCCGGATCTTGCGGAGATGCATTAACATTAACGATAGCCCTGACATTTCCAATCCTTGTCCTTATACTGCATATAGAAGGCAGAGCTATTATCAGGACAAACAACAAGACGAATATTTTTTTGCTAATCAATGTTAACTCCCCCAATAATACTACCTTTTGGTAATTTTAATTATTATTTACTTTATAATAACAAATAATTGGATATGTATATTTAAATATTACGGTAATTAGAAGTATATGTTATAAGATATAAAAATTTTTGCCTAAATAAGGTAGTAAAACAGTACTCTTAAAGCAACGGATCAGCTACAAAAGAATTATATATCTTGCAACCGAGATTATCTTTATGGCTTGTTGATAAGAAAGCATCTGATGAAACTGTAAGATCAGCAGGTCTTGCCATCAAAGTCTAATGCTATTAGCGGGATTCTGCAGAGATACAAGGCGTTAATTGGCCCAGTATCCAAATAGGGAAGAAGCTGCCTGTAATACATTCAAAGGAAGAGATAGCAAAGCTTGCCGGCACAACTAAGAGCAGTGACCATAGGCTCATTATCCAGGTTGGTTATTCATCTGGTTTAGTGAGATAATAAATCTAAAATGGGAAGATATTGATTTTGACAGGAACCTGATTCACCTGAAAAAAGCCAAGGGAAAGAAAGATAGAATATTCATGTTATCTCAGAAGTGCAGGAAGGATTATTAAATCTTTCAGGAATAAGGTCTATGTATTGCTGACAAATAGGGGTGGCAAATATGCACAATGGCCAAGAAAATCATAAAAAATGCAGCTATAAAGGGGGGATAAGAAAAAATATTGCCCCTCATACATTGAGGCGTTCTTTCGCCACCCACCTTTTGGAGGGAGGGACAGGCATTAGGCATATTAGAGACTTGTTTGGTCACTTATACATTAGTCCAACACTTATCTATGCCGCAGTCTAAGACAAGAACATTCGCAGTATCAATAGCAACCTGGATGACTAATCAATCCAATAGAAGAAGACAGGCTCCCACAGATATGCCCTCATCTATTCCTGGCACACAAAAATTCGGATTTTTGCTGAATCTGTGGGTTCGCCCTCAAAATTAAATATAGGTCTCCTGCCCATTGCCGGTATAAGGTTCTGTGGGTTCTGAACCTGTTACAGCATCATCTGAGTCATCGCTGTATTTCCTGTAGATGAACTTTGAGCCATCGGGCATGCACACATACACTCCAAACCTGCTGGAGTCATATACGCCGTAGCCTTCCGGAGTCTCTACAAGCTTTGCGCCATGGCAGCTGTATACTGTTCCGGATGCACCTGTGAATTCGTATCCTTCCATGATGCCATCTTCGTCAGTATCGACAGCAATCCACGTGTCTTCTTGATAGTCTCCGCCTTCTGCATTGGTCCTGAAAACCACATTGCCCAGAGCAACACATTCTCCATTCCTGCATTCATTTGAGCAGGTTTCCTTGGCTATCTCCTCTTCTGTATGGTCGCAGTAGCTCTGCTCTGTACCGGGCAGATAGCATGTGTATTCCCTGTATACCTGGGTCACGTCAAATCCTACACAATAGGGCATCCCTATAAAGCTGTCAGTTCCGCAATCTGAATCCTGCGAACATTCAATGTCCACCGGTCTGCACTGGCATCCGGTGCATCTTTCTTCAGCTCCGCAATCATCGTTATCTTCGCACTGCTCCACACCTGTGTAAAGAACTCCGTCCCCGCATACGTTGTAGGTGCAGTCGTTCTTGCAGCCATCGTTATTGTTGCTGTTTTCATCATCGCAGTCTTCCCCTGACTGCACAATGCCATTGCCGCAGACTTCCAGCCTGCAGTTCGAGTCACAGCCATCTCCATTAGCGTTGTTCCCGTCATCGCACTGCTCTCCTGGCTGGATATCGCCGTTGCCGCAGTCAGGATTCAGCAATCCCAGAACCTGGTCGAGCTTGCCGTCCATGGACGTGATTTTTCCTTCCAGCTCCAGGAGCCTGCTCTCAATCCCGATTATCTCAGTCTTTATCTCCTGTAACCCATGCTCTTCATCCATTACTTCATCTTCGATGTTTCTTACTTCATCCTTGATTTCTTCCAGGCCAAATGCCGGATCCTCAAGAATGTCGATGAGATCTGCGACAGCAGATGCTGAAGCCCTCGAGCTAACAGCAGCATCCAAATCGCTCAGGTCAATATCATCCAGCTTGCTCTCAATCGCTCCAGCCTCGCTTTCAGTGGCCAGGTCTTCAGGTATCACAGCCTTGAAATCCTCCTTGCTGTTGAGTATCTCCTGGACGCTTGCTTCATCAGCTATACCGTCCTCAGGCAGCTTATCCTCTATGTTCCTGACCTCGTCCTTGATCTCCTCAATGCCGAACGTGGGACTGAGGATAAGGTCCAGTATGGCCTGGACGCTGGCTTCTTCTGCTAGATCAGATACATCAGCCTTGAATTCATCTGGATTGCTGACAGCAGCCTCTATTGCTGCTATCTCTGTCTTAATCTCAACAAGTCCTGTAGCCTCATCATCGATCTTGCTTATTATATCCTGTACGCTTGCCTCGAGCGCCAGATCGTCTATATTTGGGATATCCAGCTCATCAATGCCTGCCTGGATCGCATCAACCTTTGCCCCTACATCATCAACATTTGCTTCTGTTGCCAACCCAGCAAGGTCCTCGGGCGAAGCTCTTGAGCTTACCATAGCATCAAGATTCGGGCTTATCAGGCCATATAGCGCCTGCAACCCGTATGTTTCATGCGTAACTGCCTGTTCGATCATGATTATCTCTGCTTTTATCTCTTCCAATCCGATGCTTTCATCTGTCAGCAGGCTGTGTATTGTCTCCAGCAGGCTCAGGTCAATACCTGCAGGATTCAAGTACAGAAGCGCCCTGGTCACATCCCCGTTATGGCCTTCTGCATCTTCGTCTGTCCTTATCACTTCAGCAATGACCAACAGAGAGTAAGGCGCTTCTCCCTGCACTGTGCCCTGGAACACCATAACAGATTCCAGGCTGTCATCGTCATAGTGGTTGCTATAGACTGTCCCTGTGATGCCGGCCATAATCGTGCCGTCAGCCCATCCGTCTGCCTCCAGGGCCAGTGTTCCTCCGGTATATTCTGTTTTATATCTGGCGATAGCATCGTCAATAGGATCAATCGGCACTGGAGATCCGGTCAATGTGAGGCCACTAACTTCCCACTGTCCACTGTCTCCTTCAGCTGACAGAACATTGCCAGGTTCTCCGGCTGCTCCGCCATCATATGCCTCTTCCCATGTACCTAATTCCAGGCTGCTCACCGGATCAGCTTCCTTGTCATACCAAAAACCAGAGCCTATATCCGCAGAAACAGCGCCAATCAGAAAAACCCAAACACAAAAAACACACAGAACTCCCTTAACCATGTCTGATACTTTCATATAAACACCCCCAATTTGATATATCTAGAATTTAAAGTCCAGGTATTTAAACCTTTCCAGTTAACTTCTTAAATAGCTTTTTGTCTCAGCATGGTTACAATTATACTGTAAATTCAGGAAGCTCATGGCCGACTGCATTGCCAGCCTCGTCGATTACCTGTATGGTAAGCTGATGGCATCCGGTCCTGAAGCTTTGCCTTGCCTCGCAGATACCATCGTCAAGCCGCGAACAAAGCCGCCTTTCCCTAGGCCTTGAATCCATATTGTCGATATAGACTATTTCGTCAAAATTATCTTCCTCAACCTCGATCTCAAAATAAACTCGCCTTCCATCTATGGTGTGATCAATGTCTATTATCTCTGGCGGTGTCACATCCACATCCAGCTCTTCTTTTCTGGACTCGTCTGAGGTATCTGCAATATCTGCAAGGGTGAACCAGTATTCTATCTCTGTCCCGTCATATCTGTCCAGTTCTGCATAGGTGCTGCACGAATAGCCCCTGTCTTCAACACATTCTTCAGATATGTCAAGGGTATTGGTCTCATAGCCAAGCTCAAGATTGCCGAAGTGCAGCTGCAGCAGGACAGGATTTTCTTCCATGAACTCAACATTAAAGATGCCGTTTGCATATCCTCTCCTCGGCTCTGTCCTGCCTATCCTGGGCTCATCGCTATCAACAGTAAATTCCCTTCTAACAGTCACGCTGTTT